>JBKCNS010000063.1:0-171590 GCA_046297095.1 Kapaibacterium sp. (SeqCode) | reverse complement strand
GGGGATCAACGATGCCGTAGCTTAGCTGTCCTGAACCGTACAGAGAGTTTACTTTCCAATCCTGCGTACGAACTACAGAGTTTAGCCCCACTCTAGCGCCGGCTTCGATATGGAAGTACAGCGACTCGCTCAAGCGTAGTTCCAACCCCGCGGCTCCCGATGCACCATAGGCTGTGCCGACGTCGTCCAGCGGTCCGCTGAATACGGTGCGCCGAAGGGTTCCGTCGGGAAACAATCGGGACGTGGGTTGAATGATTTGTTCTGTTTGCACAAAACTGTTTTGAAACATCGGCTCACCTGCATCGGCTGAAACACGTACATACAGCGGCAGATCCATGCCAAGCAGCACAAACGGACGCACGCGCAGTCCTATATCCAGCGTCAAATACCGCAAATCGGCAGTGAACACATTTTCCCTAATGAAGGGTACATCCTTACCGCTGACATCATCGTAGGCGCGCAAGCCGTTGTCCGTTTGCAGAGACAACGTAGACGGACGCTCCATGTACATAAGTCGTGCAGATATGTCCAGGGCCGGATGTGCGGGGTACTCGTAGGTGATTCCATAATGCGGCGCATCGGCTACTCCGTCGCTAAAGTTTCCGCAAACAGGCGCGTTCGGATAAACGGCTAGAGTAGTTGTATTGAAAATGTGTGAGTAACCGCCAATCACACCGAACCACATATGCGGCTCGTTCCTGCGGGGTTCCGGGGTGGGTGCCGGTGTATCAACTGCCTCACGAGAAGCTTCGGGAACTGCCGATGTGGTAGGCTTTGGAATAAAGATGCTATCGATCTGTACATCCTGACCAAGTACCGGCAAACAGGTGCTAACGGTGCCCACAATAAGTGCGAAGGCCACGGTCTGCGCTATCCGGGACCACCGCCGGAAGCCGAAATCCGATCCATTGGATCCGGATAGGTGCGTGCTGCACAAATTCATGTATTCCCCTGAAAAAACGTTCATCGTTTTGATCGTTGAAAAATAGGAAACACCGCGCAATGAACAGGGATGTATTTGGCCATAGTTCTACCCCCCTGCCGGCCGCTTGCATCCACAAAACATGCACGAATAGCAGTGTCTGTACGTCGATGCGCGTTGAGCCTCCGAACCGTGCGCAATGTGTATTCAAAACGCATGGTGAGCGCAGCACAACAATGCCTGTTTACTGCTAAAGGTATCGGCACGTTTGCCGGGTTCTTCATCCGGCAGAGTTTTTCAAAATCATGGAACATTATCGTATGAATATCGCTTTGGTTACCGGTGCCAACAAGGGCATTGGTCTTGAAACATCACGCCAGCTTGCCCAAAAAGGAATGAAAGTACTTATGGCATCACGCGATGCCGAACGCGGCACCATAGCTGCACAGCAGCTTATCGCCGAAGGCCTGGATGTAGAGTTCATCCACATCGACATGGAGAATCCTTATCATTTTACCCTGGCAGCAGAGTCAATAGAACAGCGCTTTGGTCACCTTGATGTGTTGGTGAACAATGCCGGTGTGCAGATAGAATCCGAAACTTGGGCAACGAACAACACCGAGAGTGTGTCGCCGGAAATACTTCGAACCACCTTTGATATCAACTTTTTCGGCATGGTGGAATTGACACAAAAGCTATTACCCTTGCTTCGTAAAGCTCCTGCAGCACGCATTGTAAATGTGACGAGCATACTTGCATCACTCTCCATGCATGCTACTGCGGGTTCAAATACCTACAACACGAAGCTGCTTGCCTACAATAGTTCTAAGGCAGCAGTGAACGCCTTTACCATTCATCTGGCACATGCGCTCAAGGACACACCCATTAAGGTAAATGCGGCGCACCCCGGATGGGTAAAGACCGACATGGGCGGGAAGGGAGCTACATTGGAACTTGCAGACGGAGCCGCGACGTCGGTGGCACTTGCAACCTTGCCTGCCGATGGGCCTTCCGGTGCGTATATGTTTAGAAACACAACCTTGCCGTGGTAAACCATGCAGACCTCTATTGAACACTTCTACCGCCGGCTCCAAGGCAATCGCGCTGCAGCATTCCTGGGGCGAAGCGCCTTTGTTGCAATTCTTATACCGGCGCTATTGTCCGCATCATGTTCCTCACAATCCACAACGAAAATGAATAGCAAAAGCACGAACGAAACCTCCGGTGTGCCGGAAGCGTATTCAGCGCATCTTAACGATGCCGAGTATGATGTACTTGTGAACAAGGGTACTGATCGCCCCGGCGACGGCGGCTATACGAATCTCTTCGATCAGGGCGTGTATCACTGCCGTGCTTGCGGTACCGCTTTGTACAAAAGCGAGACGAAGTTTCACTCCGGTTGCGGTTGGCCAAGTTTCGAAACCGAGATTCCCGGAACAGTAAAGCGAAATGTTGATAAAGCATATGGCATGGTACGTACCGAGATAGTGTGCGCAACATGCGGTGGTCACCTGGGCCACGAGTTTCAGGGAGAACGAATCACGCCCGCAAACAATCGTCATTGTGTTAATACCTCGTCCATCGTTTTTCATCCGGCCGATACGCGCGTGTATTACCTCGTGGACGACAATGTGGACGACCTTCAATACTCGCTCTACAACAAGCGTGGCGTGCTCTTCACACGCATTGGCGAACTGGAGCCTCAAGCAAGCGCCGGCTCAGGCACAGGTACAAATAACGCTACTCCGGTCAAAGCCATGGAAATACATATAGATCCCTCTGTAGTAAGCATCGAATCTTTGGTAGAATCGTTACGCAGTAGCAGCGCTTCCGGTGGTGCCCATGCGGCACAATCAACAGGAGCATTTCACGCGTACGCTCCCGAGCGTCAACATACAAAGCTGCGTCAAGCTCGCGCCGGGAACGCGCGATGAAAACGTGTGGATGAGTATCGCGGTTGAGTATCGCTGTGTGTACTGTACGCCACCACACTGTTCAAGGCCGCGTTCATAACGGCCGATCACTTCCTTTGCATAAAGGCCGATTAGCGCATTGTAACGGGTTTTTTGGCTATTTTACGCGGTGTTGTAACCTTTTTCGGTTCGCAACCTTCTTATCATTATTCAGAGGTTCTATAGACAGCTTGCTACTCCATGCTTTGTACCGCGTTCCTGCGTGAATTTCAGGCGGCGGTCAAAGATTTTTTTCACTTGTTCTGCCGTCCCGCTCATCGCTGTTTTTGCGTTGATAGGGAGCGGGAGCATTCACGCAATTTTTCGCGTTGAGTGTTGCCACCGGGGAGGCGAACGTGAGTACGCAAGAGTGCATGACCTCGTCCCGATCTGTCATAGCCTGTGTGTTCGTGTGTAGCGTGTGGATTGCCGTAGCATCTGCACCCATTGCGCGCGCCCAGACAATGCGCCGCGACGATTCTTTGCGAAGTTCCCTCAACACGCCCTTGCCCACTGTGCAGTTCGACGCTTTTGCGTCGTCGTTCGCAACTAAACGTCTAGGCCTGCCATCCGGCTTAGAGATTATGCGCACGCTGGATTCCTCCGCTTCGAAAGTGCGCATCAGCGGGAAGATCCAGGGCATTGAAGTGGGTGTGCCGCTGGAGCTAACCCTCGACGACTACCTGGCGCAGCGGCAGAAACAGATAAGCAGAAAGGTATGGGATTCGCTGATCACCGTGTACGACCTAAAGAGGGCACTGAGCGGAGACCAACTGAGCAAACTACTCTCGCAGGCAACGAACATTGCCATTCCTTTGCCGCCGAATCCATTATCAAGCATCTTCGGTAAGCCGGAAATCAGTATCAATGTAAACGGAGAGATCACGCTTCGCGGCGGTTGGCGCTGGGAGCGGCAGAACCTTGGCAATTCCAGTGCGTTTGGTCAAGGGCAAAGCTCTCCCATCTTCACGCAGGATATTCAAATCAATGTGAGTGGTCGCATTGGCGACAAGCTGCGGCTTGGCACCGATTGGAGTACGCGTCGTCAGTTTGAATTCGACAATCGCTTCCGGATCGGCTACGACGGCTACGACGACGACATTATCAAGAAGGTAGAGCTGGGTAACGTACAGTTGCCGTCGCAGTCTACCTTTATCAGCGGATCTCAAGCATTGTTCGGCGTTCGTGCCGACTTTCAGTTCGGTCCCTTGTATTTGAAGACCATTGCATCGCAGCGCCGCGGTGAGCGCCGTATTGTGAACGTGAACGGCGGTGCTGCGCGCACGCGCTTTGCGCTTCGAGCATATGATTATGCTCCCAATCACTTCTTCCTGGACACCGCTTACAAGCCGCTGTATCGTTCTTATTGGGCGCTGGCCACTCCGGTAACACCACAGGCAGGAGCGTTGTTGGTAAAAGACGTAGAGGTATACGAGAGCACCGGTGATATCAAGGAGCAAGCTTTAGGTGGTGTAAATGTGGTGGCATATGATACGCTCTCGCCCGTGCAGTACGAGCTGGGCCAACGCTATCCGGCCACTCTCAAAACCGCAGCCGTGATTGAAGCGGGAAAAGTAATGCGCGGCCGTTTTGTGAAGCTGGACAGAAGCCGCTACGAATGGGATCAGAATCTTGGCAAGGTGTCTATCAACAACATGCGCCGAGATCGCACCTATGCGACGGCATACAGAACGCAAGGTCCCACAAGCGATGCCAAGGACGACTTTTACACCGGTACCATCTCTACCAGTTCAAACAACAACGACACCTTGATCTTGAAGTTGCTGTATGTGCCGAACCTACAGCCGGGCTTCAAGAATCTTTGGGCTCGTCAGCTGCGCAATATCTATTTCATCAACGCTACCAATGTGAACACCGGTGATGCCCGTATCAACGTGTTTTACTTGCGCACGAACAACGACTCCACAGATGTTCTGGAAGGAACTTCCGATAAGATTGTAACAGCACTGCGTGTGGACCAAGTGAATAATGGTACCGGCACACCACCCGGCGACGGTGTGTTCGACTTCTCCACCGGGATGAATCAGCCGCAGGCCCCGCAGATGCAACAACAGCAATCAGGATTTCCGCAGCAGTCGCAGTCGTTCAGCGGCAGCCCCTTCTTCAATGCACAGCGCGGCGAGATTACCTTTCCATCGCTTGAACCCTTCAGAGAGGGCTTGGATACTGCCTTTGCGCGTCGAGGTCAGATCAACACCGCCAAGCAGTATTACTTCGCCGCCGTGTACGATAATCAAGTGGAGCTTGCCCGTCAGCAAACGGCATTCGACCGCTGGCTTATCACCGGCGAAGTGCAAGGCCAAATGGCCGGGCGCGTCACGCTGGGATTCAACGTTGCGCCGGGAAGTGTGCGCGTGCGCTTAGACGGCCGCGAATTGCGCGAGAACGACGACTACACCGTGGAGTATGTGAGCGGTATGCTTACCATTCGCAATCCGCAGGCCGCGGCTGCCGGTGCGAATCTCTCGGTGGAGTATGAGTCTAACGACATCATGAACGTGACAACCAAAACTCTTGCGGGTATTCGAGCGGACATGAGCATGTATCGATCACGAAACCTTACGGCAACTATGGGTGGTACGTATATGTACTACAATCAAGCTGCAATTATCGATAGGGTGCGTGTGGGTGAAGAGCCGGTTGCCAACGAAATGGTGGGTTTGGATTTTGCCGTGCAGTGGAAGGCCGATTGGCTTACGCGCGCACTGAATGCACTACCGTTCTTCGATACCAAAGAGCAATCGCTCATCAACCTTAAAGGCGAGTGGGCAATGCAAATGCCCACGCCGAACAAACGTATCTCTGACGTACCTGCAGACAACGGCGGGGCTGTGGCATACATCGACGATTTTGAATCGGCCCAGCGTAATATTCCTTTGGGACTTTCCGCCACGCAGTGGACGCATGCATCGCCGCCGGTGGACAGCAGCATAGATTTCAATGCTAAAGATCGCGGGTTGTATCGAGGCAAGGCGCAGTGGTGGCAGTACTTCATTGGCCGCATTGCCATTGCCGATGTGTATCCCAAACGCCAAACAGTGGCGGGACGGTCGAACATCTCTCCGCTCTTTATCAACTTCATGCCTGATGTTCGCGGAATCTACAACGAGAACAAAGAGTTTATCGATTCACTTAATCCTCGTTGGGATTCGGTGAGCTCTAATCCATGGTCTGCACAACCTTCGAACAGAAGCCGCATCTGGGGCGGCTTCCAGAGATTATTGTCGTCGTTCAACTCCAACTTCGACTTAGACAATATCGACTACGTGGAAGTGATGATGCGCGTAGAAGACAGAGAAGAAGGAACGAAAATGTATTTGGATCTGGGTCAGGTGAGTGAGGACGTGATTTCGAATTCTACCTTGAACACGGAGGATGGAATTACGTCTACAGCACCTATTCCCAATAATCGTATAGACCCCGGCGAAGACGTTGGCTTGGATCAACGCGATAACGCGCAGGAAAAATCAGCGCTACCATACCCGTTGAATCTGGAGGACGATCCCTCTCGCGACGACTACAATTTCGATTTTTCGAAGGATGATAATCTTCGTTCCTCAGACGACTTCCGGAAGTTCAATAATCACGAAGGGAACTCAACGCAATCGGAAATAGGTCAGTTTCCCGACACCGAAGTTTTGAACAAGCAGAACGGTCAGAATATTTCGCTGGACGATAGTTATTTCTCGTACGAGATCAATCTCGATCCCGGTGAATCGAACACACAGATTGTGGGTGGTGGTAATAACGGCTGGAGATTATACCGTATTCCCTTGCGCGGCAACAAGCGAGTGGTGGGCAATCCTTTGTTCTCCAACATTCAGTATCTGCGTGTGTGGTTCAAGGGCGGAAGGCTGAAGGCGCAGATTGCCGATTGGCGCTTTGCCGGAGCGCAGTGGCAGAGAGTGAATTATGCTGCGGTGCAAAACAGCGCCAATGCTGTTGACAATACTCTGCGCGTATCCTTTGTGAACAGAGAAGAAAACGACGGCCCTCCGGATTACTACACTATGCCGCCGGGCGTGCAAGCGCCGCGAAACCTGGCTAATCCCGATCCACAAAACGACATTCGCCTGAACGAGCAGTCCATTGCCATAGGCGTTGATAATCTGTCATGCGGGGACGAGAGGGCAGCCACGCGTTACTTCCGAACCTTCGACATGTTCTTCTACCGCAATCTGAAATTCTTCGTGAAAGGTATTGGGGGCCAAGACTATATCCCACCCGATTCGTTGTCTCTTACCGAAGCCGATACGAACGCACCTCAGTTCTACATTCGTTTTGGTACCGATTCGGCGAACTACTATGAGTATCGATCGCCGCTGGTGCGCGAGTGGAAGGGAATATCTATTGATCTTCAAAATCTCACGGCGATAAAACAGAAACGCGACAGTATTGATCAGTATCGTAGGATGAGTTTCCGCGTGCCGGGCGAGAATTTTGCGCGCTATGCAATTCAGGGGAATCCCACTCTTACTCGCACGCAGTTTATTGCATTAGGAATTGCCAATCCGCCGGGGCGATGCCCCACCACACTCAGTACCACAATGTGGGTGGATGAGTTGCGCTTGCTCAATCCGGAAAGTGATAATGGAATGGCTGTAACGGGATCGTTCGACATGAAGCTGGCAGACTTAGGAACAATATCCGCCAGTTACATTTCCACGGACTCGTATTTCCATCGTCTGGAGGAACGCTTCGGTACGCGAGAGGATCAGAGAAGTTTCAACTTCACTGCCGATGCCACACTGGAGAAATTCCTGCCGTCGTCGATGAAGGAAGCGCGCATCCCCATTCACTTTGCACGAACTACTCGATCGATAGATCCGCGCTTTGTGGCGCAAAACGACGTGAACGTGGAGAAGGCAGCTGCACTTGCGTTCCAGGCAGCTGCAGACAGCGGCGCATCAATTGCGCAAGCAAATGCAGCGGCAGACTATGTGCGAAGCCGCGCCCAGACACGCCGCGAGCAAACGAACTTCAGTATCGTCGGTTTCAAGTTTGGATTGCCCTCGCAGTTTTGGCTGATACGCGAAACACTGAACAAACTGGTGTTGGGTTTCAGTTACACACAAGAGGCAGAACAATCGCCGGTGGTTCGCGAGAGATTTCGCTGGCAATGGGATGCCAGTGCCAACTATGCCTTGTCTTTGCCACCCATAGCTACAATCAAAACCGGTGGATGGATGGAGGGCTTGCCTTTGCTTAACGCATACAAGGATTGGAAGATCAATTTTTTACCGCAGTCAATCACACTGAGCAGCAAGGTAACGCGTATGAGGCGCACCGAGCAATCGTGGTTTTTGAATTTTCCCACGCCGCCGGAGCGCTTGTTTAGCGCCACCAATTCAATGGCCATGCAGTGGAAGCTCACCGAAGGTGGACTTATCTCGCCGGCGCTGGATTACTCTGCGAACTCAGGCAGCACATTGGTGCCTTTAGAACTGGATTCGCTGGGGCGCCAACTGCCCGCGCGGCAAGTAGCAGAGCGGGTTCTGCTCAACGATGGACGCTTGATTGATTTTGGAACACCCAATACCTTTACGCAGAATTTCGCGCTGAACTTCAGACCTCGATTGCCGGACATAGCCAACATCAATAAGTTCTTCGATGCCAGCGGAAGCTTCACCACGAACTACATGTGGGTAGACCCATTGCAGTCCGATCCTCTGCTTCGTGATATTTCCAAACGAGCTTCGTACACCAATACTATTCGCGTGAACACAACGCTGCGCTTGCGCCAGCTTACGAATACCTGGTTTGGAATTGCTCCCACAAATCCCAATGCCAAGCTTGATACCAGCGCATCTTCGGGATCCATTGTAGGCGGCATTCTCGATGGCATTCGTTCGGCATTCTTCGACTACGAGTCGTTGAACATCAATTTCAACCAGTCGAACAGTTCTATCATGCCGGGTGTGATGGGAAGCAATGGCTTTTCGAATTTGTGGGGACGTACCTTTACCGGCCGCGAGAGTGAATTGCTGCTTGGCCCCAGCGGGCCGTTCCAGCTTGGGTTGGTGCGGTATCCGCATAGCGGAATACGTCTGCGTTCCAGCTCGGCGTTCCCGTACTTTGGTTTCGATGAGGTGATAGGTCCGCGTGCTCCCAATGCACAGCTTCAAGACAACTACATGCAGATGAGTAACCTGGAAATGCGCACCTCGCGGCCGTTGTGGAAAGGCGCTACCTTAGATCTAAGTTGGCGCACGGAATTCGGCAACAATTTGAATCAACTTACCACCACGGATGCTCAAGGCATTATGAGTTTCAACAACGTGATTATGTCCGAGAGGTACTCACGCACATTTCTCACCTTCCCGAACTTCCTGATGTTCGCTGTGTTCAACAATACTCCCGAGAATGTTGTTGAGCGTTACAACCAAAGCAAGGATGCAATTCTGAATGGACGTAGCGAGGACTCACTGTCTATCGGTGAGAAGATTCTTCTTCAGAATGCTATGACGAACTCATTTATCGGTGGCTTACAGGCCTTCGAGTTTTTGCCGGGTGTGCTGGCGCGATACTTGCCGCAAGTGAATTGGTCGTTGCGGTGGGAGGGAATAGAAAAGTTGATCTTTGTGGGTTCAGCCCAACGTATCACATTCGAGCACACCTATCAGTCTACCTACACCGAGGGCGCACGCCGAGATGACAATGGCAGAGTAGTAGATGCACAGACGGTGCAGATGGCGTTTCAACCCTTGGTGGGTATGACGATGACCTTCGACGAAAAGAAGGTGAAAGGTACGCTTACAAGTTCATTGCGCTACAACATGCGTACGAACTACGCGCTGGCGGCAGCAGCGCGCACGCTCTCGCAGGAGAATCAACACGAGTTTCAAATGAGCGCCTCGTATGCCGTTCGCGGTTTTGCATTTCCGATTCTTGGCATTGACTTACAGAACGATGTTGAGTTCTCGTTCAATGCTACCTATAGACGTTCCAATAGAGCAACATTCGCGCTGTCCAGACAGGACACCTCCCAAGCACAGGGCGGTAGCGAGCTTGACGGCTCCACGATGATTATGATTGAGCCGCGTGCCCGATATACAGTAAGCAACAGGCTCACCGCAACGGCGTTCTTGAAATATACCGGTAACTTTACCAGTGGGGCAGCCAATCCCGGTTTTAGTACAACGGAAGCCGGAGTGGAAGTACGCCTTGCAATCAGTGGCGGACGTTAACATTCTACCATGCATCATTCCCATGCATCATTCCGGCGTACATACAGCATTCATGCGGCTTTCAGGCCTTTGCCCGCACGTTGTTCATGAGTTGATGTTTGTGATCGTCCTCACTGTTATTGTGCTGCATCCCGCGCATGCATCAAGCACTAATACACGCTCCTTACTCATGCAGGATGATACCGCAAGCGCAGCCGAGGCTTCCGATGAGTCCTTTGTGCGGCATCTCTCTAAAGGTTGGTTCCCGCAGCCCTATGCACTAACGCACGTGGGTATAATGAGTGCACTGCCGTTATACGTGTACGAGGGGGTGTCGAACCTGCGTTCGACTTCTTTTGCTCCAACTAAGACAGCGTTCAACACCACCTGGCCGTATGCTTCAGATCAAGATGCGTTCAAAGAGAAGTTCTCGTCACAGGATGCAACCCCCGATGATTTTTCGGCAGGATACGGCAGCCGCGGACTTATATGGGCAAAGAGCATACCGGCGCTATGGTGTATCGTGCGCGCTCATGCGTTGTATGATCGATCTACCACAAGGTTGTATGCTGAAGACAACTCAAAGCAGTTCCTTCGATTCGATGGCACTCTGCAGTCCATCAAAGAAGTAAACGTGCTCAACGTAACGCAGGATCGTTGCAATCTCGGGGCATCGTTGATACTGCCGGTGTACGGTATTTATGTGAGCAGTGAACTTGCCGATGTATCATCGCTGTATTTCGTGGCGATGGGCGTGAATAGCTCGTTGCTGCTGAGAAGTAGTGCGCGGCAATACACACACATCGCAAGCCCAAAAGATGAGGTTCGCTTTTCGAACGGAACCGATACGGTAAACGTACGCGCCGAGACAGACATCCAAACAATGAACAACACGCAGTATTCGCTCACTGTGTCGGGCGGATGGATGGCGGGGCTGCAAGGTTCGCTGTTCGTAACGGTGGAGCCGTTCGCAACTATTCCGTTGAGTTCGGTGCTTGGCGATGCCCCGTGGTATCAATGGTACGCCGGCGTAAGATTCAGCTTTGGCTATGAGCGGCAGTAAGGTACAGCTTCGGCAAGCGCCATCATTCCGGTCGTGAAGCATTCTTCGTATTTTTGCCTGCCGAAAGCGCGTACATCCGCTTCCAAAAACTTTTATCACTTTTCTGTACCACAGAACGATGATCACCGAGCAAACTCAAGTCCTCACCTCAACAGCTAACGATTTTCTTCCCATTAATGGCACCGACTACATAGAGTTTTATGTAGGCAATGCAAAGCAAGCAGCGTATTTCTATCGTACCGCATTTGGTTTCAAGCTGGTGGCCTATGCAGGACCCGAAACCGGTGTGCGCGATCGTGCTTCGTATGTGCTTCAGCAGAATAAAGTACGTTTTGTGCTTACCACGCCCATGCATCCCGGCAACGATATCGCTAATCATATCAATCATCATGGCGATGGCGTAAAGACGCTGGCCTTGTGGGTGGATGATGCTACGAAGTCGTGGGAAGAAACCACAAAGCGCGGTGCAGTGTCCGTGCAGGAGCCCACTACCATCAGCGATGATCACGGTACGGTGGTTATCTCCGGCATTCGCACCTACGGAGATACGGTACACATGTTTGTGGAGCGTAAGAATTACACCGGTGTTTTTCTTCCCGGATTCCAAGCGATGGAATCTACCTACAACACTACTCCGGCGGGACTGCAGTACGTGGATCACTGCGTAGGAAATGTAGAGTTAGGAAAAATGGATGAGTGGGTGAAGTTCTACGAAGATGTGATGGGCTTCAAGCTGCTTCTTACCTTCGACGACAAAGACATTTCCACCGAGTACTCGGCGCTTATGAGCAAGGTGGTATCAAACGGAAGCGGCTACATTAAGTTCCCCATCAACGAGCCCGCAGAAGGAAAAAAGAAATCGCAGATCGATGAATACCTGGAGTTTTATCACGGTCCGGGCGTTCAGCATATTGCCATCGCCACTCACGACATTGTTCACACGGTTACTGAATTGCGCGACCGCGGCATCGAGTTCCTGCGCGTGCCCAACACCTACTACGACGACTTACTCGATCGCGTGGGCAGTATCGACGAAGACATCGCGCCGCTGCGCGAGCTGGGCATTTTGGTGGATCGCGACGAAGAGGGATATCTGCTTCAAATCTTCACCAAACCCGTAGAAGATCGCCCCACGGTGTTCTTCGAGATCATTCAACGCAAAGGCGCAAAGAGTTTCGGCAAAGGAAACTTCAAGGCCCTATTCGAATCTATTGAGCGCGAACAGGCGCTACGCGGCAATCTGTAGGTTGCATCAGAAGATTACTCTGAAGACGAATCAGAAGACTACCCTGAAGACGAATCAGAAGTGCTAGCCAAAGCAACGGTGCTAGCGCTTCACTACATGCGTGTACGCAAATTGTTCCGGCGTGCGCACCACCATGGTGTAGAGTCCGGAAGGCAGCTCATCTAGCTGCAATGTGCCGCTTGTGCCTGTGCCATCAAGTTCTGCATGGTGCATCGATACCAGCATTCCCACAGCATTGTAGAGCTCTACAACCGCTACACCACGTTCGGATGTTCGTATGCTCAAGCGTGCAGAATGATCTGCCGGATTGGGCTGAACCGCCACCTGCAAGGGTTCAATGAGCTCCACATTTCTTCCATTGTTGAAGCACGAGGTAATAGAAAGCAACGACGTGGTGGTAGTGACGATAGGGCATAGAGCAGAGTCTTGCCCTATGTTCTCGATGCTTATAGTTGAGTAGGGCGGAGAGCTTTGTAATACCTTACCCTTGATGATGGCAACGGGCATCTTCCGTGAGGTGTAATCAAACGATGGTAGTTCTACTCGAACATATCGCCGTCCCGATACATCGGTAAATGGATGCGAAAACACTTGAAGTATGCCGGAGTTGATAGCCACATCCAGGCGCAGAGGTCGCTGAATTGAAGAGTCTGCCAAGGCGTAGACCACAATAGACGCAGTATCTCCGGGCAAATGCACTTTACCATCGTTGACAGGCTCAATTCCATAGCTGAACGTTATTCTGCGGCGTACGTCAACGCGCACACGCATTGTTCGAACACAACCCTCGGGCGAAACAGCTGTGATGGTGTAATCCGACGTTGCAGCCGGATTAGCAACAACGCGCGGTCCGGTGGTGGCAGATAAACCTGCAGGCGGATCCCAGGTGTAGGTTGCGGGTGTGGTTGCCGGAATGCTAAGCACAGCATACTCGCCGGCACAAATGGCGGTGTCGAGAGTGGGTATAGAATCCGGCAATGCGTACACATGTGCTCGCACTTCTTTTTGCTGAATGCATCCGTCCACATTTGCCTCTACGGTCCACACACGATCTGAGCGTAAGGATCGCATTACAGGACGCGACGAGAAGGGATTGTCCAGCGCGGAATCCGGCAAGCCGTTCACAAGCCATCTGTAGGAAATTCCCGACTGCGATGAAGAAGCAAAGGGTTGCACCGTCTGCCCGTCGCACACGGCTGTATCGGCACTTACCGTGAATTGCGGCTGCGGCTTAGCGGTAACCGTCATCTCTACTTCGCCTGTACATGAGCCTCGTTGAAGCACCACTTTGTAGGTCTTCGAAGCATTAGCAGTAACTGTGTAGGTGTTGGTGTTTTTATCCCATGTGCCGTCGTTTGGTGTCCAGGTAAAGCTGGTTAAAGAATCGTGCTTGCTCAGAATACGCAGCTGCACGCTTTGGCCGGCGCAAGCGGTTGCGTTAGGCCCGCCTTGTACCTCCAGTGCATTATCAACTGTTACGCGCACGCTGTCGGTGCTGGTGCATCCATACATGGTTGTTGCCACCACCACATAGGTGCGCGAAACCGCAGATCGCGCATACACCACAGCGCCGTCGGGATTCTCGAAGTCGGCGCGCGGAAACCAGGAATAGGTCACTCCGGTAGTATCCAACGACGTTGCTGACAATCGCACACGCTCGTTGGTACACACAGTGGTGTCCCCAAAGGCCTGCAATGATCGTGGGCGCTCACGAACTGTAATCGTTACCGATTGCGTGTCAATACATGCGCCTGATTTCCCGATCACCCTATAGGTAGTGGTTTTTTGCGGAGTGCAAGTGGGCGAGGCAAGCGTGGAATCGTTCAAGCCATCCCGAGGCGACCACGAATACTGCGTGGCACCGTTTGCCCGCAGCGTAACGCTACCGCCCGAACACAGCGCTGTATCACTGCTCACGGTGATGCGTAGTTTGCTTTGAATTGGTACTCGAATACTGTCGGTAACGATACAGCCATTCCGCATTGTTACCGTCACCTTGTACCAGGAATCCTTTGATGGAGTAACGATAGGATTCGCAGACGTGGGGTTTATTACTCCACTTGCCGGAAACCACGAATAGGACATAATTGTAGAATCGATTGCGCCGCGAGGATCAACAAACACCCGCAATTCCACCGGCGTGTTGGCACAAATGCCGGGCACAGGAGCAAAGCTCAGCTTGGGCTTGGGAATAACATTAATGGTTACTCTTTGTGTATCGAAGCAAATGCCATCGTATGCTACCAAGGTATAGGTGGTAGAAGTTTGAGGACGCGCCAGCACCACAGGATTGTTCGGTGAGCTTAATCCGGTGGTGGGCGACCACGAGTAATAGGTTCCACCGGTAGCGGCCAGCTGTACCACCGAGCCCTCGCAGATCGTTGTGTCAGCAGACACGGTTGCTTTAATCTCTCGTATTACCACGAAAACGGAATCGTAGGACTCGCACCCGAATGCATCGCGCCCACGAACATAGTACATCGTGTTTTTTGTAGGACGAGCAACAGGATTTGAAATAGTGGAATCGCTAAGTGTACCGCCCGGGCTCCACGAGTAGCTCACTGCGCCGCTTGCCACAAGCAACGTAGATTGGTTCTTACAGATGGTTCTATCCGGGCCCGCATCGATGGGGTTTGCACTTCCAATAGCGATGTCTTGAGTTTTAACGATGGTATCCCCTTCGGTGGTAACTGCAGTCGCGATTACCTTGTAAATACCGATGCCGGGATACACATGCACTATGGGATTGCCTCCGCTTGCTTGAGTGTTATCGCCGAAGCTCCAGCGCAGGCTGGAAATAGGGCAGGAGGTTGTAAAGGTCAAGGTGGCCTCTCGTGAACACGGCTTTCCGCTTGAAGTCAATGATGCTGTGGGTGTAGTGGCAAACATTGCCAGCGCCGGCTGATCATCAACACCGTTCAGCTTTAATGGTTGATAGGTGTTCGTGGTAGAAGGAAAGTTCGTTGAGTGAGTGGTGATACCGAAGATCACTCGGAGCAAACATCCGCGATCCACAAGCAACACCTTGGCAGCGCTGTAATCCTCGCCGCTGCCGCCCATGTAGGTGCCATATTTCAGAAATGATCCCGCGGAGTCTACGGAAATCATGAATCCATCCAATGAACCGCGAGGTGTCTGTTGAAAACCGTTCACCGTTACAGGTACTGTTCCGGACGTGAGATAACCGGCCACATATGCCGTGCTGTTTGTTGATCGAGTGACAACAGATGTAGGTATAACCGATGTTCCAATTGTAGTTGTAAACAATGTTGAATTGAGAGCGGTGTCAACTGCACCGATAAAGCCTCCGGAGTTTTGTCCCGTCTGCAATGATGTGAACGGTGCAGGCGGCGTTGTGCCCATCGTTCCTGTTACACAAATTCTGTGTGCGCGGGTATCGTACCAAACGGCGTAGCCGCGGTCTGATGCGGATGTGCCGTATACATAGCATTTACGCGGAGGGCAGGTGGAGCCATCGTCTGCCACAAACACGCAGCAGTCTCCTACAGCATCGGGAACTTTTCCGCTTCTCAGCGATATGCCGGCAGAAGCTGTTGTACCGGTGCAATACACTTTCCCATTCGCATAGCAAATATCGTACGAGGTTTCGGCCGCTGAGCCGCCAAAGTAAGTTGAATACAATACCGATCCGGTAGAGCCGAGTTTTGTCAAAACGAAATCGGACGATCCGGCCAACGATCCCTGATACGCATTGCCGGTGATTTGATAGAGACTAGAGTTTGTGTGCGAAAACACAAATGCCTCACCGGAAGGATTTATTGCTACATGAGCTCCTTTTGAAGCAGACGCTGTTTGTTGAGTTACTGCCGATCCGCGTCCCAGAATTCGAGAGTATAGAAGGGTGGAGCCATCGGCACTCAGCTTGAGCGCGAAGTAGTTCACTACGTTCGATGCCAAATACGTGGCATCAGAGGAAACAGTCACCGGGAAATTCGACGACAAGGTGTAACCCGCTACATACACTTCGCCACTGGAGTTAACGGCAATTCCACCGCCCGCATCCACACCGGAGCCGCCCACGTATGTCGCCCAGATGAGCGTCTTCATGGTAGGATCCATTTTGAAAATCATGACATCATAGACACCGCCTTGGTTCGTGGTGCGATATGCGCCGGGGGTTGTTGGAATACTCCGGCAGAGTCCGGTGCCGTACACATATCCCTGGGCGTCCACCGCCATGTGCAAAAGATATGCGTCGTTCGTTGACGTTCCAAAGAATGTTCCGCGGTTGTATACAATACTATCAATAGTACCTTGAGCCTGAAGATTAGCGATCAGGAGTACAAATCCTGTTATGATCGCGCGCAGTATACAGCGAGTGTGCAGTGCAGTGAAATCGTTGATACGCATGTTTGCTCCCGCGGAATGGTTGAGCCTGCGTTTACGGTGTGCGTGACGAGAACTATCCCCAATACAGTACCGGCGTCACCATACAGAACTTGAACGCATGAATATTATCAATCACAAAATAGAAAGAGTTTCTCTTCTCACTGCAGCTACAGCGATGTTCCCGGATTGCTGCACCTACACTTGATTATCGCTTTCCGGTTGCAAGGCGGGATCAAGGGATATACGATCGTCAAACACAAAGCAACCGCCATTGTAATGATGATGTCCAACTTCCTCGAAGTATTTCAGGATACCGCCATCAAGTTGGTACACGTTGGTAAAGCCCTCTTGCTTCATGAGTGCACCTGCTTTTTCGCAGCGAATGCCTCCCGTACAAAAGGTAACAATGGTGCGATCCTTCATCTGGGGATCCAGTTCTTCGATGAGTTTGGGGAACGAACGGAAATGTTTGATGTTCATGGTGGCCGCATTGGCAAAGGTTCCAAACTCTACTTCGTAGGTATTGCGGGTGTCCAGCATCACAACATCTCTGCCTTCGTCCAGCCACTGCTTCAACTCGGCTGCGCGAACGCGAGGCGCTGTTCCTAACGCAGGATTAATATTCCTGCCCATGGGAATGATTTCTTTTTTCAACTTCACCTTCATGCGCTTAAAGGGAATGGTCTCGCTTCTGCTGGCTTTGTACTCCATGCCTGCAAATGGTGCGTGAGAGGTAATCACGGACCAAGCTGCCTGCACAGCCTGATCCGTGCCTGCCAGGAACACGTTGATGCCTTCGGTGCTAAGAAGAATAGTCCCGAACACACCTAATTCTCGTAACTGCGCTCGCAATGGAAAACGAAGTGATTGTATCCAATCTTCGTCGAGCGAGGTAAACGTATAGGCCGCTATGTTCAGAATAGGAGCATTTGCCATGGATATCAGCGTTGTGGTGAACCTTATCCTTTTACTCAATACAACGAAATTACAGAGAACGATTTGCAGTTCCTGCCTGCAATTGCCTCGAAGTTGCGAAATTGCGTCCCTACGAAGTGAGCAAATATGAATGTTGTAGCTATTGTCGGTCGCCCAAACGTGGGAAAGTCCACGTTGTTTAATCGCATTATCGAGCGTCGGGAGGCGATCGTGGAGGCCGTGCCCGGGGTCACCCGAGACCGCTTATATGCCCAAGCAGAATGGAACGGCAAGGTGTTCACGCTCGTGGACACCGGCGGTATTGTTCCCGAAAGCGAGGAAGTGTTTGATAGCGCCATTCGCCGTCAGGCCATGCTTGCTATCGACGAAGCCGATTCCATCATCTTTGTGGTAGATGCAGTAGATGGTGTAACTCCCACAGACATTGATATTGCCCGCTTGCTGCAAAGTTCTCACAAGCCGGTAGTGCTCGTAGCAAACAAATGCGATAATGTTGAACGCGATGCACACGCTGCAGAGTTCTACTCGCTTGGATTCGATATGGTGTACCCGATGTCTGCCATGAGCGGACGCTCCGGTGGTGATGTGCTCGATGCCGTTACCGCGCCATTGATTCCGGAAGTAGCCGAAGAAGATGATCGCCTGCACATCGCTGTGGTGGGACGTCCGAACGTTGGGAAGTCGTCGCTCACCAATGCGCTGCTCGGTAAAGACCGCATGATTGTAACGCCTATTGCCGGCACCACACGCGATGCTATCGACAGTGTTCTTACATACTACGGGCGCGAAATGGTTCTTATTGATACGGCAGGCTTGCGAAAGAAAGCAGCCGTTACCGAGAACATCGAAATGTACAGCACCCTACGAACCATGCGTGCTATTGAGCGATGCCATGTGGCCGTTGTGATGCTTGATGCTACTCGTGGTTTGGAACATCAGGACAAGCAAATCATCCATGATGTTGTTGCTGCTCGAAAGGGAATTCTGATTGCCGTGAACAAATGGGATGCCGTAGAGAAGGATACCAAGACCGCCGACGAGTTCACCAAGAAGCTTCGCGAAGACTTGGCTATGTTCGATTTTCTTCCGGTTGTGTATATCAGCGCGCTAACCAAGCAGCGGGTAACCAAAGTAGTTGAGATGTGCGAGCATATTCATGATCGCCGCCGAAGCCGCATTCCCACTGCACTTCTGAACGATGCGCTAATTGGTGATATCGAACGCACACCGCCGCCAAGCGTGCGCGGATTCGATTTGCGAATCAATTACATCACGCAGATAAAAACCGAACCGCCCATGTTCGCACTCTTCTCCAACAAACCCGAGCTTATTCCGGACAGCTACAAGCGATTCTTGGAGCGTGCCATACGCCGCCATCATGATTTCGAGGGCGTGCCTATCAGCTTGAGCTTCCGAAGGAAAAATAAAAGGATGAACGAAGAAGAGTAGGTAAGGGGCTTTAGCGGGTTTGCACTTTAACGAAGACGAACTTTTCTTCCAATAACGATTCTATCGGATCCGCCGTTCAGAGCTTGGAGCTTCTTGAGCGGTATGCCATACTTGCGCGCGATCACCGATAGCGTCTCACCTTTGCGAACCGTGTGGGTCTTTGATCCGGATGCTGTTTCTCCCTGAAAACCCACACGCGAGTTTTTTACGCGACCACTTTGTTGCGAATAGATGGTGAGTATCCTGCCGGCCTCCGGCTCCACTTCCGTGAAATCGGGATTCCACGCGCGAAGCCGCTGCTCACTCACACTAAAGCGCGTACAGATTCCGGCCAGGCTGTCCCCTTTAGCCACCGTGTAGGCAAGCGGCGCCGGACCGCGTGGCTCTATGGTCTCTGATGATGGAGCATTAGCTGAGATCGCAGGCTCTTGTTGCTGGGCCGGAATACGAAGGCGCTGCCCACGGCGTAACGCACTTCCGGAACGCATGCGATTTGCTTTGAGCAGAGCATACACAGTGGTGCCGTATCTGTTTGCAATGGCAGCGATGGTCTCGCCTTTGCGAACAGTATGCCGCAGAGCGGAAGCGCGCGAATAGCGGCGCCGGTACTGTTCCACCGGCGTATATGTTCTTGGCGTCTGTACTGCTGAATCTACCGTGGCTGTGCCGGCATTGCTCGCAGAGGAAGTGCCTACAAACGTGTTGCCCGGCATTCCCTGATCGTTACCGAAAGATGCAAACCTGTTTTTCTTTCGTTGCTCTTTAGGAATGCGCAGCACCTGGCCCGGACGCAAGCGAACCGAGGCATCGTCAAAACCGTTCAGCGCACAGATATCCGAAACCAAAGTGGAACTCTCTGCGGCAATCATTGCCAATGTTTCGTTTTTCTCTACGGTGCGCAGCACCCACGGCAGCTGTTCTTCTTCCGGAGTATCATCAAGGTTTTCGAGAAAAGTTTTGCGCGTACCAAGGGGAATTCGGAGAACAAAACTCTCGTCCGGTGGAGTGGTGAAGCTCAACAACTGCGGGTTAATTTTTACCAGCGAATCGGTAGATATGCCGGAGCAGCGTGCTACAACGTTCAAGTACAGAGGACGATCAATTGTAACTGTGTCTGTATTCACCGGTGGCTCGAACGCCATCTCCCAGTCGCCAAAGCCATAATCCTCGTACCGCAGTGCTATGGTAATTGCCGCGATAACCATCGGAACATACTCACGAGTCTCGCGGGGAAGTTCTTTGCGGATGGCCCAAAAGTCTGTGGTACCTGTACCGCTTTTTGCGAGTGCGTTTTTCACTGCATCGGCACCGGCATTATACGCAGCGATGGCCAGCAACCAGTCCTGCAATTCCAAATGTAAATCCCTCAGATATCGCAAGCTGGCATGCGACGACGCAACGGGATCGCGACGTTCGTCAATCCACGGCGTGATGCGCAGATTATACCGCTCGGCGGTTTCTTTGGAACAATGCCACAGACCAACGCCGCGGCCGTTATGACCGGCAGAGCGAGGGTCTAAACCGCTTTCTACCATGGCTATGTGTACCAGCTCCTCCGGTACACGCTCTTGGCGAGCAATGCTCTTCAGGAGAGGGAACCACTGCGAGGTGCGGTCTATCCATCGCGCGAAATATTTATGACCTTTCTCCGATACCAAAAAGTCAATACACCGAGTTACATACTCGTTGGATGCTAAGGGTACAACCGTTGCCGGCATGGGCTTTGATTTAGACTTCTTGCTCGGCGATTTGGTAAGAGGTACAAAGGTAGCCCTGCTGCTTTTTTGCTGAGAGCGAGTTGCGATTTTTCTGCGAAGCGCAAAGAGCGCGTCATCACTGGTGCGACGAAGCGCAGGCCGGATGTATCGCTCGTAATCATCGCATAGCGATTGCAACATCGATGTATACTCATCGTAGCGCTCCACACCATTCATGGAGTTCAGCAGACTTAGCTCGGAGATGGCGCTCTCGAACGACAATGCAGCGCGAGCAGTGTCCCGTTTTTCGATCAATCCTAGTGCCTGCAAATAGTACTGTCGTGTGTTCTCTATGCGAAGTGCCATTGTTTCACGAATAGAACGCTTGGGTTGCTCGTCGTCCATGCTGTTGAACTCGTCTTGCACCGGCGCTCGAGAAGAACCCTTGGCAGGATCCTGCTTTGTGGGGTCCTGGGCATGCACATGCAGTGCGCTGCCGGCAACGACAACCAACCACAATGCGCGTTGTAGCGCAATAAATACACGTGAAGCAAACTGCATCAAGTAGTAGGCCTTATCAAATGAAGGTGCAATGTATGTGGCAGAAACGTACCCGCGTAGACGAACGTACTGCGGGCGCTCGTGTTCGCTTGGTATTGTTTGCGCTCTACATCAAGCGAATGCGCTGGCCCGAGCGAACATTTTGCCGCGTGCTGTTCAACACAAGTAGGCGACGCATGGGTATACCGTACTTGCGGGCAATCTTCGCCATGGTGTCGCCACGCTTTGCGGTGTAATACTTAGGAACGGCATTGACAGCTTTAGAGGGTGACGCTGCGCTACCCTTTGCAGTAATGGGGGTATAAATGCGCAGCACCTGGCCACGGCGCAGTCCCGAGCGAGCAATACGAGGATTCCACTTACGAACCTCTTGTTCACGCACACCAAACTCTCCGGCAATCTCACCAAGATTATCGCCGCGGCGCACTTTGTAACGAGTCCAGCGTGCAGCCGGACGTTCATCTTCAAACGTCTCGGACACTGCCTTGGAGCTCTCTTCATCGGGCATGGGAATTTTTAAACGTTGACCGCTGAGCAATGCCCTTCGTGCAGACAAACCATTGGCTTTGCGAAGCTCTACCACGGTGGTGTTGTAATCGTCGGCAATCTGCGCAAGAGTTTCGCCACGAGCTACGCGATGAATCACACCTTTGCCTGCGGCTTTGCCGTTGCGTGATACCGCTTCTTTGGGCTCTGTCGTGGCTATGTCTTTAGTGTCTTTAGCCCTGGCTTTTTGTTCCACTTTGACAACGCTCTTTGCCTCTGTCTTCTTGGCCACGGGAACACTCTTCCTACCTACCGGTACCTCTGCTGCTTCGGCAGCGTTGGCATTTTCAGGTGCAGTGCTTTGCGTAGCGGCAATCACGGGTTGCTGCGTAGGATTGATCACTACAATCTGTTGCCCTACACGTAGCTTTTGAGATGTGGACAGATTGTTTCTTGAGCGAACATCGGCAACGCGCACTCCGTAAGAATTTGCAATACCAAACAGTGTTTCTCCGGGCTTACATGTGTGGATCACTTTTACTTCTGTTGCGGGTTGTTCATCGGCGATCGCAGCATTCTCGGCTGTCGGCGCGGCAACGGCGGAGGTAGCCGGTACACTTATCGTTTGCTGCACGGCAGATACGGAAGAAGCGGCAGCAGTGGAAGCAGTGGAAGCAGAAGTAGCCGCGGCAGTCGTATCACGCTCGGGATCTTTACTTTCTTCGGCATACAGTTCCGGAGCCTCGGCGGGCTTGAAGGTGTGCAGAGCTTCTCTGGGAATTCTTAGAACCGTACCCGGACGCACTTTGGATTTACGCGCACCATCATTTGCTTGCTCCACTGCACGAATGGGCGCCTCGTACTTTGCAGCAATGGCCGCGATAGTTTCCCCACGCTGAACCTCGTGCAACACCCAGGGCAGTCTGTCTTCGGAAGGAAGAGAATACAATTTCTCTTTCACCAATTCCTTGGTGCCAAACGGTACCTTTACCACATGTGTTTCGCCCGGTGGAGTGCTGTAACTAAGCAAATCGGTATTCAGGCATTTCAACGAATCGCAGGAGATACCGGCACAGTTGGCCAGCACGCTCAGCGCCACCGGCTCTTGAACAATCATCGTATCGATTTTATACTCAGGCTCGAACTTGATACTCGCTGATGCAAATCCGTACGCTTCGTGCTGCATAGTGATCAGCGTGGTGGCGATAAACATCGGAACATAATCCCGCGTCTCTCGCGGAAGGTACGGGCGAATATCCCAAAAGTTGGCGTTGTCAATTCCACTTGCATGTATAGCGCGCTTTACGCCTCCGGCGCCACAGTTATACGCAGCCAATGCAAGATGCCAATCACCAAGGTCATTGTACAAATCGCGCAAGTGGCGCATTGCGGCTCGAGTTGCGCGTTCCGGATCGCGACGATCGTCTTTCCATGGGGTCACACGCAGTTTGTAAATCTCGCCCGTTGATTGCATGAATTGCCACATACCCACAGCACTGGCTCTGGAAACAGCACGAGGGTTCAACGCACTTTCCACCATAGCAAGGTGAATGATTTCCTCCGGCATGTTCTCTTCTCGGGCAATGCGCTTGAGCATGGGGAACCACTTGCCTGTACGCTCTATCCACTTTGTGAAGAACTTTCTGCCTTTGTCTGCGGTAAGGTAATCCACACAACGGGATACATACTCGTTCTGCGTGAGCGGAATCGTGGTCATAAAGCCGGGAGTGATCACTCCGGGCGTACCTGTAGTTGCCGGCGGTGCTTGATCCGAACGAGTAGTTTTTTTGGCTTCCACATCCTTGAAGATCTTCTCGCGAAGAATGTAGGTAGGAGAGTTCTCGCCAAGGTTGTCGATGTTCCGAATGTAGCTCTCGAAATCTTCGATAACCTGTTGGGCCAGGCTTGTGAATTCTTCGTTCTTTTCAATATCCGGAGTGCTTGCCAATTGGTTCAGCTCTTGAATAGCACTTTCGAAATACCGGGTGGCGCGAGCTGTATCGCGTCGCTCAATTGAGCTCAAACCCTGAAGGTAGTACGACCGTGCACTCTCCAATAGGCGATCTATCTCGTCGCCGCTAAGTTTTTTTGACGACTTCAATGAACTAAGCGATGCAATACCGGATTCACCGTTTGCAAGCGTAGCAGTGCCTGTTGTTCTAAAGGGTTCGGCGGAGAGCGCCGTGAAGGAGTGAGCAGACGCACGAATAAGCGCTACCGGCGAAACAATAATCGCGAAGAGCACACACAAGCGAATCCGTCCGTAGATATCACGTTGATGGTAGCGAGGCATTCAATCTCCTTCGTTGAGCTTAAGAACGAGCACGCGCCGCCCCTCATCGTGAGGGATGATCTTTATGCGTGCGCGGCAATATACCCCTAGTTATCCACAGCGACAAGGGGTTTATCCACATTCGTGTGAGCTCTACTTGCGTATGGCAATGAGCGCGATACGATAGTATTGAAGCTTTGTGGTCAACATTCACGCGGGTTGTATTTTACTCTGCGCGTAGGTTTGAACTGAGCTCAAACCGTAGGCACCTAACATTACGCACCACTTGTTTACCATGGAATCAACACTCAGCGTCGTTTTTCACGAGAACACAGCTCTTTGTGCGGTGTTCGAGCCAAACGAAAAAGGATGGCAGCTCGCCGATATAGCTGTGTTCAGTGGTTACATAGATGTTATTACATCGGATTTTGCCGAGACTTCGGTAGGGCACCAACTGGAAAAATATATTCGTTCTATTGCCCCAAAGATTAAGGACGTACGCGTCGTACTACCCGCCTCGGCAGTGGTTTCGCAGTATATGCCATATGTGCCGGCTTCATCGCACGACAGCATATTGGGGTTGCTTGAGCTGGAGATCATGCAGAACGCGCCGGAAACCACGGTGGGATCGTATCACGCGGCATTTTTTCCCATGCGCAGCTCTAGCGGTAACGGATCATTAATGCTAGCAGTTTTAAATAGGAAGGTGGCCGAGAAGAATATTAAAGAGATGTTCGCCAGAATGGGTTTGTTGGAATGTCTTTTTGTAGTTCGTCATTTAGCTGCGCACTCTGCTTTTCTGTACTCGTATCCAGAGCGCGCATCGGAGACTACCATTTTGGTAAACTTAGACCACAGCCTGTGCGACATTTCCATGCTTCATAAAAAGTCGACAGCGATGTTCAAGACCATACCCTACGGAAATGAACGCTCGGCATGCGACATAGTAGTGGAGGAGTGTGAACGAAACTTGCTTCGCAAAGTGGAGGTGCCTCCGGCACTGATAGTGTTTGGTGATGCGCTTACCCCGGGACATTTGGCGGAACTGGAGCAACGACTGGGTACACTTGTACATTCCGTTCAACGTCTGAATTCTTTTCGTATGTGCACCACGGTACTGGACGAGAAGCATAGGTCGTTTGCTTCGCGTATGGCGCATCGATTTGCCGCGAATGTTGGAAGCATCATGCAACGCCGCCCCGAACCGGTAAAGTAACACATCCGGTGACAGAGGATGTGTGACAATGTTCCGCATTCCGTGTTATTGATGTACGGCAGTTTTACCTACCTGACATTTTTCCGGTGAAGAAATTTTTCGTGCATTTATTGCTTGGTCTTACTGCAGCTGCTGCACTTTGCACGGCTCAGCAATCCACGCGGGGCCGAGAGTTTGTTGTGGCGTTTCTGCCCAACTATCACGCTGCTTCATCCACGGGTGATTCTCTCTACATCACCATTGTGGCAAGCGTGCCTACCACAGGAACCCTGGAACTGCGCGATCGATCCGGCAATGTGGTGCCGCGCAGCTTTAGCATCACGAATCCCACGCAGATACTTACGGTATCGTTGTCGCCGGCATTGTATGAGCTTCGCGGATACAACTATCGTGAAGCATTCACGACAACAAATGACATTGAGAAAGCAAGTCCGGCGTCCATTCGCATCATCGCGGATAACGATGTGAGCGTGTATGCCTTGAACAAAGCTGTTCGCAGCAGCGATGCTACGCTGATTTTACCGCTGGCCTGTTTGGGCACCGAATATGTGGTACTTAGTGCTAAAAGTGAAACTCAATCCGCGTTTCCCTTTCCGGGTCTTTCTACCAGTTCAACTCCGTCCCAGTTCTGCGTTGTGGCTTCAAGCGACAATACAAATGTGACTATCACACCATCGACGGCTACGTTTGGTGCTTCGGTTGCTGTGCAGAATATCGTTCTGCAAAAGGGCGAGTCGTACTTGGTTCAGGGACAATTCACTACAGACAATGGTGGCGGTTACGATTTAAGCGGCAGTATCATTCGATCCTCAAAACCCGTTGCGGTATTCGGCGGACATCAGCGTGCGCGGGTTGGTATTACCTCAGCATCTGCATCCCGAGATCATCTGTATGAGCAGCTGCTGCCCCTTAGCGTATGGGGAACGCGCTATGTGCTCACTCCCTTTGTACAGCCGCGCGGTGGATGGACCACCGGCAGCGATAAGTACAGAGTGATTGCCTGCGCAGACAGCACGGAAGTTCGCGTGAACGGCTCTGTGGTAGCGCGGCTTAAAGCTAATGCGTTTTTTGAAGGAGACATCACTACGGGCGCACTCATTAGCTCCACGAAAAAAGTAATGGTGGCGCAATACAAAAAAACCGCCGGCCTTGGCACTACCGATCCCGGTGATCCCTTTATGATGGTGATTCCGCCGCGTCGTCAATACGGTACAAGTTATCGTGTCAGTACGGTGCAGGCCGGAGGAGTATACACCCAACACTTTCTTACGGTGACCATTATCACAGCGGATCTTCCCACGCTTCGTGTGGATGGTAGTGCTGTAAGTGCTCCCGGTGTTGAAGTACCTAATTCATGCTTCTCCTATGTGTCTATTCCCGTGGCAGCCGGCGCTCACACGGTGTCTGCGCGTTCGCCCATTGGTTTGTATGTGTATGGCTACGGCGATGCCGACTCGTATGGCTATGTGGGTGGAATGGAGTTTATGCCTGATGTTCCTGAGCAAACCGTTGATGCGGGAGCAGACAGAACAGTGTGCCCGGGCACGCCCACCGTTCTCACGCTGCGTAATGCTGTAGGTTCTATTCGTTGGTCGCCATCTGCAGTGCTGAGTTGTGATACCTGCGCCCAAACAACGGCACGAGTACAACGCACTACCACATTTGTTGTAAGTGGAGCAGACTCGCTGGGCTGTGTGAGTTCGGATACTGTTGTGCTTTCGGTGCGAAAATTACCAGCCACCTATGCACTGCGCTCGGCAGCTCTGTTGGATATGCTCAGTATTCCAGTTGGAGCTCAGTTTCGATTAGCCGCTCAGGTTGCGTCTCCCGCTTGGGACACGCTGCGCACAACTCGCATTCGTACCACAATCACCTACGATCCTTTATTCATGGGCCCGTCTGATGCAGTGACCGAGGGGCCGTCGCTACCCCAAGGGTGGCGTGCATGGGTGGTAGATAGTTTGTCGGATGTGGATCGCGGGGTACTGGTGGTAGATGCAGCAGGAGACTCCGCATTGAAGCAGGATGGAGTGGTGTTGTGGATAGGCTTTGTATCCAGGTTGAGCGAAAAAATGAACTCTCGGCCGTCAATTACTATGCAGCTGAGCAGCAATACTGCCGACTGCAGTGTGGATCAAGGATCGGGCATGACTATTCAGCTTGCAGCTTGCGCTGAATCTATTCGCAAAATTCAACTGATGGAAGAGCCTATTGCTCTACACGTTGTTCGTGCGAGGCGCGGGGAAGGCAATGCTTTTGAGTTCGCGATTACTGCAGGCTTAGATGCCGATGTGCAGGTAAAACTCTATGATCTACATGGCGTATGCGTGGCCACCTTGTGCAAGGAATACTTGCCGGCGGGTGAGCACAGCTTTCGTGCGCCGTTACCGGCAATTGCTCCGGGAGTATACGCCCTGGTAGCGGGTGTAGAAGGATATTGTTCGCGCCGTGTGATCTATGTGCCTTGATGTGCGGCGACTCTCAGAGCCACAGATGTAAAGCGGTACAGACATCGGGCGGATTACCGTTTTAGCGTACTGCTCTACACACCGCTCCAGCCCATGCTTTGCAGGAAAATCATTGCCGCTTGCGGCATCACCAATAATGTACAGACCACACCACCTACGGCTCCCCACAAGTGCGCATCGTGATTGATGGAATCGCCCGCCGAGCGCGCAGCAAAGTACGAGTACACCAGATACAGCGGACCAAACAGATAGGCGGGAATTGGAACCGGTAAAAACAACAGTGCCATTTTCATGGTAGGGAAAAATAGTATCATGCTGAAGATCACTCCCGACACTGCTCCGGATGCACCAAGTGTGCGGTAATGGCGGTGGTTCCGGTGCGCCACCAGCGAGGGAATATCTGCTATCAACATGCTTCCTATGTAGATGATGAGGAATCTCTCGCTGCCCACAACTCGTTCCAAAGGAAAAGCGAAGAAGTAATACGAGAGCATGTTGAAGGCCAGATGCGCAAACCCGCCGTGAATAAGATTGCCGGTAATCAAGGTATGCAGGCGCTTGCCTCTGGCTACACTATAAGGATGAAAAATGGAGCTGTCCCCAAATCCCGGAATAAACATCGCTGCCAGACTAGCGGCAATGGTAAGGTACAAGATGAAGTAAGCAACGGGCGTGTCAGTCATAAGGTATGATGAGCATTGGTGTGTACACGTAGAACCTTCGCATGCGAAGATAGGAAGAGTGTAAGGGAAGAGAAGAAGAGGTAGAGGTAGAGATGAAGAGCGAATCCGCCGCCATTGCACCATCGCTGAGTATTTTTGCACATTAACTCATGTACGAGAACAATGGTGCAAACAACGGACGCTTCGCAGAAACCGGATAGCCCTCCGGTAGTCTTCAGCGGTGTACAACCCAGCGGTATTCTTACCCTTGGTACAATGATTGGCGCTTTGAACAATTGGGTGTATCTGCAGGATACCTATGCTTGCTACTTCTGCGTGGTAGATATGCATGCGATCACTGTGCGTCAGAAACCCGCCGATCTGCGGAAGTGGACGCTGGATTGCGCCGCCACCTTTCTTGCAGCCGGTATTGATCCCGAGCGATCTACAGTGTTTGTGCAAAGCCACGTTCCCGCACATGCAGAGCTGGCATGGGTGCTGAGCACCTTCACGGGTTTTGGTGAAGCCGGCAGAATGACGCAATTCAAAGACAAGTCTCAGCAGCACGAAGAGAATGTGAATGTGGGATTGTTTACCTATCCCATTCTGATGGTGGCAGATATTTTGTTGTATCAAGCGAATCTGGTGCCGGTGGGAGAAGATCAAAAGCAACACCTTGAACTCACGCGCGATTTAGCCCAGCGTTTTAACAATGCATACTCGCCTACCTTCGCCGTTCCGGAGCCGTTTATTCCGAAGGCCGGCGGCCGCGTGATGAGTTTGCAAGATCCTACGAAGAAGATGTCCAAGTCCGACCCCAATAAAGGAGCGACAATTTTTCTTACCGATACCGACGATGAGATACGTAATAAGATTAAACGTGCAGTTACCGATTCCGGCACCGACATCGTGTACGATGAACTGCGGCCGGGTATTGCCAACCTCATGGAACTGCATCATATCGCCACGGGAAAAGCGCTATCAGAAATCGAAGATGAATTTCGCGGCAAAGGCTACGGGGCGTTTAAGTCTGCAGTGGCTGAATCGGTGGTGGAATATGTTCGCCCCGTGCGCGATCGATTTGTGAAAATCAGGGCAGACGTTCCATACCTTAGTGAAGTATTGCATAATGGCGCGGCAAAAGCTTCCGGACGTGCGAAGAAAACCTTGCGGTCTGTATACCGAAAAATCGGATTTTGGGCCGAGTGAGTTTTTACGGTACCGCTTACGCACCAAGGAGTTTATTCATGGAGTTTATTCAATTCGTCCGCGACCATGCACGGCGTCTGCTTGCGTGGAGCATAGCAATTCTGCTGACGCTGTTCCCTGCGGTGTTCTTTACTCACTCTTCCGATCTTGTAACATTTCTTCGTGTTGCCAACTCTTTGCGCAACGGCGGAGTGCTGTATCATGATATCGTTGATATCAAGCCGCCTCTTGTGTACGACATTGTGCGTGTGTTTTCTGCTATGGGCGGGAACTCCGAGATAGGGCTTCACCTGGTAGATACTATTTATCTGTTCTTTGCTCTGTTCGTATCGAGTTATCTGCTGTACCTGGTTACGAAAAACATGACAATCGCCTTACTCAGCACGTGGTTCATGGCGGTGACGTATGTGTCCAACAGCTTTGCGGTATCTGTGCAATCTGAGTCACTTGCTTTACTGCCGTTTGTGCTGTTTACCTACGTGTTGCTTCAAGAGAGGCGTGAAAGGATTTTTCTCCAGGGTCTTTTTATCGGCGCTCTCACAGCAGTTCTTGTTGGTTTGAAACTAACGCTGGGTGCTGTGATTCTTGTTGCTGTTGTCAATGATATCAGCAATGGCAGGCAGCCACTCATGCAGGTTGCTAAGAAGTGGATGGGCGTAGCGTTGGGATTGGTAGTTGTATCCTTGGTGATTTGGCGGACGCTGTTCAATCCGGATTCTGTGAGCGGGTATGTGCAGTTGTTGTCGTTCATGAAATCATACGCTTCAATGCCGTCTATCAATGCAGAGTGGATACGATTTGCTTGGAAAAACAGCATCATACTTTTGTTTGATCGGTATTCACTTACGTTGTCGTTGTTTGCCATTGTGGGTTTCGGCAGTTTGATTTCAGCGAACGACAGCAACAGAACATTGGTGCGAACTCTCACGATTTTGTTCCTTGTGTTAATGCTCACCATCGTTGTTGAGCGGAAGTTTTTCGATTATCATTTTTTCCGTTTTGTTGTGCCACTCTCCGTACTAAGCGCATACGGCACGTTGCAAATGAGAAAACTCCTTCTGCAGTGGTGGCGGCAGGGCAGAGAGAAAATTCTCTTGGTGCCGGCAGTGTTGATAATGCTGGTATGGAGCCCGGTAGCAAGGTTTACCTCAATTGCTATTCCGGCGGTAACAAGGGTGGTGCGTGCGACCTCTCATTCCGCGCAGGATCAGCCAAGAGTGAGCCCGAATCTTTATCGTAGCGAAGAGTCGATGATCAATGACAGCATACGCACGTACAGTATGCCCGGCGATCACGCGAGCGTAGCAGCGATGAACGCTTCTCGGCTTGCGTTGATTCTTGGTGAATACGGAACGTCGTTCGCCGCGGGCTCTCAGTTTGCCATGGCAGATTATGCTCCCTTGGTGTGGCAACAGCGCTATGCAGACGAGATGCGCAGGGCTCGATGGCTTGTAGTTGGCACAAACGACTCCATTGAGTTTTTCAATAGACCGCCTACCAATAGTATGAGCATTGTAAGCGGGCGCGAGCCCTTTCGCAGTGCTTTTGCAGCTTTTGCTAAGCGGTGGCAAACCGAACATTTTATAGTGTACGAACGTAGTTCCGTTGTGAATTCCGGCGCTGTACGCTAACTCTACACCTAGTTATTCACTTTTAGCATTTCAAAATGAAATTCGTCACCTATATCTCCGGAGTGCAGGAACGTGTGGGCCTGCTGATCAACTCTTCCATTGTGGACTTGGAACTAGCGCACCAAGCATTGCGAGACTCCAATGCGTTTCACCTTGGCTATATGCCGGACAATATCTTGGATATTCTTGATCTTGGAGAAGCTGCTTTGCACGATGCTCGAATTATAGAGAAAGCATGCGCCGGCTTGGAAGATGAATCTTTTATGATACCGGCCGCGCATGCGGAGTTGATGTCTCCGGTACCGCGTCCCACATCGATGCGCGATGGCTACGCTTTTCGCCAGCACGTGGAAGCTGCGCGGAGGAATCGTGGATTGGAGATGATTCCGGAGTTCGACGAGATTCCCATTTTCTATTTCACCAATCATAATGCCGTGACGGGTCCGGGCGTAGTAGAGGTGCAGGATATGCATCTGAATCAATGCGACTTCGAGCTCGAGTGTGCCATTGTGATTGGCAAAGAAGGCACGAACATCAAAGCAGCCGATGCAGATGAGTATATCTTTGGATATACCGTCATGAACGATTGGAGTGCGCGAGCTCTGCAAATGCACGAGATGAAATTGAACCTTGGGCCGGCCAAAGGAAAAGACTTTGCCACCTCGCTAGGGCCGTGGCTGGTGACACGCGATGAACTTGCATCACGAAGAATAGCTACACCGAACGGCGAGAAGTATCAACTCACGATGACAGCACGCTTGAACGGCAAAGAAGTATCTCGCGCAGACCTCAGCGACATGAGCTGGACTTTTGCACAGATTATTGAGCGGGCAAGCTATGGCGTCACCTTGTATCCCGGAGATGTGATAGGATCGGGCACATGCGGAACCGGATGTTTCCTGGAGTTGAACGGCAGCAAAGTGTTCAACCCACCTCTTTGGGTGCAAGACGGTGACACTGTAGAGTGCGAAATCGAAATGCTGGGAGTACTCAGTAATACCATAGAGCGCGTCGGACCCTAACCATTACCGAACAAATATCTGCACACTCACATGCCTCGTATGTTCACAATCACGGCTCGGTTGATACCGGTCGTACTGTTCACGTTGTGCTTTGCTTCGTGCGCAGAGCTGTCTCACGACGATCACGAATCCGCGAACGTGACCTATCCGGCAGCATACATTGTGAATGGTTATAGCAATACTATTTCGGTATTGCGCCTTTCGGATAATACCATTGCCGAGACCATCGCGCTACACGGCGCTGCATATCCGCATCACATCGCCTTCGACTCCATCCACAAACGACTTGCCGTTGCTATTACGGGGATGGACCTGAGCGGTGGGCATGAGCACGGAAGCGGAAGTGTAGACGGTTTAAAAGTAATGATTCTGGATGCCGTCACCGGACAAGTTCAAAAGGAGATAGCGTGTAGCGGTATGCCGCACAACGCCCTGTTCATGCGCTCCGGAAGCGAATTGTGGTTTGGAGAAGCAGATTCGGTACGAAGCACAGTACGTGTGGTTTCAACTACAGACTGGAGCGAAAAAGCGCGGATCATCGTAGGCGCGGGATTGTCCGAGGTTTCTGCATCGGCCGACGGCGCGCGCGTATTTGCCACGAATACTGCGGGTGGAACAGTGAATGTTATTGATCCGAACTCGTACGCAGTTACGGATACCATCACCGTAGGTACCACGCCGGTGGGAGCATGGCCGGGATTGAACGGACGCATGTACGTTGATAACGAGACAAGCAGATCGGTAACAGAGATTGATGTGGCTACTTCGCGGGTGTTAAGCACCATTGATTGCGGCTTTATGCCTGCCTACGCCCTTGTAACGCCTACCGGAGAGTTATGGATCAGTGATGCGACAAACGGATGTGTGGTGTGGTACACCCTTGTTGGATCCAAATGGACCAAAGGTGGCGAGTTTTCCACCGGAGAGCAAGCACATGCATTGGCACAGAATGCAGCCGGTACTAAGGTGTACTGTACCAATCAAGGTGCACACACGGTATCGCTGATCGATGTAGCGACCCATACCGTAGTGCGTACGGTGCTTGTGGGACGCAACCCCAATGGTATAGTTCTTCGCGAATAGACTCCGGCCCGAACATCAGGAATTCTGCGTGCTCGGATCCAGAAGAAACGCCAATTCTTGAACGACTATCGCAGGGTGGATTCTTCCAATGCAATGAGTTTTGCAGGAATCATAACACGCATAGCACCCCTCTGATGTGTTACGAACTACTCGTTGATTTGTAGCGTGTTCGTCGCCAATTAGGCGCTGATCAGTTGGTCCGGCTATGAGTATCGTTGGCTTGTGAAACAGATTCGTTGCGATGGAGTAAAACTCGGTGTCGACACTTATCATGATGTCGCATTCTTCAATCATTGCGAACTGCGTGCGAATAGGTATTCCAAGACCCACACAATCCAATACCGATTCCGGTAGAGCTGCCGACGGCAACTCACCGAAGTGAATGAACTGGATATTGGGATTCACTTGATGCACCAAGGAGCACAGCATTCCAAGGTGTGTGTAGCTCCGGCGCATGTCCAGCGGCACCATACCATGCAAGCCTATACGCAAAGTTCTTTCGTTGCCAAAGTGACGGTGCATTATCTCGGCAGCTTCTTTCTTTTCGTGCGGAGCAACAACGTACGTAAGACTTCTATCGGTTTGATCTAACCCGGCTATACCTGCCATTACATCCATGATGTGAGCCGTGCTGCCATGCTCTTTTATAAGCTCGATGATGTGAGCATACTCCACCATTTCGTCGGCCACGGATTCCACCATGAACTCCTCTGCGCTATTGCGCTCCACTACCTGAGCCACATCGGGATGATAGCGGAATATCTCTGTATGCTCCTTTGCCGTTGATATGGTGATACGGATGTGAGGATATCGTTGTTTTAGGGTATGGACGATGTTTGTTGCGTATAGTGCGCGTCTGCGCACGTTGTCACAGCGAATCAACACATCGGTAGCTGTATCGTATGCGCGTTGCGTAAACACGTGGTCCCACATGCTTAAAGGCGGCAGAGTTTTGGCGCGTCGACGCTCTTTCACATTCTGCACGGTGCTCTGTACAGTGTGCTCCGGAAGGTCAAGAATTTTTGCAATGTAATGAATAGCCTCGGCGAAGGTTTTAACGTGGAGTATCTCTTGCCAAGGTTTGATAAATGCAAAGGTGGAATCGTCAACCCACATGTCAAGATCGTGACCGGTTATAGACTCGAACACTACAGTGGGAACATGCGCCATCGCGGAAAATGTTTTGTGCCATGAGTCTGTGGCAATCACACACGAAGCGCCGCGAATTAACTCCATTTGCTCGCTCAGATTGAACGAACGCATATCTATACATGCCGCACTTAGCGGATACAGCGTAGCTTCATTCGGCGTTCCAATAACGACGGGAGTGATGTTCCATTTCTCCAGACATTCCAGCAGTGGCTTCCAGTAGCGGGGATGAATGGTATTACGGTTGCTGCGGAATCGACCATACACGCTTCCACGGGGCGCAAGCACCACTTGCATTTTCGTTAGCGTCTTGGCCGGAGTATCTGCCACCCAGTTCGGGTACAAAGACACACCGCGCATGGACGTGATATCCAGCCCGGGCTTCCATGTTTCGTTCTCCACGCCCGAGGGGGTGATGCCACTGGAAATACACTTGGGATGTTGTGTCATTATATGCCGTAGCACCAGTCCTGTGGAGTAATCCGGTGGAGGCGGCATCAGCACAACGTTCTTGATCAGAGGGAACATCTGCAGTAAACTCTTTGCAGATTCCGGTGAGTTCATACAGGAAATCACATTGAAGGGAATGCCATCGTCCAGTGGTTTAGACAATGAAATTAATGCGTCACCTATACCGCCAAACACAAACACAAACTCATCTCGTTCCTGAAGAAACGAAAGCAAAGAGTGAATGCGGTTTTCGCGCCCGTACTCCACCGGCAGGGACTCGGCCGAGGCATATTCGAATTTGCCCTCTCGCTTCGAGATAAAAATGTCGCTGTAGGTAGCGTCGGAGGTTTTTTGTGCATCCGGGTGATTGCTAAGAAGGAGTTCCAGCCAGTTCAATGACAAATCAAACTTCACGGCATCCAAACAGATCTTACGAATCTGATGTTGCTTGTGCGGGAATGTGGACCAATGCGCTCCATACACAACCTCTACACTAGGCACATCATTGCGGCACCAGGTGCTCAACGATAAACACGATATACCCGATGAAACTCCTACAAATGCATCGCAAAGATTGTACAACTCGGCATTGTGGCGGAAGGGTAGATCGCACCAGAACACATGTTCGTACGATGACTTGTGAGCATCAAGATTTTTGGGTTTGTTCTTGGCTGTAAAAATGAAAATCGGATTCAGCGAACGTAATCGCTCGATCATCATGGATTCGTACGCCACATCCCACGGAGATTGATCAGACGAGAATTCCGTTTCCACCAATATCTTCAGACCCTGCGGTAAGGAATTCATGTACGCCCGAGCTTCGGTAACTTCCTGGTCTGTCAAGCACATTACCGGCTGGAAGGGTACTGTCCACTGAAGGCCGGTAGATGATTTTGTGAGCTCTGCTAATGTAGCGCCCTGTGCGCCAGTATAATTCATATACGGAGCGGGAGTGTAGAACTTCGTCCACGCCCGTTCCTTTTTTAGCTCGGGTATTTTTTCGTCCAGTGCCACGGGATCGCCGTCGAGCAGCACCACTTCGTCGATGTAGGGATTGTGCTCAATAGTAAAGGCGAACTTTTTGGCTGTGTACCACGTGATGTGGCAATGGGGATTATCATGCTTGAGCTGGCGCGCCACAGGAGTAGCACACAGTATGTCTCCTGCATTGTGAAACAGCGCTATGCCGAATTCCAGTTTTTGCTGCACGCGGAAGTTAGCAGGGAAGGAATGCGTGATTCCGCTGAAAACATCAGACTGATGAATCAATTCGGACGTAGGTTCGATTTCCGGGTCTCGCTTCGAGAATCCCCAATCGATAACATCCGCATTCTTGTGAATATCCGGTAAATTGGCAATGATATTTTCCTTCATAACTCTCTCCTGCATCCATGCATGATCCTGCCAATTCTCTTTCGAGACGGTAGGTTAAAAGGTGATTTGGCAGAAGAAACAGCAACTATAGTGCCATTTTTTTTCGCGCCACAGCGCGGGCCACGTTTCCCTGAGCTGTTCCGGGCTTAGGGTTGAAGGTGGATGCGGGCCACCGAGGTACTGCCGTCTAAGCGGCTAACCACGGCAAAACAAAGCCCTGATTGCATTGCGGAAACGGGTATGGTAATGGTAGAGCTTCCGTTCCAGGCCGTCATTGTGGCTGAAAACAGAGTCCGGCCAAGAATGTCCACAATACAGATGCGTGGTTCGGATGCTGAAGGGTAGCGGTCTTCTATGTGAAGAGCATCGCCAACGGTTCGAAGCTGCAAATGGTGGTCTTGTGCAGTGAATGAGGCCGGTACTCCGGCCAGACCGTCGGGCTCAAGGATACAGGTTCCGCCTACAGTGGCAGCTACTAGGCGCTGCGATTGGTAACTGTTGCCCACAAATCGCAGAGTGATCACGCTATGGTTAGGACCGCCTTCATACGGTATACGGTCTTTGTAATTCCACCATGTATCTCCATTATCCAGCGATCGAAGTACATTGCCGGAACCGGGAATCAGTGAATCGCCGTCAAAGTACTCAGTGAATCCGCCCACAACCAGCTCGTCGCCTTTGCCGGAGGGAAGTGGACGGGAGTCCATAGACCAGAATCCTGAATCTCTGAAGCGAGACTCTCTCCACGTAGCTCCTCCATCCGTGGTTTTAAACAATCCACCATTCGGACGTGCTCCATACAAAAAATAGCTGGTGACTGCATAGCCAACCATTGGGCTGGATCGCGAGAAGTGAATCTGGGGAATCTCCGGCTCGTCCAAAGCAGACGAGCGCAGCTTGGTGATTTTTCGCCAGGTGCGGCCGGTGTCGTCTGAACGCATGATACTGGAGCGCAAACACCCGGCAAAAAGAATGTTGGTGGAATCCGATCGTTGAGTGATGCTACAGGGAAGTTGTTGATAGGGAGGAGTAGCCGCAGTTTCGATTGGCATTCTTGATAGGGAATCCCATGTAGCTCCACGATTGATGCTTCTATAGATAGTACCCGAGTTGAAATCTGATGCATAAAGTATGTCGGAATTCGTTCTGTCGATGATGATGGACTCACCCAAGAAGGCCAACGACCAAAGACGGCTTAGAGCTTTGTCCCAGGTTTTGCCACAATCGGTGGATCGCCAGATGCTTCCGGCCCTGGAACCTCCCACAATTACAACAGCGGTGTCCACAGGATGAACTACAACATTCAGCAGTTCGGCTCCGGGAGAGATGTCCGGATTAATATTCGTTGTGTCCCAGGTGTTTCCGCCATCGAATGAACGATAAAATTCCATTGCCTGGCCACCCACATACATTGTTCGAGGATTTTTTGGATTCCAACCTAAACCATACGAGGGAACGCGGAGTACATTTTTCCAACCCGGCTGAGCAGCACAGGGTTCAACACTGCACAACAATACCGTTAGAGAGAACAAAAGGAATAAAGCTCCAATGCGGCTGTATATCGAACTCATACGTGCAAATGTTGGTGAAATCATAGGGGTAAAAATCTGATGTAGTAGATCGAATCGTTCAACAGTTCACGATTTAGTACAATCATGCAAGGCGCGCACCAGCTCCGTTGAGTGTTCCGGAGATACCACTGCACAGGACGCGGCAGATCCTGCGCCCAGCACAACCGCATACGGTGAATACTCGAGCAAAACTTTTGTCACGGGAGTCAGTATATCCGATGCGCGCAGGTTCGGACCGCATACGCAAATCACATCTGCAGGAGTGCACTCGGCAAAACTGCTAAAGGCGTGAGCATGATCAGAAGGCACGACTATCATCGCTTCGGTATCGGTGAGTGTTCCAAGTACTACCTGGCACGAATGCTCGGCAGCACAGTCGAGCAAACGCTTGTAACACTCATGGCCGGACGAGTTCACTGATACCCTAAGCACTACACGTGTGCAAGCCCTGCGAACACTCACAGCACGAATGTGCGCCGGTAGAGCTTCGTTATCAGGAATGGCCACCGTGCCCGTATTGTCGGGATCGAAGGTGTTGCGAATTGTCACGGGAACGCCTGCATCTATAGCCGGCTTTATGGTGTCCGGATGAACGACCTTTGCTCCGTACCACGATAAGTCACGTAACTCACTGAAGGTAATCTCTGCGAGTGTACGTGCATCGGGTACTATGTGCGGGTCGGCAGACATCACACCGTTTACGTCAGTCCAAATTTGTATCTCATCGGCCTCGAGCACAGCACCGATAATAGCTGCTGATACATCAGAGCCCCCACGACCAAGCGTTGTTCGATTCCCGCTTTCGCCTAGGCCCAGAAAACCTTGCGTTACTATTACTCGGCCATTGGTAATGTGTGGCAAGAGATCACGGCGCGCGCACTCACGCGTGCGGCTCATGTTTACTTCAGCGCCGGTGTAGTTGTCGGAGGTTTTCATGAAGTGCGTTGCATCAACCGGCACGCTTGGTACCGAACACTCCTGTAGATGCAAAACAAACACAGCCGACGACAATCGCTCACCAAAGGATGCCACCGTATCCATGCTTTGGGGGGTACACTCACAGAGTATTGCCATGCCCTGTACGTATTCATGTAGTTCGTTTACTAAAGAATCAACGTGATCAAGGGCTGTTGTTCGTAACTCAGCTCCAACAAAAAGCTCCAGGCAAAGCTCACGATGATGTTCGCGAATTTGGTGCAGATGACGATCTATACCGGCTGAATCAGCTTGTCCGGCGGCACGCGCCAAGGCCAGAAGCTCGTTCGTCATGCCGCCACAGGCGGAGAGCACCACAAGAGGATGTTTGTCCAGGTGGGCTTGCACGCACGCCGATGCACTGCGCATCGCCGATGCGGTTCGAACCGATGTTCCACCGAACTTCATGACTATCATCAGGCAGCAAACAAAAAAATGAGTGCACAGTTTTGCATACGGTATGTACGCGCGGCAAAATAGCCCTTTGGCGTCACACTTTTTGTTTACTGCTCGTTGGGCTACACCAAGCATTGGCACAGCCTGCGCATGGGCGTATATTCGCAGTAGTTATACTATTCAAAAAAATTATGGGTCCCGAACCGTTGTGGATGTGGGTTGCTTTTGGTTTGTTTATCACGGTTATGCTGTGGCTGGATCTTGCTGTATTCAACAAGAAGAGTCATAAGGTAACAATTCGTGAGTCTCTGGGCTGGACCTTCGCCTGGATGGCCCTTGCAGGGTTGTTTATGGTGGGTATTTATTGGCAAATGGGCATGGATGCCAACGCGCAGAGTAAAGCCTTGGAGTTTCTCACCGGCTACATCATTGAGCAATCGCTCAGTGTAGACAACCTCTTCGTGATCATACTCATATTTGAGTATTTCCGGGTGAAGGACGAGTATCAGCACAAGGTGCTCTTTTGGGGAATCATAGGCGCGTTGATTTTCCGCATACTTCTTATCGTAGCCGGCGTGTCGCTTATCAATCAATTCAGCTGGATCATGTACGTGTTTGGCGGATTCTTGGTTATTACCGGGTTCCGCATGGGCTTGGAAGGGGAGAAGGAAATACATCCGGAAAGCAATCCTGTTGTGCGATTGTTCAAGAAGTTCTTCCCGGTGACGCATGAAACCCACGAGGATAAGTTTTTTGTGCGTATCGATAAACGTTGGTTTGCCACACCGCTGTTCATTGTTGTGCTCGTCGTGGAAATCACTGATTTGGTTTTTGCTATCGATTCCATACCGGCTATTCTGGCCATCTCAAGAGATCCGTTTATTGTGTACACCTCGAACGCTTTTGCCATTCTGGGTTTGCGCTCATTGTTTTTCGCGCTTGCCGGACTTCTGAACTTGTTACAGTACTTGAAATACGGTCTTTCCGTTGTGTTGATGTTTATAGGATCGAAGATGGTGCTGGCCGAGTGGGTGCACATCTCGACGGGAGTTTCCTTGCTTGTAGTGGTTAGTGTTCTGGGAATATCAACCATCGCATCACTTCTGTCTCCTGCTCGCAGAAAAAAGAAACAGGCAGATGCATAACCTCAACGCATAGCTTCGATGCATGCCCACGATGTATAACCTCGATGTATAACCTCGATGTAAAGTTCATTGTAGCAGATGGGACTGCAGATCAGGGATGGAGGGCAGTTTCAGAGCCGGATGACGTTGCCCGATATGCGGTCCACGCAACGAGCATTGAACTTGCAAGAGAAAGGGCGTAATACGCGGTGTTCGGCAGAAACGACCCATGTCGCGCGTAGATAAAGTGATTCGCACACACCGGTACTGCAATTGCCAATGCAAGATTGAAACGTGCGTTTTTTAGATACGTTTCCACATAAGGACGAAGCACAATAAGCAGTAGTAAAAGTACCGGGCTTAGCAAACGTTCCACATCCCCTCCTGTGAACGAAGCTGCAGTGAGAGCAACCATCAATGACAGTTCTGCAGGGTACGAACCCAGATCTTTCCAATTCTTGCGGATGATGGTCATCACGAGTAGCGAGAGTGGCGCGCAGGTATTGATAAGCATTCTACCCCAACGCTCCGGCGAGATTGCATCGGGCGCATAGTCGGCAAGTGTGGAGAGAATACTCCACTGCGGATTCGACGAAGGGATCAACATCCGAATCATAACAAACACCGCTATAGCAGGAAGCGCGGCAATCATGAACCGCAGCATCATGCGGGTATCCTTGCGCAAGGCAAAAGCAGCTGCGGGGACAATAAGAAGTGGAGTCTCGCGAACAGTTGCCGCAAGAATCAATGCAATTCCAAAGAACAATGCGGAACGCTTGCGGTATGCTTCCAATGCTACCAGCAGTAACAAATACGCAAGGGTGTCGCCTGCCTGAAACGGATTAAACATCAGAAAACCGCCCAAGTACGGATTCCAAACTACCAGGGTCACAGCCACAAGCGCATAAGATTCGTTCGCTCCGTATTGGCGTAGCACTCTAAAAAACTGGATGGCAAGTGCAAGCACCAGCACCAGATGAAGCAGTTGAAATCCGGGTACATTGTTCTGAGGAAACAACACACCAACCACAAACGGTACGGCTATGCGATAGGCAAAAGGAGCTGGTATTGATGGATCAAAGCTCGGTGCAGCAGCTGCCATTCGCTTGTATTGGGCAAGATCGGCACCGGCATAAACGCCGGTAAAATCTACCGTGCCAAACCATATGAGCGCCAGGAAAAGTGTTTGGGCAACGATGATTCGAGTGGCAAGTCCGCGGCGCTGCTCTAAAAGCTGTTGAAGGAATTCCATACGTTGGCTGTAGCGCGACGAGAGCACCTTTTTGAATAACGAATGCGACTGCTGTGCTCTAATCCGCATCGGCAGACTGAGTGACGAACCTGCCATGTGAAGATCCTGCCCTCGCAGACGGACGAGTGTTTACGATGCCATCTTAGCAGAAGGATTGCCGTAGGGTAGCATCACGGTAAAGGTTGTTCCTATTCCAACTTCGCTTTGAACGGTAACGGAACCATCGTGCGCTTCCACCAGGCGCTTCACAATCCATAATCCCAATCCACTGCTTGGCTCGTCTGCAGTGGGGCGGGCGCTCAGACGCACGCCACGTTGGAAAGCGTTCTGAATATCTTCCTTGCTCATGCCTATACCTTGATCCGTCACATCAATACTGAAGAAGTCCGGTCCTGTTTGCACGCTAATGGTTACCGTGGTACCCGGTAGCGAAAACTTGATGGCATTGCTGAGCAGATTGTCTACTACTTCCTCGATTTTCTCGTTGTCCAGCTCGCTATGCACTGCGGTAGCAGGTACAGCGCACTCTATATGTATGCCCTTCTTTTGCGCAGCAGCATTGTTGCGTCTGGTTACCGATTGCACCAATGAACACACATCCACATCATGGCGTGATACCTGAATCTCTACCTGGTCCATCGCCATTACTCGCGAAAGCTCTTGAGACATCGACACAATGCGCGTGGTAGTGTCTACAATATCCTGTAGCACCTCGTGCGTTTCATTCGAATTGAGGTCGTAACTGCGTAACAAATCAACAAGGTTCTTGATTAGAGATGCCGGGTTTTTGATGTCGTGTACAATCACAGCAAACACGTCGTCTTTTTGCTGTTGCAAGGACTCAAGTTCCGACTTCACTTTGGAAACTCTATCTACCTGTACTTCGAGTTCTTTGTTCTGACTATTCAGCTCCTGAGTCTTACGCGATAAATCTTGCACCATGCTCTGAAGCTGGTCGTTCTCTTTGCGCACATGAACCACTTCCTCTTTGAGCATTTGTAGAACTTTTGCTTCGCGTGCTTGCTGTTCACGGCGTTCATCCTCGGCCCGTTTTTCCTCTTCGGTAACGGGGGGCTTAGCCAAAATTTGCTCTATAGCTGTGGGTTTCTTCACGGCAGATTTTCGGGCAAGGACCACAATGGCTATCAAGGCCGCTGCCAGTAATGCAGAGAGAATGTATACCAAAACGGGTACCGACGAACTCTCCGTTGCAGGCGGTGCTTGCGCCATCTCGATCATCTTTTTAAAAAGCTTCGCTTGATTTTTATCGGATACAAAATCCAGCGTGGCCACAGAAGAGGTCCAGGTTGAATCCAATCCCTGAGCCCCCACTTCAAATGCGTAAAAACCCCGAGGAAGTCCGGAGTAGGTCTTTGAAGTAGAAGACATGTCGTTGGTTATAGTGCTTTCCTGATCACCGGATCGAAGGCGTAACACATAGCGGAAAGGGGAGGAGTCGGAGGAGGATTTAAGATTATACGATACGCGCAGAACGGACTGGGGATCGACGGCCACGGCCGACCAACAATCTGCCGGTACATTTTTACCGTCTAAGTTGATATCCGTAATCGTGCACGATCCCTGAGCGTATACCTGTGCACGCAGCGCAAGCATTACCAAGAGTGTACATACAACGACTGCCGGTTTTAGAAGTCTCATTCTCGTATTCCTCTCCTATTCGGACTTAAATGCATCCATGCGTAACAGCCGCGCCTGACGCCGAGGCGTAAAGCGGTCTGCGGAAACAAAGGTTCTCAGAACTTTCTCTACATCATTCCACTGATTTACCGGATGATGCGGATATTGTTTCTCCTCACAGGCGTTGCGAGCAGAGCCGGTGGCAAATATACGGTCGGCATACGATGCAAGGCAGACGCTGCTTTGTGCCGATATAATTGCCATTACATAAGCGTCGGTTTCTATACTCGACAACACCGCGTCCCTGATGCACGCACTGCGCTCGCAGGAGCATGATTCGTTTTTCAAAAGAGCTGTTCGCGGCGAATGGCTCGAGGCCGGATAATCATGTACCAAATATCCGGGATCTTGGCCGATTAATACATGCAGCCGAAATCCCAGTTTTTGGCATAGAGCAGGAAGAGCAGTCTGCGTAAACATGTTTCTATCCGAAAAACTCTGTAAAGCATCAGAGTCGATTATTACATGTATAGGCTGCAAAACAACTTGCATCTCAGTTTCTGGGTAGATACTGGAAGAATCCCCGTCCCGTACGTTTTCCCAACCAACCGGCTCGAACATACTGCCGTAACAGTGCACAACAGCGATAGCGCGGCTCCCGATACTCGTTATGCAAAGCATCGAGTATGGCAACCACGACATCTATGCCTATAGTATCGGCCCAACTCAGCAAGCCTTGAGGATAATTAACACCTAATTTCATTGCGGTGTCAATATCGGCCGGTTCTGCCACTTTTTCCATCACGGCAAACGCTGCTTCATTGATCAGCATTGCAATCATGCGCGGAAAAACCATTGCCACCCGATCTTCCACAAACTCTACCGAGAAACCAAGCTCCTCGAAAAACTTCTTTGCTTTGCCGTGAGTCAGCTCGCGTGTTCGAAGTGAAGGGGCAAGCTCTATAACACTCGACGCACTAAAGCCGGGCATCAGTGGTGCACCAACTACCTGAGAAGCCAAAGGCAGAAGAGCATTAATTGCCGTTGCGGTACACACAATGGTAGAGCTTATGATAATTGCTGAGGGGTATAGCTCCGCAAGCTCGGAAAGTACCATCGCTTTTTGAGCGGCGGGCTTGATAGAGCAATCGATGATAACGCTATAGGAAGCGTCGTCTCCCAAATCGCCAATACCCGGAATCACATGCTCGGCGAATTCATCATAATACTCGTTTACATCCTGATCCTCGTTGCCGGCGGCAGTATCGAATACCTCTTGGAACGCCTCGGCAATGAGGTCGTCGGCGAGCAGTTCTTCGGTGAACTCATCGGTAGAATTGATTATAGAGAAGTTCAATCCTTTAGCTTCCAGCCTGCGCGCGGTTTCCGCTACAGTTGCAGGGTCGCCAAAGAGAAGAATCGAAGGTAACGTGATACTCATAGGAAGAACATTAAAAAGTAACCGCTGATCGTACTGACAGAATACTTGAATCTACGCTTGTAATAGCTTAGCACACAATCAAAACTTGAGAATTGCATTGCAAATCAATTCCATAGTCATTTCCATAACCACCCCATCTTCCGCCTCACTTTGTTCATGCAGGCCGGTTGGACTCTCATTCGCCCGGTGGAGAGATTTTTGGCACAAAGTCTTGTACGTAGAGCGGATGAAACTCCGCACTGTGAACATACGCCCCAAGCTCAATGGCGCGCAGGGCAATGGGTATAAGAAAATCTGCGCTTAGCGGGATAACTGCACATAAAGCATGCGCTGAAGCTTCAGCAATTGGAGCAGGGCTGCAAAGCAGTGTAGAGCTATCAAGTAATGACGGAAAATCAGCGCTTGCCACGAGCAGAGGAGCACCTGTAGCTTCGCCACTAGAGTCGAATTGTTGAGCATAGAATTGTCCACGCTGCGAAGGGTAAGCGACTACAATGCGCGAAATTACCCCGGCAGTAGTCCCGACTTTACCCCCGGAGATGATGCGCGCGCTTGCTTCCAGTGCAAGAGCCTGCAGCGTAGGAACGCCGATCAGCGCCGGCTGATTCGTTACACATAGCGCTTTTGCAAACGACACTCCAATACGCAAGCCTGTAAACGAGCCGGGCCCGGCCGATACCGCTACCGCATGTATCTGTTCCCACTGTAATGCATGATCAGCCATCAGACGTTCCACCATCGTTGCGAGCATGCGGTCGTGAATGTGGGGAACACGGAATGTTACCGTTGCCATAACCTCGGAACCCTTTGACAAAGCGACGCTGCAGGCTGTACCGCTGGTCTCTATAGCCAGCAGCAATGCGGAGTCCGAAGACTGACGTGCATGGTTGAAGTGCGATGTGGGTAAAGTCTGCATGAGAAAAGCGATCATGGCGGTGCCGTTGCGCCGGCACACGTGGAATTCTTTCTTTGCTATTCTTCGGAATTGCCTACGGTAGTACTTGAATTACTTCCCGGCGCGTTCATATCAAGTAAGCCTTCGGGTGGATTGACGTTCACGCAGTGTGGATTGCTCGTTACCTTCAGAACAATGCTCGGCACCACCGGAATCATTATCTCGTAGCCATCGGCATGATCTATCACAAGCATGCGCTGTGCCGGCGCAGACCATACTTCGCGAACAACGCCCAGCGTGCGGCCGGTGGCTTCCATTATAACTTGTGCACCTGTCAACGATGCGCTCAACAGTTCTTTCTCGTGGCCCGCTATGAGCGACTCCTCCACAAACACGCCCTGTTCCCGCAGTGCTTCAACGTGTTCTACGGTGTTTACACCTCGCAATCGTAACAACGCCCCGTTGCGATACGGTTGTATGCTCTCGAGCACGGCCGGCGTGCCATACCCGGCACTGAATCCCAGATGCACCTTCGTGCCGGCTGAAAGCGTGGGAACAATATCCACGTCCGTCACGAAGCACTCACCGTGAATGCCATGAGGTTTGGTAATAGTGCCGAGATAGGTAAGAGCCATGAGGTCCTAAAGGAAAGTTGTACAAAGATAGAGGGCAGGGATTTTCTAAGTTTGCCGCAATTACTAACGTGCTTACGCCTATGTTCTCTCAAAATCGAATTGCTGCTGTTATCGAGCGCTCATTGCAGGTAAAGCAGCAGGTACTTCAGCACTGCGTACCGCAGATAGAAACCACCGGAAACATTCTATGTTCCGCTTTGAAGGCCGGTAACAAAATCCTTTTGTGCGGCAACGGCGGTTCGGCTGCCGATGCTCAGCACATAGCGGCAGAACTTGTGATTCGATTTCGTGGCGGCGTGGAGCGAAGAGCGCTCCCGGCTATGTCGCTGGCTGTAGATCCATCGCTAATGACGGCCGGCGGAAACGACTACGGGTACGAAAACGTCTTTGCCCGTGCGGTAGAGGCCTTTGGGCAGCCGGGCGATGTGCTGGTAGCCATCAGCACCAGCGGCACGTCCAAGAACGTGGTTCGCGCGGTGGAAAAGGCGCTGAGTATAGACATGCCGGTGGTAGGATTGTTGGGCGGAAGCGGAGGAGTGTTAAAAGATCAATGTACTGCCTCGGTGGTAATACCGTCGGCCGTTACTGCTCACATTCAGGAGTGCCACATTATGACGGGGCATATATGGTGCGAGATGATCGAAGAGTTTTTGTTCCCGGAGCTTTTTGATTCCGGAGCATCGTAGCGGAATTCTTGAGCTCTTGGCAGTATTTTTTCCGAACGTTTGCGCGCAATGGTACCGACGTGTATTTTTGCGGCTCGCTGTGGCAGCGGTTCGCAGACTCTCGTCTCAACCAAACCATCGTGAACGCCACTTTAGCTCAGCTGGTAGAGCAGCTGATTTGTAATCAGCAGGTCGTTGGTTCGAGTCCGACAAGTGGCTCAATATGAAAGCCCCTACACAGATTTGTGCAGGGGCTTTTTTTTTTGTCTTTTCAAGTCAAGTGTTGTGCAATCCTGTGCATTAGAGTGGGACGTGAATCTAGCATGTTACTGCACGTCGCGTGTTGTGGAAAACATTTTTTTGGGTCAGTATGACTACGTATGTGCACGTGCAGAGTGGAGATGTATATTCAGATATGCATTGATATCGGACGTTGGAGTGATACGACGTGCCCGGGACTTAATGGAGTAACTAACAACCATTGCAAACAGGACTATGTTTGAGGACAACGAGGATGGGGGCGAGGGCCTGAGAGGGAACTTGGGAAACATGGACGAATCGGTACGAAAGTACCGTGATGCCTTGCGCCGAGGACAAACGGATCAGGTGCGTGACGCACTTGGAACCGAGTCTCTTGAAACTCTTGTACGTTACTGTTTAGACAATCAGCGGTATGACGATGCTCTGGCGTTCGCATCAATGCTCACCGACAGCCTGCCATACAGCCATGAAGCCTGGCACAAAAAAGGAATCGCACTCGCCGGATTGCATCGCACAAGCGACGCTCTTGAGTGCTATCGCAAAGCGCTTTCTTTGCAACCCCTCGACGCCGATGTGCTGGTGAACTACGCAGTGTGCCTAGACCAGGCAGGTCACGTTGAAGAGGCGTTGCAAGCCTTTGAACAAGCTCTGACCGTAGATCCCGGAAACGAAGAAGCGTTATATAACAAAGCGGTAATGTGCGAGCATCGCGGATGGTATCGCGACGCAATTACCTTGTTTGAATATGTGGCAGACTCGGAGAGACTTGGTAAAGAGGCACTGTTCGAACTTGGATATTGCTACGATGCAACCCATGAATATGCGGCCGCAATTCGTGCATACGATCGCTGCATCGACCGGGATCCATACGACTTCAATGCCTGGTTCAATAGGTCTGTAGTACTTGGGCGCCAGGGAAGGCACACGGATGCGCTGCAGAGTTACGACATGACCATAGCAATCAAATCCGATTTTGCCTCAGCTTGGTATAATCGCGGGAATACTCTGGTGCAGCTGGGTAAAATGTCTGACGCTGTGGAGAGTTATCGCGAGGCCTTGCGCTACGATATCGCCGATGTTCCTACGTGGCACAATATGGCAAGTGCGTTGGAGGAGAGTGCTAAGTACGCTGATGCCATAGAAGCATTTTCTAAAGCTCTGCTTATCGATCCTCAGCATTTCGAGTCGTACTTCGGTCGCGGCACGTGTTACGATGCATTGTCCAAGTATTCAAAAGCACTGGAAGACTACAATGCAGCGCTTGCGCTGAAATCCGATAGGGCAGATATCTGGTATGCCAAGGCCGATGCCTTAGTACAGTGCGGTCGCAGAAGCGAAGCACTCCTCTGCTTCAAGACCTCGCTGGAACTTCGGGATAACGATGCTGAGTGCTGGTACGATTTCGGAATGGCCCTGCTTGACTCTGCCCGCACCTTCGATGCCCTGGACGCGTTTCGGTATGCACTGCGTCATGCTCCTCAATGGATTGACGCGTACGTGGCATTGGCGCGCACTCATGCGATGCTTGGAGATTTTACCGAAGCATCTGTGTGCCTTATCAAGGCCAACGCTCTCGATCCATCAAAGAGAGAACACATACTCGCATACCTTCGGTCCGTGTTACCCCATCAAACACTCAGGTCCATCACCGAAGCAGCCGGTACGGGCCGTTGACGCTTACAAATGAGAGCCGCCCTCCCCATATCCTGCCTCATGGTTTCGGACGGTATGCGCACGCTGTAGAAGTGAATAGCTTGATTCGCCTTTTTTGTTCAAAAAATGACGATTTGTACTCTTTTGAGTGAACAAAAATTAAGTGGCTGACTGCTCAGAGATGCATAGTTTCATCCAATCAAATAAGTACAGCTTTTTGCCACAGACCAAGTACTGTGTTTGTGCTTGAGATCGTTATCAAATAAGTGGTCTTCGTACGGTGTTTCGTGTGAAGAAGGTAAGCACTTAAACGTCGTTTCAGACGTCATTCAGGCTAGTTCGAAGGGGATGAACATCTAAACAATTGTAAAAACGTAGAGATAAACCGGCCCATGATGCCCGTTTCCATATCGTAAAATCAATTTTCTATTATTCAAATTTTTAGTTCTTATGAAGCATCAAAATCGCTTTTTGTGCTCTTTACTTCCGATGCTCTTTGTAGGCGTGTTTGCATCAATGCAAGCTCGCGCGGGCGCGCCGGAATTACTCAAGAGCAGTGGCTTTATTCAAAACAACGGTCAATGGGGAAATGATTTCTCCTACGTGACCAAGAATGGAAACCTGTCAACGTGGATCACGCGCACGGGCCTTGTGTTCGATGTTCGTGGCGAGGCATACGCAACAGGAAAAATGGTTTCTTCGCCGTCCAAGTTTCGCAGCTTGACAAACGAGTTGGTTCCGGAAATGATGATCCCTCATCATGCGTTTGCTGTGCACTTCAACGGTGCTTCAGCTCAGGCCTTCGAACCTCAAGGTCAATTAGAAGGCAGCTACTCGTACTTGAAAGGCGCGAACGATCAAGCATGGGTAAAACAAGTTCCGCACTTCACAGCTGTGACGATGAAGAATGTGTATCCGGGTGTTGACGCCTTGGTGACCACGGTAGACCATGCACCTCAATACAATTTTGTGGTTGCTCCGTTTGCATCTCCGGATGTTATCTCACTCAGTATCGACGGCGCGCAATCAGTATCAACCAACGCTTCGGGTGAATTGGTTATTAAAACCACCTGCGGTGATGTTCGTAATGGCGCCTTGTTTGCGTATCAGGAAGTACAGGGAGTGAAGCGCCAGGTTCCTTGCTCTTTCGTAGTGAACGGAAACAATGTTCGTTTCGCGGTTGCAAGTTATGATCGCTCCCGAGCTCTTATCATCGATCCCATCGTCTATGCAACGTTCATAGGCGGCGATGACATGGACGAGGTAACTTCTTCTGTGCGTAACCCCGCCAACGGCGAACTCATTGTGGTAGGTTTCACGAACTCATCAAACTTTCCGAAGACCACCGGTGCGTATGTTTCTCCGGCATCGGGTGCTGAAGATGCATTCGTAGCAAAGTTCGATAGCAAGCTTTCTAAAATGGTCTTTGCTGCGTACGTGGGCGGTGCATCTACCGACAAACCTTGGGATGTTGCATTAGCGCGTAACGACGGAACCAACGATATTTTCGTAACGGGTGAAACGTCATCGGCGAACTTTCCTACAAAATCCGGATCGTACAAGCAGACACAACAAGGAGGCGTGGACGCTTTTGTATTCCGCATGAATAGTGCCGGCACAGACCTCAAATACTCTACATACTTTGGTGGTGCAGCCGGCGACGATCGTGCATATTCACTTGGAATCAGCGCATCCAATCAAGTGCTTATCTGCGGAGTGACAAACTCCAACAACATGCCCACCACTTCGAGTGTGTTATACAAGACCAGTCTCGGTGGCACAGATGGTTTTGTGGCGCGAATTGGTACTACGGGCGGCACGCTTGAGTACGCAACCTATTACGGCGGCAACGGTAATGATCGCTGTACTGCAATAGGCATGACGAATTCCCTCGATAACGTTGCATTTATCACCGGCGAAACCGTGTCCGGAAATTTGCCCCTGTTCCCAACGGAGACTACCGGTTGGCCAAACCCTACCACGCGTATTCTTGCTCCCCAAAGAACTATTGGTGGTGCCAGCGATGCGTTCTTTGCTCGTTTCAACAATGGCGGTACCAAGCTTGATTACAGCACCTACTTCGGTGGTAACGGAGTTGACTTTGCCACTACAATTCTCGTAGACGCTGCAGGCGGTGTGCGCATCGGCGGCGGAACAACGTCATCGAATTTGAATCTTATCAAGAGCTATCAAGCCACAAAAAAGGCAGGACAGGAATGTCTGCTTGCAGGTATTGATACCAAAGGCACGGCATTCAATCTGACAGCATATCATGGTGGCGCAGGCGATGATTGTATTCTGGACATGGCTACAGACGATGGAACGAACTTGTTTATCGCCGGTCGCACCACATCCAACGACTACCCCTCTACCGACGATGCTTTCCAGAAAAACTATCAGACAGGTACCGACGGATTCCTCACAAAGCTTGCAGCAGACATGAGCCCGAAGTACTCAACGTACATTGGATCTAAAGGCACGGACTCCATGCTTACCGTGGAAGTGATTGATGGTCAGCAAGCATATGTAGGCGGTATAGTGTCCGGCACCACAATGGCCGTAACCGACAGCGCCGCCGGCAAAACCGCAACCGGTCCTTCCGAAGGATGGCTGGCGAAGTTTACCTTCTCCAGTGTCGCTATTTCTACACCACCTGCGGGCGAGAAGAAATGTGCCGGCCAGCCCGTTGCCATTAGTTGGTTTGCTTCCAACCCCGAGGTGAGCGACAAGTACACTATAGAATACTCCGGTGATGGCGGTCTAACATGGAATTTCATCAAGAAAGATGTAACCGGTACCAGTTCGAACTGGACCCTGCCGGTAACTCTGCCCGGCGGATCTAAATACCGCATTCGTTTGATCAATCAGCTTACAATGTATAGTGTTATGAATCCCGGAGAGTTTACGGTACTCGCAGCCCCCGGGGTTAGCTCTACAGCAGGCGACACAACAATTTGTGCAGGTGAATCAACCACGGTTTCGGTTGTGGCAACGGGAGACAATCTTAGTTACCAATGGCGCCGTGGCGGTCAGGCAATTGCCGGTGCCACTTCTATGTCCTACACTATTACCAATGCCACATCTGCCGATTCTGCAGCTTTCGATTGTGTTGTCACCGGTACATGCGCTCCGCCCAAAACATCACCGGCAATTATGGTGAAAGTTTCTCGCGGTGCAACAATCACAAAAGAACCCGCTAACGTAACAGTGAATGCCGGTCAGTCTGCTCGCTTCGAAGTTGTAGCTGATGGCAAGAATCTGAGCTACCGTTGGCAGCGCGACGGCAACAGCATCCCCGGTGCCACAGCATCTGTGTATGAGTTTTTTGCTCAGAATCAGGACAAGGGTCAGTATCGTTGTATAGTTAGCGGCGATTGCGGCTCCGATACATCGGCAGCTGCCGTGCTGGATATCAGCACATCGGTGGACGAATGGGTAGACAGCGAAGGAATGCTTCGTATTTCTCGCCTGTCGCCGAACCCCGTTTCCGACATGGCATTGATTGAAGTGCAAACACAGTATGCACTGCCCGTGGAACTCAGCGTGATTAACACACTGGGCCGCGTTGTGTATAGCGCGCACTCCACTCAAGGTTTGGGCAGCAACGGTACGGCCACTCACACCATTCAGTTCCCCTCGAACGGACTTGCCGATGGCGCGTACAGGGTAATTGTCTCCTGCGGCTCCAAGAGAGTAGCAGCTCCGGTTGTGATTCGTCGATAATATCAGCCCGGCTGTAGGCCGGTTGTACCAAGATCTCACGAAAGGGGATGGAGTTAAACTTCCATCCCCTTTTTCTATCTTTTCCTCCAAATCAGCTTTTTTTCGCAGATTTTTACAATAAATCCGCATATCGCTCGTAAATCCGACTAAAAAAGTCGTATTTTTGACTCCCCAATACTACACGTACCAAAAAACCAGATATGGCACAGGAAAACGAGCTGCTACACGAGATCACCGGCAAGGAATATGAATTCGGTTTTGTCACGGACGTTGAGCAGGAAATAGCGCCGGTTGGCTTGAGCGAGGACGTTGTCCGCATGATTTCTTCCAAGAAGAACGAGCCGGAATGGATGCTGGAGTATCGCCTGAAGGCATATCGCCACTGGCTCACCATGAAAGAACCATCGTGGGCAAACGTGGGCTACGAGCCCGTGGACTACAACGCCATCAGTTACTACGCCGCGCCGAAAAACAATCCCGCACCGAAATCGCTGGACGAGATCGACCCGGAACTTCGAGCTACCTTCGAGAAGCTGGGGATTTCGTTGGACGAGCAAAAACGTTTGAGTGGAATTGCTGTTGATGCAGTATTCGACAGTGTTTCCGTGGCAACAACCTTTCGCGAAAAGCTGGCGGAAATGAACGTGATTTTTTGCAGCATGAGCGAGGCAATTCGTGAGCACGGAGATTTGGTGCGCGAGTATCTGGGTAGCGTAGTTCCTCACACGGATAATTTCTTCAGCGCGCTCAATGCAGCGGTGTTCTCCGATGGATCCTTCTGTTACATTCCGCGCGGCGTGCGCTGCCCTATGGAGCTCAGCACCTACTTCCGCATCAACGCAAAGAATACCGGGCAGTTTGAACGCACATTGATTGTGGCTGAGGAAGGTGCATACGTAAGCTATCTGGAAGGTTGCACGGCTCCCATGCGCGACGAAAACCAACTTCACGCGGCGGTGGTAGAGATTATTGCCAAAGCCGATGCCGAAGTGAAATACTCCACAGTGCAGAATTGGTATCCCGGCGATAAGGACGGCAAGGGCGGCATCTACAACTTTGTTACCAAGCGTGGCATTTGTGCCGGCGATCGCGCAAAGATTTCGTGGACGCAGGTAGAAACGGGCTCCTCCATTACCTGGAAATATCCCAGCGTGATTTTGAAGGGTGATAACTCGGTGGGTGAGTTTTATTCGGTTGCCGTGACGAACAACCGCCAGCAAGCCGACACCGGATCGAAGATGGTTCACATCGGAAAAAACACACGCAGCCGAATTGTGAGCAAAGGTATTTCTGCCGGCCACAGTCAGAACTCATATCGCGGTCAAGTACGTGTACAGAAGGGCGCCACGAACGCTAGAAATTTCTCGCAATGCGACTCTCTGTTGCTGGGCGATACCTGCGGCGCGCACACCTTTCCGTATATCGATATCTACAATCCCACGGCACAGGTAGAGCATGAAGCCACCACATCGAAGATTGGTGAGGACATACTCTTCTACTGCAACCAGCGTGGTATCAACACCGAGGACGCGGTAGCAATGATTATCAATGGCTACGCAAAAGAAGTACTGAAGCACCTTCCCATGGAGTTCGCCGTGGAAGCCCAGAAGCTTTTGGCTATCTCGCTCGAAGGTAGTGTGGGATAGAAACGACAAGAGAAACGACGAGAAAAATTATTTACAGAATTACTTCAAAGTGCATCATGTTAGAAATACGAAATCTCCACGCCAGAATAGAAGAACGCGAGATACTCAAGGGTATCAATCTAACCGTGAAGCCGGGTGAGATCCATGCAATCATGGGCCCCAACGGTAGCGGCAAAAGCACGCTGGCATCGGTGCTGGCGGGCAGGGCAGACTACGAGGTTACAGGCGGCGATGTGCTGTTCAACGGCCAGTCGCTTCTTGAAATGGCTCCTGAAGATCGCGCTCGCGAAGGTGTGTTTGTGGCCTTTCAATACCCGGTAGAAATTCCCGGCGTCAGTACGGCGAATTTCTTGAAGACCGCAGTGAACGAAGTGCGCAAACATCGCGGCATTGCGCCTTTGGATGCAATGGAGTTTATGCAACTCATGAAGCAAAAAGCTGCATTGGTAGAAATGGATCCTTCCTTCTTTACGCGCGCTTTGAACGAAGGCTTCAGCGGCGGTGAAAAGAAGCGCAACGAGATTTTCCAAATGGCTATGCTGGAGCCCTCGCTTTCTATTCTCGATGAAACCGACAGCGGCTTGGATATCGATGCACTTAGAATTGTATCGCAGGGTGTGAATGCACTTCGCAGTCCGAACAACGCAACGATCGTCATCACACACTATCAGCGTCTGTTGGAGTATATCGTGCCCGATGTGGTGCATGTGCTTGCCAAAGGACGCATTGTCATGAGCGGCGGCAAAGAGCTGGCACTAGAGTTGGAATCTCGTGGATACGATTGGGTGAAAGCAGAGGAAACAGCAGCATGATGAACGATCTGAAAAATCACTTGCTTCAGGTGGCATCCGATTCCGCGGCAACGCTGAACGGACTTGGCTCGCCGGCATTGCTGGCCGTGCGTGTACGTGGCGCGGAAGCGTTGAAGAGCGCCGAGTTTCCTACATCCAAACACGAAGAATGGAAGCACACGAATATTCTTCCGCTGTCGCGCGTGGAGTTTCGTGATGCATCGGCCGTTGGCGCACACACTACCGCTACTACAGCGAGCGGATCAGCAATAGCAAACCACATCTTCCCTGCAGATGAGTATCCCGTGCAGATGGTGATGCTGAACGGACGTTACGTTCCGGGACTATCGCATCTTGGTGCGGCGGCTCCTTATGTTCACGGACTTCACGAAGGCGCGCAGCATCATCGTGAGTTTGTGGACAGCCACATCGGCAGCTTGGTATCGCCCGACATCAATGCGTTTGTGGCAGCCAATACCGCGTGTATCACCGATGGCGCTTTGGTGCGCATCCCTGCCAATACCATAGTTGAACAGCCCATTGTGATTCACTCTATCGTGGATGCACAGTCGTCGGCAACGCTGGTTCAGCCGCGTCATTTAATAGAAGTTGGCGAGAATGCTCAAGTCACATGTATACTTCGTACCACAACGCAGGGCAATCACGAATCGCTTAGCAATGTTGTAACCGAGGTGTTTCTGCGAAAGAACGCACACTGCTCACTCACGATCATTCAAGATGATTCATCAAAGGCAAGCATGGTGAACACCATGCAGATCAGCCAGGAAGCGCAGAGTGTGTCTAGATGCATTACGGTATCTCTGGGCGGAGCGATTGTGCGCAATGATGTTTCCGCGTTGATGCGGGAGTCCGGTTCGGAAGCCAACATGCTTGGTGTGTATTGCATTACCGGCCACACGCTGGTGGATAATCACACAGTGATGGACCATCGCGTTGCCCATTGCTTGAGCAACGAGTTGTTCAAGGGCATCGTGAATGGCTCCGCTCACGGTGTATTCAACGGCAAAATTTTTGTGCGTCAGGACGCGCAGAAAACATTGGCGTATCAATCCAATCGCAACATCGTACTCTCGGATTCTGCATCGGTGAATACGAAGCCACAGCTGGAAATTTTTGCTGATGATGTTAAATGTTCACACGGATGTACGGTGGGAACGATTGACGAAGAAGCCATGTTCTATGCTCAGGCCAGAGGCATCGGCAAAGAAGAAGCGCGGGCCATGCTGCTTGCTGCTTTTGTGGAAGATGTTACCAATCATATTGCTCATGAGCATTTGCGCGCGGCTATCAACGAGCGCATCGAGCAGATACTGAGAACGGCGTAAATACAACTATGACTTCATCTGATTACATCATGGATCCCGCTCTGGTACTGGCACGCAAGGATTTTCCCGTGCTCTCTCGCACCGTGTACGGAAAGCCCTTGGTGTATTTGGACAATGCCGCCACTACGCATAAACCACAATGTGTGATTGATGCTATCAGCGAGTATTATGCGAATACAAATAGCAATGTGCACCGTGGCGTTCACAAGCTGAGTCAGGAAGCCACCGCTGCCTACGAACAAGCGCGGGTGCGGGTTCAGCAGCATTTGAATGCCGCTTCCGACCGCGAGATTGTCTTTACCCGCGGCACCACTGAGTCCGTAAATCTTGTGGCTCATTCCTTTGGTGCATATGCCATTGGCAGCGGCGATGAGATTATCGTAAGTGGTATGGAGCATCACTCAAATATTGTTCCGTGGCAAATGCTGTGCGAGCGCAGCGGTGCTACGTTGAAAGTGATTCCCGTTACCGATGCAGGCGAGCTGGACATGGATGCCTATGCATCGCTACTGAATGAGCGAACCAAACTGGTAGCCGTGGTTGCTGTGAGCAATGCTTTGGGCACGATCAATCCGGTGCAGGAGATTATTCGCATGGCGCATGAAGCCGGAGCGCGTGTGCTGGTGGATGCCGCGCAAGCCATGCCCCATATGCACGTGGATGTGCGCGCCTGGGACTGCGATTTTCTGGCTTTGTCCGGCCACAAAGTGTTTGCGCCTACGGGCATCGGAGTACTGTACGGAAAAGAAGAACTACTCAATGCCATGCCCCCGTTTATGGGTGGTGGCGACATGATCCGCAGTGTGTCCTTCGAGAAAACCACCTACGCGCAAGCGCCGCAGAAGTTCGAGGTGGGCACGCCGTCTATAGCCGATGCTATTGCACTTGGTGTGGCTCTGGAGTATGTACGCGGCATTGGCTACGAAGCTATTGAACGCCACGAGCAGGCGCTGCTACGCCGCGCAACGGAGCTGTTCTCGAACATCGAGGGTGTTCGCATTATCGGTACGGCCTCGCGTAAGAGTGCGGTGGTATCGTTCGTGGCGGGTAATGTTCACCCGCACGATATGGGAACCTATCTGGATAGAGAAGGCATAGCCGTGCGCGCCGGCCATCACTGCGTACAACCACTCATGAAACGTTTCGGAGTGCCGGCCACTACACGAATGTCGTGCGCGTTTACTACAACCTTCGAGGAAGTAGGACAATGCGCTGCTGCGGTTGCATCGGCAGTTGCATTCTTTGGGTCGTAGGATAGTTGAAGAATAGAATGTGAGCCGGTGGAACAGTGTACGAGTTGAATGACGGAATCGCTGAATGACGGAATCGCTGAAAGGAAATCATGTTTACATCAGATGAGTTGCGCGAGTTGTATCAAGAAGTAATTCTCGACCACAACAAACACCCCAGAAACTTCGGAGTGGTGGAGCCCTGCACGCATCATGCAGAGGGCTTCAATCCCTTGTGCGGCGATCATCTTACCATAACCATGACCATGCACAACGGCGTTATCAGCGACGTGCGCTTTCAAGGTGATGGTTGTGCAATCAGCAAGGCAACGGCCTCGCTTCTTACAAGCGAGATCAAAGGCAAAACACAAGAAGAAGCCGAGCGCATTATCGACATTGCCCAGGACGCAGTAACATCCTCCGGCGATGTGGAGCTGCCGCCTCTGCTGGGAAAAATGAGTGTGATTGCAGGTGTTCGTGAATTTCCTGCGCGTGTGAAGTGCGCTACGCTTGCCATGCACACGGTGAAGAGCGCATTGCATGGTGAACATCAGGCAACTACGGAGTAAGGTATGAGCAACAGTAGCGATGAAAACGTGCAAGAAGAACAGGCTCCCGAAGGCGTGCACACATCTGCACCTATGCCGGATCATGACACGCTTAAAGCGCGGGTAGTAGAACAGCTCAAAACTGTATTCGATCCCGAATTGCCCATGAGTGTGTACGACCTAGGCCTCATCTACGATATTCGTTTTGACAGCAACGCAAAGGCGCATATCACCATGACTCTTACCGCGCCGGGCTGCCCCGCTGCCGGTATCCTGCCGCAGCAAGTGGCAGAGGCTGCGCGCAAGGCTGAAGGTGTTACCGATTCTGCGGTGGAGCTCACCTTCGACCCACCCTGGGATCAGCACATGATGCCGGAGTACGTGAAGTTGGAGTTAGGATTATTGTAAGAAACTTAGATCGCTCATCATGCTGCGTTTATCCAAAAAAGTTGAGTACGCCCTGCTTGCTCTGCACCACATGAGTGCAGACAGAGCAGATGTGTTCACGGTGAAAGAGATGGCGGAGCATTTTGGAATTTCCTTCGAGCTTCTGGCCAAAGTGATGAGCTCGCTGGCAAAGGCCGGCATTGTAAAATCCTCGCAAGGAGTGCATGGCGGTTTTACCATGGCTCGGCCGGCCGACCAAGTATCTATACGCGACGTTCTTGATGCCGTGCAGGGATCGCAGCAGCGCCTGGTGGAATGTGGCTCGCATCCCGAGCAATCGTGTACTATAGAAAGCGCTTGTACAATCAAGCATCCGTTGATGAAATTGCAGGCAGTGATTGATCAAGCGATGGCCTCGATGGCTATTGCGGACCTTCACACGCAACAAAACACATTCGTGGATGTAACGATGGAAATTCAAGAGTAAGAATTGTCGTCTCAGACTTGACATCAAACACAACGTTGAAACGTCCTTTACCAAAGCAAGAGTGAAATCATTACTAACAATCACTAACTGATATACGAGGTATCTATGAACATCGATCTCAATCCTACCATGGCTCCGGAAGATCTGGGAGTAACCAGTGTTCCTACGGGCATTATCGGTGCCGAAGAGTCGGACAACATCAACATCTCGAACAAAGCCATTGCCGAGGTAAAGAAGATTAAGGAGCAGAACAATATCCCCGCCGAATACGGCTTGCGCGTTGGCGTGAAGGGTGGCGGCTGCAGCGGAATGTCGTACACACTTGGCTTCGATGCAGCGCCCAAAGAGCGCGACATGGTACTTAATGCCGATGGCGTGCACGTGTTTATCGATCAAAAGAGCATCTTTTATCTGATGGGTATTACCCTCGACTACAGCGACGGTTTGTCCGGCAAGGGATTCACGTTCAACAATCCCAATGCTACCAAGACATGTGGCTGCGGCTCTTCTTTTGGTGTGTAACGAATATTCAACGAACTATTTCTTTAAGGAGATTATCATGGCAGAATGGTCATTTAACGCGCGCCCCTACAGCGACGAAGAAGCAAAGCAGTTGCTGGCTCCGGTGATGTCGCCCGAAACAACAGACTGGCACTACAATACCCATCATAAAGGGTATGTAACCTTTCTCAATAAGATTGAAGCTGAATTGCCCACAGCAGATAAAAGCGCTGCCAACGGTAATTGGTCTGATATCGGCGAGCTGAAGCGCCGCCTTACATGGAACCATGCAGGTGTGGTACTTCATGATGTGTTTTGGTATGTGCTTGGCGGCGACGGCGACACAAGCAAAGGGCCGGAAGTAGTAGCAGCGATCGAGCGCGAGTTTGGTTCAATCGACGCATGGAAAGCCGACTTCAAAGCAAGCGCTACAGCGGCAAAGCTGAGCGGTTGGGGAGTGCTGGCCCTGGATCAACTCTATAGCGGACGCTTGTTGAACTTGCTCGTTGATGAGCATCACTACGGCGCTATGTGGGGTGGTATTCCGTTGATTGCTTGCGATGTGTTCGAGCACGCGTACTATCACAAGGATGGTCCCGCTCGCGCGAAGTACATCGATGCCTTCCTTGCGAACCTGCACTGGGGCCGCATCAACGAACGGTACTTGAAGTTTGCACGCTAAGCGATGGTGAAATGCGGGCTGTATGATTGTGCACTCGGCAATCGTGCAGCCTTTTTTTATGAAAGCTATGATTACCCAGCCTACATCCCACGTTCGTTCCCTTGCGTACAACGAGAACGATAAGCTCTATATCAACGAGATATTTTTCTCGGTGCAAGGTGAAGGCACGCGAGCAGGAGTGCCCTGCATATTTGTGCGTCTGCAAGGCTGCACCTTGCGCTGCACGTGGTGCGATACTAAATATGCGTTGGATCATCGTGACGGCGGAGAGTGGTTGACACTTCGTCAAATCGTGGACAAAGTTCAATCCTATCCTTGCAACTTTGTTGAGTTCAGCGGTGGCGAGCCGTTGGAGCAAGAGGGAATCTATGCGCTGATGTCGCACCTTTGCGATTTACGGTACACCGTGGCCATTGAAACCGGCGGCCATGTGGATGCTCAATATGTGGATGAGCGTGTGGTTCGCATTATCGATGTGAAGTGCCCGGGATCGAAAATGGATTCGCTGCAATACGAAGGAAACTTTCTTTCGCTGCGTCCTTTGGACGAGTGGAAGTTCGTGATTTCATCGCGCGAAGATTACGAGTATGCCAAGCAACGTATATCCACCTACGCATTGGCAGAGAATTCATCGGCCGTGTTGTTCTCGCCGGTGTTTGGCCGGCAAGATGCTCGAGAGCTGAGCGAGTGGATGCTGCAAGACGGTACGCCCGCCCGACTGCAACTGCAGTTACACAAGTTTATTTGGGATCCCGAAACTCGGGGCGTGTAACCCATTCTGCCGCAGCACAGCTGCACTACGCCGGTAGGTTGGCCGCAGCATGAAAGCTATTACCTTCACCGGAACATATATGTTCGTTATCCCTGCTCGGCAGGTGCAAACAAGGGCGCTTGCTCTAGTTCTACCTTGTGGGTGATTTTCTTCGAGCCGCGACTGAACAAGTAGTACACTACCGGCACAAGCACTAGTGTAAAGAACATCGAGCTGGTAAGTCCGCCAATAAGAGCAAAGGCAAGGCCCGACTTCCATTCGCTTCCCGCACTGTGACTAAACGCAATGGGGAACATACCGAAGATCATCGCAACGGTGGTCATAACGATAGGGCGTAAACGAACTTCTCCTGCTTCCATCAACGCTTCCTTCAAACTCATTCCCCGCTCTCGGCGGTTGTGATTCGCGCGATCCACCAGCAGAATGGAATTCTTCATTACCAAGCCGATGAGCATGATGAATCCAAGCATTGTGAAAATGGACATACTGCGCATTGCCAACGCAAGAGCAAGGAAGGCACCCAGTGGCGCTACAAATACGGAAAAGAGATTCACGAAGGGATAGGAATATGAATCATAGAGTGCCACCATGATCAGGTACACGAAGATCAAGCCGCCAAGCATAGCCACACCTAAATCGCCGAAACCATCGCGTTGATTTTTCACGTCGCCTAGATAGGTATAGGTGATACCGTTCGGCAGGCTACCCTGTAAACGTTTATCGAGCTCGTTGGCAATATCGCCGGCACCCTTGCCCACAGGCTGGGCAAACACACGCACGCAGGCAATACGATCTCTGCGCTCGAGCTTCGTTGAACCCGTACCCATCGACATCTTCGAGAATTGCTGAAGCTCCACTTGTTGCCCCATGCGGTTCATCACGGTAAGGCGACCAATGTTCTCAACATTCACACGATCTTCGTTACGAAGACGAACGCGAATGGGATACTCGGTAGTACCCACGCGGTACTTCGCATCGTCGTTACCCTGAAGAGCGATGTTCATGGCAGATCCAACTTCACCAATGCTGAGTCCCAACGCGGCAAGTTTCTGACGATCTACATCAATGCGCGACTCCAGTTTTCCTTCTTCGCTGGAAAGGCGCACATCGGTAGTGCCTTGCATTGCCTTCAATGAATCCAGCACCTGATAGGCGGCCTTCGATACCAGTTCGCGGTCCGCTCCGGAAACAATCACCTGTACCGGGCTCTCGTTGGCGCTACCGAAAATTCCAATGGGATTCACACGAACTTTGGCTCCGGGGAAATCCATTACATACTTCTTGATTGCATTGCCTACTTCTTCCGTGGAGCGAGTGCGCATAGAGGCGGGCTTAAGGGTAACGTTGAACTCACAAACATTATTCGCCGATTGCGCTCCGAGAAAGGCATTCGAGAATGTGCCTACGCTGGCAATGACGCGATCGCACTCAGGCATGGATGTGAGATGTTTCTCAATCACAACCGCACGGGCATTGGTGGAATCGACGTTCATGCTGGGCGGGAACTCTACGGTAACCGCGAATTCACCACGATCAGATTGGGTAATGAACTCCTGGCTGATGAGCTTATTCTGAAACAACACCGGAACAATACCACACGAACCAAACGATAACACAACTACCAGTGCCATTGTCCATCCGTTTCGCAGAGCCTTACCAATGAGTACAGCATATGATTTCTCCACTCGAGCAAACCACGCATTGAAGGCAAGGCCAATGCGTCCCATGAGCGTACCGCGAGTGAGTGTCTCCAGACGAGCATAACGCGAAGCCAGGATGGGCGTAATGGTGAAGGACACCAGCAGCGAGAACATTGTAGATATTACCACCACAAGCGCAAACTCGCGCATGATGTTTCCTACAATTCCACTCACCAGCGATAGCGGCAGGAACACTGCTACGTCTACCAGTGTGATAGACAGTGCCGCAAAGCCGATCTCGTTGCGGCCTCGCACCGAAGCTACCATGCGGTCTTCGCCGCGCTCCATGTGGTGATAGATATTCTCCAATACCACAATGGAGTCGTCCACCAGAATTCCGATGACCAACGACAATCCCAGCAAGGTCATAAGGTTCAGCGAGAATCCGAATGCCCAAATACCCACCAGTGTAGACACCAACGAGGCCGGTATGGCCACCATCACGATAAGGGAGTTTCGCAGACTGTGCAGGAACAGCAGCATCACGAGTGCTACGATAAAGATCGCCAAAACCAGATCCACCTGAACGGCGTTTGCTGCTTCAAGTGTAAAGGTGGATGAATCGACGGCGATATCCAGGTTGAGATTGATGTCTTTGTATTTCTCCATCAACTCTTTCACTTTTTTGTGAACGAGTTTGCTCACATCCACTGCATTGGCATCCGTTTGTTTCTGGATGCTCATGTTGATGTTGTCGATGTTGTTGTAGCGGCTGAAGGTAGCGATGTCGGCAGTGGAGTCTTTTACAACACCGATATCGGCAAGACGAATGGTGCCGCCCATACGCGAGCGGCCTACCACGAGTTCCTCAAGTTGAGCCACATCGGTGAATTTACCTGCAACACGCACCACATATTGGCTGGTGGACTCCTTTACATTACCGGTGGGGAAGTCCAGGTTCGATGCTACGATGGCTTGCTGAATTGTGTTCAGCGAAAGGCCGTATGCTTGAATCTTTTGTGCGTCCAGCTCCACCCGAATTTCGCGCTTGCGACCACCGCTCACGAACACATTGCCCACGCCCGGCAGTTTGGTGATTTCGGGTTTGATATAATCATCCACAAATTGATAGAACTCACGCGCCGGCATGGACGACGTAGCTCCCATACGGATGATGGGAATCTCGTCCGGAGAGAATTTTGTTACAACGGGTTCCTTTACACCGGCGGGAAGCTGACCGCGCACCTGACTTATTGCGCGAATCACGTCTTGTACGGCATTCTCTGTTTTGGCAGTGTTGCTAAACTCAATCTGGACCTGCGAGTATCCTTCGTTGGAACTGGAAATAATCGCATTCACTTTGTCCAGTCCGGATACAGCATCTTCAATAACCTTTGATACGGTCGACTCAATCTCCTGCGGTGCACCGCCCGGATACACGGTAGTAATAGTCACAAAGGGTGGACTGAACTTGGGAAGAAGGTTGTAGTTCAGCTTCGTATAACCGTAGATGCCAAGTATTCCAAGAATGGAAAACAATACCACGATAATAGACGGGCGCTTGATGGCCAGTTCTGTGAGTGTCATATGGATACGAATGAAATCGTTGAAATCTTTTGGCGGCGCAAATCACGCACGGTATGCTACCGATTGATGATCACCTGCACACATGTGCCGAAAGATGTAAGGGAAACTCGTTGTACGAATAATGTATGTGCTACTGCATATCCTTGTGAGCTACGCTCGCAGAGGGATTCACTACTAGTTGTTCACGCGAACGGATGCGCCGTCTCTGATAACGTTCAGTCCGGTTACCACCACACGCTCGCCGGCCTGCAGTCCGCTTCGCACCTCTACATTACCATTCATGTCTGCACCAAGAACCACCGGTCGCAGCTGTACTTTGCTATCCGTCATCACCACATATACGCGTGCGCTGGTAAGTGTTCCCACAATTGACTCACGGGGAATAACCAAAGAAGCACGACTCTCTTTGCGCGAGAAACCCACGCGTGCAAACATTCCGGGCTTGAGCTTAGCTGTGCGTGCAATACGAACCTCCACTGTGTAGGTATGAGCTTCGTCGCCTTTTTCGCTCACAGCCGAAATAGTACCGGGGAATACCTCGCCGGGGTACAGCTCCGAACCTACGCTCACACGATCTCCTTCAGAGATTCGGATCACATCTTTTTCTGCAACCTGCAAGCGAACTTTCAAGCTTGATACATCAACGATCATCGCTACTACTGTTCCGCTCTGCATGTTGTTTACCGTTGCGCCCACATCAGCATAGCGTGCAGACACAATGCCGGAGATGGGAGACTTTATACGTGTATCGTTGTATGCTCTACGCGCCACCACATATTGCTGCTCGGCCATACGGTATTGCAACTCTATCTGATCCCATTGAGCCGCGGGTAGTGTTTTTTCGCGAAGCAACATGGAATTGCGAATGCTATCCTTGCGTGCCTTCTCGAACTGGGCTTCAGCGGAACGAAGTTGCGACAAACGCAGCTCATCGTCTACCTCGAACAGCACCGAGCCTGCACTCACACTTTGGCCCACACGAATGTTGCACTTAGTGATACGGCCACCGGTTTCGGAAGTAACATTTACCTCGTTGTTCGCAAGGATCGTTCCTACCAGAGAGAGTTCCGTGGTAATCTGGGAATCCCGCACTGCGATGGCGGTAACGGGAAACACCGTTTGCACGAGGTTGTTTGCATTCTTCTCTTCGATCGTTTTTTTGTTACTCATCAGCACGAGTATCATCACAACGACCACAGCGATCGCACCTGCTATCCAAAGAACTTTTTTCATACACAGAGAGAAATGATGTTGATTATAATTTTCTGTTGTTACTACTCGGCTGTTATTTACCCAGCGAGCGCTGAAGCTTGGCCCAAGCTATTTCGTAGTCCACAATAGCGGTGGTCTTGTTTGCGGATGCTTGGAGTAGCATAGCTTCCGATTCCAATACGTCGGTTCCGGTAGCTGCCCCCGCGGTGAACTTGCTTGTTACATTCGTCGAATTTTCCTTGGCTTGAGCCTCAGCCTGTTCGGCCACGGCAATTCGCTCACGAGCCGGAGCAAGAGCCATGTAGTTCTGCATGGCTTCAACAGTGATTCCGTCTTGCATCATGAGTAAACCTTCTTGAAGCTGTGCGGCCTGGGCGTGCGCCTGAGCAGCTTGATGCGTGGGTATCATCCAATTCCACAGATCCCAGCCTGCAGACACTCCCACGGCCCAGGTGCCGTCGAACTGAGGTCGGTTCGGGAAAATGCGTTGATTGGGATTGGCATACAAGTACGTTGCCGTCACTGCCACCTGGGGCCACCATCCGCCGTTGGCAGCGTCGGCGCCTCGCTCGGCTGCTTTTACACGCAACTGCGTTGCACGAATGTCCGGGCGATCTTCGCGGGCTTTGGTAATGGCATCTTGCACAGAAGTGGCGTCGGTTTCCGTCCACATGGGCTGCGAACTTAGGTTTGGGATCGTTGTAAGCGGACGTCCCATCAGATTGTTCAGCGCCACGGCCACGGATGTTACCTGTTGCGTAATCTCGAGTTCCTGGGCTCGAACATTGGCAGCTTGAACTTTGATTTTCAGCACGTCATTAGAGTTCAGCGTTCCGGCTTTGAACAAAAGCTCCGCGTCGCGAACTCGGGCATTTAGTTGACGTACTGTTTTGCCAAGAGCATTTTTGAATTCCATCAACTTGTACAACGACCAATACGTGGTAGTGGCCGCAAAACGAACGGAGATTTCATCAGACTGTTCATCGAGACGTGCTGCTTGTACAGCCAGATCGGCGATGTCTTTAGCTGCATCCAGTCTGAAGCCGGCAAACACCACCTGTGAAGCGCTAAGGTTGAGTTGATAACTGTTGAGAATGGGATCGGAGAGAACAATCTTCGAGCCGGGAACGAAGGGATTGTCGAATTGAACGGGACCGACGTCGTTAAGCCGGTTGTATGTTCCTTGGAATCGTAATGATGGCAGGCGATTTGCCTGGGCTTCATCTTCTCGGGCTTGCGCCTGGTTTACTTTGCTTCGAGATATCTTCAAAGTTCTGCTCGATGCCACGGCATTGCTGACTGCTTCCTCGAGCGACAAACTCACTGTTTGAGCATGCACGATCATTGAACATGTGCTGGCAATCAATGCAAGAAATACAACGGAAGGTTTCATGCTGGAACCGGAAGGTGTAGGAAAACAGGTAATCGGCTGAAGGTATCGAATATTACTCTATACTTTTTTTGTCCCTGAAACGGGAACCGAAGGGAAACAACCTCGTTGTGGCGGTGTGGTGAGATGGTGCTTCCAGGGAGTGCTAAGCATGTAGCTGTTCCCTTCGGTTCCTTACTGTTTGCAATGCCTACGGAGTTGCTGCGGTTGGTGTGCCGCGTAACTGCCATATGCACGTAGGGATTTCAATTCTGTGTGACGGCGGCTGCCGCTTGAAATACTCAGGAAACTATTTCGGTTGCCGGAGTTTCCAAAAGTACAACAATCGCATAAGACGCGGAAGAACTTTTGTTATTGTTCATAAATTTTAACGCAGAGTGCATTTTCATTACATAATTGAATTGATCGTTGCTCCGGTGTGTTTATCCTGAATGTGTAGGCGAAAACTCAGATATTGCACAGTCTTTTGAAGCCCCGGGGCGGCGTCCGGTACGTTTCCGATCAATAGTCAAATCCAAGGGCTGTCGTACTCATCACTCGCTGCATACACTCGCAAACCATGAAACACATTGTTGTTTTTCTTGTATTCTGGAGCTTCGTGTGGGCAATGCCCAACACGGCAGCACCATGCGATGTGTGCGTGAAGTTCTCATCGCCGGAGCAGGCCCGAGTGTTTTCTGCGCAAAACCCTGATGCTCGTTTATTTGCAGCATCATCGCGGGGCACCTTGCTTTCGTTGTCCGGCGCTGCGCAGGCCTCGCTTCTCGATGTGCAGTCATGGTGCATCGTTCGCTGCGATTCTCCGGAAAATGCCGATAGTCTTATTGCTTTATGGCGATTGAGGTACCCTATTGTGTACGCCGCGCCGGCTACCCGATTTCGGGTAGAGAAAACCGAAATTCGCGACTCTCTGCGTAGCACCCAGTGGGCACTGGATGTATTGAAGATCGATGATGTTTGGAAGATTGCCTCGGGCAAGGGAGTGACGGTTGGGGTTATCGATACGGGAATCGATTGGGAGCATGAAGATCTGCGAACACAATTGTGGATCAACTCTCCGGAGGATCTGAATGGCAACAAGCGCTTCGACCCCTGGCCCGTGAGCGAAATCCGAAATGGTATAGCCGGCGACTTAGATGGCACGGACAACGACGGCAATGGATTCACAGATGATGTTATAGGGTACAACTTTGTCGATCAGCGATTGGAGAACCTTGGCGACTGGCAGGTACGCGATCCATTTCCCTATGATGAGGGCAGTCACGGCACGAATGTATGCGGAGTAATCGCTGCGGCACGCGACAATAGTAAAGGTATAAGCGGAATTGCCTATGATGCTCGAATCATGGCGCTGCGGGCTTTTGATATTTCCGGTAATGCGGAGGAGGATGATATTGCATCAGCCATACTCTATGCGGTAGAGAATGGCGCTCGCGTGATCAACTGCAGTTTTGGTGATGCAACATTTTCTGCACTTCTGCGAGACGCATCCAGATACGCATTCGATCGAAACGTACTTCTTGTGGCATCATCGGGAAACTCCGGAGGCTCGGATGCGCACTATCCCTCCGACTTTCCGTGGATGTGCAGCGTGGGCGCCACTACGCCGAAAAACCTCAAGACCATTTTCAGTTCGTACAATTCGCAGCTGTCGCTTGTTGCACCCGGGCAATCAATTCAAACAACGGATGTCGGTAACCTTTATTCCTTGGTCAGCGGAACCTCCTTCTCCGCCCCAATCATGGCAGCGGCCGCCGCTTTGCTCATGGAAGCACATCCGGATCTTAGCCCCGCAGGTATTCGTCAAATATTCGAGCGAACGGCAGTTCCACTTGAATCATCAAAGTGGTCGCGGTTAACAGGAGCAGGACGTATCGATGTACTCGCCGCACTGGAGTATGAGGGCGAGGGTACTTGCCTTATTGAGCAACCGACACTTGATGCCACAGTTCAGCGATCATCAGCACTTGCGGTAAAAGTAGTTGCAACCGCTGCGGATCCATTACTCAAAGAATGGCATGTAGAGATTGGTGAGGGAATGAATGCCACAACGTGGTTTCGCATCGAGAGTGGAACTATGCAGGTGATAGAACCTTTACTTCTCACAACAATCAGAGCCGATCAGCTTACACGAGATACAACGTACACCCTTCGCTTGCGCCTGGTACTTTCTAATGGCCGTGAGATACATCGTTGCACTCGTTTTGTTGTGGTACCGAATGTCATTCGGATTACCTCTGCATCTGCCGAGCAGTTGTGGGTGGGCTCTGTGCGGTTCGCAGGAGTAAGAATTGAAAGTGATCGTCCTGTTACCGCCATAGCACGGCTGAATGCGCAAGGAGCGTCGCGATCGGCGTCGGACGATCGTGTGGGAAGTCTGCATTACGTGTTGCTCGATCTGAGCGGTGTAACGGACACCAATAATAGCGTGAGTATAGTGGTAACAGACGCAGGCGGCGATACCGCCACTGCGCAGCTTCGCTTGCCCTTTGCCAATGACGCATGTACCGATACGCTGCTGCGGCGCGGGGAGTGGCAGGCTCCGCGTTTGTTTGTAAACCCGCAGTCGGTAGCTGCATCCAAAAGAGAATTCGTCGCCACCGATGTTTCAGTGCCGGCGCGCACGCTTCGCCGCTATGCTCGCTCCGGTACATCGATACGGGTGACGGACTCGCTGGCCGTGCCGTGGTTCAGCCGCGGCATCGGAGACTCCGACGGCGATGGAATTCCGGAGGTGCTCACATACTCCGGCGGAGACACTCGCGTTGTGAAATTGATGCCTGATGGTCGCTTTGGAGATGTTGTGTTTGCCGACACCCTGGCGCATACGTTCTGGGCTTGCCGCTTTGCCGATATAAATGGCGACAAGCGCGACGACATTATCGGGTACCGTACGGGCAGAACAGTCAAGGATTCCTCGGGGGTGCTGAAGTCCGCAGGAGATGCGTTGGAAGTGTGGGCATACACAAACGGCACCTATCAAAAAATTGCCGAGCACATTCCAACATCACGCCCTGCTGCAGATAAAACCGTGAACACTTTTTCGTCGCCGGGTGGCGCTGTGGGTGATTTCGACGGCGATGGCCGCACCGAGATTGCGTACTCCGACAGCGACGGCGATCTGCACATCTGTGAGTGGAGTGGCAGTACCTTGAAAACGGTGGCGACGCTAGAGAATACCGACGAAGCAGATGCCGGATCTGAGTTCACTACAGAGCTTGATGTGGATGGCGATGGCAAGCCGGAAATTTTGAGTGGCTTTCCCTCTACTACACGTCGCACCGATGCGGGCGATCAGCAGCCATCGGTGTGGACATTCCGTGTGTACGCGCACACCGCTGATACCGTGAATCCTTTTGTGCAGGTATGGAGCGATAAATTTTTCGGTGTGCGATACGGACGTCCGTATTACAATGGTGTGGCAGCGGGGAATCTGGACACTAAGCTTGGCGATGAGTTTGTTCTGTCGCTGTTTCCCAATCTCTACGTGTTTCATTACAACGCAGAGCGCAAGAGCATAGAGCCGTTGTGGTACACCGCCGGTGCGTGGTCTAATGCAGCCATGATCACCGATCTTGATGCGAATGGTAACAACGAGCTTGTGTTTACCTCGCAAGCATCGGCACGCTCTGAGTGGTGGGAGTGGAATGCGAGCATGGCGCTAGCGCCACCCTCTGTTTTTACGGAGAAACGTCTGCAGCGTGATACTATACGCTGCTCATGGATTCCCGTGCGCCGGGCAGTTGCGTACAGAGTGAAGCTCCGGATTGCTGACGTGAACGGACAGCAGAGCGATTCACTGTTTACGCTGAGCAGTGCATCGTTTGGGGTAGTCCTCACCCAAGGCCGGAGCGCCGAGTATGCTGTAGCAAGCATGAGATCTGCCGCCGATACCATTTCACTCGCTTTTGGCAGACAGCGATTTCTGCGCGGTAGCAGCGAAGTAATGCTTGTCTCTGCAGCGCCGGACATCAAGGCCCGCGATATAGTGCTCTGCGCATTTAGCGGCTCCGTGAGCTTTGCATCATTGCATGCGGGGTCGTTCCTCGTGAGTGCTTCGGGTAATAGAGAGTTTGGTGTGAGCAGCGTAGTAGTACTTTCCGATTCACTTGTTGCGCTGCGTGTTCGTGGTGTGCCCGAGGGGATCGACACACTTTTCATTAATGTTCGCGATGAGCACGGAACAAGTATCTATCCCGGAGTTCGCGGAACAGTGATGGCAATATTTACGGGGGCCGGCAGCAACTGTTGCGACACTTATATCAAACGCATAGTAGCCCTTACCCCAACATCCCTCACGCTGGAATGGAGCGAGCCCTTAACCACATCGGCTCTTCGAAGTGATGCATACGTTTCACCGGAACAAACACGAATCACATCGCTTCGCTTTGCCGACAGTTTGCAAACATTGGTAGAGCTGGGTTTTGACAGCAGCAAGCCACTGGGCACTAGAGGCTTTGTATACACATTGAGCACTACCGAGAGCATAGAATCGCAAAGCGGTAGGCCGCTGGCACGTGGGCCGGGACGAATGATCAGCTGGGTGTATGGCGCAGACGAGACCTCGCCGCAGTTTGCATTCCCGCAACCATGTAAGCTTTCTCGCGATGAGTACATTCGCTTTGCAGGTGTTCCCGCGGGTGCGCGTGTGGTGGTGATGTCGGTAGAAGGGTCGGAGCTTGCATCTGTTTCCGCCAGAGATGACGATGGCGGTGTGCGTTGGAATATGATCACCGATCAGTCTGTTCGCGTGCAGCCCGGCGTGTATCTCTTTGCCATTGTGTATGCCGGCGGCTCTACGTCTGATAAACATACCTTTATCGTAGAGCCATGACCTTCTTCAAGGTAGTTGTTGTGATGGTGTTTGCCGTGTTCGTGTTAAGCGAAGATCTTCACGCATACAACATCGTGAACGATGCAAGCATGGCAATTATACCTGCAGCCGATTCCGCAAATGATCGTTCCATTGTTTTGAACTCCACCGGTATAGACACATGGAAGACGGCCGGATTCTGTACTGTATATGGCGGAGCTCTTCTTGCTTCGCAAATCAAACAAGCCTCGATGTATTGGAGCGATCCTGCTCCCGAGTTCTATACAAACTTCCATGATGATTGGCAGTATGCTCATGGCGCCGACAAGTTCGGACATGCCATGGCGGGCTACGTGCTCAATGAAGTGATGCGCGAAGGCTTAACGTGGGGTGGCGTAGATACCACAACGGCTGTGTGGTCGGCGGCGGCGTTCTCGTTGGTACATCAGAGCATCATCGAGATACGCGATGGGTATTCCATAGGTAAGTACGGTGTGTTTGCGCCGTATTTGGGATTCAGTTGGGGAGATATGGCAGCAAACACCTTTGGCGCACTGATGCCGGTGATGCAGCATTATGTTCCGTGGACTCGTTCGTTCAGACCGAAGTTCTCGGTGAATTCTTCGGCCAAAATCAAGGCAGGCGGCTATTACGAATCGGCCTTCAATGATTACGAAAGTCAATATCATTGGTTGAGCATCAATGTATACGAGCTGCTTGGCCGCGATGCACGCGCATACTGGTCTCCATACATCAATATTGCCCTTGGGCATTCGGTGAAAGACATCGTGGATAGGCCTTCGCACTATACGTACAACGGCTATCATGAGCTGTGGGTATCGCTGGATTACAACATTGAAGCGCTACCCGGCGACGCAGAGTGGCTGCGCTTTCTGAAGAAAGCGGTGAACTACGTGAAGCTGCCTGCACCCTGCGTGCGCCTGTTGCCGTCGGTGGTGTGGTATGGGTTCAGGCTTTAACCTGCGGGATGGGTGTGGACATTATCACAACGATGTCCGCAGCAAAAATGAAATGTTGGGAACGATACGAGAGTAGATTCCGTTCGTGTATTGAAACTCCAGCCAGCCACGTACATCCAGTTGTGCAGAGCTTAACAGAGGTAAAGCCAATAGAGACTCCGGCGCTACCGTTTGTATACGCGTATTACCGGAAGATTGCCCTGTGAGCGATTGCTGCGAAAGTGCGTAATACCGCGCACCAAAACCCAGACTTACCCCGTCGCCGCGATCGGTTGTAATAAGGCAGCGAAGAAACTGCTCGTAGTTGTGGCTCTGCGGAAGCTCTGCAAAAGAACTCCAATACAACTCGCTGCGCTCGAATACTCTGGCATACACCTGAACATCCATGCGTGCCCGTTGATTCAGCGGCACAACAATGGAATCGCGGTACGACATTTGGCGAAACGAGAAACTGGTGGGAACTCCGGGCTTGCCCTCGAAATCGTACACCGTGTATTGCGCAAGCACCTCGAACTGCGGCTGCATGTGCAGGCGCGGTGTGTGGAGCAGAGCCGAGGGCGAGAAACGAATAATTCTATTCCAAGCGTTCAGCGAGCTGCGTTGTGCTTTCAGAAATACCAGATGATTCAGCTGCACGCGGGATGTAAGTGTTGCCGAGAAATACTCGGACCATGCATGCGTATAGGCCACCGAGATATTCGTGTTTAATTCATCGCGATCATCGTTGTTGTTAGCACCGGGAGTGTCGTATCGCATTATTGTTGCTGAGCTTTGAACGGCGATGGAGTCGCGAAGGCCAAGAGCAACAGTAGACTGCGTTCCCACCTGTGTGCGCCACTGCGCGTTATCACGTTGGCGTTCCTGCTCGCGAAGTGTGTCCAGCTGTGAAGCCGTGAGTGTGGACATACGCCGTTCTGCCGTATTCTGTTCATCGCGCACCAGAGTGGCTATAGTAAAGGCATGGCGCTGTTGCTGCGAGGTATATCGCGCAGCAGCGTTGAGCGCAAACTGCAGCTGACTAAGATTGCGCGACGATTGCGTAAGAGGCAGCCCGTCGATAGCATCTTTGAAAGCTCGAGTGATATCGCTATTCACTACCGACACATTGATATCCGCAACGGTATTGCGCAGCAGTGGGAACAATAAGCGGCTGTCGAGCGTAAGGTTATTTTCAAAGCGATTCTCAATCACAATTGCTGCCGTTGCTGTGCTTGGATCTACCGTTTGCGAATACCAGTCGCGATGCAAAGCACGATAGCCCACTCTGAACATCAGCGAGGTTTGGGCGTCACTTTCCCGAAGCAGAGTAAGCGAGCTTTGAATATCACCGTTTGTTCTGCGCTCAAAAAACGTGGCCTCGGAGTTCAACGTCAGTGATGCGCGAAAGGGATCAACATCTAATTCACCGGCAGCGCCCTGTAATCGTATAAGCGCTCCTTTGTCGTGAATTCCCAGCAATGTATTGGACTCTCCTCCGCCCTGCAGCTCCACAAAGGTAGATGAATCTTGCGCAAGACGTGCGCCGGTGGCCAGGTTCCACCGGGTAAGCGAGTTGATACCTATAGAGCGCGAGTCCCTGGAAACTTGCGCCTCCGACCACAACACCGGTATCAGTCCGCGACGCTTGCGGGAGCGAATGTTGAGGCTAAGAAACTCGTCGTCTCTGAATGCTGCCGCGGCGGTGCGAATGGTAGATCCGCGATACTGCTGACGCAGCAGTATATCAGCATCCCCAAGGCTCGATCGAACATCGGCATCGCCGATAAACAGAAACGTAGCAGCCATTTTCGTAAATCCGGTAATGGCATAGGGAGAGCTCTTCAGCGAATCGGTGGGCAGGAGTAGCGGTACAGACTGGCTTTGAGCTGCCACACACATCGCAACCAAGCACAACGCTCTGATGATGTGTGGCAATGCACTGTTCACGGTATTGGAAGCTTCATCACCACGAACCATGATTCGTTGCCGATGAATGCGATAGACGCTCATGATACACCGTTCGAATACCGTTCACAGATTAGGTGCGCAATCGCGGATCGGTTGCGTCGCGCAAAGCATCACCAATAAGATTATACGCACTCACCGTAATGAATATGAGAATGCCGGGGAAGGTAGCCAGCCACCACATGTTGATGAAACCGCGGGAGCGAGCCAGCAAGGAACCCCAGGTGATAACCGTGGGCGGAACGCCGAAGCCCAAGAAGCTCAGCGTGGACTCGATGAGAATGGCACTTGCAATTCCGAACGCAGCCGATACAAGAACGGGCCCCAGTGAATTCGGCAATACATGCACAAGAATAATGCGAGCCCGCCCGTAGCCCAGTGCCTGAGCCGCCGTTACGAATTCCAAGTTGCGAACGCGAAGTACTTCAGCACGAATAAGGCGCGCTATACCGGTCCAACTGGTTAAACCTATCACGGCCATGATCAGTAACAGTCTGCCTTCCGTTACGGTGTCTTGCGTCATGGCAACGATAGTTATCACAAGAAAGAAGGTGGGAAGCGATATGAAAATCTCAATGAGTCGGGAGATAACAAGATCGATCCATCCGCCGAAATATCCTGCCACCGATCCCAGCGTAATGCCAATCAGCAATGCAATGCCCATGGCGATAAAACCAATAGACAAAGCGTATCGGGAGCCATGAATAAGCCCCGCAAGAACATCGCGGCCAATATCGTCGGTTCCTAAATAATGCTTAGACGAAGGGCGCCGGTCTTTTTCCTTTACCGCCGATTTATCCACCGTGGTCATGGCATAGGGCACCGGCGGAAACACCACCCAATCGTATGAAATTTGCTGCCAATCGCGCTGTGATTCTTCGTTGCTCCAACCGGCCACCCCCAGGGATACGCCATAGGACTTCAGCACGGGAAAATGAATCTCGCTATTGATAGAAGCAACCAACGGTTTATCGTTCGCAAGAAAATCCGCGAGCACTGCAACCACGCCAAGCGTGAGCACCGCGTACAGAGATATCACACCAAGAGTGTGCTTGCGAAACTGGCGGCGAACATAGGCGCCATAGCTTTCGTGAGGTGTAGATGACGGATTCGAACTCATGATTTTTTAGAGAAAGCGATACGCGGATCGATGAGTGAATACAGGATGTCTGATACAAGAATGCCAATCAACGTAAGTACAGCACCAATGGTAAACACAGCCATGATCATGGGATAATCCCTTGCCACCAGAGCGCCATACGAAAGCGATCCCATACCCGGGATGCTAAAGGTTTGCTCAATCACAACACTGCCTCCTACAAGCGCAGGAATAATACCCGCCAGCAGAGTAACAATGGGCAGCAGCGAGTTCCGCAACGTGTGCTTAAAAATCACCGAGCCTTCAGACAATCCCTTGGCGCGAGCCGTGCGTATGTAATCCTGGCGAATAGTCTCGAGCATGGCGCTTCGCATTTGCCGCGAGAGAAAAGCAAAGTTTCCGTAGGAGTATAAAATCATGGGAAGTATCCAGTGCCACAGGGTGTCCATAAATCGCGCACCCGGCGTCATGAACGCTGCTTTGTTTGAATGCAATCCATGATTGGGAAACAGATACAAATACTCGGGATTGCATAAGAAACTCAAGCACAATTGCGAGAGCCAAATAATAGGTAGCGAGTACAAAGCAAACATGCTGAAGCCCGCAGCTCGATCGAAGAATGTTCCTTGGCGAGCGGCGGAGCCAATACCTAGCGGTATGGCTACTGCATAGGCAATGATCACCGCTACAATGTTCATGGTAACGGTTACCGGCAATCTCTCGGAGATCTTCTCCATCACCGGGCGATTGTCCTGGAAGGATTTACCGAAGTCCAGGTGAGCCATGTCGGACAACCACAACACGTACTGCGTTGTGACGGGTTGATCCAAGCGCATTTGCTTGCGCCATTGTTCAATAGATTTCTTGCTTACCACCGATCTCTGCGACTGCCCTTCGCCGCTGATGCCGGCCTTGAGCGCTGCAGGATCGCCGGGTGCCAACCGGGTAAGAGAGAAGGCAATGAGCGTGATAGCAAGGAGTGTCGGAATAAACAGAAGTATACGCCTGATGATATACTGAATCATAATGCTATGTATCCCCGTGCCGAATGAGTGAAGAGAATGGTGCTCAATGTTGATCAAACGAGATAAACTTGATAAACTGCTGAGCGCGCGGGCAAGTTACGCAGCCAACAGGGCAAGCGCAAGGGGATGATTTTTCGCGAGCGCGCATGGCATACGAACTCACCTTTTGGCCGAGCTCATCTGTGTGACGGAATCATCATGATTCGTCCGAAGTTGCAACAGTAAAGATTTCTCAGCGAGATACATTCTCAGCCACCAAAGGGCTTCTGCCATGCCTACGAACGCTCGCCAATACTGCGAATCCAGTCGTCTTTGTGTTCCATCATGTAGGCAAATGCTGCATCGAAGTTGTTCGGGATAATGCCATCCAGAATTGCTTCCTCGATGTTGTTTTTGATAACGCCAACAGCGCGCGAAGGCGGCAAGCCACATACTTCCATGATCAACTCACCACGTACCGGCGATTGAAATGCCGCCAGTTGATCACGTTCGCGAACGTCGAGTATTTTTTGGTGGACAATCTCGTAGTTCTTTAAATAGCGGCGCTGCCTATTCTCGTTTGCTGTGGTAACATCGGCACGGCAAAGAATAAACAACTCGTCGAGCCAGTTGCCGGCATGCACGGCAAGACGGCGAATAGCCGAGTCTGTCACGCCTTCGTCCACCAGCATCATGGGGCGTTGATGCAACCGCACTAAGGTCTCTACCATAGGTAGATGTTCGAGCGGCAATTTCATGCGCCGAAAAATCTTGTCCTGCCACCGTGCGCCAAACTCTTCATGGCCGTGAAAGGTCCAGCCCACACCGTCTACAAAGCGCTTGGTTTTGGGCTTGGCTATGTCGTGCATCAGAGTAGCAAAACGAAGCCATACATCGTTACTCACGGCAGCCACATTATCCACCACTTGCAGAGTGTGATAAAACACATCTTTGTGATGAAACTCTCGCGCACCCTGCTTGACCAGGTCCACTCCATGCAAGCGTTCCACTTCAGGAAACACAAAGGGAAGCAGTCCGGTATCATGCAATGCACGAAGCCCTATGCTTGGCTTTGGCGAGGCAAGTATCTTCAGGAACTCATCGCTGATGCGCTCTTGTGCAATGATCTTAATGCGCGATGCCATAGACTGTATGGCAGCATAGGCATCGGGATGCAGAGTAAATCCCAGCTGCGAGGCAAAGCGGCAAGCGCGCATCATGCGCAAGGGATCGTCGTTGAAGGTTGTAACAGGATCGAGCGGCGTGCGAAGCAAACAAGCCTCGATATCGGCAGCACCGTTGCACATATCTACAAGCTCGCCGAACGAGTCGGGCTGCAACGAGATAGCCATGGCGTTCACGGTGAAGTCACGGCGTATAATATCATCGCGCAGGGTACCGGCCGTTACTACAGGATTCCTGGACTCCGGCGTGTACACTTCTTTGCGCGTGCCCACGAACTCCAGGTGAAACTCACCGACGGGCACAAGTGCAGTGCGGAATCGTTCGTACACAATTGCCTTTGAGTGAAAATACTCGGCAACGATATCGGCAAAGTGCAGTGCATCTCCCACCACCGTGAAATCAAGATCGGTGCGTGGCCGGTTCATCAACAGGTCTCGCACAAAACCACCAACCACGTACAGCTCCACACCCTGGCGCGCGGCAAGGTGGGCAAGGTCACGAAGAAGTGGTTCGCGTAGCTCGTAGTTCACGGTGTGATGCAGCGTTGAAACAGTAAGGCCGCAAATATACGAGGCGTGCAACGGAGAGGCCGCACATGAAAACGGCGGATGCATTTGTATGCATCCGCCGTTTTCTCAGTGACGATAATCCGCGTAGGGTTATTTATTCCACCACATCGGAGTGTTGATCCAATTAGCATCGGTTGCACCTGCGGGAAGATTTTTCCCATTGTACAAGCGTTGATTTTGGGCCGTTGGGAAACGCACGGGAACTGTCTTACCGGCTGTTGTAGGCGTAAGAGTAGGATAGCTCGTACGGCGGTAGTCGGTGTATGATTCCTGCTGCGTGTAAAGAGCAATGTACTTCTGCTCCATGATCTGCTGAAGAGTGATGTCGCCCGAAGGGGTTACGGAAGCTTGATCGGTGTAGGTCTTTTGATCTGCAGCCGAAACTCCGTACCAATCCATGTTGGCAGCGATACCTGCCAAATACGCAGCCTTCGCACCGGGCTTGTCGCCGGTATTGAATTTTGCTTCTGCTTCGATGAACTTCAACTCAGCATAGGAACACAATACCTGAGGGGATTCCGGTGAAGTGTGGAATGCACCAAAGGGTGTTGTGTCTGCAATCATATCGGTGCTCTTGAGGCCATCACCGATCATCATGCGACGAGGATCGTTCTTTGCATTCAAGAGCTCGATAAGCTTAGGACCAAGAGCAATATCTCCTGTACGTGAGCTGATGAAAGAATACAGGGGGTTTGCATTGGTCTCCGAAGCGCCGAACTTCAAGATCATTCCGTCGGCATTAGAAGCAAATCCTTTAGCAAGTGCTGCAAGAGCATCTGTAGAGGCCTTCAAGCCGTTGGGCTTCGAGGTGTGAATTGCGTAGCGAGCTTTCAAAGACCATGCAGCCTTTGTCCACTTGCTAAGATCGCCACCATAAATCAGATCGTCTGCACCGGGCTTTGTTACGCTGGGCGTGCTGATGGTTGCAATAGCATCATCGAGCAGCGAATTAATGGTGTTGTAAATCTCCTGCTGAGAATCGGTCTTGGGATACAGAACACCTTCTCCACCAAAAGCTTCGGAGTAAGGTACATCGCCCCACATATCGGTTACAATACCAAGCGAGATTGCCTGTAGGATTTTTCCTACAGCTGCGTACGCGGGCGAACCTTCGGCAGTTGCCTTCTTGATCATGATATCGCAATTGATCATGGTGGTTCCGTACATGTTGTTCCACGCGTTGTTTACATCACTCTCGGTGATAGTATACAAGTAGAAACCTTCGTGCTGACGGTTCGCGCCCAAGTGTTGCTGAGTCCAGCAGCTTGATATGCGGGAAACATCACTTCCGTAATTGTATGCCAATGTTCCCTCGACGGACGGGAGTATAAGATTGAGAGAAACATTTTGAGGATTGTTTGGATCCACGTTGAGGTCGTGATCAATCCACGAACTACAACCGGTCTGCCAGAGTCCGGCGCACACAACAAGAACTGCTGCCATCAGCCGTCGTGTTGTTGCTTTCGCTAGTGTTTTCATTATTAAAATTCTCCGTATTAGTTATCAAAGAAATTAGAATCCGGCACGGATACCAAAGTTGTATCCTTTTGTTCCGGGCATGTTGAAGTAATCCAAACCTTGTGCATTTGCCGATCCGATCAAGTTCGTTTCGGGATCAACACCGGTATAGTCTGTGCTTAACCACAGGTTGCGTCCGGTAGCAAACACCTCTAATGATTTGAAAACACCCAGACCCGAAATCATGCTCTGAGGAATGATATAGCTGATGGATACTTGGCGCAAACGCATCCAACCTGCATCTTCGATAAAGGGCTCGATTAGCGAGGTTGAGAAGTTGTTGTACGTTCCAAGGTTACCCCAGAACTGCTGACCGTTGATAGGCGTTGTATTTGCACTGCCATCCAGTTCCACAGCATTCTGAACTACACCGTCTTTGAAGGTAATACCACCAAAGGTGCCATTCATATTGCCACGATTCTCAGACTCCTTCGATGTACCGAAGTTGTTGAGTGCAGCACGCGTACCATTCCACATCTTGCCGCCTTCTTTCCAATCCAATACTAATGAAACCGACAGACCCTTATAGCTGAAGTCCAAACCTCCGTTGATGATGAAGTCAGGAATGTTCGAGCCGAAAGAGTACTCTTCATCAGTTACTTGTGGTACACCGCCATCGGTAATGATCTGACCTTTATCGTTACGCAACCACTTTTGTCCGAAGATCGAGCCATAAGGCAGGCCGGCAACCGCACGAACGGAGCCACCGGTGAAACCACCCAAGAAGATGTTTTCAACTCCATCGGAAAGCTTCACAACTTCTTGTGTGAACGATGTATAGGTAAGACGACCATTGATTGTGAGGTCGTCGGTCTTGAGAAGTTGTGCTTTGAGCACTGCTTCAATACCGCTGTTCTTCATTTCGCCCGCGTTCACCAAACGTGAGGAATAACCGGTAGCTGTGGCTACAGGCGCGCTGAAGATTTGATTGGAGTTTACCGTGGAATAGTAGGTAAGGTCCAGGCCAACAGCATCGCCAAAGAAGCGCAGCTCAGTTCCAAACTCTGTTTCCACGCGAGTTTCGGGAACAATACCGTTGTTTCCTAAGCCGGAGGATTGAGCGAAACCGGCAACACCGTTCAGAGGATAGGTAAGGTTGCTATTAACCCAACCGTCGCCGTGTACTGTGCGTACATACGGAGTGGTAAGGCTGTAGATGGGAGCATCGCTGCCGATTTGCGAATTAGAGAAACGAAGTTTTGCAAACGACAACGCACCGTCTCTGTCCAGCTCAAGAGCTTGCGAAAGCACAAACGAGAGAGATAGATTATAGTTGAGGAAGTTGTCGTTGTCTTTAGGAAGACTGGTTGAATACTCGTTACGAAGGCTTCCGTTTACGAACAACATGTCTTGATATGCAATACTTGCCTGAGCGAACATACCAAGGCGTCGGCGCAGAGATTGTGTCTCAAACACCACTTGCGAAGTAGCATTGCTTTGGTTGTAGAAACCGGGAATAACCAGTCCGTCACCTTGCGATGTAAACGAACGGCCAAAGTTTTCGAATACCTGCGAACCCAATACAAGACCCAAATCCAAATCGTCAGACAACTTCTTGTTGAAGTTGAACAACAACTCGGAGTTGATTTGCTGGCTGCGAAGGTCGTCGTCTGTTACGCGACCGGTAGGAGTGTTTGCGCTGTAGATAGCGTACTCACCACGATTGCGTGTATTGTAAAAGTCGCCACCGATACGATAGGTAGCTGAGAACTCACCGAGCAAATCCTCACCGAACCATGTTTCAGGGAAGTAGTCTACTTGTACACCTCCGATGAAACGCTCGGTGCGCTCGGTGAACATGTTCTTGTTCACTGTCCAAAAGGGATTGTCGTAGATACTTGTGCCGCTGGGTGCCAATCCGCGATACCCGCGGGGAAGGCCGTTCGCGAACATGTATGCAGTTGCATCGTTCACGGGGTCCGATACACCATTCGCATTGTCGAACGTGGGAGGCGTACGAAGCAAGCCCAACATAACGCCGGAAACATTCTATCCTTTTTGAATCTTCTGACCGCCTGAACGAACGTACTGTGCATTGGCAGAAATCTTTACGTTGGGATACAAGCTGTAATCCGAATTCAAACGAAGAGATGTTCTGTCGAACGTGCTGTTCGGCACAATACCGGTTTGACGGAAATCCGTGATGCTGAAGAAATATGCGCCGGTTGAACTACCGGAAGAAATGTTCAGCGAGTGCTGTTGTGAGCCACCGGTTTGGAAGAACGAGTTGAGATTATCGAAGGGAGCCACAGCCGATTTTGCAAGAGCATTGGACTGGCCAACGATATTACCGTTCTTGTTCCATTGATTGGTGGTTGCGCCGTCGTAGCGGAGTGTGTCGATAAGTGCACCCCAAGAGTGTGCTCTTCTGGTAGCTTCGCCTTGAAAAACTCCGCCATTACCTTGTGAATATTTGTTCTGCAGTTCGGGCAGTTTGTTTACTTCCTCCATACCCATTGTATAACTGTAGTTCACATTAGTTGAGCCGTCGCGACGGCCCTTCTTGGTTGTGATAACAATTGCACCGGCAGAAGCATTCAAACCGTACAGTGCGGTTGCAGCTGCACCTTTAAGAACGTTCACTGTTTCGATGTCGTCGGGATTGATGTCCACAGCGCGTGAGGAAAGGTCAACACCGCCAACTTCATTGCTGGTACCCATGTAGCTGTTGTCGATGAGAATACCGTCCACAACAAACACCGGTTGGTTGTTTCCTTGCAGAGAGTTCACACCACGAAGGCGGATGTACGCAGCAGCACCCGGAGATCCTGAGGAGCTGTTGATTTGCGCACCGGCCACTTGACCTTGCAGCGAGTTGATTACATCTGTGGGACGTCCCGCTGTGATAGTTGCGCCGCTCACTTGCTCTGTTGAATAGCCCAGAGCTTTGGTTTCTTTTTCCAAACCCACGGCTGTTACAACCACTTTATCCATTTGCAGCGCATCTGTGCGCATGGTAACGGTAACATTATCCTTACCGGCAATGTTTACCTCTGTAGTCTTTTTACCTACCAGGCTTACTATCAAGGTTTGATAGCCCTTGGGCACATCGATGGAAAAACTACCGTTGGAGTTGCGAACAACAACGCCGGTCTTCGTTCCCTTTACCTTCACAACGGCGCCAACAAGCCCTTGCTTGGTGTCTGAGTCTATGATGGTACCGGAAACTTTCCGAGAATCTTGAGCGTGTACTACCACCGCAGTTCTATGAACTGCCATTGGCAACACTGCGCCAAGCAACAATAAACAAAGCATGGACCGCACTACACTGCGTGCGTGTCCTCGAGCCGAGTTTCGAGCGTAAGAGCTCATACGTACTCCCCGAATGTGGTTAAACAAACTATGCGGAATGTGATTTAATGTTCCCCGAATGCAAATGCCTGAATGCTCGCAAAAGAGCATACGCAATTGCGCTTAAACCAACGAAAACGTTTGTAACAGTAATGATTTCTGAAGCATTACAATCCCCGTGCTTCAATAGTCGAATCTATAAATGATGTAGGTATAGAAGAGTTTTTAACGCAGCAGTTTGTCATGATGCCGCTGGGCACGCATTGTGCTGCAACTAAACGCTTCGATATCGCGGTCAATCTACTAAAAAGATTGCTTCAGGACAATCAGAAATTCAGACACGTAAAGCAGAAATGGTGCAACAGCCAAGCAGACGCCGGAAGCGGTCCTGTAAGAGCGTATTTGAGGTTGGCTTCGGGTGGGTCTAGAACAGGATTAGTGGCGCACACCCGTCCCGTGATGTTTGTGTTGTGACTTCTAAAAGACAGCAGCGCAGAAGCTCCGCGCACCCCCGAGTGGCAGTGATGAGTTTAGGGCTGCTTCATTGATTACGGATTCCGCCTCTGCTTACACGTTGAAACGGAAGTGCATGATGTCGCCGTCGTGGACGATGTACTCTTTGCCTTCCGTGCGATACAAACCGGCGTCTTTTACTGCCTGCTCGGATCCCAGGCGTTTCCAGTCGTCGTACTTCATCACCTCGGCTCGGATAAAACCGCGCTCAAAGTCGCTATGAATCACGCCGGCTGCCTGAGGGGCGGTGGAGTTTTTCTTCACTGTCCACGCGCGAACTTCTTTCACTCCGGCGGTAAGGTAGGTAATCAATCCAAGCAAAGAATATGCTTCGCGAATAACGCGGTCCAATCCCGGTTCTTCCATTCCAAGATCTGCAAGAAATACTTCGCGATCGGCTTGATCAAGCTGAGCAATCTCGGCTTCGATCTTTGCGCAAATAGGTACTACGAGTGCGCCTTCGGCAGCAGCCCGGGCGCGCACCGCGTCTATCAGCGGGTTGCCGTTTTTTACACCGGCTTCGTCGGTGTTGCAGATGTACATCTGCGGCTTGGCTGTAAGAAGAAACAGCGCTTTCATTTGCTCCAGCTCAACATCGTTGTTGCAATGAAAAGATCGCGCTGTTTTTCCCTCGTTCAGATGGGCCTGCAAGCGTTGCAGCATCTCGAGTTCATCCTTGGCTTCCTTGTCCTGGCTGCGGGCTTTTTTCGTTACCGTCTCCATGCGCTTTGTGGCGGAGTCTAAGTCCTTCAGCACAAGTTCTGTTTCGATGATATCGATGTCGCGAATAGGATTCACGCTACCGCTTACGTGCACAACGTTGTCGTCTCCAAAGCAGCGCACCACATGGGCAATTGCGTCAACGGCGCGAATGTGCGAGAGAAATTGATTGCCAAGGCCTTCACCTTTTGCTGCACCTTCCACAAGTCCGGCTATGTCCACGAACTCCACGGTGGTGGGAACAGTGCGCTCCGTTTGGTACCCAACAGACAGCTCGTTCAAGCGTGGGTCGGGAACGTTCACGATTCCAACGTTGGGATCGATGGTGCAAAAGGGGTAATTAGCCGCCTCGATATTGTTCGAGGTAAGCGCATTGAAGAGTGTTGATTTGCCAACGTTTGGAAGTCCGACGATTCCGCATGCAATTCCCATCGCTGTGTGTGCTTCAGAGTGAGTAACAATAACCCGCCCTGCAAGGCAGCAGCGGTTGAATAAGACTGCAAAAGTACGAAGCCAGTGGCGAGTACGCGCGCACGGCCACACGCGTGTGCATGGAATCAAGAGGTTTTGAACTGCTTCATGAGGTCAAGTCTTCAAGGAAATCGCACTACGCGTTGTATCGACTATATCCCTATCTGAAAGCCAATGCCCACATAGGAATCGTGGGTAGAGAGAAACAAACCGTGTATGCTCAAGCCATCGTAGTAATAGGCACTGAGAAGTAGGTCGTACCCGCCGCGTTGAGGAATGATTATCCCCGCCTGAGCTGCTGTGACCAACGAACGTTTGCCATCAAGGCCGGAGAGTTTGGTGTCCACGGCGGCAAAGGCTTTCGTGGATCCGGAAATCGCGTGCGAGTATTCCACCCCAACTTGAGGAATGAACAAACTGGACTGCGGCGTGGTACGACGATTAGAGAATACTGCCGTGAAGCCCGCATATATCCTTGTGTTTCCGGCTGTGTATGCGCCCACTGCATCAACAAACTCGCGGCTGTACACATAGGGCTTGGGGTGAAGTGTTCCGTTTGTGTCGGCAAGACCATCCGCAAGGTGAGCAGAAATGTGCGCCACGCGAACACGCGCCGAAAGTAGTGCCGAGGGAAGCTCCCACGTGCGAGAAGTATTAAGACCGAAAAAGTAGTCGATAGTCTCCACCGGGAACTTGAGTCGGCCCTCGGAGCGCAGTCGGGTATAGGTGAAGAAGTCGCCACCCATGTTCCACTGACCGTCGCGAGAACTATCTACCATCATCAAATCAAAACTGTGCCCAATATCCAGGCGCAGTTTATTGTCACCTGCCTGATACATCGTTCCTATGCGTGCTTCAAAGGGGTTCGCAAGAAGCGGCTTGAATAATACACGCTGCGCTGACGCATGTGTAGTGCCAACGATGAGCAATACGAAATGTGCGACGAGAGCGAAAAGGACAACGGATAATTTCTCTGAAGATGATTGCATAATAACTGAACCGAGTTGTAGTGGTGCTGTGAAATGATATGTTATGTTATGACATAATACAGATACGCTGCGAGGATTCGCTACGAAGCAAACAAACGTTTGGAGAGGGCTTTGAGCTGCACTATCATGCTAACGTTGTGTACACGCACAAATGCGGCTCCGGAGTTTAGCAACAGAGCATGGCACAAAGCTGTTGCTGTATCTCTCTCCGCAGGGTTGTCGATACCGCAAATGGCACCAAGAAAGCGTTTGCGGGAAATGCCCAGCATAAGCGGAACTCCCAGATGTTGGAACACCGAGTGGCTGCGCAGCAATTCAAGATTGTGCTCCAGTGTTTTGCCGAAGCCAATGCCTACATCGGCAATAATGTTCTCCACGCCTGCCGCACGGGCCTCGTTAATGCGGTCGTGCAGGAAATCGAACACCGTTGCTACAACGTTGTCGTACACGGGCTCGTTTTGCATGGTGGCGGGTGTGCCCTGCATGTGCATGAGAATAATAGGGCACCCGTGCTTTGCCGCGACCGAAAACATATTGGCATCCGCCATACCGGCGCTGACATCGTTGATAATTGTAGCTCCTGCTGTGAGTGCCTGCTCGGCCACCTGCGATTTGCGTGTATCAATGCTGATCGGGATGTCCGCGTTCTGCTGTCGAATACCTTCGATTACCGGAATCACGCGATCGAGTTCTTCTTGAACGGATACTTCTACTGCGCCCGGGCGGGTGCTTTCGCCGCCTATATCCAAAAGATCCGCTCCTTGTTGTACTAATTGCAATGCATGAGCTACGGCAAGGCCGGAGTTCCCGAATTGCCCGCCATCGCTGAAGGAATCAGGTGTAACATTAACGATACCTGCAATGGAAGGGAAGTGAAAAGGCATGTGGTGAGTTTACGTTGATTGTGAAATGATAAAAATTTGCTTGTAAGTCGAGGATTATAGAGCGATTTGCTGCGAAACCCGCTTCGCATTTCACCCTAAGGGAGCTACCTATCACTCCAATGTCGGCATCTGCGCCACGAATTTCTTGTCCGTCTCGCTAAATACACTATTTTTGTGGTCTTATAGAAACCACGCCGCCATGTGAGCGCATCTTTTTGCAACGCCGGGCGGACAGTGTTCATGTATCACAATATGCTATTGCAGGACGAAACCCATGGCTGACATCAGCAAAGTTCGCAACATTGGTATTTCTGCGCACATCGACTCCGGTAAAACAACGTTGAGCGAGCGCATTCTTTTCTACACGGGTAAGATTCACCGTATCATCGAGGTTCGAAGCAAAGAGGGTAATGGTCCGACCATGGACTCGATGGATCTCGAACGCGAGAAGGGAATTACCATTCAGTCCGCCGCAACGTATTGTGAGTGGAATGATTACACAATCAACCTGATCGACACACCCGGTCACGTAGACTTCACCGTAGAGGTGGAGCGGGCTCTGCGCGTTCTTGACGGTGCTGTATTGGTGCTGTGCTCCGTAGCAGGGGTTCAGAGCCAGTCCATCACGGTGGATCGCCAAATGCGCCGGTACAACGTACCTCGCTTGGCCTTCATCAACAAAGCAGACCGTGCCGGTGCCAACCCCTACCGTGTGGTTGACCAACTGCGCGAGAAGTTGAATCACAACCCCGTGATGCTCAATATCCCCATTGGTCTTGAGGATAAGTTTGCGGGCGTTATTGACCTTCTGAAAATGAAAGCCGTGTATTTCGACGGAGACAACGGCGAGAACATTCGTGAAGAGGAGATCCCTGCAGACATGCTGGCACAAGCCAAGGAATACCGCCACAAAATCGAAGAGTCACTTTCGGACTTTGATGATGTAGTGGCAGAGAAGTTCCTGATGGAAGAGCCGGTAACGATGGAAGAACTCATTCCCGTTATTCGCAAAGCCACCATCGAAATGAAGATTACTCCGGTGTTTGTTGGAACTGCAAAGCAAAACAAAGGTGTGCAGCTGTTGCTCAACGGTGTTTGCGCGTTCCTTCCGGATCCTACACAGGTTAATAACATTGCTTTGGATCGCGACAAAAACGAAGAGAAGGTTCAGCTGGAGTCAAATCCCGCCAAACCCTTTGTGGGCCTTGCATTCAAGCTGGAAGACGGCCGTTTCGGTCAGCTTACCTATATGCGTATTTATCAGGGTGGAATCAAGAAGGGCGATACCATTTTCAACATTGCCAATGGCAAGAAAGTGAAAGTACCCCGCCTGGTTCGTATGCACGCAAGCGAAATGCACGATATCGACGAGACATCAGCAGGAGATATCGTGGCAATGTTCGGTGTGGACTGTGCATCGGGTGATACATTCACCGATGGCACTGTGAACTACGCGATGACATCAATGTTCGTTCCCGAGCCGGTAATCGAGCTTGCAGTTTCCCCCAAGGAAAAGGCCGGTCAGGTGAACTTCTCGAAGGCGCTCAATCGCTTTACTAAGGAAGACCCCACATTCCGCGTGTATCGCGACGAAGAGAGCAACGAGACGATCATCAAGGGAATGGGCGAGTTGCACCTGGAAATTTATATCGAGCGTATCAAGCGCGAGTACAATTGCGAAGTGGTTGTAGGCCGTCCGAAAGTGGCTTTCCGCGAAGCAATTACCCGCCGCGCCGAATACAATTACACTCACAAGAAGCAGACCGGTGGTTCGGGTCAGTTCGCGCGCGTTGCGGGCTACATTGAGCCTATCACCGAGGATGATATTCACGATAATTATCAGTTCGTTGATGAAATCGTGGGTGGTGTTATTGCCCGCGAGTTTATCCCCGCCTGCGATAAAGGTTTTGCCGAGCAGGTTAAAGACGGACAACTTATCGGACAGCCCATTCAGCGCATTCGCGTTGTTTTGAACGACGGTGCAACACACGCGGTGGACTCATCGGAAATGGCGTTCAAACTGGCTTCTATGGCTGCTTTGCGCGAATGTTACAATAGCGCAGGTCCTGTAGTGCTCGAGCCGATTATGAAGCTGGAAGTTTCTGTTCCGGACGAGTTCCAGGGCGTTGCTATCGGTCAGGTGAATCAGCGTCGTGGTATCATTGTTGGAACCGAAAGCGAAGCGGGATACGTTACCGTTACCGCTGAAGTTCCGTTGCAAATGATGTTTGGTTATTCCACCGACATCCGCAGCGTAACGCAGGGTAAAGGTGAGTTTACCATGGAGTTCTTGAAGTATGCACAGGTGCCCAAGACAGTGCAGGACGAAATGGTGAAAGAGTATCAAAAGAGACGCGCTGAAGGTACGAAATAAGATATGTATGTCGGTATGGTGGGATGGCATTTTGAATTGTTTTCACAGATCAAAAGCCGCTTTCGCCAGTACCAACGAAAAAGGAAACCGGAACCCTGTTGTGCTGGCATAACAGGGTTCTTTTTTTTCGGTGCAGTTGGAACAACGGGAGTTCATGTTGGTGCTGCCGGTGGAACTCATTCAGATGCGTCTGTCTCCTTCGACGATCACGATAAGATGCGAATTCGTTAAAATCTTGAGGAAAAATCCTTGGGCGTCGTTGCAGAGGTGGTCGGTAAAACGCTGTTTTTCAAGCTCGAGACGGTATGGATATGCAGCGGATTTGACGGACTGACTTCGCTCTCCCCGGCATTTCTTTTAGGTTTTTGAAACATTTTTTTGCTCAGGTAGTTCTTGAGCCCTATTTTTGTCGGCTCGCTCAAAAGGGCGAAATATTTACTCATAGTCAACCGGTAACTGTTACAATGCCTACGATAGCGCAACTTGTCCGTAAGGGACGCCAGGAAGTTCAGTACAAGTCAAAGTCACCTGCTTTGATGTCGTGTCCTCAACGTCGCGGCGTGTGCACACGCGTGTACACAACCACACCGAAGAAGCCGAATTCTGCTCTTCGTAAAGTTGCTCGTGTTCGCTTGACGAACTCCATCGAGGTAACAGCATACATTCCCGGAGAAGGCCACAACCTGCAAGAGCACAGCATCGTGATGATTCGCGGTGGCCGTGTGAAAGACTTGCCGGGTGTTCGTTACCACATCATCCGTGGTGCGGCGGATACACAAGGAGTAAACGGTAGAATGCAAGCTCGCTCCAAGTACGGTGCCAAGAGACCGAAGCCCGGAGCAGCAAAGAAGTAATAGGGTAGGTCGGGCAATAAGAGAATAGTGAAAAAAGTGAAAAGGCAAAGACGGTATTAAAACGTCACTCAAGAGTTGATCGAAGTTTCTTCGAAGTGAATACTCAAAGAACGACTCAAGGAACGACTCAAACAACTATCGCACATTGATCGATGAGAAAGAAGAAAGCAGAAAAGCGGTACGTAACACCTGATCCACTGTATAACGATGTGGTTCTGGCGAAGTTTGTCAATTGCATCATGCTTCAGGGCAAGAAGACCGTAGCTCGGAAGATCGTGTATCAAGCGCTGAACATCGTTGGCGAAAAGAGCGGTCAGGAGCCCATTGAAGTGTTCCGTAAGGCAATTGCGAATGCCTCTCCTGCTCTCGAGGTTCGTCCTCGTCGTGTAGGTGGTGCTACGTATCAAGTGCCTTCCGAAGTACGTGAAGAGCGCCGCTTGGCGTTGGCTATTCGCTGGATTCGTGACTACTCCAAGGAGCGTCGCGATAAATCGATGGCTACGCGTTTGGCTAATGAAATCATGGCTGCATCGAATGGTGAAGGTGGAGCGATCAAGCGTCGTGACACTATGCACGCGATGGCAGAATCGAATAAGGCTTTTGCGCACTTCAAGTGGTAAGAGCGTCGGATTATTTTTTGTTCTTTGAAAACATAACAACTCAACGCGAGAAGTGAATCGATGGTTCGGCCAACAGATATAAAGAAGGTTCGAAACATCGGTATCATGGCTCACATCGACGCCGGTAAAACAACAACAACCGAAAGGATTTTGTTCTATACCGGATTCCTTCACAAAATCGGTGAGGTTCACGAAGGAACCACTATTACCGATTACATGGCGCAGGAGCGAGAGCGAGGCATTACAATTACTTCAGCAGCGGTTACGTGCTCATGGCACGATTACCAAATCAATATTATCGATACACCCGGTCATGTTGATTTTACTGCGGAAGTACAGCGTTCACTTCGAGTTCTGGATGGTGCAATTGCCTTGTTTACGGCCGTTGAGGGAGTAGAGCCGCAGTCGGAAACGGTGTGGCGTCAAGCTGATCTGTACGAAGTACCTCGAATTGCTTTTGTCAATAAGATGGATCGCACAGGAGCAGACTTCCTGAATGTAGTAAACATGATTCGTGAGCGTTTGAATGCGGCCCCGGTTGCTATTCAAATTCCCATTGGCCAGGAGGATCATTTTAAGGGTGTTATTGACCTCGTTCGAATGAAGGCAGTAACATTTGATGATGATACTCTAGGTTCAAAATTCGTGGAGGGAGAAATCCCTGACGACATGACTGCACCTGCCTTGGAAGCCCGAGCAGCAATGATCGAGGCAATTGCCGAAACTCAGGATGTGCTTTTAGAAAAGTACCTCTCGGGCGAGGAAATCTCTGAGACAGAATTGAAGAACGCGCTTCGTCAAGCAACTATTAGCGGAACCTTGGTTCCCGTGTTGTGTGGTTCGTCCTACCGCAACAAAGGTGTTCAGCACTTGCTGGATGCCGTGGTAGACTACCTGCCTTCACCGGCAGAGACAAAACCCGCTCACGGATTCGATCTTGAAAACAACGATCGAGAAGTAGTTCGCAAGGCCGAGTCTGATCAACCTTTTTCCGCGCTTGCTTTTAAGGTAGTAACCGACAAGCATGCCGGTAAACTCGTGTTCGTGCGTATTTACAGCGGCACTCTGGAAGTGGGCCAAATGGTGCTTAATGCATCAACCCAGAAAAAAGAACGTGTGCTGAAAATTGTACGAATGCAGGCAGATAAGCGCGAGGAAGTAAAAACAGCCACAGCCGGCGACATAGTGTCCATTCCCGGACTCAAAGCCCGAACCGGTGAAACACTGTGTGATTCTAAAGCGCCATTGCTTTTCGAGAAAATTGATTTTGCCGAGCCGGTAATCAATCAGTCCATCGAAGCCAAAGCAACTGCCGATCAGGACAAGCTGCTGCTTGCTTTGAATTCACTGGGCGAAGAAGATCCTACGTTCAAGTTTGGAAACGACAAAGAGTCCGGTCAGTTGCTCATCCGTGGTGTTGGTGAATTGCATTTGGAAATTCTTGTAGATCGCATTCAACGCGAATTCAACGTTCCGGTGCGAGTAGGCAAGCCGCAAGTGAGCTACAGAGAGACGGTCTCCGGTTCATACTCCAAAACAACAGAGTTTATTCGTCAGCAAGGAACCAAAGGCCAGTTCGCCATTGTTTCTATTCGAGTGGAGCCAAACGAGAACGGAAAGGGAATAACCTTCGCTTCCGAGTTTGTTTCCAAAGATTTTCCTGCTGAATACATCACAGCCATTGAGCAAGGTGCTCGAGAAGCGATGGGCGCAGGACCTTTGATGGGATATCCTCTAGTGGATGTTCATGTGGTTTTGGAGGATGCAAAGTTCGACGTTCAAGAATCCAGCGATGTAGCGTTTAAGATTGCTGCATCCATGTCAGTGCGAGATTGTTGCCGAGAAGCACGTCCGGTTATACTTGAGCCGGTGTTTTTAGTAGAGGTAACAACGCCTGAAGAATTTATGGGAGAAGTAATAGCGGATATCAGTTCACGACGAGGTAAAATTGAGGGCATAGACAGCAGATTGCAACTGCAGATAATCAAGGCCCTTGTTCCTTTGTCGGAAATGTTCGGATATGTTACGCAGTTACGATCCCTTACACAAGGACGCGCCGTGTTTGTCATGACCTTCTCACGTTACGAGCCAGCAGTCATAAAAACAAACATGTATACCGGTGGATAGGGAGTAGGTGAGATTGATGGTGCAGATAAGCACCACGATAGTCAACCGCTCTTGAACCCGGTGCCGGAGCAAACGCAAAGGCACTCAGTCCGGTCGCTGATGAGTTGTTAGGTTTTGAAATCTAAACAGATCAAACTTCAATTTTATTAATTCACTCACATCTCTATTTGGAGGACACGTAGTCATGGCAAAAGAGAAATTCGAACGTTCCAAGCCGCACGTAAACATTGGCACAATTGGACACGTAGACCACGGCAAAACCACTTTGACTGCAGCTATCACAATGGCTCTGTCTCAAAAGATCACGACCAACGAGCGTCGTGCTTATGATCAAATCGATAATGCGCCTGAAGAGAAGGCACGTGGAATCACAATTAATACAGCTCACGTTGAGTACGAAACCGCAAACCGCCACTACGCTCACGTAGATTGCCCCGGTCACGCGGACTATATCAAGAACATGATCACCGGTGCCGCTCAAATGGACGGCGCTATCCTGGTAGTAGCAGCTACAGACGGACCGATGCCGCAAACTCGCGAGCACATCCTCTTGGCTCGCCAGGTAGGTGTGCCCCGTGTTGTAGTATTCATGAATAAGGTAGATATCGCTGACGCAGATCTTCTTGAACTCGTAGAGCTCGAGATCCGTGAGTTGCTTACCCGTTATGAATTCCCCGGAGACGAGATTCCTATCATTAAGGGTTCTGCTTTGAAGGCTCTCGAAGCCGGTTCAAGCAATGCTCCCACAGATGATGAGCGCTACTCATGCATCTGGGAACTCATGGATGCTGTAGACAGCTACATCCCCACACCTGTTCGCGCAGTTGACAAGCCTTTCTTGATGCCCGTTGAGGACGTGTTCTCCATTACCGGTCGCGGTACTGTAGGTACAGGTCGTATCGAGCGCGGTATCGTAAAGGTTAACGACGAAATCGAAATCGTTGGTTTCGGTCTCCAGAAGAAGTCAACCGTTACCGGTATCGAAATGTTCCACAAGCTGCTCGACGAAGGACAAGCCGGCGATAACGCAGGTCTGTTGCTCCGCGGTGTTGAAAAGACCGAACTCGAGCGCGGAATGGTACTTGCTAAGCCCGGTACAATCAAGCCGCACCACAAGTTCACCGCTCAGGTGTACGTACTTACCAAAGAAGAAGGCGGACGTCACACACCGTTCTTTAACGGATATCGTCCTCAATTCTACTTCCGTACAACAGACGTAACCGGTGTTGCACACCTTCCCGGTGGCATCGAGATGGTTATGCCCGGCGACAACTTGGATGCATTGGTTATCGAGTTGATCACCCCGGTTGCTATGGAAGAAGGACTCCGCTTCGCTATTCGCGAAGGTGGACGTACCGTTGGTGCAGGCGTTGTAACAAAGGTTCTCGAATAAGAAATCATTGTATGAATAGGGGGGTACCTCGTACCCCCTTGTTTATTCTCATTAACTTTTACAGTGAAAAGGGTAATCTGTGTCAACTCAACGAATCAGAATTAAACTCCGCTCGTACGATCACAACCTCATCGATAAATCATCAGAGCGTATTGTGCGGACGGTAAAGCAAACGGGTGCGGTTGTTTCAGGTCCGATTCCGTTACCGACGGAGAAGTCCATCGTTACCGTTAATCGTTCGCCTCACGTAGATAAGAAGTCACGTGAACAATTCGAAGCACGTGTACACAAGCGCCTCATCGATATCTTTAGTTCAACACAAAGAACTATTGATTCGTTGATGAGACTAGAGTTGCCCGCAGGTGTAGACGTGGAAGTAAAAGTGTAATCCAAGGAGAAATTCATGAGCGCGTTGCTCGGAAGAAAATTAGGTATGACAAGCATATTCCGCGAAGATGGTACAAGCATTCCTTGTACGGTTATTGAGGCGGGACCGTGTCCGGTAGTTTTACTCCGTACAAAGGAGAACGACGGATACGAAGCCGTTCAAATCGGATATGATGAAATACCTGAGCGTAAGGTTAATCGTCCGATGAAGGGGCAGTTTGCAAAAGCAGGCTCGCCGTACCTTCGTCACCTCAAAGAGTTCAAGAACATTAAAGCTGACATCGGCGAGGTTCTGACGGTTGATCAGTTCAAAGTAGGAGATTTAATCAAGGTTTCTACGAATAGTAAAGGCCGCGGTTTCCAGGGTGTAGTAAAGCGCCATCACTTCGGTGGTGTGGGCGGTACTACTCACGGACAGAGCGACCGTGTTCGCGCTCCCGGTTCAATCGGCGGTTCATCGTATCCGTCGCGTGTATTCCGTGGAACACGCATGGCCGGTCGAATGGGCGGAAAGCGTACATCAGTTCGCAATCTGGAGATTCTTCAGATTATGCCTGATCAGAACGTGCTCATCATCAAGGGAAGTATCCCTGGTGCTCCCAACGCGGTATTGGAATTAGTGAAGTTGTCATAAACTCGATCGAAAAGGTAGCTTGTCATGAAAGCGGATGTATATTCAATAGACGGTTCTAAGCACGGACAAATCGACTTGCCCGACGAAATCTTCGGTATTGAGCCGAATGAGCACGTCATGTATCAAGCGGTACGTGTGTACCTGGCTCACCAACGTCAGGGAACAGCCAAAACCAAAACACGAAGCTTCGTATCCGGTGGTGGTAAAAAGCCATGGAAGCAAAAGGGACGTGGCACGGCTCGCTCGGGTTCATCCCGTTCGCCGGTATGGGTTGGTGGTGGTACGATCTTCGGACCGAAGCCGCACAAATACACCATTGATATTCCGGTAAAGATGAAGCGCCTTGCACGTAAGTCTGCGTTCGCTTGCCGCGCTCAAGAAAACAATATCATTGTTGTAGACGGCTTGCAGTTCGCTGATCACAAGACCAAGCATATGGCCGGCGCATTGAAGGCACTTGGAATTTCCGGTGAGAAGACACTGGTCCTGTTGCCGGATTCACGCGCAAACGTTGTGATGTCATCGCGAAATATTCCCCGTGTAACAACTGCATTGGCGGATAAGATTTCCACCTACGACATTCTGAATCACAAGAAGCTTGTTATCAGTGTAGATGCAATTCAGACAATCATTGCATCGTTCGGTGAGCACAACGGAACAACAAAGAATTAAACAAAAGGATAAGAGATCATGTTGCATTTGATCAAAAGACCAATCGTTACCGAGAAGTCAAGCAAGGTTCACCAGATACATAAACACTATGTATTCGAGGTGGAACGCGGCACGAATAAAATCGAGATTGCCAAAGCGATTGAGTCGATGTTCCAGGTTAAAGTGGAAACAGTTCGCACCGTAAATGTAAAGGGTAAGTATCGCTCACGGTACACGAAAAAAGGCTTGATGCGCGGCACAACAAAGGCTCGCAAAAAAGCATACGTGCGCCTACAGGATGGTTACACTATCGATATCGTTAGCGGCGAAGGCGAACAGCAGTAGAATTACGAAGAAAACAAACTCAAAGGTAGGTCATGGGAATTCGACAACTAAAACCAATCACGCCCGGCACGCGCTTCTACAGCGTTAGTGATTTCGCAGAAATCACAACCTCGAAGCCGTATAAGAAGCTTCTCTCCGTAAAGAAGAAAAGCGGCGGTCGTAACAACACAGGTCGTATCACTTCGCGTCACCGCGGTGGTGGACACAAGCAGCAGTATCGCATCATTGATTTCAAGAGAAACAAGATGGATATCCCCGCTATCGTGGAGACCATAGAGTACGATCCGAATCGCTCGGCTCGCATTGCTCTGGTGAAGTACTCCGACGGTGAAGTGCGCTACATCCTTGCTCCCCAGGGACTCAAGGTTGGAGCCACCATCATCACCAGTGCCACGGCTGATTTGAAGGACGGAAACTGTATGCCCCTGAGCAAGATTCCTCCGGGACTTGCGGTACACAATATCGAGCTCAAGCCCGGTAAGGGTGGACAGATGGTTCGTTCGGCAGGAATGTCGGCTACCTTGGTTGGCTTCGATGGCAAGTACGCGCAGATCAAGTTGCCTTCCGGTGAAATTCGCCTGGTTCTTTCGAATTGCATGGCTACACTTGGCAGCATTGGTAACTCCGAGCACGAGAACATTCTGCACGGTAAAGCAGGCCGCAAGCGTTGGATGGGTATTCGCCCCCAAACTCGCGGTATCGCGATGAACCCGATTGATCACCCCAACGGTGGTGGTGAAGGTCGCTCAAAATCAGGTGGTGGTCGCAAGCATTTGCGTTCGCCGTGGGGTCAGCTTTCAAAGGGCTTGAAAACACGTAAGCGCAAAAAAGCTTCCACAAAGTTGATTATTCGCAAGAGAAAATAAGAGAATAACTAAAGGATAACGAAGAATGCCACGGTCACTTAAAAAAGGCGCGTTTGTGTACTTCAAACTTCAAAAGAAGGTTGATGCACTCAACGATCAAAACAAGAAACAGGTTATCAAAACCTGGAGCAGAGCTTCCACGATCACTCCGGAGTTTGTAGGCCACACCTTCGCGGTACATAACGGGAACAAGTTCATTCCTGTGTACGTTACCGAGAACATGGTGGGACATAAGCTTGGAGAGTTTGCTCCCACGCGCACGTATCGTGGTCACGCAGGCAATCGTTAATCTGTCGTCTTGGTAAAGGGGTGTGTTCTACAAACAAGCCTCAGCCGGTCTTCCAATCTTCCACGGATTTTCGATAGTGGAATGAAGAAGGCGGATACCGAAGATTGTCGATTATGAGTCGTAAGACACGTAACGGCAGGCAGAAAGTTAAAAAGTCGAAAAGCACAGACAGACAGAAGAAAGTCGAAAGACAGAAAAGACTGAAAAGAAAGAAAAGACAAACATCTCTGACGCACATTATGGAATCAAAAGCAATAGCTCGCCACGTACCTACATCGCCGCGTAAAATGCGCTTGGTGATTGATACGATTCGCGGAAAGTCTGCAGCAGAAGCGCTGACAATTCTTCGCTTCTCGCCGAAGTCTGCATCGAAAGTAGCAGAGATGACTCTTCGCTCTGCCATATCGAATCTGCGCAATAGCGGTGGTTCGTTCGCTAAAGAGGAAGACATGATTGTAAAATCAGTTCATGTTGATCAAGGAAAAACACTAAAGCGCATTTCGCCGGCTCCTATGGGTCGCGCGTACAAGATCAAAAAGCGCTCGCATCATTTAACAATCGTTGTATCTACTAACGACTAATCGCAGGGAGTTCTCTTGGGTCAGAAAACAAATCCGATCGGTCTTCGCCTTGGTATTATCCGTGGCTGGGATGCAAACTGGTTCGAACCGAACAGCATGGCCGACAAGATTGCGGAGGACATGACAGTCCGTTCGTACATCAAAACCAGATTGAAAAAAGCAGGCGTTGCTCGCGTTGTGGTTGAGCGTACGGCAAAGCAAATCCGTATTACCATCCACACATCGAAGCCGGGTGTAATTATCGGTCGCTCCGGTAAAGACATTTCTCAGCTCGAAGAGGAGATGCGCAAGCTCACCACCAAGGACGTAAAGATTCTCATCCACGAGATCAAGCGCCCGGAGCTGGATGCTCAATTGGTAGCCGATAATATCGCAAGCCAGTTGGAAGGTCGAGTTGCTTTCCGCCGCGCGATGAAACAAGCGGTGGCAGCTTCCACACGATTAGGCGCAGAAGGAATTCGTGTTATGTGTTCAGGTCGTCTTGGCGGCGCGGACATGTCTCGTACCGAGCAGTACAAAGAGGGTCGCGTGCCGTTGCACACTCTTCGTGCAGACATCGATTACGGAACCTCTACAGCACATACGGTATACGGTGCAATCGGCGTGAAAGTATGGATTTGTAAGGGCGAAATCATTGGTAAGCCCGTTACACAGGAAAAAGAGTAAGAGTTCGATCAGGAACAAAAAGATTAAGGTGAATCATGTTATTACCGAAGAGAGTTAAGCACAGAAAAACCCAGCGTGGTCGTCGTTGCGGCAAAGCAATTCGCGGCTCGCAGGTAGCTTTTGGATCATACGGCTTAAAGGCCCTTGATGCAGCGTGGATTACGAATCGTCAGATCGAATCAGCACGTATTGCCATCAACCGTTACCTGAAGCGTGATGGTAAGGTTTGGATCCGGATTTTCCCGGACAAACCTTACACCAAGAAACCCGCTGAGGTTCGAATGGGATCCGGAAAGGGTAATCCTGAGGGATGGGTAGCAGTAGTAAAGCCCGGACGCATCATGTTCGAAGTGGACGGTGTGTCTAAGGAAGCTGCTATGGAAGCTATGCGTTTGGCATCGCACAAACTGCCCATCAAAACAAAATTTGTGACACGCATTGATTTGGTAGAAGTATGAAGCACAGAAAAGCAAAAGACCTCCGCGACTTAAACGGAGCAGAGTTGGCAATGACTTTGAAAGAGGCAGAGGAGACGCTCGCGAAGCAACGCTTTCAGCACGCACTGAAGCAGCTTCAGGATACTGCGTACCTGCGCATTCTGAAAAAGGATATTGCCCGTATGAAAACTATAATGCAACAACGTTCACTGGAATCGAAAGCGTAAAACATGGAAACAAATCAAAACCACGGCGAAGCTTCAAAGAGTCCGGTTACAAAAGGCAAGAAGATCCGCCAAGGAAAAGTTGTCAGCAACAAGATGGACAAATCCATCGTTGTGGCGGTAGAGCGCCAGGTGATGCACCCGCTGTACAAGAAGTATTTCCGTCTGACCAAGAAGTTTATGGCTCACGACGAAAACAACGATTGCCAGATCGGTGACGTAGTGCGCATCGTAGAGTCGCGCCCGTTGAGCGCTCGCAAGCGTTGGACGTTGCTTGAAGTAGTAGAGCGCGTGCAGTAACACTACTGCTATGGATTCCGGAACAGTACTTACTGATTGACATTAAACATTTTACGGTACGGTCATGATACAAGAAGAAACAAACCTCATAGTAGCAGATAACTCCGGTGCGCGTCGCGTACGCTGCATTCGTATTCTCGGAGGCCACGAGCGCCGTTACGCGTCGGTTGGAGATATTGTAGTAGTATCTGTAAAGCAGGCACTACCCAACGGTGCAGTGAAAAAAGGCGAGGTATGTAAGGCCGTTATCGTTCGCACCAAAAAGGAAATCGGTCGTCGCGATGGATCCTACATTCGCTTCGATGAGAATGCAGCAGTTATCCTGAATAATCAGGGCGAACCCCGCGGCACTCGCATTTTCGGCCCGGTTGCCCGCGAATTGCGCGAGCGCAACTTTATGAAGATCGTCTCGTTAGCACCCGAGGTTATTTAAGCGTAACGACCAAGAATTTGACACCCAGCGAAAGAATGAGTATGAAATTACAGATTAAAAAAGGCGACATCGTTCAAGTGATTTCCGGTAACGACAAAGGAAACTCCGGACGTGTAATTGACATTGATCGCACCAATCTGCGTGTGGTTGTAGAGGGCATTAACATTCGCAAGAAGCATGCACGCCCTTCACAGGCAAACCCTAATGGTGGAATCATTTCTCGCGAAATGCCTATTCATTACTCCAACGTGATGTTGGTAGTGAATGGCAAGCCCTCCCGCAAGCGCGGCGAGTAAGCGTAGAACGATCCGTGGCGAGTAGTTAGCACTAAAAAACGATCAGGAAGTAACTAAAGAGATTATCATGGCAAAGCAGATAGTAAAGAAGCTTGATTTCAAACCCGAAGGTCCTCGTCAGGACGAAGGTTCGAACGAAAACCTCACACCGCGTCTTGCAACCTTCTATAAAGAGCAGGTAGTTCCTGCCCTTATGAAGAAGTTTGAGTACAAGTCGGTAATGCAGGTGCCGGTTTTGGAAAAGATTTGCATCAACATCGGTGCAGGTGCGGCCGCTCAGGATCAAAAGATCGTACAGAGCGCAATCAACGAGCTCGAGCTTATCTCGGGTCAGCGCCCTGCAGTGGCACGTGCCAAGAAGTCAGTGGCGAATTTCAAGCTGCGCCAGGGTCAACCCATTGGTGTATATGTAACCTTGCGCCGCGCTCGTATGTACGAGTTCCTGGATCGTTTCATCAACATAGCTTCGCCCCGTGTTCGCGACTTCCGCGGATACTCGGACAAGAGCTTTGATGGCCGCGGCAACTACACTCTTGGTATTAAAGAGCAGATTATTTTCCCTGAAATCGATGTTGACAAGATCAACAAGATTGCGGGTATGGATATCACCTTTGTAACATCGGCTCACACCGACGAAGAAGCAGGAGCAATGCTTCGCGAATTTGGTTTCCCCTTTACCCGTTCCAACTAAGATTCACAGTAACTACTGAATACTCATGGCTACAACAGCTGTCGTCGCTCGTAATGATAAACGCAAACGTCTCGTTGAAAAGTATGCTGAAAAGCGTGCTGCTCTCAAAGAGGCCGGTGATTACGATGCATTGCAAAAACTTCCCCGCAACAGCATGCCCACACGTCTGCGTAACCGCTGCGTGTTGACCGGCAGAGGTCGCGGAGTATACCGCAAATACGGCCTTTGCCGCAACAAACTCCGTGAACTGGCTCTGGAAGGTAAGATTCCGGGAGTCAGAAAAGCGAGCTGGTAAGGTTTTTCCCGTCTCGGGAAACTTTTCCACCGTTTTTCACGGTTGTTCCGTATCTTTGTGGCCCCTTGCGCACGGCGCCGGGAAAAAGCGTTACGGAACGCACACAACATAGAAAGCGAAGAGTTCAAACTATACCGGAGCGTCAGACAGACGTGGGGTCTGAAACGACCGGTAGTCGAGAGTACATCTCGAGTCAGCTGAATCCACGGAATTTTCTCTATTGAACTATCACTTATGCCAGTTTCCGATACGATTGGTGACTTCCTCACACGTCTGCGTAATGGTCAGCGTGCAAAACACAAGACTGTTGACGCGCCTGCAAGCAAGATCAAAGAATCCATAGCAGCCATCCTCAAAGAACAAGGTTTCATCGCTGATTACGAGCGCATCAATGATAACGTTCAGGGTACACTTCGTGTACGTTTGCGTTACCACAATGGTGCTCCCGCTATTCGTGAGGTGAAGCGTATCAGCCGTCCGGGTATCCGTAGCTATGCCGGTGCAGAAGATCTGCCGAAGGTATATAACGGTCTGGGCATCGCAATCATCTCTACATCTCAAGGTCTGATGACCGACAAGCAGGCTCGCCAAAAAGGTATTGGCGGGGAAGTGCTTTGCACCCTGTGGTAAGAGCGAGCGGTAGTGTTGTGTCTGCATGATTTATTTACGTTGAAACAATTACAGAGCAGTTATGTCACGAGTTGGAAAAAAAGTTCTTGTCATCCCTAACGGCGTTCAGTTTTCATTGAACGCGGGATTGGTCAAGGTTAAAGGACCCAAAGGCGAGCTTCAATTCCAAATACCGGAAGGTATTTCTTGCCACCAGGAGGGAACATCAGTAACCTTTAGTCGCGAGAGCGATCATAAGAAGGTACGCGCTCTTCACGGCATGACGCGAGCAGCTATTGCCAACATGGTGGAAGGCGTAGCCAATGGATTTACCAGAAACATGGCCGTTGTAGGCGTTGGTTTCAAGGTGGAAGTGAAGAGCAATAAGCTTATCATGACCGTTGGATACTCACACCCTGTAATGATCATTCCGCCTGCGGGTATTGAGTTTACTGTATCGTCTCCCACACAGTTTGCCGTGAAAGGTCATGATAAGCAGTTGGTGGGTGAGATCGCTGCTAAGATTCGTTCAGTGCGTCCGCCTGAGCCGTACAAGGGCAAGGGTGTCCAGTACGAAGGTGAATATATCCGTCGCAAGGCAGGTAAGGCAGCCGGTAAGTAATCGCGGAAATAAAAGTGTTTGTTAATACGTAACGAAAAATTCGATAGGTCAAAGAGTTATGAGTAAGAAAAACAAGATTGTACGGAGAACACGTCGTTCCAAGGGTATTCGCAAGAATATTCACGGAGATGCTCTTCGCCCGCGTTTAACAGTGTTTCGTTCATTGAAGCACATTTATGCTCAGATCATCGACGATGACAAGAAGCAAACAATCGCAGCTGCATCATCCCTGGACAAGGAGATTGCCGCAGCGGGTACGTCGAAAGGCGATGTAAGCAAGATGGTTGGCGCTCTCTTGGCAAAAAGAGCAGTGGCCGCAAGCGTACAGACAGTAGCATTTGACCGCAACGGGTTCCTCTATCACGGTCGTATCAAAGCTTTGGCTGATGGTGCACGTGAGGGCGGACTCTCGTTTTAATCACTGAAGTAATAAACGACAATAATTGTGTAGGAGTTTTAGTGGCGAAGTTTAAAATATCCGAGCTGAATCTTAAGGACAAACTTGTAAACGTTGGTCGTACCGCGAAGGTGGTAAAAGGTGGACGTCGTTTCAACTTTTCCGCAATCGTCGTTGTAGGAGACGGCCAAGGACATATTGGTTATGGTCTTGGTAAAGCCGGTGAAGTTGTTGATGCCGTGCAAAAAGCAACCGATGCAGCCAAGAAGGCTGTAGTTCAAGTTCGCTTGCAAGGCACAACCATTCCGCACGAGGTGTTCTCGAAGTACGGCTCCGCGAAGATTCTTCTTCGTCCGGCCGCTCCCGGTACAGGCGTTATCGCTTCCGGTGGTGTTCGTGCGGTACTTGAGTTGGCCGGCGTTCAGGACGTTTTGACCAAGTCATTGGGATCGTCTAATCCGCACAATGTTGTGAAGGCTACAATAGCAGCTCTGGAAGCATTGGAAGATGCGCAGACGGTAGCTCAACGCCGCGGAATCTCTGTTGAAAAAGTTGTTCGCGGTTAATTAAGTAAAACGAACGTATCCATCGGACGCAATCATGGCAAAGATCAAGATTACTCAAGTAAAAAGTGTTATCGACAGACTGGAAAAGCAAAAGCGTACAATGAAGGCGCTTGGCTTGGGCCGTCCGAACTACACCGTTGTTCAAGAAAAAAATGCCCAGATTCTTGGCATGATCAACGTTGTGAAGCATTTAGTTAAAGTAGAAGAAATAGGAAACTAATATGAAGCATATAGGAAATCTCCGGTACGCGGAAGGCTCACGTAAGGCAAAGAAGCGCATTGGTCGCGGTGCAGGCTCCGGACACGGTGGAACAGCCACACGTGGTCATAAGGGTCATCAGTCACGTGCCAACCACACATTCAAGCGCAACTTCGAAGGCGGCCAGATGCCGCTGAGTCGTCGCATTCCCAAATTCGGTTTTACCAATATCTTCAGAGTTGAGTATCAAACCGTCAACCTTGCTCGCGTTCAGGAATTGATCGCCGAGAATCGCTTGAGCGGCGCGATTACACCGGAAACCTTGTATGCAGCCGGTGCCATTTCAAAGAAGACACAACCGGTCAAGATTCTTGGTAATGGAGAGATTACAACTGCTGTGACCATCTCGGCACACGGTTTCTCCGAAACAGCTAAACAAAAAATCGAAAAGGCCGGAGGAACGGCGAACATCCATGGCTAATTTCATCGAAACAACAAAAAACATCTTCCGTATAGAGGAACTGCGTAAGCGGATCGTCTTTACGGTGCTTATGCTCATTGTGGTGCGCATTGGTGCACATGTGTCGCTTCCGGGTATAGATGTACAGGCCTTGCAATCATCGAATGCATCGGGAGATGCAAACGGGTTGTTTGGTTTGTACGATATGTTCGTAGGCGGGGCGTTTTCCAATGCAGCTGTTTTTGCAATGGGAATCATGCCCTACATTTCTGCTTCCATCGTGCTTCAGTTAGCCGCGGTGTTCGTGCCTCAGATTGCACGCATGCAGAAAGAAGGCGAAGAAGGAAGACGTCGCATCACGCAATGGACGAGATTTCTTACTGTTGGCATTGCAGCATTGCAAGCGATTGGTCTTAGTATCAAGTTGAATGCTCAAACGGCGGCAGACACAGCCAAAGTGGTGATGATCGATGGTCCGCTTTTTACCCTTACTGCAGTTACGTTGCTCACAGCAGGGACCATGTTCCTGATGTGGATTGGTGAGCAGATCACGGAGCGCGGTCTAGGTAACGGTATTTCGCTGATCATTTTTATCGGAATTATTTCTCGTTTGCCCGTTGCTGTTCAGAATGAGATCTTGATGATCGGTTCAGGGCGCAACATTGCGGTAGACATTATTCTTCTGGCATTCCTTGGCGTAATTATAGCTTCTGTCGTTTTGATCACGCAAGGCGCCCGACGCATTCCGGTGCAGTACGCCAAGCGTGTTGAGGGCCGCAAGCAGTATGGAGGTCATACCACGTATATCCCTCTGCGCGTCAACACAGCCGGTGTAATGCCGATTATTTTCGCCTCCGCAATTTTGTTCATTCCGAGCACTATTTCCAGCTTTTTCCCGGAGAACACGTCATTGTTGAAGGTAGCCCAATTGTTCAGCGATCGTTCCATCGTGTACGCTATTGTGTACGGGTTGGCAATTGTGTTCTTTACATACTTCTATACGGCAATTGCATTTAATCCCCGTCATACAGCAGAAGAACTCAAACGTGCTCAGGGATTTATCCCGGGTGTGCGTCCCGGACAGCCCACGGCGGAGTACTTTGACCACATTCTTACCCGTATCACACTTCCCGGCGCAATTTTCCTTGCAATCATTGCATTGTTGCCCGTGTTTGTGACAAACGTATTGAACGTTCCGTACTCTTTTGGTCAGTTCTTCGGTGGCACAAGTCTGCTGATTATCGTAGGTGTAGCTCTCGATACACTTCAACAAATTGAGTCGTATCTGTTAATGCGTCATTACGATGGATTTATGAAGAGTGGTAAGATTCAAGGTCGCGGTATGGCTTCGAATCAACAGCGTGTCGGTAGCGGTTTCTAATCAATGATCATCAAAGCGCCGCTAGGCGTATTGAAATGAACCCGGTACAAGCACCAGCTTTGAAAATTCAAAAGGATATTGATCGAATTGCGGAAGCGTGTCGATTAGTTTCGGAGACCTTAGCTCTGATTGGAAAGAGCATCGCTCCCGGAATGACAACGCTTGAGCTCGATACTATAGCCGAAGACTTCATCCGATCGAACAATGCAGAACCTGCGTTCAAAGGATATGGCGGACACGGCGGAAGCCCGGCGTTTCCGTACACGTTGTGTGTATCCATAGACGAAGAGGTTGTTCACGGAATGCCTTCCGCACGGAAGCTTAAAGAAGGACAAATCGTCTCCGTTGATTGCGGAGTCAAGAAGGACGGTTTTTTCGGAGACAGTGCTTTCACCTTTGCTATTGGTGAGATTGGTCCCGAGAAGCAACGATTGCTAGATGTAACGCGCCAGGCATTAGATCTTGGAGTGGAACAGGCGATAACCGGCAATACCAATTATGATATTGCCAAAGCAGTTCAAACACACGTGGAGAGGAACAAATTTTCCTGTGTGCGAGATCTGGTCGGTCACGGAGTGGGAGAGGAGCTTCATATGGAGCCGTGTATTCCAAACTTCGTACCCGGTCTTTTACAACGTAACCGCTATCCTAAAGCGCAGCTGGAACAGGGAATGACGATTGCCATAGAACCTATGGTGAATATGGGATCCTTCCTCGTGCAAACAGCTCGCGATGGTTGGACAGTGTTTACGTCGGACGGACGGCCGTCTGCACATTTTGAACACACGGTGATGGTCGATAACGGCACCCCGAGAGTGTTGACGTTTTTTTCATAATTGCTGACTATGCCCAAACAAGATCTTATTAAAGTAGACGGTGTAATTGAGGAGGTACTTCCCAATACCCAGTTCATCGTCAAGCTTGATAATGGTCACAAGGTTTTGGCTCATATCAGCGGTAAAATGAGAATGAACTTCATCAAGATTCTTGCCGGCGACAAAGTAACGGTGGAACTATCCCCGTATGACTTGTCGAAAGGGCGCATTACCTACAGATTTAAATAAGCAATTCATTTTTTCGGAATAGAGACATGAAAGTTCAAGCATCAGTAAAAAAACGTGATCCGAACGACAAGATCGTTCGCCGTAAAGGTCGCGTGTACGTTATCAACAAGAAAAATCCACGAATGAAACAGCGTCAAGGCTAAGGAGATTCAATGGCACGTATAGCAGGTATCGACCTTCCGCGTAATAAGCGTGGGGTTATCAGTCTAACATACATTTTCGGAATTGGCAAAACCGCAGCGCAAGAAGTTCTTGCGAAGGCCGGTGTTGACGAAAGCAAGCGCGTTCAAACTTGGACGGACGAGGAGATTGCACGCATTCGTACTGCCGTATCCGAGTATAAGGTAGAAGGCCAGTTGAGATCCGAGATCCAGCTGAACATCAAGCGATTGATGGACATCGGCGCGTATCGTGGTCTTCGCCATCGCAAAGGTTTGCCCGTACGCGGTCAGCGTACTCGCACCAACAGCCGTACTCGTAAGGGTAGAAGAAAAACGGTTGCCGGCAAGAAGAAGGCAGCTCGTAAGTAATCGTCCGGTACTCCTGAACTTTAGTCAGGTTGGACGTAAGTGTGAAATTTTAAACCTATAGAGTTATAAGAATGGCAGCCGCAAAAAGAAAAGTAAAACGTAAAATAGTTGCCGACGTACATGGCAAAGCCTTTATTCGCGCAACCTTTAACAACGTGATAGTAACCATAGCGGACTCCTACGGAAACGTACTTACCTGGTCATCGGCCGGAAAGAATGGCTTCCGTGGTTCTAAGAAGAATACGCCGTATGCTGCTCAAGTATCGGCGGAGAAAGCTGCCCGTGAAGCCTTTGAAATGGGTCTTCGCAAGGTTGATGTGAGTGTTCGCGGACCGGGATCCGGTCGCGAAGCAGCGATTCGCGCTCTCTCAACGGCCGGCTTGGAAGTGCTTTCAATTTTGGATAAGACTCCCATTCCGCACAACGGTTGCCGTCCTCCGAAACGTCGTCGCGTTTAATTCTGTTGTGGATGCCCATAATAGGGTAGCCATACAAAGCAGAGTAAGCAGGTTGCACATGACATAGCATCAGTGCATCAGATGTCGTTTCCCAATTCGAGAATAATAATCATTGTAGAGAAAGAGAGCGTATGAATACAGCGATGCAAATGCCAGAGCGTGTAATGTCGGATGATACCGGATCATTGTATCACGGAAAATTCGCCTTACAGCCGCTCGAGGAAGGCTATGGCGTAACAGTGGGTAACGCACTTCGTCGTGTGATTCTCTCCTCCATTCATGGAGCTGCCATCGTAGGCATAAAAATCAGCGGTGTTGTGCATGAGTTTCAAACCATTCCGGGTGTGGTTGAGGATATGAGTGAAATTATCCTGAACCTTAAAGAAGTTCGCGTCAAGCTTGACGATTCAAAGCCTGTACGAGTAAGCTTCAAAGTGAAGGGTCCCGGCACATGGGTTGCTCAGAGCATTCAGGACGCTTCTACAGGTATTACTGTGCTTGAGCCTACACATCACATTGCCACACTTGCCAACGATGCGGAGTTCGACGTTGAACTTCGTATTGCAAAGGGCAAAGGCTATGTACCGGCTGAAGAGCAGGTAACAACCGAGTTCCCCGTGGGTATGATTCCTATCGATGCGATTTACACGCCGATAAAGAACGTTATTTACAATGTAGAGCCCTTCCGTGTTGGTCAGAAGACTGACTATGAAAAGCTTATCCTTGATGTAACGACCGACGGCAGCATTGCGGCATTGGATGCAGTGCAACAAGCTTCAAAGATTTTGCTTGATCACGTGAACCTGTTTGTAGGATTCGACTTCAGTCAGAAATCCGACAGCGTTGCAAAGACAAGTGCCGATCCTGTTGAAGAGGAAAGCAAGTCTGCGGAATTCCAAAAGGTTCGCCGTCTGCTGGAAACACAAGTGGACGACCTGGAGCTTTCAGTTCGCGCACACAATTGCTTGAAGGCCGCAAACATCAAGACCGTTTCGGAATTGGTGATGCTTCAAGAAACAGATTTGCTGAAGTTCCGCAACTTCGGTCGTAAGTCTCTTTCAGAGCTTACAGAAACCGTAAAGGGCATGGGTCTTGTGTTCGGAATGAACGTAGACCGCTACTTGAAGGATTCACCGAAGAGCACCGAAGCATAATAGTAGCTTCATTTAAGATTTGATTACGAATAACGTCGAACGAGATTATGAGACACTTAGTATCAGGCCGTAAGTTGGGTCGCACATGGAGTCACCGCCGAGCGTTGATGAGCAATATGGCTACATCGCTTATCATCAGTGACTCGAAAAGTATTACCACAACCTTGGCAAAAGCAAAAGAACTTCGCCCCTATATCGAGAAGTTGATCACCCGAGCAAAGATTGCCTTTGTTCGAGAGCGCAACGGTGAGTTTGCCAATGGCCATGTAGACGTACATGCTCGTCGCGAAGTAGGAAAAGTAATCAAGGACAAAAAGGCTCTTCAAGCTTTGTTCGATGAAATCGCACCGGCTGTTCTCGAGCGCCAAGGTGGATACACTCGCGTTATCAAGCTTGGTCAGCGTCGTGGCGATGGTGCTGAAGAGGCAATAATTCAACTTGTTGATTGGTCTGCAAAGCAAGACGGTGTAGTTTCTTTGAACGATAAAAAGCGCAAGCCGGCTACACGTAAAGCAGCTCCCAAGTCAGCAGCAAAGGCTGATGTAGCTGCAGAGACGGCAACCGTAGCCGCAGCAAGTGCCGCTACCGAAGTGGTTTCGGAAGAAGCTGCTGAAGCACCTGCTTCTGAGGAGCAAACACCGGCGTTCGAAGATTCAACCACCTCGGACACACCGACAGCAACGGAAGTTGAAGGCGGTGGCGATGCCGGCGCTGATTCAACAGCATCCGGCGAAGCGAGTACCGCGACTGAGTGATAAAATCAATGACGAATTCAAGACACCGAAGCAGAAACGCTTCGGTGTTTTTCTTTTTACGGCATAGCAGGTGGGTTGCTTCACGCAACCATGTACACGGAACCTCGAAATGAAGCAAACACTACGGGCCGGATTTTTGAAGGGTGCTGCGGCAACGGCAGATTTTCCGGTGTCTCCGTTTCCGGAAGTAGCGTTCGTGGGCAGGTCCAACGTAGGGAAGTCTTCGTTGCTTAATTTCGTTGTGCGCGATCGCACGATGGCAAAGGTAAGCTCAACACCGGGTAAGACTCAGCAGATCAACTTTTTTCCGGTGGAATCGAAATGGATGTTTGTAGACGTTCCCGGATTCGGGTATGCTAAAGTTTCTCGAGAGGAGCGCGAGAAATGGAGCGCACTGGTGTGGGACTATTTGTTGCACCGTGAGCAGTTGGCATTGGTTTGTGTTCTGGTGGACTCCAGGCACGATCCGCAACCGATTGATCTGCAGTGCATTGAGCTGCTGGAACACAACCGGCGCCCCTATGTGATAGTGCTGACAAAGGTAGATAAGATTAAAGAATCGCACCGGGCCGAGCGACTGCAACAAATGGAACATCTGGTTTCCGAGTGCGCGCACTGCCGAGGCATTATTCTTTTTTCAACTATTGAAAAAATGGGAAGGGATCATGTGATTGGAGCGGTAAAACGCGCTACGGACGCGTGGAAGGCTCTACCGGCTGATACCCCCGGCAAAGAACACGATCAACAAGGTGATGATTATGATAGAAGCTAAAGTAGGAATCATCATGGGCAGCGATTCGGATTTGCCCGTTATGAGAGAGGCAGCAGACGTACTTCAAGAGTTCGGTATACCTTTCGAGCTGAAGATTGTTTCGGCGCATAGAACACCCGACGATATGGCTGAATACGGAAAGACCGCGCACGAACGCGGCATACGCGTTATTATTGCCGGAGCCGGAGGTGCAGCGCACTTGCCGGGTATGACGGCCTCGTATTCGCCATTGCCTGTTATTGGAGTGCCGGTGCCTTCGAAGCATTTGTCGGGTTTGGACTCTTTATATTCCATCGTGCAAATGCCGTCGGGTGTACCCGTAGCAACAGTAGCTATAGGTGGAGCAAAAAATGCCGGCATCCTGGCAGCGCAGATATTGGCTACGGCGGATTCGGAGCTTAGTGCTGCCATTCAGAGGTATAAACTCAAACTTGCGGAAGAATCCCGTTCAAAGAATAATGTCATTCACTAATACTTCTTCTGTTTAGAAGACCGTAGTTTATCACATGCAAACCACACCAGAGCAAAACGCCGACAATGTTAATGGTTATCTAGTTCTCTCGCTACTTGCAGCCCGAAAGGTTTCACTGATTGTAGTAGGATTGGTTGCGGCTGCTTCAGCAATCGCCATTGTGTTGATAATGCCGAACTATTATACAGCTTCTTTGAGCGCGGTTCCGCCGCGGAAATCGGTATCTGCACTTGACGCTGCTGTGAGTAGCGTGAGCTCCACGCTTCGTGAGTTTGGATTGTCCAAGCTTGGTGGCAAACGTGGAGATAGTTATGATCTCATTGTGCTGCTACAAAGTAGGCAGGTGAAGGATTCCGTTATTAAAAAGTTCGATCTTGCGCGAGTGTACGACCTGCCTGATACCGCGATGTTTGCTATTCGTGAAGAGTTTGAGGAGAATATTGCCATCAATGTAGAAGTAGAAGGTAACTATACCGTCACGGTTGACGATACAAATCCACAACGTGCCGCAGATATTGCTAACTACATGGTTGCCGTCACAAATCAACTTTCTCAAAGATTGGACAAAAGAGAGACAGAAATTCTCTATCGTCAATTTGAAAATCGCATGAAGCAGACGGATAGTTCGATCCAAGTGGCACAAGACTCTCTGGCTCACTATACCAAGGAAAATCTGGTTTTTTCTCCTTTGGATCAGGTGAAGGTAGCAGCTCAGGCTCTGGGTGAGCTAAAAGCTGGGATCATGAAGCAAGAGATTGTGATTTCTTACATGGAAGAGTCTTACGGTAAAGACGATCCACTTACGGTACGGGAAAAAGGTATACTCGAGGAACTGAAAAAGAAGCTCAACAACTCGATGCAACAGCCCGGCCTTGTTGGAAACATTGCACTAGCCGATGCGCCGAAAGCTGCAGTGCCTTACATGGAGTATTATGGTCAGTTGGAAGCATTGTTGAAGGTCAAAGCATTCCTTGTGCCCAGTTTCGATCAAGTGAAACTAGATCTCACCAAAGAGACGCCCTCTTTGTATGTTCTGGACGATGCTGTGCCTCCTCAGAAGAAGAGTCGACCAAAGCGCAGTCTTATTGTTGGAAGTGCAGTGCTCGCTGCTGAAGCGTTATGGATCATCTTCATTCTTATCGGCTATCAACTTAGAATCGTTTCGCAAAAGTTACGTACCATACAAACCGCCGAAGACAAATCTACACTTTGATAATGAGCTCTCTATTTGGTTCACCACCCGGCCGAAAGCAAGCACTTGCGATCACTGCTGTGGTTGGTGTAGTCTCGTTGTTGGTGTACCTTTTGACCGATCTTGGATACCTATGCCTGCTATTGCCGGCATCCCTCTTTATTCTGTACGCATGGTTGAAATCCCCACGGTTCTGGATTTACTCCATCGTTGCGTCGTTCTTTTTCTATTTCTCGGATACCGGTGAAGGTGCATCGGGAGTTGACTATGTTTTGGGCGGAGCCATTCAGGGCAGTTTGATGCTGTGGCTGATTCATCGCTTGTTCGTGTCGCGCCAGCCCTTGTTTCGCTCGATGTTCGATGTATTGATTGTTGTGTATTTCGTTTATTCGGTATTCAACGTGTGGGTGGCCATAGAACACAACACGGACACAGTAGATTGGCTTCGAGAATGGGTAGTGGGATTGGCGGCTCTGTACGTGTTTCCAATACGTGAGCATTTCAACAACGAAAAGGACTTCAAAAAACTGCTGGCTTTTGCCAGCATTGTGAGTCTGGTGCAGATATTCATGAACATTCAGTTCTTCCTTTTCATTGCCCGTAATGCCGAGTACGCATATCAGATCGCAGGACGCCGAAGCACGCCATTTCTTTTTCTGCTCACTGCTCTTTTCTTTCTTGTCTTCGCTGTGTACGAGCGAAGAATGATCATGCGATGGGTTCTTACCGTTTTTACACTGATCGCCACTGTTGGGGTATTTCTTACCTACTCCAGAACGTCAATGATCGCGCTGATCTTGTGCTTTATACTGTTGTTTTTCTTTGTGGGCCGCGAGCAGAGGGTACGTATTGGCATAACTATGCTTGTGAGTTTTTTAGTGCCGGTGTTGATAATGCCATTTGCCCTGGGTAATGTGGCAAAGCTTGCGCGTGCAACTATTGTTAATCGTCTTACATCGTCGGGCAAAGGAACGAAGGATGCCGCAGTACAAGCGCGGATTTATGAATCGAGAGTAGTATACAAACTTGTAAAACAAGAACCGCTCAGCGGCTACGGACTGTCCACGCCATACAATGCATATAATCCCATATTGAAGGTGTCTGCTACCCGTTCATACATTCATAACGGATATCTCTCTATCGTGTACAGATTTGGGATAGTGTTTGCTGTCATTTTTTACGGAACACTGTTGTATGCCACCATCGAAGGATTTTTTATCGTTCGACGCAGCAAGTCTGAGTTTGAACGAAAGATTGCTCTCGCTGCTTTTCTCAACATGATTTGCATTGTTCTGGGAAGTTTCACCGACACGGTATTCTTTGCTCGATCCTCCGCTTTTGTGCTTGCCTTTACGTACGCGGCTTTGGCCTTAGCGCGCCATTGGAATGACCCCGGGTTCAGAAATGTGGTAGTCGCCCGTTCTCCGATGTCCGATGTAACCTCAGGCACTGTCAGCATTTTACCGCCATCATCTGCACCTGGAGTATGACAAGCCGCGATTACGTTTTTTTTTCCATAAGTCAACTAGGCATCGACGACCTCAAAGACTTCATGAGCAGTTTGAGATTCTCTCATACAGCTTGTAACGTAGTGTGCTTCTACGGCGATACGGATCCCGACACCCTGCAGTGGCTGCAGGAACAAGGCGTGATCGTTGTGCCTATGAAAGAGTATCTCTTCAAGATTCCATTTGTTCAAAGAAAGCTCAATCCGCTGAAGTGGTTTTATCCTGTTGTGCATCTGTATTGGCAGCTGTTCGTAAACAAAAAAACAAATGCCGTACGTACCGGTTCTGCTTATCGTTTTGTTAAAGCACTTAGTAGAATCTGCACCATGAGGTTCTTCTATTACTTCGAATACCTGAGTGATCATATCCAGGAAATCGATAGAGTGATTCTAACGGATGTTCGCGATGTACTGTTCCTGGACAGCCCTTTTCGTGAGCCGTGGTCAGAAGGCGTGCACATGTTCTTGGAAGGCGATGGGCACACCATCGAGTCGAACAAATGGAATAAATACTGGATACAGAAGATTGGCGGCGATGCATTACTGGGCGAGATAGGGTCAAAACCTATATCGTGCGCGGGAGTAACATACGCCAACAGCGCTGAGATGCTTGAGTACCTTCATCTGATGTGCACACTTCTTTCAACTACCATCGACAGGCTAGATCTGGATCAAGGTTTCCATAACGTGATACTGTGGCGTTCCATGCTGCCGAATCTGCGCGCAGGCCGCTGTGGACATAGTGAGGTCCTTACCATGGGCCTGTATCCCGACGAGCAGGTTAAGTTCGACGACCGTGGTAGGCTGCTCAATACGGATGGAAGTGTTGTTAAAATAGTTCACCAGTATGATCGTAAATCAAGCGTAGCCGGCAAGCTTTTGCAAACAGTATTCGGCCATACCACACAGTAAATACACTTGTTGAATTTCTCTCGTACCTCTCATGCAGCAATCCACCAGTACCAATCTTTTCGATTACGAAATCCTGATTCGTCGTTACGACATGGCTAATCGCTATGCATCATACTGCCCCCAACTTGGTCTGATGATCAAGGGTGAGGAGCATGAGCAAGTGGAGAATGCCATGAAAGAGAAAATCACCGAACATATTGCTCGGCTACAAGAAGCGTCAACCTCGCAGGCTTGAACCTTGTCCTGAAGCAAAGTTCTTCTCATCACCTACGGTTGTATGAAATTCATTAAGCACATCCTGCGTGTTGTGGTAGCAGCATTTCTTCTTGTGCCATTGCCTCTGAGTGCACAATGGGCCCTGATGCGCGCCGATGCCGACGAACTTATCACGCGCGGGACGTCACATATCTACAACACACGCTTCGATAGTGCCACGGTCTGTTTTGAAAAGGTGATCGCTATGTATCCCGGCCTTCCTGCAGGGTACTTCATGGAGGCCATGATAGACTGGTGGCGCATGCAAATTGATCAGCGGAACAAAAGTTACGGTGAGTCGTTCTTGCGCAAGGTGGACAAAGTGCTGGAAGTGTGCGATGCCATTTTAGACACCAACGAATACAATATCTCCGGCTTGTTCTTCAAGGGCGGAATTCTTGGTTATCGTGGCAGATATTACGCGTCCAATCAAAGCTGGTTGAAGGCCACTAACGATGCCCGACAAGCTCTAGACATTTTGGTAAAGTGTAATCAGCTGGCTCCGCAGAACTATGACATCATGCTGGGTACCGGCATCTACAACTACTTTGCGGACGCACTTCCGAATCAATATCCGGCATTGAAGCCTATTATGGTGTTCCTGCCGTCCGGAGACAAGAAGTTGGGTATGCTTCAGCTCGAGGCAGCGGCGCGCAACGCGCGCTACGCTGCCGTCGAAGCAAAAGTAGTGTTGCAAATGGTGTATGGTACACAGTTCGAGAAGCAACCGGTGGAGTATCTGCGATGGAGCAGAGACCTCTACCTTTCGTATCCGCGGAATGCCTTCTTCCACCGCAAGTATGCTGTGGCACTGATCATGAATGGCTACTCGGATTCTGCCGATGTGCAATGGAAAGCCATTCTGGATAACTATAGAAGCAAAGCGTTCGGCTATGATGCATTCAGTGCCAGAGAGGCCTTGTATTATCTGGGTACTTTCGAGTTCAATCGCGGCAACAACGACCAAGCCTTGCAGTTTTTGTACAAATGCGACGAGGCCAGCAGGTATCTCGACGAGGATCCATCGGGATTCATGGTGCGCCTAAATATGACTATCGGAAAGATCTATGATCTTCAAGGCAAACGAGAGTTGGCTAAAGTGCAGTACAACAAGATTCTTTCGTGGTCGGATTATCAGAACTCGCACTCCGAGGCAGAGCAATACTTGCAGCAGGCGTATCGCCGCTGACATACTCTACTGACATTCTCTGGCGACATTCTCCACTGACATTCTCCGCTTACATCTAAGAACAAGGTAGGCATACGGTAAAGGTTGTGCCTTTGCCACGAGTGCTTTCCACTGATATCGTTCCTTTGTGGTGCTCTACAATTCTCTTCACCGTGGTTAGCCCCAAGCCAAGACCCTCGGCCTTTCGCGAAAAGAATGGATTAAACACCAAGCCAAGATCGTCCTGCGTTATACCGCATCCGGTATCGCTTATGCGAATTCGAATCTCCTGTTTAGAGCGTTGCTTATGCACCGTCGTGCCTATGTGAATAGTACCTCTGTTACCGAGAGCCTCGAATGCATTGCGGATGATGTGGAGGAACACGTGGCCTAGCTGTGTGCTGTCTGCCTCGATGCGCGGCAGACCTTCATCGAAGTCAAAGTTCAGGGTAATTACTTTTTGGAACAAGGTCTCGCGCATTAGCTCTAAGGAGTCCAGGATAATGCCATGAATATCACATCTTTCTGTTTTGGGAACTAAGGGTTTGGCGAAGTCCAGTGTGGTAGTAACCAGGTTTGTCATTCTCTCCACACCATGCATTGCGAAATGTATGGAGCGAAGTGCTTTTTCGTCTGATTGAAGCGTACGCTCCAGAAGCTGCAAGTGAAGGTTCACAGCCGAAAGAGGATTGCGAATCTCGTGCGCCACCATCGTGGTGAGTTTACCCAGTAACATCATGGTGTCTCGTTGCAGAGACTCATCGCGGCCGGATTGCTCCGCCTCGATGCTTCGCAAACTGGAAGCTATGAGCGAGCGGCCTTTTGTTGAGCTGCCGGAATACAGCCAAGCATGCGCCTCCAAAGACAAGGGCGAGGATTTCAATCGGGGAACCTCAATGCGCTTCATTACAGAGCCCGGAGCCTTGCGTCGCGACAACGCGGAATACACGCGATCGAACGATGGCAATCGAAGTTGATGAATATCCGAAACGTCGCAGCCCAGCAAGGCCGCGGCTGCATCGTTTGCTTCAATGATCAACCATGAGTGTGGCTCAATGCACACAAAGCCCACGGACGAAGAGCTAAAGAGATCGCGATACCACGAAGCCGGCGGAGCCGTATATGGTTTTCCGTTGACGATTTCATCGCGCAGAGACAGAGAAGATGTTGTTTTCAGCGACATGCCAATGTTACGACAAGCACTGTGCCAAAGTTTCGATTATCGAAGCAGCGATAAAGATTTTTCTCTTTCTACTTTGGCTTTTTCACAACACTATCGGCCGGGGGAGTAGACACAGTTGTATCTATAGACTGCTGCGGTATAACAAGTTGCGGGTTCGTGTTGAAGTCCTGCAAGGCCGGCTTCGCCATTGGTATAGGTAAACTGATCGAGGGTTCCGCATTTTGCTGTTTAGCCGGAGTGGACGGAGCTGGCGGAGGAGCAGAGGTGGTTCCCAGCGAATCTGCCGGAGACGCAGGTGATGCCGGCGTACCCTCGCCCGGCTTGCGCACGGGACCCCACAAGGTTGTGTCGCCTTTGCCACTACGATTAGACACGCCCACCGCTACCGAATATCGAACGTCGTCGGCATATTCAGAGAATGGGTATCGTTTGACCAACAAGCTATAATAATGCAGCGCACTATCGTTGTTGCGCAGCTTGTTTTCCCATACCCAACCAAGAGCATACATAGAGGGCGGAGCAAAGGATGACGCGCTGTGATTCTCAACAATACGATGGTACTGACGCATGGCCATGGAGTAATCTCCTACAGATCGAAACCTCGATCCGGAGCGAAAGATGGCCTCCACGGAATCAGACACGGCGTAATCCGTATAGCCCAATCGAACACGCGATTCGGCACCGAATGGCGTGGAAAGGTACTGAGCGAAAATCATTTCGTGCACCGAGTCTGCCAGCGCCTTGTCACGGCCATCCACCATGCGGGCGTAGGAGTATAGATACTGAGCTCGGGCAGTGTCCTTCTGCGGCGCTGCTTCCATTGCTGTTTTGTAATAGAACTCGGCACTGTCGGCATTTCCTAACAACTCATGCGCTCGTCCAAGTTCAAAAAGAGTCTTACCGTACAGGCGTGCAGTACTATCCAATTGGAACTTGGTGGAGTCCTTATGTTCCATAACGCCGCGAAAAATTGCATCCGATTCCTGTAGTTTTTGCTCGCGAATATTCAGCAGGTTGAACAGATTATTGGCGCCATCGAACACCGCACTTCGCGAGACTTTTGCCCTGGCAAAATATCTCTGCGCTCCGGGGTAATCTTTTGAGCGGAATAGTTCCATCCCACGCGCAAAGTATGCCACATGGAGAATAGGCCCTGTAAGACCCGTAGAATCAATATGACGTTCAATGCCTGCCAATGCTTCCTTGTTGCCTTCCAGCCGGCAAATCTGGTGCATTGCGGCACTTGTATAACCCATCTTTACATACTCGTCGTAGTTGCGATTATTCTCGAGTTGCAATAGCGCAAAACGTGCTTCAGAGTATCTTCCTAACTCAGCAAGCGAGAGCACTCTGTACAGATATGCTTCGAACTCGTTGAGCACCGAAGGCGTATAGGTATGCACTTGTGCAAGAGCTGCTTCTGCTTTAGAAAACTGACGTGTGCGATAAAGCAGCAAGCCCAGATCGGTCTGCCATCGAGCACGCTGCTCGTCGTCGGTGCACTGTAGTATTGCTTGTCTGTACGGTCGTTGAGCTCCATCGAAATCACCTTGTACCATGGCCTCTTCAGCCATCAGTTGAAAGGCTTCAGAGAGCACATCGTATCGTTGCTGTTGCCAAGCAATGTCCACCGTTCGCGACAGCATGATTTTGGCTTTAGGAAGATTGCGTTGTATCAAATAGTTTTTCGACGCAAGAAGATGCGCGTCCGGCGAATAGGGCGAGTCCGGAAATTGCTCGGCAAGCTCCATACACTTGATGGCAGATGGCAACCACTCGCTTCGGTAGAAGAATGCTTTAGCCATCAAATAGATACTGCCGTCTACCAGGGAACTCTTCGGGTGCGTTGCCAGGATCTTGGATCCCTTGATGATGATAGAATCTACCTTTATTTGTACCGGTTGAAGTTTAGCCGGTTTGATGATCATGTCGTTGAGATACCGCGGAAGATCATTACCCGGTTTTTCCAGCACAATGTCGGGTTCCACCGGAGCTATGGCTCTGGGCTTTGGGGGTTTGATGTAGTCATCGTATCCAAATTCCTCCTCCGTCTCGTTCATCAACTTCTTCTGATTGTAATACGTATTGAAGTACGTCATTGAGTTGTCCCAAAAGCGACAACCTCCCAATGTGAGGGAAAGAAGAAGAAGTGATATTCGAAGTTTGGACATGAAGAAGAAAAATCAAGGCAACTCAAGCATCACGGAATCGTGGAACTTGCTGTTTCATTCTCAAAATGAACTTTGAGGATTTGCTGTTACCTGCATAGACAACAGCAAACCCGAATTGTTTGACGCTACTCGTCGTCGCCCTGAAAATACGAAATGAGGCGACGATCAGTGGTAGTGTCGCGGTCGTTTGCACGGCGCTTGATCTCTGCATGCAAGAGATCCGAAAACTCACGTGCAGCATTGTATCCGTATGTGCGCAGCAAATAGTTCAATGCTATTACTTCCGAAATCACGGTAATATTCTTCCCGGGGAAAATCGGCAGCTTCACCGTGTGAATGGGCACTCCCATAACATCTGCCGGCGTGTCGTCCAGACCGGCCCGCTCATATTCCTTGGATGGATCCCAATCTTCAAGTTCAACTACAATCTCCAATCGCTTTTGAAAACGAATGGCGCGTATACCGAACATCTGGCGCACATCAATGATGCCCAGTCCACGTATCTCCATGAAGTGTTTTACCAAATTCGTTCCCGTTCCCATGAGCACGGAGTCACGTTTTTTGGTAAGCATCACTACGTCGTCGGCTACAAGCCTGTGCCCGCGCTCCACAAGGTCGAGAGCAATTTCACTTTTACCGATTCCGCTACGGCCAGCAAAGAGAATACCTACTCCATATACGTCCACAAACGAGCCGTGCACCACACCCTGAGTGGCGAATTGATCGTCGAGAAACTCAGAGATGAGATGAATCGCATTGGTGGTTTCGAATTGCGTTTGGAGTACAGGTATATTGTGATCGGAAGCAATCTTCAACAATCGATTTTCCAGAACATTGCCATGGGTAAGCAGAATACAGGGTACGTTTCGATCGGCAATATTGATAAATGCTTCCACTCGAGCATCGTCCGAAAGCATGCGCAGATAGTGGCACTCGGTGTTGCCAAGCAGCTGCACTCTGTGGCTGGTAAACAACGAGGTAAAGCCCGTCAGGGCTAACTGCGGACGGTGAATGTTACCATCGTGAATCAGATTATCCAAGCCCACATCCACATTCAGATGCGTCAGATTCAACGGCGACTCCATGAGTTGCTGTACTGAGATTTTATCCTTCGTAACGATTTGTATGCTGTCCGAATTCATGATGTGCACTGCGTTGGTTAAACACGTACGGCAAATTACACTTCCACGGCGTGCTTCAAGCCGATGCATGTGCGGAAGTTCAGAGCTACTGTTTCGAGTAAAAGTTCTGATTGGAACCTCATTAGGAGTATCGCTGTGAGGAACTCAAAAAAGAAACATAAAGAAATTGATGCAACAAATTTCAGACAAAGGCGTCTAAGGGGCGTTACTTTCGGCACAATGATAGCATATTAATATATGAGCATGCGATTCCCATATTCCCATACACAGCAGTTCGTTCGGCTTGTCACGATGCTGAGCTTTTCTTTTGTGCCGATTTTGGCGCAAGTGAAGGGCTCCGAAAAAGTTATGACACTCGAGGAATGTTTGCGCATTGCATCCGAAAAGAATTTTGGTGTGCGCAGCGCTCAAGGGCAGTACGAAGCGCAGAGCGCTACCTTAGTTCAAGCATTTGGGACCTTTCTTCCCTCCGTCAATGCATCCATGGGATTCACCCGACAGTTGAACGTAGAGGGTGGACGAACAGTGAACATCGGCGGGCAGATTATCACATTGCCCGGTGTTCAGCCGAATTCGTATTCCATGAACGCGATAGCGTCGTACAATTTGTTCAACGGCTTTACTCGTGAATCCGGCTACAGACGCGCTCAGCGTAATCTGGATGCTGCCGAGTTGTCGCTGCGCAGGACACGTCAGACGGTTTCCTATCAAGTTCGTTCTCAGTTCTTGGGTGTGTTACGCGCTTCTCAGGTGCGAAAACTCCGTGAGGAAAACTTGGACCTTGGTAAGCAGGAATTAGAAAGATCCAAAGCGCAGTTGGAGTCGGGCCGCATTGCTATTGCGCAAGTGTACAGTCAGGAAGCAGAATTGGGAAGCAGAGAATTCGATGTGGTAAGTGCAGAAAATGCGGAGAACCAATCAAAGGCACAGTTGCTCTCCACACTTGCGCTGCCGCCGAACATGCCTGCCGAGTTCGCGGAATCGTCGTTCGATGTGCAGCTTCCCGCAACCGCTGTCGCGGATTTTCGACGTGATATTGGCGGTACATCCATGGCAATGGAAACAGCGCTTCGTAATCGCCCGGATTACTCCTCAAGCCTCTCCGGGGTGCAGGCGGCAGATGAGGGAATCTCGGCTGCACGCGGCAACTACTTCCCGAATCTTAACGCCTCCGGGGGATGGTCGTGGACCAACAGTAGCTTCGATCGTTTCAGCGAGAACGGACGGTACTTTGTTGGAATGAATCTAAGTGTCCCCATTTTTGACAACTTCAATGCAGCAACGCAAACACAGCTTGCAAGCATAGAGTATCGTCAGCGAGACATTGAGCGTGCTCAACGCGAGCAGCAGGTTCGCACAGAAGTTCAGAGTGCGTTGCTGAATCTTGATGCTGCCGAAAAACAGCTGGAGATAACTAACCGCTCAGTGAAGTCGGCCACACAGAATTATGATGCGATGAAGGAGCGATTAAACGTGGGTTCTGCAACACCTGTTGAGTATCAAATGGCCAATACCCTTCTTGTCTCTGCTAAAATCAATCGCATCAATTCGGTGTACAACTACTACGATGCGCAGGAACAAGTTCGTTTGGCGCTGGGTATTCTGCGAGAGAACTAGACAACGAAGCTAAATAAACAGTAGACGGTGAATTAAGGTACATCACACAGAGTAATGTTATGTCAAAGAAAAGTATCGGTAAAAAGAAGATTGCAATCATCGCTATCGTTCTTGTAGCGCAAGCCGCCGTTCTCCTGGTGTTGTTTGGACGCGGTGATAAAGCTACCACGGTAACGGTAGAAAATGTAAGCCGCCGCACCATCACCGAAACCGTCTCGGCAATCGGAAAGATACAGCCGGAAACGGAAGTGAAAATTTCGTCCGAGGCAAGCGGCGAAGTGATTTTTGTAGGAGCAAAGGAAGGCGACTCGGTTCGTAAGGGACAATTACTTGTGCGAATACAGCCGGATCTGATTGAAACGCAAGTAGATCAGTTTCGAGCAGCCCTTGCCTCCGCTAAGGTTGGAATAGAGATCGCCAAAGCCGAGCTTGAGCGCGCTGAAGCCGACATGAAGAGAGTGTTGTCCTTGTTCCAAAAGCAGTTTGCATCCAAACAAGAGATGGAAACATCGAAGGCCGCCTACGAACGAGCGCAAGGACAATATCAAACTGCCCTCACAGAGAAATCACGCACTGAAGCGGCATTGAAGCAGATTTCGGTATCCCTTTCTCGCACGTCGATCTATGCTCCTATCGGAGGCGTGCTTACCAAGCTGGATATAGAGCAGGGAGAGAAAGTGGTAGGAACCGCACAGATGCAGGGAACAGAGATGATGCGCATCTCGGATCTCAACGTTATGAATGCTATCGTGGACGTAGATGAGAATGATGTGGTGAAGGTACACGTAGGCGATACCGCCCGCGTTAAGATCGACGCATATCCCAATCGCGAGTTTCTTGGATTTGTAGCCGAGGTTTCTCACTCACCGAAGCAAAAGGGAATTGGAACACAAGACGAGGTGATCAACTTTGAAGTGAAGATTCGCCTGGTGGATAAAGAAGTAACATTGCGCCCCGGCATGAGTTGCAGTGTAGAGATTGAGACCGAAACACACAGCAATGTTCTGTCGGTGCCGCTGCAATCAATCACCATTCGTTCTGATGCAAAGAAAGTTGCTGAGCCCTCCGACGAAATGGCAACCACGAGTGTTCGCGAGACAAAACGCCGCGATATGCGTCCGCCGCAAGTTGTGTTTGTGGTAGACAATGGCAAGGTGCGTATGGTGACTATTGAGTCCGGCCTAAGTGATAGTGACTTTATCGAAGTGAAGAGTGGTTTGAAAGAAGGTCAAACAGTTGTGAGCGGCTCTTACAACACCATTTCCAAAGTTCTGCGCGATAGCATGGCCGTCGTGGTAGAGAGCGCAAAAAAGAAATAGAGATTTGATATGGCAGACACAAGCGAACTCCTGAAAATTGATCATATCTCCAAAGTGTACACGATGGGCGATGAAGAAGTGCATGCCTTGCGCGACATTTCTCTTACCATCAACAAGAACGAGTATGTGGCAATTATGGGACCCTCGGGATCGGGGAAGTCCACTCTTATGAATATGCTTGGGTGTTTGGATTCGCCAACATCCGGAACATATAGCCTTGCCGGAGAGGACGTAAGCACCATGAACGATTCCGAATTGGCTGCTGTACGAAACAAGCAAATTGGGTTTGTGTTCCAAACATTCAACCTGCTTCCCAGAGCAACAACATTAAAGAACGTTGAGCTGCCATTGGTCTATGCCGGTGTAAAAACAGACGAACGCCGCCGCCGCGCCGAAGAAGCGTTGAAGAGCGTTGGTCTTGCGGACAGAATGATGCACAGACCAAACGAACTTTCGGGAGGTCAACGACAGCGCGTGGCTATCGCTCGTGCTCTGGTTACGAATCCGGCTATTATCCTTGCCGATGAGCCCACCGGAAATCTCGATTCCAAAACCAGCACGGAAATCATGCGTTGGTTCGAAGAAATCTGGCTTCGGGGTAATACCGTCATCGTCGTAACGCACGAAGACGAAGTAGCACGCCATGCACGGAGAATTATTCGTATTCGTGATGGCAACGTGGAAAGCGATACAAGTAACGATAATCCTGTGACGCTCTCGGCTGCAGGCACTGCAGCTTCACCTAGTTCGGTAGTGTAAGCGGAAGTTCTTAACCCATAGCCGTTATTCGAATCTCATACGCCAAGCTCGGTTCGTTCTCCTCGTTTTCTTTGTCCGTACTGTTTCAAGAGTCCGCATGATCATTTCCGAATTCATAGAGTCATTCCGTATAGCGTTCGATGCTCTGCGCGCCAATAAGCTGCGTGCGGTATTGACCATGCTCGGGGTGGTGATTGGAATTGCTGTGGTGACACTCATGGGATGGGCGCTGAATTCACTGGATGCTGCGTGGAACTCAACCATCGAAATGCTTGGTAACGACATGCTCTACGTGGATAAATGGGATTGGGCCGGCGGAAGAAACTGGCGGCAAACATCGGCGCGTAAGAACATTACCATAGAGCAGGCGGAAGAATTGCAGCGGCGAATACGATCGGCAGAGCTTGTGATTCCCATGGCGAGTTTCTGGGGCCGAACCTTGATTGTTGACGATCAAAAAGCCAGCGGCTTCACCGTTACCGGAGTGCGTGCACAGTACGCGCAAACAGCTGCAGGCGACGTGGCCGAGGGGCGCTTTCTCACCGAGGCGGAGGATCAGTTTCATCAAGATGTGGTGGTGGTTGGATACGGTGTGAAGAAACTGTTCTTCCCACAGGATGATCCTATCGGTCGAACACTGAAGATTGGCGGTAGGCGCTTTACCATTATCGGCGTGATCGCAAAACGAGGATCGGCGTTGATGGACTTTGTTGACAATCAAGTTTTCATTCCTCTCAACACATTCTTTTCGGTATACGGTGTGTCCTCGCGGCCCATTTCCATTGCGGTAAAAGCGGGCTCGCCCGAACGCTTGGATGACGTGCGTTCCGAAACCATAGGAACCATGCGGGTTGTAAGGGGATTGCGTCCTGAGCAGGAAGAGGATTTTTCGATTAACGAGACTCAAGCTTTTCGTGATCAGGTGGCGCAGATCCGTCTTGCCATCTGGGGAATTGGTTTGTATCTGACGGTGATGAGTTTTGTGGTGGGAATGATCGGCATCATGAATGTGATGTTTGTTTCGGTGACGGAGCGAACCAAAGAAATTGGTGTGCGCAAGGCCATAGGTGCAACGCGTCGATCTATTCTTCTGCAGTTTCTTTTTGAAGCAGCATCATTGTGTATGGTTGGTGCACTCGTAGCCATTGCTTTGTGTTCGCTTTTGGCTGCCGGCATCTACGTGCTCTTCCACGATAAAGCTGCATTTCTTACTCCCTATGTTCCCCCGCAGATTCTCTTGATTTCCATTACTGTGTCTATTGTGGTGGGAATGCTTGCAGGATTACTGCCGGCGCTCCGAGCTGCATCCATGAACCCGGTGGAAGCCTTGCGCTACGAGTAGATGAAGTGATAAAATGATGAACTGCCATACCAAAGAACGATAACAACAACGCATGAATTACTGGGAAACCATAACATCGGCCGTAACATCCATTCGCGCTAATCTGTTGCGATCGGTGCTGACGTTGTTGAGCATTGCGTTAGGAACATTTGCCATCATTTCTGTTGGTGTTTCCACCACAACGCTGGAGAAATCGGTGGTGGGAGCGCTGGACGAAGTGGGCGGAAACTCGTTTGTGATTCAACGCACACCATCCATTCAAATGGGATCGTCGTGGAGAAAGTTTCAGCGTCGCCCAATTATCACACTCACCCAGGCCGAAGAATACAAACGCAGAATCGGTGATCAAGCGCTGGTCGCAATTTCCGATCGCGACTTTGGTAAAACCTTAAAGGCCGGTAATCTTAGCACGGACCCTGATGTAACGGTGTTCGGTGTTGATGAACATTATTTCGTGGTGCGAAACAAAAACGTGTCCGCAGGCCGGCCATTGTATGGCGAAGACGTGTTTGCCTCGCGCAACGTGGCTGTGATTGGAAACGATGTGGCCGTAAAGCTGTTTCCTCAGGGAAACGCGGTAGGTCAGCAGATAACTATCGACAATCTGCGTCTTGAGGTGGTTGGCGTGGTGACGGCTCAGGGAGCGGTGCTGGGGCAAAGTCAGGACAATGAAGTATATATTCCGCTCAACGTGTATGTACGTCGCTTTGCTAGTGAATCATACTTTACCGCAACATTGTCTGTTAAAGCTCCCGACGCAATCACCTTCGCCGAGGTGTTCGACGAGTCTATAGGAGTGATGCGTACCGTGCGTGGCTGCAAGCCATGGGATGATAATAATTTTGAGATCGAAGACAATTCAGCAATTAAAGATCAGTTCACCACCTTCATCGATTTTGCCGCCTATTTCGCTGCATTCATTGCCAGCTTTTCTCTTGCTGCTGCCGGCGTGGGTATCATGAACATCATGTTGATTTCGGTGAAAGAGCGCACGCGGGAAATTGGACTGCGCAAAGCCATCGGCGCCAAAAGCACATCCATCCTTTTTCAGTTTCTTCTTGAAGCGGTAACTCTCTGCCAACTGGGAGGGCTTATTGGTTTGGCAGGAGGAATAGTGATTGTACTCATCGTTGCCGCCTTTACCTCTATAGCATTTGTTATACCGTGGTCGTGGGTGCTTTTGAGCATAGTGTTTTGCACAGTGGTCGGCCTTGCCTTTGGTGCCTATCCTGCGTGGAAAGCGGCACAGTTAAACCCTATAGATGCTCTTCGCTACGAGTAAAGTATGCTGCCTGCACACAAGCAGTGGTGCGGCTTCCAAGGGTTGGGACGAATGCCATGATTGTTGGCAACAGATAAAGATGCAGCGCTACGGTTTACTGCCAATCACCACGCGCTTACGGAAATAAACACCGTTCCCCACACGGGCTTCCATCACGTAATCGCCGTCCGGCATGTCGCGCTTTTTATCGTCTTTCAAATCCCACGTAATGCCATACACTCCCGGCTGATGAACCTTATTGAGCACGGTTGCAACCACCGTTGCTGCTGTTGAGTACACCACCACCGTTACTTGCGCCGGCTCGGTGACCTCGTACCTCAAACGCGGAGAGACGTCTTCCGTGAGCCCCAAGAAGGAACCGATCTGATCGAACGAAGCCGTCACTCCGCCCGTCGTATTTGGCCTGAACAAACCGGCATCCAGTGCTCTGTTGATGGTCAGCTGGCGCTGCACTTCGTCTTCAGGATCGGGCCTAAATGCTTCACGATCAATGGTCATATTTCGCAGGGCAATCACCCATGGGCTTTCCTGCAATTTTTTACGAACAATTTCCAGATTCGACATCGCCTTCGTTGCGTCCATAGAGAAACGCAGGGACGGGCTGATTTTTAAACGCAACGCGCGATAGTACACGCTGTCTTGATACCAACTGTAAGGATACTCTCCTAACGAACCACCGCCCGGAAGCGAGTCTTGAAGCGGCTTCACAGCTTTAGGCATAGTGTCGGCCTGAATAGCATCGGTAGGCTTTAGGCGCTTCGGTATGACGGGAATGGGGGTGTCGTCTACTATTTGCGCCTGTGCAAACTGAACACTAAGGCACAGCAGCAAAATCACGAGAAGCAATGGTGAATAGAGGCGCAATGGAGACAACATGAAGTGGATGCAGATCGTGCCCGAAAATAAATAACCGGTGACCATCTCTGATCACCGGTTACACGACGTTTACAAGATGCTCGTATTGAACAGCCGGGTATTAGCCCTGACCTGATTCACCGAACAAACGTGAGCGCTCCGATTCGGAGAGTAAATCCGCGAGCGAGAAGTTCTTGTTTGCAGAAGCTTCAGACTCCTTCGGTACGCGAGCACGTGGTTCGCGCTCCTCGCCACCTTCGCGACGATCACGACGGCCGCTGTCTCCGCGAGCTGCTGCTTGAGCCATCTCTTCTTCGCTCACTTTAGGAGCTAGAATCAAGGACTGATTGTCTTCATTCATATCTGCAACTATTACCGATACCATATCGCCGGGTGTGTACGGAATGCGATTGCCACGCATGATGTCGCGCATCTTGGAGCGTGGCATAAAACCATCGTACTCTCCGCCAACGGTAACAACAGCGCCTTGGCCCGTCACTTGCTTCACAACACCGGTTGTTTCAGCACCGATGGGGAGCTTCTCGGATAGGCCTTTCCACGGACTGTCGCTAAGGCGTTTCAAAGAAAGACCAACTTGTTTCTTCTCTGCGGAAACATCGGTAACCATAACCTCAATTTCCTGACCTACGGTCAGTACTTCGGAGGGGTGGCCGGTGCGCTTCGTCCAGGACAATTCGCCCACACGGAGCAAGCCTTCGATACCACGCTTGAGCTCAACAAAAGCGCCAAAGTCCGCAAGGCGCTTCACGATGCCTTTGTGGCGCGAGCCGGCAGGGAAGTCTGCTTCGGCGGTTGTCCACGGCGACTCTTCAAACTCTTTTGTGCTCAACGCGATTTTATCTTTTGCAGTGTCAATCTCGATGATCTTTGCTTTTACGGTATCACCACGCTTGAACATGTTATGAGGGTTCTCTACATGCTGATGCGAAATGCGTGAGATGTGAATAAGTCCATCGTATCCGCCGATGTCTACAAACACACCAAAGGGCATGATAGTAGAGACCACACCTTCAACGGTATCTCCAACCTTGATAGATTTCAAAAACTCATTTTTCAACAGCGACTTGCGCGAAGCGATAATGGAAATCTTTCCGGTTTCATCTTTTTGAATTTCAAAAACCTGAACCGGGATCGACGATCCCACAACTGATTCCAACTCTTCGTTTGTCGGAGTTTTCTTGATGTAAAACTGCGACGCGGGCAAGAACAGGCGTACGCCCTCGAACAATACGCGAAGTCCGCCTTTTACTCGCTCTGCAACCTGCACGTGAATTACTTCGCCGGCTTCTTTTGCGTTCTGAAGCTTTGCCAATAACTCATCGGTAATTACGACCGGTGCCGGGGCCTTCGGAGATTCCTCTTGTGCCGGTGAGTCAGCGGGTGCGTCAGCCTGCGGCGCCTGTGCAACAGCTTCTGCGGGAGCGGGAGCTTCCGCCGGCGCTTCAGCAACGGGTTCCGTAGGTTGATGTGATTCTACATGTGTTTGAGCAGCCGCTGCATCGCCAGAGTGGTCGGTAGTCGCCATCGCATCAGCAACGGGCACTGAATTTTCTGCGGCGGTTGATGCCGCCTCCGAGGGCACGTCGCCGCCTTGTGCAGCATCGGGCTCGGAGTAAAAGAAATAGCGCTCGTTCATAGAGAGTATCTCCAATAGAGTGAAAAAAGTAGAGTTGTGCCGTCGAGCCGCATACCCTGAAGTGGCGGCCGGAATTGAGTTGCGAATATACGGGCAAGTGCGCTAACCACCCAGACATGCGCGCAGGTTCCGGTGGAGCGAGACACAGCTGCCGTTGCAACGATTTCTCAATAGAGCAGTAGTGGAGCGCAATTACAACGCGATTTCGTAGATCATATTCCACGATTCGTTGTGTGCATTGATACTCAGCGTGGTTCGGAAAATCTCCAGGCAGAGTTTTTGCGAGGGGATAATAAGCGCGTTTACTGCATCCTCATAGCCCAGCCAGGCATATCCATCATGTTCGCCGGAGAGCACGACGGTAGAGTGTTCCTGCACGAGCATTCCAAAGCAGGGAGTGTGCTCTATGGTGTCGGTGTGCGGTGAATACCACGTGGCCACGTGGGGTAGCACCCACATGCGCTCGGCATGAAGCCCGGTTTCTTCGAATACTTCGCGACGGGCTGTTGCAACGGCGGTTTCGTCCTGTTCCATTCGGCCGGTCACACACTGATGTAGGCCGGGATAGATCTTCACATCGGGCGATCGCCGAAGTACGAGGAACTCCCACGAATCTTCGGAAGCAGGGCGCGCTACGTGGACTTGAACCATCGTTGATACAGATTTCGCCATGTGCTTTTCTCTTCTTCTTGAGTGGCAACTTCGCCCGTCACACGATCATGAATTTCCTCGTGTTGTACGGAGCGAGTAATGATCTCCTGCATTTCGTCGGCGGATAATCGTCGCCATGATCCTGCAGGCAGGCTCTCTACCGAAATGCTTCCCACGCGCCTGCGTTCCATAGCCAGTACATGCAAGCCGGCTTGATGCAGAGCTTTGGTGATGTCGTGGTATTTGGCCCGCCGAACCGTGATGCTTAGCCACAAACTGCGTGTAGTTGTTTGCGCTATGCATACACGAACACCTTCGGAGTTCTCCGGGTACGCGGATTCAATAGTATCGGCAATGGATTTGAGCGTGCTCTCGGAGATCTTCTTTTCCGGCAGTTTGATCTTCGCGTAATACTCTTTGTCCATCAGAGCAAACACGTTGTTGTTCACATCTCGCTGATCCGGGTCGTTGGTGAGAATAATTATTCCGCTTGCGCTTTTAGCAAGAGGACCAAGAGGGATAGACCATCCGCTTTTCTTGGAGATAAGATTCATCACATGCCTGGACTGCGGCTCTCGCGCTCCGGCAAACTTCTTGGGCTTATTCATCGCGATGTAAATGCCGCGAGGATTATGCGCCAATACTTGTCCATCTACGCGCACTTCGTCTTGCATCAATCGCACCGGTGCATTCACGTTACGCGCCGGTTTGTCGTTGACTGTTACTATTCCTTGCTTTATAATCTTCAGGGCAAAACCGCGCGATGCATAAAGCAGTCGAACAAGAGCTTTGGTAACATTCGTAGGTCGCTGACGTTGTGGTGGCCTGGGCCCGCGGTCCGCGTCGGACCCTCCACGATAGCGGGAGCGCATTCTGCGCGGCTCTTGAAAATCTCTGTTGTCATCGCGGCGATAACTCTCCCGCGGGCGAAACTCCTCCCGTCCGCGATACGGAGGCCGATCATCACGGCGAAAATCTCCGCGTGGTCGGTCTGCATCACGATCACGATAGCCCTCGCGCGGGCGATAAGAATCACGGTCGCGATACGGCTCACGGTCGCGATACGGCTCACGGTCGCGATACGATTCACGGTCGCGTGAAGGATACGGCGGTTCATCAAATGGAGGGCGCCGAGACGTTCGCGGACGATCGAACGACGCCGGGTCTTGACGAAACGAAGAACGGGAATTCGGAGGTTCAGTGCGGTACACGGGCGAGCCATAGCGATCCCGTCGCTGTGGATTGAGCGCAGGTGAATCCGACGACAATGGTTGTTGTTCTTCGTAATTGGGTTTATCGTCCGAATACAACGGATCTTCTGTACGCGGTGTTCCCCTGCGACGACGATCGTCGTCTGCATCGATGCTCATTTCCCCTCCCTGAAAAGGAAAGCGTGGCGAATGTGGTGAATCCCCTAAACCGACCTCAAAATACAAATAAAAAGAAGTCAAAGAAGGCCGGCGATAAATTGCAGGAGGTGGTGAGCATCCTGTTCCCAATTATATCGTTTTTTGGCAGCAGCCAGGCCATTTTCCGACATCTTAGCAACGTCACGGTTCGGCATTTCTTTGATTGCCGCGATCAGCTGCTCGGGGTTATTATTGTTGGTGACGATCCCGCAGCCGGTTTCGTTTACGATTCGAGCAACAGGCGCACAATCCGATACAATCACCGGCTTACCGCAGGCCATGTAATCAAAGAGTTTATTCGGAATAGTATGATTCCTGAATTCGTCCTGATCGAAAGGAATCACTCCCACATCTGTTTTGGATAGAACATCGCTAAGCTCATCCGAACGAAACTCACCACGAAGAGTAATGCGCTGCTCCACTCCGCTCAATGCCACTTCGCGCTGCACATCGTCCAGGGATTCGCCTCCGCCCGCAATAAGCAGGGATATCGTGGGGTTATGAAGTGCAGCGGCAGAGAACGCTCGCACAAGGCGCTCCACGCCTCGCTCGCGGGTGATCCAACCCTGGTACGCAAATACGGCGGGTGGGTTGGTGCATCCCATTCGCACGCCTTCGAAGGAATGCAACCATGGAGTGTTGTGCACAACGCTCATCTGCGAATGCGCAACACCAAACTGTTTGTGCACACGCTCGGAATTCTCATCGCAAACAGTGATGATGCCGTCGCAGGCCGATACTGCGGAGCGTTCGATCATCTCGGGGACATGCAAGCGATGCACAAGCAGCGGCGCGATAATCCCTTTACGGTATTTCTTCCACGACTTCATCGCGGCGGGATAGTGCTCGGCCATATCCATAACTACCGGGCAGCGGCCGCTTGCAGCATGTGCGCAGGCAGTTGCCAGGAGCATTTCGCGAACGATGATAAGATGGGGTTGGGTTTGCGCAACGAGTTTGCGTATAGCACTGCGCCACAGCGGATTCGCCGACGTAGGAAGCGACTGCCACGAGGCCGCCTCGAATCCTGCACGTACCACCATTGCACCGCGCACAAGCTCGCGCTCGGCAGTGCCGGGTTGCCAACGGCACAGCACTGTAACTTCGTGTCCGGCCGCAATAAGTGAATCACAGAATTTCTCAACGCGCACCTCCCACGGGTACGCGCCTTGGCACACATAGAGGATGCGGTGCTTTTTAGCCATGAACCTCGGACCATACACCCATGGCATGGAACTTTGCTCTGCGCGCTTTTACCAGCGAGCTCAGTTCTTCTTTACGAAGAGCTACGAGTTCGGTTTGCAAGACGCCGCGTAGTGTCTCGAACATTTCCAGTGGCTTGCGATGCGCTCCGCCCACGGGCTCGGGAACAATAACATCAATGATGCCATGCTTCTGCAGGTCGTGCGCCGTGAGTTGCAGCGCCTCGGCAGCTTGTTCTTTGTAATCCCAACTGCGCCATAAGATAGAACTGCACGACTCGGGAGCGATAACGGAATACCAAGAGTTTTCCAACATAAGAATGCGATCTCCCACACCAATTCCCAGTGCGCCGCCGCTGGCTCCTTCGCCGATTATCACCACGATAATGGGCACGCGCAGCTTAGCCATCACAAACAGATTGCGGGCTATTGCTTCGGCCTGACCGCGCTCTTCGGCTTCCATACCGGGATAGGCGCCGGGAGTATCCACAAAGCAAATCACCGGTCGACCAAACTTTTCGGCGAGTTCAAACATGCGCTTGGCTTTGCGATAGCCTTCGGGATTAGACATTCCGAAGTTTCTGTACACGTTCGACTTTGTGTCTCTGCCTTTCTGATTACCTACCACCACCACGTTCGTGTCGTTCAGACGCGCAAGTCCGCATACCATGGCGGGGTCGTCGCGATAGCCGCGATCGCCATGAAGTTCAATAAACTCATCGAAAACATTTTGGAAGTAATCCAGCGAATATGGGCGCTCGGGATGGCGGGCAATTTGAACGCGTTGCCAGCGTGTAAGATTTCCATACACCTCTGCGCGTAACTCTTCAACCCGGCTTTCCAGATCCTCGATCTCGGCGGAAATATCCAGCGTGCCGGACAAAGAGCGCATCTCGGCAACTTTCTTTTCCAACTCTATAATCGGTTTTTCAAACTCTAATGTGTACGCCACGTTTATACCTCTGAATGTCTGGATGGACGAAGGCTCTTGATACAAATATCAAGATCCAACGATGGTGAATAATTCTTGATGTAATACTCGTTCAGTTCGTTGATGGTGTGCTCGCTAAGCTGGCTCGGGTAACTGATATGCGCTAATCCTGTCACTCCGATTTTAGCTATATGTGTATTGGAACTCCCTACCGGATACACGCCCACAACACTCATCGTGCCTCCAAGCACCGCGAACCACCGCGAGTACAAGTAACGCAGCCTTGGTCTGATCAAAATTACCACGGGTAGTACAATGAGCAATGCAACCAGCGAAGCAGCGATGTCGATGCAACGCTTCACAATTCTATTGCGCAAGGCCAAGAGTGGCACTTGTTTAGTCACTTTTGATTGCGAGGATATTCCCTCGGCAATGCCCAGCGCCACTACGCTCTCGGCATCGCGCGCAAAGTGGAATCGTACATCCAAATGCACTGCCGATTCCATCAAGCGGATATTCTCCGAGGTACGTGTTTCGCCACCAATCACTACTACTTCGTCTATATCATATTGCTCAATGAGCTTTATCACATATTCTCTGTGGCCAAGCAGGGGAATGCCCTTGGAGTGATCGGCATTATGCAGTTCTCTGGTTTCGGCATAGCCCACCACATAGGCAGAAAGGGCATTCGTGCGTTGCAATTGGGCTGCCGTTTCTTCCGCTTGCTCTGCGGTGCCTACCAGAAGCAGACGTCTCTGTGCGTGTGAACCAAACAGCGTATCGGCGGCGGCGGCCACTCCGCGAATAAGCGCGGAACTAAGCAGAGAGAAGCCTATAGTCATAAGCAACACACCCCGGCTGAAAGCATACTCATTCCAGTAGTAGGTCAACGACGACAACACAAAGAAACTGACCAGCAGCCCTTGAATGCTGCGCCGCACTGTCGGTTTATTCTCGAAGTATTCCCCCACGGCGATCATACTCATGAGTACCACAAAAGGAACCACGATAAACACTGTGGGAAACGCATAGTCGGGAAGTGCGAAGTAATCTCCTCTGCGCAGCTTCACCGCCAGCAGCAGGTTGGCTACAACAAACAACAATTCAGGAATGAGTATCGAAAGTCCGCGCGCATGCCGAATGCCATAGGCTAAAAGCGAGCGGAGAAAAATTCCCGTACGAAGAAAGAGCAGGAATAGAGAGGAAGTGCCGTAGTGCTTGCGAGCAAAAATCTCCATGGCGTCGTAAAACCATTTCACTTCGTTGATGGACGAGCGCCGTGTGCTTTCGCCTTTGAAGTGCACAATGGTGGTAAGGGGAGCGTATGCCGTTGCAAAGCCGGCTTGCTTCATGCGATAGCACAGATCCAGATCTTCGCCATACATAAAGAAATCTTCGTCGAATCCGGATATCGCCAGCAGAGGTTCGCGGCGGCAAAACATAAAGGCGCCGATAACGGCATCTATCATATACGTTTCGTTTTCGTCGCGAAAGGTTTGGTTGTATTGAGCAAAGATCGGAGAGCGCGGGAACAGAGCCTGCAAACCAAAGAGCTTGCAGAAGGATACCCAAGGGCTTGGGAACCCTCGCCTGCACTGCACTTGAAAGGTACCATTGGCGTTGAGTACCTTGCATCCGCTGATGCCCACCGCAGAATTCTCGTCCATGTACCGCACCATCGTGGCGATGGTATCTTCCTGAATCAAGGTATCAGGATTCAGTAATAAAATGTATCGGCCTTTCGCTTGCTTGATGCCAATGTTGTTGGCGCGTCCGAAGCCTATGTTCTCGGATAAAGCTATGAAGCGCACGTTAGGAAACTTTGGCGAAAGAGTGGCAACGGATTGATCGTGCGAGTTGTTGTCGATCACCAGTACTTCATACGGCAAGTCGAATGTGGAGCGATCGATCGACTCCAGGCACTGCTGCAGAAACTCGCGCACGTTGTAGTTCACGATAACGATGGAAACAACGGGTGTTTCCGGAGTTTGTGCGGCAGTAGAATTCATGTGCAGAGTCGTGGATGGACACCTATCCCCTTAGCGTCCGAACAATGTTCCCAGACGGAGTTTCCAAACTAACCAAGCAGCTTCGAAGATGATGTTCTTACTCATTTTGGAAACACCATTCACGCGATCGATAAAGATGATGCTGATCTCCCGCATGCGAGCGCCCAAGCGCCATGCACGATAGTTCATCTCGATCTGAAAAGCATAGCCATTGCTGCGAATCTTAGTAAGGTCGATTTGCTGCAATACCGAAGCCCTAAAACCTTTGAAGCCACCGGTGGCATCCTTAATCGGCATGCGGGTAACAATTCGCGTGTACAGATTGGCGGTGTAACTCAAGAGCAATCTGCTCATGGGCCAGTTCACCACATTCACACCGGTATAATACCGTGAGCCAATCACCACGTCGGAAGTTTCCAGTTCGTTGAGGAAGGAAACAAGCACTTCCGGATTGTGTGAAAAGTCCGCATCCATCTGGCAAATAATCTCGAATCCCATGGAAAGAGCCTGCGTAAAGCCGGCGCAGTAGGCGGTGCCAAGTCCGCTCTTTTTGGCACGCTGCAGCAAGTGCACACGCGCATCAGTCTGCATGCGCTTTTGAACAGCTTGAGCAGTGCCATCCGGCGAACCGTCGTCCACTATCAGGATGTGCATTTCGGAAACATGACGATGAATGGCATCAATCATCGCGTCGATGTTTTCGATCTCGTTGTATGTAGGTATGACGACAATAGTTTTCATTTATGCCTGGCCATGTCCGCGGAACATCAGAATAGCGGTCCGAACAATGATTTCAATATCCAACCGGAGCGACATATTCTCAATATAGAAGAAGTCGAAGCGAATTCTGTTTTCAATCTCTTCCAGCGACTCATCGTAGCTGGTATACTTGATTTGCCACCAGCCGGTTAGGCCGGGGCGCACTTTGTGTCGACGATTATAATAGGGAATATGTGTAGAAAAATATTCCACATACTTCGGTTGCTCGGGGCGCGGCCCTACAACGCTCATATCGCCGATGAAGATGTTCCACATTTGTGGTATCTCGTCCAGGTGTGACTTCCGCAAGAAATATCCGAAGCGCGTCACCCGAGGATCGCCCACTTTGGTCCACTGTTGTCCGTGCTTCTCGGCGTCCTGAACCATCGATCTAAACTTATAAATTCTGAACACCGATCCGTTCTTGCCTATGCGTTGTTGAGAAAACAACGCAGGGCCACGCGATTCCAGTCGCACGATTATTGCTATCAACAGCCACAGCGGAAATCCCAGCACCAACACAGCAAAGCTCATGCAAATGTCGATCAAGCGTTTGACGGCAAACTGCCATGGCTTTAAGAGCTCAGGATGCACTTCAATAAGGGGGGAACCATAGATCTGCAGTGTGCGCACTTGGCCGGTTACAATCTCGTATACATCGGGCTCTATCTTTACGCTTACGCCATGATGGCCCGCGCTAGATACCACATTCAACATTTTGTCGTGATCGTTCGACGACATTCCCAGCAGAAGTGCCTCGGGCTTGAGGTGCTTGAGTATGGTATCAAGGTCCTCCACCGAACCTAGAACAGGCACGTCGATCTCTGCATGAGCGCGAAGGTCGTCGTTGCCGTCTCCTATGCAGCCCAGTACGCTATACCCCCACGAGGGTTCATTTTTTACAAGTCGCAACAGGTTGGTGATTTTTTCGGCTGAACCCACCAGAAGTGTGGGAACGGTGATCACCCGACGAATGCGAAGGGTGCGCTGTACACTGCGTGCGAGCAGTCGGAACGCTACTACCGCCATGATCACGAGCAGCACATACGGAATGAACTTAACCCGCACGTAGCCCGAATCCAGCGACATACCAAGCAGCACAGCTACTCCCGCAGTAGAGGAAGCTTTTACCACCGTCCAGGCTTCATCAAAGGGTGAACGTATGTACCAGTTTTTGTACAAGCCCGCCAGCCAATACACGGTCAGCCAAAAAACAATGTTCGATACCAGAACCGTGAAAAAGAACTCGGCAGTGGGAACAAGGGGATGCGCTTGAAGCGAGGTGAGCTTCACGAAGTAAAACAGCACAAAGCTCAAACTCACGGCCACGATGTCGAATGCCACTTGCATCATCACGGGCGCTCCGAGTTTACGTATCAAGGCATGCAGCACCCCGCGACCCGCAGCATTGCGCTGTTGCGAGACATCATGGAGTTGGTCTCCGGATAATATCGTGTTCTGAGATTGCACTCTCGGCTCTTGCTTAGCGACTAAGCGTAATGTAAATGTTGATTGCAAGGAAGAGCGCGTTCACAATGGCGGCAGCGATCGTTACGTACGAAGCCGTACGCTGAATTTGCTGACCCAAAGGTTCGTCCGGTGGATGTGGAACGTAGATCTTATCGCCGGCTTCTATAGGCGTCTCTTCGGCCTTCAGCCATACACCGGTTTTGCCTTTAATGATGCGCTCACGGCCTTTATCCGCTTCGGTGGTCATACCACCGGCAAGAGCAATGTACTGCTCCATAGTTCGGCCCGGTACGTAATTGAAATAACCTCCGCTTCGAACCTGTCCGTATACATATACGGTGCGAGGATTGCGGGGAATCACGATCACATCGCCATCCTGAAGTGTAACGTTGTCCTCGCTTCCGGGACTACTCAATGCACGTTCAAAGTTGCATGCCACGAGTGGCTTTCTGCCAATTTCATCGATGGTAAATCGAGTGGTATCCTCCAGCAACAAATTCGAGTTCTGCATTTTTTTGAGACGATCCACATACTCGTTGCTCATGTACGACGACTCGGATTTCTCGCGGCGCAAAACATGCGCCAAGGGAAGGTATGCCTCGCCCCGAACACCGCCTGCCAGATCTACTATATCTTTCAATCGGGTCTTGTGGTTTGTTACCGCATACATTCCGGGCTTTTCTATTTCGCCGCGAATGCTCACCGAACCGGACAGAGAAATCGGAGCTACGTCTTCCTCATCTACAATCACAACATCTCCGGACATCGCTTCGCGGTCTCCCGAGAGGAGGTTTAAATTTTGATCCACATCCAAGTCTATACGCTCGCCATTGCGCACCAGTACTGCCTTTGCGGGCTTTGCAAGATTGGTACAGAAGCCGCCAAGCTTACACAGGAACGAAATCTTATCACCGGCCTTCACAATGGTGGTGGTGGGGTTTGATACACCACCGGTCACAGTCATGGTACCGTAGTCCTGAATCTCTGCGGGAACATAGATTTCATCGCCCTCACGTATGTATGGGTCGTCCGTGGGAACGCTCGATACTTCTGCTTTATGTAAGTCGCACACGTTCACAGTGCGGTCGCTGTGACGCACCACAATATTGCGCATCACCGAAGCAGGGAGCAGCGAACGACGCTGGCGCATTGCGCCAAGCTGCGTGGTAGATTCCGTTTGCCCGAACACTTGAGCGGCATTACGCGCAGCGTTCACATCAGAAACTTGCGACCGCATTTGCATAGCCATTTTCAATACTGTAAGCACGCGGGTACTGGCCGGGAGACTATACATGCCGGGCGAGAGTACATTGCCGCGAACGGTTACATACACAAGACGCGGCCGCTTCAAACCAAGAAAAGCCTTCAACGAAGGAGTGCGTTCGCGCTGCAACGCCAGCACTGTGTCTCGAACTTGAGCAAGTGTTTTGCCTGCCACATTGATGGCGCCCAGTCTGGGAATGAAGATCATGCTTTCCGGACTCACCACAATAGACTCATCCATAGAGGTAGCATCTAACTTCAAAAGTGTCAGTACATCGCCCGGACCTACATAATAAAACTCGGGCTGCACTACATTATCGTAGGCAGTTTGGTCTAATCGCTGACTTTCGAGTGTGCTTTTGTTTTGCGCGCCGCTAAGAAGTTTATCAAGGTCAAAGCCACCGGTGGTGCTTGAGCCTGATTGGGCATAAAGGGAGGAAGAAACAGCTGTTAGCATCACCAACAGCAGACGGAGAAATCGCGTACTCACAACGACGTTCCTTGGGGTGGTTGAAAAAACGTGGTAACAAAGTTACGATTTCGGCTCCTTTTGGGTGGAATAGACCTTCGTCCGGGACTATGCCCGCTTGAGTACTTGGCAAACATACATAACGCAGGTTTAACTAAATGCATGGGCCGCAGACCGGGCAATAGAACCAAATCGTGGGCATCCATTCATCTCGTATTACGAAGCAAGAATCTTCTGAGTAATAATCTGGGTTATACGTTCCGCTGCATGTCCGTCCCACAGGGGCGGCACGGTGCCCTGTTTGCGCTGTCCTCGGTGCAATGCGCGCACTTCGTCATGAATTGCCTCTTCAGTAGGGGGAATGAGAATATTGGTACCCAGGTCTACCGTGCTTGGACGTTCGGTGGTGGTACGAAGAGTAAGGCAGGGAATACCCAGCGCTGTTGTTTCTTCTTGAATTCCACCCGAATCGGTCATCACGTAATCGGCGTTTTTCATGAGTGCAAGGAACGAGATATATCCTTGCGGTTCTATCAATCGAATTCTCGGATGCGATTCCAGCAGCGGCTGCAATCCGAACTCCTCGGCTTTCTTGCGCGTTCGCGGGTGCACGGGAAACACTATATCCCGCTCGGAACTGATTTCGGCAAACAATTCCAAAAGCATGCGAAGCTGAGTAGCATCATCCACGTTACTCGGGCGGTGCAGAGTGGCAAGCACATATCCTTGCTTCGTTATTCCCAGATCGTGAAGTATCGACGACTGTTCCGACATCGGCAATGCATAATGAAGCGAGTCGATCATCGTGTTGCCCACAAAGAACGTGCGATGGGCCGGATAGCCCGCTTCGCGCAAATGATCCATACCGCTTTGCTCAGTAACAAAGCAATAGTCACTGATAGCATCGGTGGCAATGCGATTGATTTCCTCCGGCATAGTGCGATCGCCCGATCGCAATCCGGCTTCCACATGCGCTGTGGGAATGTGAAGCTTCGCTGCTGTGAGTACGCACGCGATGGTAGAGTTTACGTCGCCCACCACAATCACTAGATCCGGCTTTTCCTGCAGGCAAACTTTTTCGAACTCAACCATGACGCGGGCAGTTTGCTCCGCATGAGAACCGCTGCCCACGCCAAGAAAGGTGTGCGGCTCCGGCATATTTAAGTCCTGAAAAAAGGCATCCGACATACGGGCATCATAATGCTGACCGGTATGGCAAATCAAATGCCGTACGCTATCGGCATACGCTGCAAACGCCCGATGAATGGGCGCTACCTTCATGAAGTTGGGCCTTGCGCCCACAACGGAGATAACTGTTTTCATGATGAACAAAACGTACCGCACACGGCTTTATTCCGTGTACTCGTATGAATACCATTTCTTGATTCACATTCGCAAGGAACGACGAGTGCCTCAGGCTTGGGAAAATTCCTATCCCGCGAGAACACTACTAACCCTTGGATTTATACGACGAACCGCCCTCGCCGGACGTGCGTTTGCGCACCACTTTACCGCCGGCACCTGCGGGTCGGGATGAGCGCTCGCCATCGAAACGACGGCCGGCAGGCTTAGAGCCGCCAAAGCGTTGCTCGCCATATCCACCACGATCCGAAGCCCTGCGGGGGCCGGAATAGGATTCACGTGGTCCGCCTTTGGGTGAGAACGATGGCCCACCCGGACGACGTCCGCCACCATCCACATCCGCGCGAATGCGACGACCGCGAAACACTTCGCCTTGAAAGGCCTGTACCACGGAGTCAAGCAACGACGCTTCAACATCGATGAAACTGTAGGTTTCTTTAATATCCATGCGGCCAAAACTTGCACCTTTCTCACCGCTGATATCACACAGGTAACGTAGCATTTTTCCTGTATCAAACCCATCCATGGAGCCAAGGTTAATAAACATCCGCGATCCGCTGCGCTGTTTGGCCGCAGAGTCGCGTGTGTGATCCCGATTCGACAAGTTTACATTGATGTCCTGAGCGTTTCGGTAGTACTCAAGGAATCGATTGAATTCTATAGACACAAATCGAGTTACAAGATCTTCCTTGCTTAGGTCTTTTAACTCCTCGTGAATGGCGGGAAGGAATCGAGCAATTCCTTTTTCGTCCACTTCGACGTCGTGAATGCGCTTTACCAAACTCATGAGCTGGCTCTCGCACACTTCCAGCGGACCCGGAATGCGACCAAGATGGAATTTCTTACCAACTACCTTCTCGAGTTTCTTGATGGCAAACAAATCCTTTACGGTAACGAGGGTCATAGATATACCACTGCGTCCCGCTCTGGCAGTTCTACCGCTTCGGTGCGTGTAGTTTTCGATCTCGTCGGGCAGATTGTAATTGATAACGTGCGTGACGTTGTTTACATCAATACCGCGCGCAGCCACATCGGTTGCCACAAGCAATTGAAGAGAGCGTTGGCGATAATGCGCCATCACTTTATCGCGCATCGGCTGGCTTAGGTCTCCGTGCAGTGCGTCGGCATTGTAGCCGTCGCGCACAAGCTTCTCAGCCACATCTTGCGTTTCGTTTTTGGTGCGGCAGAACACAATAGCGAAGATGTCGGGCGTGGCATCCACAAGGCGCTTCAATGCTTCGTAGCGATCACGCGCCTGCACCACGTAGTAGATGTGCTCAATCTTATCGGCACCAACATTCAGGCCGCCAACTTGCAGCTCCTGCGGTGATTTCATATACGTGCTGGCAATGGCACGTACTTCTTTTGGCATGGTTGCGGAGAATAGCCATGTGTGCTTTTCTGCCGGCGTGTTCGATAGTATTGAATCTATCTCGTCGCGAAATCCCATGTTCAGCATTTCGTCTGCTTCATCAAGCACAACGGTATGAACGGATGTGATGTCTGCAGCTCCGCGATCGATAAGATCTATTAAGCGGCCCGGAGTGGCCACGATAATGTGTGCACCGTGGCGCAGGTCTTTGATCTGCTTACCAATGTTTGCACCACCGTACACCGGCACAATGCTGATGTTCGGCATATACTTGCAAAAGCTCTGAAGATCATTGCTGATTTGCACGCACAGCTCTCGAGTAGGAGCAATTACCAAACCTTGTGCACCGCGGATATTCGGACGTAACTTTTCCAGCAACGGAAGGCCGTATGCCGCCGTCTTACCTGTACCTGTTTGTGCCAAGCCCACGAAGTCGGTCTCGGTGGACAACAAAATGGGGATCGTCTGTTCTTGAATTGGGGTGGGATTCTCAAAGCCGCGCTCGGTAATGGCTCGAATCAGTGTCTGCCCTATACCGAGGCTTTCAAATGGATTCATATCGGAAGAAATGGTGGATGTCGTGAGAAGGCGGGAACTTACTCTGCTTCGGTCACGACGTTTAACTGTGCAAAAATAGTGTGGGAATGCTCGGCGGGCGCTATGCTATTATTATCTCAGGGCTTAGATGGGGCCGAGACAATGCCTAAACAAGGCTCAGACAAACGACAGCAAAGGGCTCATTCCTGTAGCCGATTATGCTCATTGCGTGACGTAATTATGCTCATTGCGTGACGTAATTATGCTTACTACGGCCCTACCACATGCCTAGACGCTGCGCAATCATCATGGTAGCAACTACCAACAAGAGCACGCCGAACATGCGTTTAAGGGTTGCCGCCCGTACGCGCGAGCTTAGCGCAGAGCCGGTCCATACGCCAAGAAACATGCATCCCAAGAACATCAACACAAAGGAAGTGATGGATAGCGAACCTACGTTTAGGGAGCTCATGGCGGCGGCAAGGTCGGGCTGCGAGAAGTATCCGATGGATCCGAATAATGAGTTCACGGCTATCACAAACAAACTCGTGCCTACACTTTTGGCCATTTCCATGCCAAGGATCAAACTCAACACGGGCACAATCATAAATCCGCCGCCCACGCCCACCAATCCCGTGAGTATTCCAACTCCCAGCGAGGGAAGTGCTACACGCATAAACATGGATGAGTTTGCACGCAGCTCCGGCCGGGTGGTGCTTTGCGTGCGCCGTGGCCTGAGCATAAAGAAGGCAGCCAGCAGCATTATGAGGGCGAAAATCAAAAGCTGAATCTCACCTGTTAAGAACACTGCGGCACGAGCTCCCGCGAACGATCCCACCGACGAAAACACTGAAAAAATCAAGGCCTTCGGAACATCCACATTCCCGCGGCGAAAATGGCTCAATGCGCCAACGGCACTGGTGCAGCCAACTACAACAAGCGCAAGAACAATGGCAATCTTTGGGGGCATGCCGCATGCATACACAAACACCGGAACGGCAAGAATACTTCCGCCGCCTCCCAGAAGCCCGATGAGGACGCCTATAATCACACCTGCCGCAAATATTGCTACTTCCATAGGGAACGAAAATACCATGTACATCGGTGCCGTAGCGGAGTAGATGGTGCATCAAAGGGAGCTCGGCAAAAGACCGCCGCTTTAGAAGAAGATCCTCTTGCCCGCTATTCCTATGGAAGAGATTCGAAACATCATCGATTCTCCCATCCCTGCAGCACATCTCGCTTCTTCTTGCCTCTACTCTATATTTGCATGAGTCAATTACACGAGATAATCACACAACGATCTTCGCACGCATCACAAAGGGTACTCATGGAATCACGGTATAAATCATTCCGATACATTGAAAACTTGTCGCAACTGGTAGGGGAGCATGTTTCCTTGCACGGTTGGGTGCACAATATTACCGGTAAGGGAAAGTTGCAGTTCATTCAATTGCGAGACGGCACCGGCATTGTTCAATGCGTGGTGTTTAAAGGCAATGTACCCGAAGATGTTTTTGAATCGGCGAAGCAACTCACTCAAGAGTCGTCCATTTCTATTACCGGCACCGTGCGTGCAGAGCAGCGCGCTGCAGGCGGGGTAGAGATCGACGTGGACGGCATTACCGTATATCAAGTACCCGCAGAGCAATATCCCATTACGCCTAAAGAACACGGCGTAGAGTTTCTTATGGAGAATCGCCACTTGTGGCTGCGCTCCACACGCCAGCATGCCATCATGCGTATTCGCTCTGTAGTTGTAAAAGCTATTCGCGACTTCTTCGATGGCAACGGCTTCCGCCTGATGGATTCGCCTATACTCACCCCCAATGCTTGCGAGGGTACGTCTACGCTGTTCGAGACCGAGTACTTCGATTTAGGCAAAGCATATCTTACGCAGTCGGGTCAGCTCTACGCCGAAGCCAGTGCTATGGCTCTTGGCAGAGTGTATACCTTTGGTCCTACTTTTCGCGCAGAGAAGTCCAAAACAAAGCGCCACCTTACCGAGTTCTGGATGGTAGAGCCGGAGATGGCGTACTTCGATTTGCAGGACGATATGGATTTGGCAGAAGACCTGGTGGAGTATATCGTGGCGTGTTGCTTAAAGCACTGCGGACCGGAGCTTGCCGCGATGGGGCGTGATATTACTAAGCTGGAAAAAGTAAAGCGTCCGTTTCACCGCATGAGCTACACCGAAGCAGTGGAGTGGCTGAATGTGAACAACGTGAAACTCACGAAGAAAAATGCCGATGGCACGGAGTCGCACATAGACTTCCCGTGGGGCGAGGATTTTGGCGCGCCGCAGGAGGAAGCACTGATGAGTCAATTCGAGAAGCCTTGTATCGTGCATCGCTATCCCACGGAAGTAAAGGCCTTCTACATGAAGCGCGATCCGCAGAATTCCAAAGTTGTGTTGGCAATGGATATGCTTGCACCCGAGGGAGCAGGCGAGATCATCGGAGGATCGCAGCGCGAGGACGATCACGATCAACTGCTTGAGCGTATCCTGCATGAACAACTTCCGCAGGAGGCCTTCCAATGGTATTTGGATTTGCGCAAGTTTGGAAGTGTGCCGCACAGCGGCTTTGGCCTTGGCGTGGAGAGAACGGTGAAGTGGATCAGCGGTGCGGAGCATATTCGCGAAGTGATTCCGTTCCCTCGGATGATCTATCGCATTGTACCCTAACGCTTAGCTTCCAAACGCAGAGTTATCTGATGCATCACTCTTCAAGCTAGTACCCATGCGGTGTTGCAGCTTCTTGTACGGTGTTGTGCTCTTGGTAGCTATACTCTTGGCGTTTAAAAACTTGGCGGCTTACTCTTGCGAAACCGTCGAGCAGCAGACTTCTGCATTCAATGCACAATGGCAGTTGCTCGATAGTCAAGTATCTAATCACATCAAACTGTGGACCTTACAAAACCGGATAGGCGGCGCGTAGTGCGCGCTCTGGGCACGGTGATAGCATCGGCTCCACTAGGGTGGTTGGCCATACGCCAACTATTTCCGTGGTGGCTGGGGCAGTCTCCACGTCCGGTGAATGTTAGCTTGGGTCCGGTATCAAAGGTTTTTGCGTCGTCGGACTACGTTCCAACCTCTGCTACCGGCGTGCCCACAATGCTTATTCGTAAGGGTGAATCTGTAGAGGCACTGAGTATGCTCTGCACACATGGTCAGTGCACGGTGGTGTTCGAGCAATCACGTTCATGCTTTGTGTGCCCCTGCCACGGGGGCGTGTTCGAGAGCGATGGCAGAGTGCGCACCGGCCCGCCAACCAAGGCACTGCAACGCATTGCTGTGAAACTGGAGGGCGAGGTTGTGGTCCTCAGCGATCAAATCATCGGCGGCTGACATTCTTTTGGGATGAGTTGTGTGTGTGGAACGAGATGTGAGTGTGGAACGAGGAACACGCCGGGGTGTAGCGCGTGTACACACTAAACGGCCGGAACTATCTACCTTACTCTTCTGCAGGCAAGCGGGTGTATGCCTCGCGCACCAGCTCGTCCACGCGCTCCTGCTTCAGCACAATTTGTACTTGATGGCCGGTTGCAATTCTACGCGATGACGAGAACGCCTCGATGCTGCAGCGTATAAACTGATCACGCACCTCGGTAACAATAGCTTCTACTCGCACGCGATCTCCTACGGCGCACATTGCTTCATGGCGAATAGATATCTCTCCACCCACGGCATTTTCATCGGCGTCGAAGAATTTTTCTATGGCGCGGCGCGCCGCAACCTCGGCATGGTATGCTAACCAGAAGCTTGAGTAGACAGGATGTATCGGAGTGCCGTCCAGAGTAGCACACATATCCGCAGTGACAGTGCATTCAAAGACTCCGCGGGACGAGGCCACTTCCGGTTTCATACAAGATGCGGTAGAATAGTTACGCTGCCTGCGCTGTTTCGCTTACATCGTCGGCTTCTTCCAGCGGTACTCGCTGTTCTTTGCCATCACGCAGCTTTACGGAAACGATTTTTGATACGCCCGCCTCCTCCATGGTTACTCCATACAAGGTATCTGCAGCTTCCATGGTTCGCTTGTTGTGCGTGATCATCAGGAACTGTGTGTTCTTGCTGAAGTTGCGAATCAGGTTCAAATAGCGATCGATGTTGGCATCGTCGAGCGGTGCATCCACTTCGTCCAGAATACAGAACGGAGAGGGCTTTACCAGATAGATGGCAAACAGCAATGCAATGGCCGTGAGTGTCTTCTCACCACCGGAAAGCATTTCGATGGAGTGAGGACGCTTGCCCTTGGGCTTGGCGATAATATCTATCTGTGCTTCCAGAACATCCTCGCCCGAGAGTTGCAGGTCGGCCTCGCCATCGTTGTTGAACAAAATGGAGAACAGCTCTTTGAAGTGCGTGCGAACTTGATCAAACACTTCTTGGAACAGGCGCTTGGCTGTAGTATTGATTTCCTTGATGGTGTCGTTGAGGTTTTTCTCTGCCTCAAGCAAGTCGTCGTACTGCGATTTGAGCTGCATGAGTCGCTCTGCCTCACGACCGTGTTCTTCCAACGCCAAAAAGTTTACGGCTCCCATGGAACCAAGCTTCTGGCGCAATGAATGCACGCGGCCACGAATCTCTTCAATGGATGCAGCTTCCAAAGGAATCTGCGTTGTAAGGTCTACCGCGCCTTCGGGGTCTTCAGCCACGCGGCGCTCGTATTCTTCCAGGCGCGTTTTGTTTTGACTGGCGGTAATATCAAGCTCGTGAATTCGCGAGGTGATGGCATCGAGCGCTGCACGCAGGTGCGAGAGCTCATCGTTCTTTGCATGCAGTGCCTCGCGCGATAGGTGCGTTTGTTTTTCCACCGTAACCCGCTCTGCACGTGCCATTCTGAATTTCTCATCCAGCTCACGGCACACACTTTCTTGATCGGTGCACTCGCGAACACAGGTCTCCAGAGCAACATCCGTCGAGGCGATGTCCGTATCGATGCTTTCGTAACGGGCAGACAACGCTGCCTGTTGTTGCGCCATGCGCTCCATCGATGATTCACCGGCAGCGATCTCCGTTGAAATTCTCACGGCCGCAAGCTCGGCGTTTCGTAGCTCGGCTTCGCATTCAGCCAGGTTTCGCTCTGCTTCTGTTACTTGCCCTAGCACAACTTCGTACTCCGACTGCGCTTCGAGTTTCTTGGCGCGAAGCTCCTCCAACTCCCGCACAATGTTCTCGTCTTCACGAACAAACACGGCATTCTCGTTAGTCAAATCCTGCAGTCGAGCATGCAACTGATCGGAGCGTGTCTGCAAGGCCTCCAGGCGCACGCTGAGCTCGTTGATGGACTGCTCCAGTGATGCCTTGGCAGCTTCGCGAACGCGCAGTTCGTCGGACAATGCATGCACGTTGATGTGCGAGCGCTCGGACTTCAACTGTTGCAAGCGTTGCTCCACTTCATCGATCTTGGTGCGCACCGTAACCAGCTCATCTTGTAATTGCGCAATACGTGCCTGCTTACCAATACGCACACCCTCGGCTTTGCCCACCGATCCTGTGCGTACAATGCCGGATGCGTAGGAAATCTCGCCATCTAGTGTTACCGCGCAATCCACGGACGACACCACAGCAAAAGCGGTTTCCAGATCACGTACCACAACCGTGCGACCTAGCAAGTGACGAATCACGTGGCGAATGGTGTCGTCGCAAGCAACCAGCTCGCTGGCCCATCCTATTACTCCGTCGTTCTGGGGTAAGCCTGTGGGAGCAGCGGCTGCAGGAACGGCATTACGGCAGACGAACGATGCTTTGCCTTTCTCTTTTGCTCTCAGCGTGGCACGTGCCGACGCTGCGTCTTCGGTAGTATCCACCACAAAGTAGCCTACGGCGTTGCCCAAAGCAGACTCCACGGCTATGCCCAAATAATCCTCGGAGATGATGCAGTCCGAGAGCAACTTCTTCTCACGCACATTCCACTCGGGAGCGTCGATAAGAAAAGTTGAACTCTCGCTTGCTTCTGTTAATCCTTGAAGGAACTCCAGTGATGCCTGGCGGTGACTGAAGTTCTCGCGCAACGACGACAGCGCCATTTGCGATTCATCAATGCTGTGCGCCAGTTCCTCGATTCTATGACGAGCAGAGTTCAGCTGCTCCTCTTTCTCTTGAACCTTTTGTCTGGACTCTTGTAGCTGCGTCTGCGCCGTTTCCATGCGCTCGCGAAACTGCTCACGCTGATGATCCAACGCTTGCATTTGCTCAGCGATTTGCCGGCTTTGCTCGGTAGAGGTTTGCACTTGCCCACGCACGCGATCGCGACCACTGGCAAGAAACTGCAAGCGGCTCTCAAGGCTGTGAATAGGCTCTGCGGCCATGCGCGCACGATCTCTGGCCTCGTTCACTACTTGTGCTTGAGCGTTACGCGACTCACGCTTCTCACTTACAGACTGCTCGGTAGCAAGTTTGTCCGATTGCAGCTCGCCGGTCTTCCGGCTTGTTGCGGCAAGGTCAGACGATAGCCGCTCCATTTGGTCGTGAAGCGAAATTTTCTCCTGGCGAATGCGGGTTGAATCGCGCTCAAGTGCTGTTCTGCGCTCACGAAGTACTGCTAGCGCCTGCTCTGCTGAGGCAAGGATAGTGCTCTCTGAACGTTCATGTTCCAGCACACGGCGGAGCTCTGTTTCCACCAGAGCATTCGATGCTTCCAGCTCGGAGACTTCACTTGTACACAGATTGAATTTCTCGTTTACCGTATCGCGCTCACCGTTAGCTGCGTTCAGCAGGGATTCCACGTCCTGCAAGCGCTGATGCGCATCAGTGTACTCATAGCGAAACAGCAATTCTTCCTCACGCTTCAGAGCAGATGATACCTCGGTGTACGATTGCGCCTTCTCTGCCTGGCGCGACAAGCTGCCTACGGCCTTTTGAACTTCACGAATAATATCCTGAACACGCTCAAGGTCGTTTTGCGTGGAGGCAAGTTTGCGCAAGGTCTCTTTGCGACGCTGCTTGTATTTCACAATACCCGCCGCCTCTTCAAACAGATGTCGGCGCTCTTCGGAACGATCGCTGAGAATCTGCTCGATCATCTTCAACTCGATCACCGAGTACGCATCTGCACCCATACCGGTGTCGGTAAACAGATCCACAATGTCCCGAAGGCGGCAGGGAGTGCGGTTCAGCAAGTAGTTGCTCTCGCCATCGCGAAACAATCTCCGTGAAATCACCACTTGAGAGTATTCGGTGGGAAGTATCTGTTTGTTGTTTTCGATGGTCAACGATACTTCCGACATTCCCAGCGGTTTGCGCGTGCGCGTACCGTTGAAGATTACCTGCTCCATACCGTCGGAGCGGAGCACGGATGATTTCTGCTCGCCAAGCACCCAGCGAAGTGCGTCAACAATATTGGTTTTGCCGCTTCCGTTCGGGCCAACGATGGCAGTGATACCATCGCTGAAGCGTAGCGAGATTTTCTGCGCGAAGGACTTAAATCCGTGGATTTCGAGTTTAGATAAGTACATGACGGTAATCGGGGATGATCGGGAAATCCGGCCGTCGGAAAAAGCCGGGCGCAAATATAGGGGGAGCGGCCGAGGTGCAGAGGGGAAGAAGTAACAACTTTTCCACCTGTTTTCATCACAGTGACTTACGTCACATCGTCCAAAAAAAATCACACGATGGTGTATCGGAAATCGCAAAAGGGGGTTATTCAGATTGAAGGCTTCGCGAACAGAGCGGCGGGTTCCGTAACTTTGTTCGAATCCGGTGGCAATAAGGATAAGTTGGTATCATTTTTGCATGTCGGGTATCTCATCACCAAACACCATGAATCGACGTTTTTTCAGCTTTTTTGTAGCATTAGTTCTTGTAGTTAGTTCTCTATACGGTAATGAAATCGCAAAAACCGTTAAGGAATCTCCGGATACTGTTTTAAAGAAGATCACCATTCTTGAAACCAATAACTACTACTACAGCGACCGCTACACTTCCGTTTTCCTTCCCCGATCGCCCATCGATCCCGAAATCAAAAAGCTTCGGACGTATGTAGAGGAGCACATTCCGCAGTTGCCGCGATCCGAGCCCGGAGTTTTTCTGGCCTTGTTAGAATTCGTGAGCATGTCGTGGGAACATGATCAATTGAACGAATCGCAACCCACGTCAACATCCCTCCAGGTCCTGGAGATGGGGCGCGCAGGTAAAAAATTTCGATGTCAAGAGTATTCGAACGTGCTCTTCGACGTTCTCACCTCGTTCGGATATGTTTCGCGCATTATTCAACTTCGAAAACCCGACGCGGCGTACTCGGGGCTTGGTGCCGGCCATGTGGCCTTGGAAGTGTACTCGAATCTGTGGAAGAAGTGGATTTTTTTAGATCCTCAGATGTGTACCTTCGTCACACGGGAGGACAACGTGCCGCTCAGCTTCTACGAGATGTATAAGAGTATTGCCGACTCATCTTTTTTCCGTTTGCTGGTCCATGCTTCTCCCAAGGCACTGGAGCGCCAAAAGTTGACAAATGCCGATGAGTACGCATCCATGTACAAGACTTTTCTTCGACCCTATTTCGGGTATGTAGGTGTTACCACCGTGCAGTCCGGAGAATGTGTGGAGTTACGATTGAAACTGGAGGGCCTTAGCTCATACCTGACGTTTCAAGGAGTTCCCATCAACCATCGTGCATTCACTGAGGATGCAGATCATTTGTATTTCACATTGAACAGCTCGATGATTCTGTTCGATTATGAACGAGATACAAACTGGGATGATCTTTTTAAGAAATACGACATCCAGACTTCCGAAGACTATGTCAATCAAATGGCAAAGTTTGCCGCACGCCCGGATTTTCAACTATCATTTAGAAATACCGTGCCGTGGTTTTCTCACTACGAGATAAGCATAGACAATGGGCAGTGGAAGCGCATTAAAGGAGCGGCATTTCGATGGTCGCTGCGAAAGGGAGAAAATGTAATTCGAGTTCGAAGCGTGAATGCTGCCGGGGTGGCAGGCCCGGAGACCTTTGCCCGAATAAACTATGGACCTGATCTAAACTAGTGAGTGACCGGCGCGTTGTGTTTAGTGCTGCGTCGTTAGCGCGCCATCGAGCGCGACTTCCAAAACATCGGCACCAGGGCTATAACGGTGGTGTACAGGGTAGCAGCTAATCCGTAACTGATAAAGAAGCTGCCAAAAGCAATCTCCGACGGGCGGATATACAAAAAGTAGTACACCAGGTTGTGCACTAAACCACTCACGGTTACCACTCCCAAGAAGGGAAGTCCACCAAGTATCTGATTGATCTTTTCTTCCTGATAAAAATACCCTGCAACAAATGCCGCAAGAATCTTCGCCAGTGCATTAGAGCCAAGCACGTCGTTCGAGGCGATATCGAAAATCATTCCCACCACAAATGCAAAGAGCAGACCGGAAAACTGGCCCTCTGCAAGCGCCACCCACACGCAAAGAATCAGCAACAAATCCGGCGCAACGCCACCCACGGCAAGGAAGTTCAGAAACACAATGGTGAACACCGTGAGGAACAGCGAGATAACCGCATATACTAAGAAACGCATTTGCGGGTTAGATGCCAGATGAGCTCTGTCCGGTAATACAGGCATTGTAGTCAAAAAACAAATCTGAAAAACTTCTATCGCAGGCAGGTTACCACACGCAGACTACCACACTGTCTCTTTTTCTGCCTAAACACTCAGCATGGTACTCTACTCATTTCTCAACTTCTGCTGGATCTTCTCCTCAATACGCTTTTCTAGTTGATAACGTTCTTTATCCGGAGGAGTCATAATCACAAACACTTGTTCCAAGGTGGTGAAGTTCACTGCAGGTCGCACCAACACTTTGCGGAACAGAGACTTCGGATCTCCTACTACTTCCGTAACATAACCAATGACAAAATCGGGAGCATACCGACGGCTTAACGTGCTCGAGATAATTGCATCGTTGGGCTGGATATTGGCAGTACGAGGAATATTCTTCATCACAAGGTACTCTGTGCCTTCCCAAACAATGATACCTTCTTCCCGCGTTCGCTGATTACGCGAAGCAATACGCGAATCTCTATTCAGTAACAGCTGAACAAGAGAATAGGTAGAACTCACGCCGATGGTTACACCAACCAAGCCCGCATCCGTTACTACGGTCATTCCTTCCTGTATGCCGTCGATGCTCCCGCGATTGATGGTGATGTAACTGCGAAATTCCGAGGTGGATTTACCCACCACTTCGCAGGCCAGCAAAGGATGACGTTGAGTTGCTTTGAAATTCAGAAGCGCGCGAAGTTTTTCGTTCTCGATCACAGATTGCCGCATCTTCACAACCTCACGGGAGAGTTGCATGTTCAAGTCTCTCAATGCTGAATTTTCAGCTTTGAGTGCAACAGGATTCGGCAGCCATGCAAACGCGCTTTGCACTACACCGATAGTGGCAATGACCAGCGAACGAAATCCGCCAAGTTGACCAACACTGCCATACGACATAAACGAAAAGCACATCACCGTCAAGATGACAAGAACGATGTACTCCTTGAAGCGTACGATGTAATCAAATACTCGTTGCATGAAAGCTCAACGTAATGGGGGCAGATAAAGGCAAGAACAACAAGAACGGGGAAGCGTATACCAACGCGTTAGTAACGTTTGGTCTTCATCAGAACCGATTGATAGTTCTGTAGATCTTCCAGCACCTTGCCTGTGCCGCGCACAACAGCAGTCAAGGGATCTTCGGCTACATGCACCGGTAGGCGTGTTTCTTTGGATAATCTTTGGTCCAAACCCTTAAGAAGTGCGCCGCCGCCGGACAGGATGATACCGCGATCAAAAATATCGGCAGACAACTCCGGAGGCGTGCGTTCCAGCAAACTCAATACAGCTTCAACGATAAGATTTACCGGGCCGTCCAAGGCTACGCGAATGTCCTCGGAGCTTATCTCGATCATGCGTGGAATTCCATCAAGCAAATCGCGACCTTTCACTTCGATGATCACCTCTTCCGTAAGATTTGATGCGGAGCCAACAGAACACTTGATCATCTCTGCCGTGCGATCTCCGATTAGCATGTTGTGATTTTTCTTGAAGTACTGTACAATCTCGTAGGTCATTTCGTCGCCGGCAATGCGAATGGATTCTTCGCTTACAATACCGCTGAGCGCTATGACCGCAATCTCTGTGGTACCGCCGCCTATATCAACAATCATATTGCCTATGGGCTCGTGAACATCCAGACCCACCCCAATGGCAGCAGCCATGGGCTCGGCAACCAGATACACTTCTTTTGCGCCTGCATGTTCCGCGCTGTCGCGCACCGCACGTTTTTCTACTTCCGTAATTCCGGAGGGAATGCAAATCACTACTCTGCGCACCGGCTGCCACGATTGCGTGACCTTGCGAATAAACGCGCGCATCATGCCTTCGGCAATTTCGAAATCCGCGATCACGCCATCTTTCAAGGGGCGAATGGTGCGAATGTCTTTGTGCGTTTTACCTACCATCGATTGTGCCTCGTGACCCACGGCAATGATATTCTTCGAGGTGCGATCAAACGCAACGATGGACGGCTCATTCAAAACGATGCCTTTGCCCTTCATCCACACAAGAGTGTTTGCGGTTCCTAAGTCGATAGCAACATCATTGGAAAGCAGTCCGAATTTCATGAGCGTTTGGTACCAGAGACGTGATGGTAAAAACAGCGAGAGAGTGCCGAGTGTGCAAGCCTGTGCGCGGCAAATCTACAAAAGACAGGGTCAATCTTATCTTGGCTTTTTGAACTTCAAACTAGCCCTCACAAGCTTTGATGTTTATTATGCCAAACACCGAAGCGTTGCTGCATTTAGCCTCTGCGGAATAGAGTGCGAAGGTAACCGCGAATACTGAGATCCTGCAGAGGGATCGAAGGAGAAGTTGAGCTCGCGACCGGGCGTGGGAGTCCGTATTGTTCCGGAGGCGCTGTTGGGGGATAGGATGCCATGGGGCCAAAGGTCGGAGCCGCAACGCGCGACCGCCTGCTATCACCGGCACCACTTTCCGGGTCTGCCACAGAGTTTAAAATGGTGACCGAATGCTCTGTTACCCCAAGCGTCATCACTTTTTCACCCACTTCAACCACCATGATCGACGCTTTTCCGGAGAGAGCTTGCCGAGCTATAATGCGAATGCGAAGCTCTTGAGTGCCTACTTGGCCGCCGGAGGTTTTGCGTTTAACCAACCACAGCACAGCCCAGAGGAATGCAATGCATCCTATGAGTGTTACGAAAGCTTTGAATATGGTGCCGTCCACGCTGTGTGTTTTGTGTTTACTTTAGGTTCAAACTTACACAACCACCGATGAATTTTCAGCGCCGAGTGCACGTTCGTTTGTGCATATACCTGTTTACCGTCTTCCTGGGTGTCTGCACGCTTGACGCCTATTCCCGAGCTACTGCATTTCCATCATGCGATACTCTGCGTGGCGAGGCAGCAATGGTGCGGTCCGTGCAGTCGGAAGTATCGTTTCACGAGGCATCGCGAACCGTAAGCAGCGCGCTTGTGCCTGTGGTGATATCGGTGCCGGTGGGGCTTTTCGCTGCCGGTCATGCAATGGACAACGAGTACCATGCAGTATCGGGTGTTGTGTTGCTTTCCGCGCAGGCGATAACCTTGGGAGCAACCTTTGCCCTGAAGGAGCTTGTTGGAAGGCCGCGGCCCTGGAGAGCGCATCCTGACTGCATTTATCCGGGATCGGTGGATGATGAGTTTTCGTTTCCATCCGGCCATTCCTCGAGCGCGGCAACACTTGCCACGTATCTTTCTCTGCGTTATCCGCAGTGGTATGTAGTTGCTCCTGCGGTGCTCTTCACCGGTTATACCTGGTATGCCCGCATGAACCTTGGCGTGCATTATCCCACCGACATTATCGCCGGTGCCATTCTGGGCGCAGCCGTTGGGTATGGCGCATACAGGCTTACGGAATCGTTGAAGACCGCGATCAGTCCGGTACTGCCTATGCCGCAAGGAAAACCCCCGGTTACAGCACCGATAGTGGTGTTTCGCATATCACTGTGATGCGTTCCGGGTTCAAATTGTTCCGAATCTGCCTCGCATTTGCTCCGAATCTGCTCCGAATCTGCCCTACTACCCTGATCGAACCCATGATTGGCTCTGCAAAGGCCATACTCCCTGCCACGCACCTTTCGTATCTTTGCAGCCCTCTTGGCATTGGTTTTTTTCTTGGACGTCTTTGTGAAAACAGCCGGAATGACTACTAAAACATCGAATGGAACGGTATCGGGATCCTCTACGGCAGCGAACGCGGCAAATAGCGGCGTGCAATGGGATCGCGAATCGGTTCTGAACCATTATCGTATTGGCTGGGAAAGTCGGCATGCCAGTTTACTGGGCCGCAAGGAAGTATTGTCCGGCAAGGCCAAGTTTGGAATTTTTGGCGATGGCAAAGAAGTGGCTCAACTTGCCATGGCGTCTGCATTCCGCAAAGGCGATATTCGCAGCGGCTACTATCGCGACCAAACCTTCATGTTTGCCAAAGAGATTTCCTCCGTTGAGAAATTCTTTGCGCAGCTTTACGCAACACCCGATCCCGTAGCGGAACCATCGTCTGCAGGGCGCTCCATGAACGGCCATTTCGGAACGCGATTCTTGGAACCCGATGGTTCGTGGCGATCGATGGTGGATGAATACAACTCGTCTGCGGATGTATCACCCACGGGCTCGCAGATGCCGCGCCTGGTGGGCCTTGCCTATGCTTCCCGCATGTACCGCGATGTAGAGGCACTGAACTCCATCAAAGGATTCTCTGCAAAGGGCTCGGAGATTGCTTTCGGAACCATTGGTAATGCCAGCTCGGCCGAAGGAATGTTCTGGGAATCGGTGAACGCTATAGGCGTGCTTCGTGCCCCTGCGTTGATTTCCATTTGGGACGACGGCTACGGTATTTCCGTTCCCAATGAGTTTCAAAACACGAAGGGAGATTTAGGAGAAATTCTCAGCGGCTTTCAGCGTCGCGAAGGTGATACTCAGGGATACGATTTGTACATAGTGAAGGGCTGGGATTACCCCGAGCTCGTGCGCACCTATCAACGTGCTGCCGACACTATACGCAGCACCGGCTTTCCGGCAATTATTCATGTTACCGAAGTGACTCAGCCTCAGGGCCATTCCACTTCCGGTTCGCATGAACGATATAAATCCAAAGAGCGATTGCAGTGGGAAGCCGAGTTCGACGGCCTAACACGTATGCGTGCATGGATTCTCCAAGAAGGTATTGCCACAGCCGAAGAGCTGGATGGTATTGAAGCTACCGCAGCAGATTTTGTAAAGGCGTCTAAAGACCGCGCGTGGTCTGCGTTCATCAGCCCCATTCGCTCAGAGATAGAGAAGGTGCTGGGAATGATGGATGCCATCATCGCAGCGCTTCCGCAGATTGCTTCCGCGGTGCAGTCTGTGCGCGCGGAGCTGGCCTCCATCCGCGAACCCTTCCGTGCGGATTATTTCATTGCCATGCATCGCGTGTTGGTATTGGCAAAAGATTTGTCGCATCCAACGGTACAGGCTCTGAAGGAGTATCGCACTCGCATGAACGAGGTGCAGGTAGATCGCTATTCCAGCCATTTGCATTCGGCATCGGCGCAGAACGCATTGAAGATTAGTCCCGTGCCTGCTGCTTACTCGGAGCAGTCGCCCACGAAGGTTGGCTTTGAAGTGTTGAACGCAACCTTCGACTACTGGCTGAATAACGATCCTCGGGTGCTGGCCTTCGGTGAAGACTTGGGTAAGCTAGGCGATGTGAATCAGGGATTCTCCGGCTTGCAGGAGAAATATGGCGCTATGCGCGTGGCCGATACGGGAATTCGTGAGTGTACTATTCTTGGTCAGGCTATTGGCCTTGCGATGCGCGGACTGCGCCCGATTTGCGAGCTCCAGTATTTGGACTATGTGCTGTACGCTTTGCAATTAATGAGCGACGATCTTGCTACCGTGCAATGGCGAACAAAGGGTGGACAAAAAGCACCGGTGATTATTCGCACCAGGGGCCACCGCTTGGAAGGTGTGTGGCATAGCGGCTCGCCCATGGCCGGCATTATCAATCTGGTGCGGGGAATGTACGTATGTGTTCCCAGAGACATGACGCATGCCGCAGGCATGTATAATACCCTGTTGCGCAGCGATGAACCCGCGTTGATCGTGGAGGTGTTGAACGGGTATCGCTTAAAGGAAAAATTACCCGACAATATTGGTGAACATTGCATCGAGCTTGGCGTGCCTGAGGTTCTTCGCCAGGGAAGTGATATCACCTTGGTTACCTACGGTGCTACCTGCAGAGTGGCGATGAAAGCCGCAGAGATGCTGGCTTCGTGCGGTATCGATACAGAGATTATCGACGTACAAACATTGTTGCCCTTCGACTGCCATCATGTGATTGTGGAGTCGCTAAAGAAGACGAACCGAATTCTGTTCGTGGATGAAGATGTGCCCGGTGGTACCACTGCATACATGATGCAGCATGTTATGGAAAAACAAAACGGTTTTGCGTACCTGGACATCGCGCCGCGCACGCTTTCTGCGCAGCCGCACCGCCCTGCATATGGTACCGATGGTAACTACTGGAGCAAGCCGGAAGCCGAGCATGTTTTCGACGCGGTGTATTCGATGATGCAGGAATCGAACCCCGGAACATTCCCCTCGTATCTGTAGAAGCACGTTCACGTGCTACATGTGAGCATAGACCGTAGCCGGAGCAGAAAGACAGATTACTTTACCACAATCAGTGGCGCAGATATGCACTGCGTAGGCGATACTACCACTACTGTATAGGTTCCGCTGTGCAGTTCGCTAAGTTCCGGCTGCAACTGAAAACGCTGTGCTGCATAGCCCTTTACGGAAGCCGATTGCACCTCGCGTCCCATGTCGTTATAGATCTTTACCGTGTGCAATCCCGATTCTACGCAATCAACAGAAATATCTGCATGATCATCGGCGGGGTTAGGACGAATGCTCAGCGTAAGTGCACGCACCGCTCCACCCACAAGGCGATCGCCACCCTGCTTGCAGATCTCCGTGCAATACTGAACACTTCCTTGATCTTTGTTCAGCCATGTGGTTGGTCGCGGGCCGGCATTGGTCCAGGAGAAATCAACAATTCGCAGCGAGTCGCACTCGCGAGCTCCTAATAAAGCATCGCCGGAAAGTATTGCTAACAACGTGGTATCCTGGCTTATACCGTTGGGTAAACTGTCTGCCGTTATCTCCACATCCAGCGTACCGGGCAATCCCTGCGAGATACTTGCTATAGACGCTGTGCCACCGGGCACTCTGGCACTTCGCGGGAAATACATATCGCCGGGTACGGATACTACGGTGCGCATACGCACTCCGCGCAACGGCCTGGCTACGCTATCGGTGGTTCCCATTACATGAAACTCTACAGCTTTATCGGTAGCCAGTGAACGTACATTCGATTTCAGCCACACTTTGTAATTCAAGCCCGGAAGTACTTCACCGAATAGGTGAATGGGCACGCTATCCGTGCATCCCAAACTGCTGGAGTAGTAGCGAATGTACATGCTGTCTGCATACAAACCTGTTGCAATGCCGCTAAAGTTCACGGTTACGTTACTGCTCTGTCCGCCCGCCAGCGGGATAAGTGCCGGCTGCGCACTAAATGCTTGAGCTGTGTTGCCCACAAAGCCGAAGCTAACTTCGATTTGTTGGGAAAGAATATTCTTGATGTCCATGCTGGCCGACGTTACTTCGCCCTGCTTAATAGTTCCAAACTGAATGGAATCCTTCGAGGCAATAACGGGTACCGCTCTGTATGCCGAAACCTGAATGGTGTCTCGAACATAAATACTATTGAGTCTGTAATTGACAATGATGCGCGCAGTCTTCAATCCTCCGGGTCTGCCGCTTCCATCGTAATACACCACGATGGCCGAACTCAGGGTGTTGTTAGAGCCAACCGGTACGGGATAGGATGTCCATACCGGCAGACGCATTTGAAACACGTCTACATCTTTACCCTCGATATAAACCGTATCGATGAACGCTGTGCTGGATACGTCCAGATTTTTTACCGACAGGCGAATGGGCTGCGGACGTTCACAAACATCTACAGTATCGAAGGACGCAGGCCGCGGAGTGAACAGCAATGCGGTGTTCGTGGGATACGCGATAATGGGAATCTTAATGGAATCAATGCACGGGCAGCCGATATAGATCGTGGCTGTGTCGATCAGATCTGCAAGAGACTTGGGCGTTATCGTAAACTGAAATGCGCGTTGCTGTCCCTTGGGAATATCGAATGTGCGAATGTCGGGACGAACAACGGTCTCGTTTTGCGCCCGCACATCGGTAATACAAATCACTGTGTCCAATAGGTTCTGCACTCCCAATTGAACAGATACACTACTGTTCACGGGCACCGAGTTCACAACAATAGGAAGTGCGTCGAGTATCTGAAGCGAAGCACGCTTTTGCGTTCCGCTTAGTGTAACAGTAATCGTACGGGCAGTGCCGTCGTTGAATGTAAGTGTTACGGTTGCCGAACGCAACGTGGTAAGTGTGCTTGTAGGATCGGGTGTAAACTCTACCACATAGGCCACGGAGTCTCCGGGTTTAATGATCGATGATACCGGCGGCTGAGACACAACAACAAAGTATTGCGCATCTGTTCCGCCAAGTGAGGCTGCGCCCGAAATAGTGGCCTCCGTGGAGCCAAGGTTCCTAACCCACACGGTATCGCGCCGGCGTTGGCAGTGATACACAATACCGAAACTGATATCGGTTTTGTTGGGCGCTACCGACGAATTCGTACCAAAACCATTTGGCTTGAAGATAACCGTGGTAGCACACGACGGTCCTCGCTGCAATGTCTCCCACGTAATGTTCTGTTCGTAGTATCCGGCTGTGTCGGGTTTGAAGGTGATATCAAACAGTATGGAATCGCCCGGCGCAAGCATTGTAGGTAACGAAGCCGGACGGCGCAGCACCAGCGACCATGGTGCTGTTACCGATGGCACTGTTTCGAAGTACGCAGAGTCCGTACCACGGCCTTCGTTCCTGATCACAAGTGTGCGCGTAACACTTTGGCCAATCTGCACGAAGCCGAATTTCTCTAAAGCCGCCGAGTACCCTATCACCACGGTTTCCACGATGCGCACGCGCACAGGGATATCGTAGGTGAGATTGCATGAGTCTATGGTAATACGCAATGTGTCTGTGTATACACCCTTCGAGCCGGGCGCAACAGTAATCACAATGGATGCATTACTTCCTGCACCTATAGCCGGCTGAATACTGCCTACCTGAAACATCGACGTTGGTCCGCTGACCATGGCGTACTTCACCACACCAACTGTAAACGACGAAACATTTTTTACCGCGAAGGTCTTGATGCCTCCGGTTCTGTTACACACTTCACCAAGATCAAATACGAATTCGCCGGGATCTATCTCGCCGGTGGACGTATTAGCTTTTACCAAACCGACGGCATCCACACTGATTTTGTAGTCGGTGGTACAAATGGGCGGCACGGTTCCGGACTTTAAAAACACCAACAAACGATCGCTCACAATGCCGGTGCTTCCACTGTTTCGTTGAAAGCGAACCACTACACGCAGAGAGTCGCCCGGCTGAATATTTACGCCACGAAAAGGTAACGGAGACAAAAGACTAAAGCCACGATTGCCATCGGAGAAACGAGCGCTGTCGATAGTGGCAACCCCGGCTCCCTTGTTTCGGATGTACATAGTGTCGGTAACCGAACCGCTGTTACTACACGTAGATCTGCCCATGTCGCGATTGGCGTCGCAAACTATCTGCGCAACTTTTTGAATCTTTACAACCACCGCCGCCGAGGGCGAAAGAATGTGAGAGGGAACAAAGGCATAACCCTTTGGGTTAGCAATAGAAGCCTTCTGTACCGCAACGATGTTTATGTATGAATCCGAACCGCTGTAGCTGATCAGACCGGCCCAATTGCCGGCCGCATCCACACCGCCTTCGGCAAAGCGTCGCCACTTTTCCGTTTCGGTATATACGTACAGCTCAATGCGTGAATTCGGCTCTCCCGTTCCCGTGAGAAGAAACGGTAGCGATACGTTTTGAATGGTGTCTATGGAGGGACCGCGGAAAATAGACAAGCCGGCCCAGCGTGCCTGCGGCCCATCGCAGCGACCGCGACCGTTACCGCCACGTCCGGTGCCCGATGATAAGCCGCCGGGTCTGAGGTTGTAATTCACATCGCTTAGTCCGTACTGTGTATGCAGCGACACGCTTCCGCCTGCACCCGAACCGCCAATCTCCGTTGCGCCTGACCCAACAGTGGCGCCACCATCTGCTCCGGTAGCACTTAGGAGTATGGACGATACGGTTGGCGCTACCAGTCGAAGCGCGCCACCGCCCCCACCACCCACACCACCGCAGGAACCAAATGCCGAACGGGGATTTCCGCTCGATCCTCCGGAGCCCCCGGCAATGGGGATGATCATTGTATTACCGTGTACCTTTCCTCCGTTATCAATGTTTGTAGCTGACTTCTGTCCGGCTGTTTCATTGCCGCCGCCGGCACCGGCAATATTATTCTGTGCACCGGATCCGCCTCCAACACCGCCCTCCGGAATACAGCCATTGCCATCGGAGCAGCTCGACCCTGACACGCCAAAGGGATGGCCTGTTCCGCCACCGGCAGCTTCGAATGCTGCGGGTACGGAGCTTCCGCGAGTATCATTCAGCGAATTGGATGTGCCATCGCTGAGAGGAGTACCGGTGCCCGTTCCATATGATTGATACAATCGAGTTAAGCTGTTACCGCCGCGGCCGCCACCGGAGAAACCGTTTCCGCCTCGGGTGCCCGTGCCGGCTGCCAAATCACAAAATCTTCCCGCTCCGCCGCCACCGCCGGGTCCCGCATCCTGAGCAATGGCATCGACCGACAGCTTAGTGTTCGAGCCCGCACCGCGCACCGGGCCAATGCTCATCAAGGTAAAAGGCAAGTACCCCTGATTGCCGTTGGCAGCAATGCCGTCGGGGTCGTTGGTTGATACGGTATAGATTGTATCGCGAAAAATGATGCTATCCACAATCATAGCGCCGCGGCGTGAGCGCACGCCTAAGCTTCCCGCGCCCAATACCGTCTGAGTCACTCCGATCAGGCTTCCCACACGTGTTGGCTGAACAATGTACACCGTATCAATGTTCGATGTTCCGTTGGTGGTGACTACCTGCACAGGTATGCGCCACTCGGCAGACAATTGCCTCCAGTCCGATGAATTCGGACTACAAGCCGGAGACACGAACGCAACAGTAGAGAGCAAACGCCCGGCCCAACTGATAACAACGGGGCTAAAGGTAATCTTCCACCGATCTGAAGGACGCACGCATTCCAAACGCAACGGGTCCGTAGCGTTATTGCTGAATATCGAATCCACATTCACGGAGAAAACATTACCGTTCTGATCGCCGCTATTCGGGCCCATAAGCTCCATGTACACTGCCATTCCGGGAGCACCGATGTCCGGCAGTATGTACGAGATTACCGGCTGCGCATGCATGGCTGTAGAAATCATCAATGCACACCACAAGAGCGCGGCATTCCACCCTAGGCGATTACGATGAAAGCCGGGAGATTGCGCGGCTGCAGAATATCGATATGGTTGCTGCTGTAGAAGTGTCATGCGTTGCTGTAAAAAGTATGTCGACGGCATTTATCAAGGTTTAGGCGGTACTGCAAAGCTGAAACGGAAGAGGCACGAACATTGGTAGCATAGGGAGTAATGATAATACCATTCACACCGATGCTACTATAGCCACTACCTTCAGCTCTACCGCAATTGGAGTGGGTAGAGATCCCACTTCAATAGTTGTTCTGGTAGCCTGCACATGGCTAAAGTGCTCGGCGTACAGTGCATTGAACACCGGGAAGTCTTTCTTCATGTTGGTCAGATACACCTGCACGTCCACGATATCTTCCCAGCGTGCTCCGGCATCTTCCAGAATAAATCTGATGTTCTCGAAAACCGATAAGGTTTGCACATGCACATCATACTCAGCTACCGAGCCATCGTCGGCAATGGTCACTCCGGGAATACTCCTTTGTCCGCGTTTGCGCGGGCCCACGCCCGAGAGAAAAATCATATTGCCAATTCGGCGGGCATGAGGATATGCTCCCACAGGTTCGGGTGCTCTGGACGAATTGATGATCCGGTGATCCATGTGTAGTTGATTGTTCAAGATTAGTGAGATACAATTAGTGAGATACAACAAAGGGCACTCGCACATGCGCGCCGCTTTGAAGCCGGGCAACACACGCGTACACGCCGTTGGCCAATTGTTGTGTGGACACACGCACTTCACAGCCGTCAGAGTTCAAAACTCCTGAATCACACACGCGACCGTGAATGTCCATTATGCTCCACGTTTCTACAACGCCGGATGCATGCAAGGAAACAAACTCATTAGCAGGCTGTGGCCATACTGCAGAAGGCGCGTTGCCGAATGTGTCTTCAACAGAACTGGAAACATCCAGTGTATACACTCCTCCGTACACCGTGGCCAGTATCACTGTGCCTGCTCCCGAGGAATGCACGTAGGTGCATATCTCTCCGGGAATGTCGATGCGCTCGGGTGTAGTGCTGTTCTCGTTTAACCGATACAAACCGGCATCTGTATTTACGTACGCTTCACCCAACGTGCCCGTTGCAACCCATACCGGTATCAGAGAACTCGCTTTGGTGCTTGGGATGATAATACTCTCGGCGGGCATAGAAGGTTTCTTTCTGTTCACCACCACCGGGTAGGTGCCCGGTATACCAATTCCATATCCGGCCGTATACACGGTTCCGTTCTTGTTTATTGCAGTGCGGCCCAAAGACAGCTCCACAGAGATAAGCGTCAAAACACGCGAGGATGTATCGCCGGAAAACACGCCGCGTTCGGTGGACACCACAAACGACCCTTTAGATGCCGATGCCAACGATGCACCGGAAAAGGATGTGGTGTCGACAACAAACCAGTTCACACCGTCGTCGTTCGATCGGAGCAGACCGTTCTGAGCAGTAGCATAAAGTACGCCCGGTGCCACCTCCGTTACTGAATGCACAGGTTGTACTGTGGCATTCGAGAGCAATGCTGCGATGTAATTCAAACCCAAATCGGAAGAAGTCCAGATACCGTCCGATGTCGCGGCAACAATCTTTCCGCCCGATGTGCGGACAAGCTCGTTTATTACCAACGGTTGTCTCGATTGGGGAACGTTAGCTGTAGACCACGAGAATCCGCCGGTATTTGTCTGCGAGAGCACGCCGTCGAAGCCGCTCACGCACACAACATTCTCCGATTGCACCGCACAGGACAGCGGATAAGTACTGATGCCACGCGATGTGCGCGTCCACGAACTGCCGTTGTCTTCGGATGAGTAGATGCCGTTGTCGGTGGAAGCAACAAAGGTACCGTTGATATTCGCCAAGACCTCTTTGAGTACCTTGCCAATGGTGCGAACTTTAGTCCACGAGGTGCTGCCGTTAGTAAGCCGGTAAATACTCGTGCTGTCTGACGTGCGCGTAAATGCATACGCATTTGCTTCACGATCAATAACAATCTCGAACAATGTGCCGGTGTCCTTTGGATCGATAGCCAAATTTTTCCATTCAGCGCCTCGATTTACCGATCTGAAGGGTGTGTTGTTGTCTATAGCCCAAACAGCGATTGGCGCATTAAAAAATTCCTGATACGTGGCCACCACACGCATAGAACCTATGGGAGTTGCCGTGCCCGAAACATCAACACGATAACAGCGATCTGCCGATACATACAGCGTGGAATCCGGAGCCTGCACCACGGAACTTACTGCCGCAGGCAGAGTGCAAGCGGTATCGAAGCTGATACCATTATCGCGCGAGCGCAGCAGCATCACTGATCCTGATGTTCGCACCGCGGCCATGAGCCAACCGTATCGATTAGAGAAGAGATTTTGCAAGGAGTTCGCATCCACATACGCATCCAGAGCCGGAGCCGAACTCCAACGCTGGCCGTCGTCCGTGGATTTCCATACGCGTCCGCCTGCCACCGCAAACAATGCCGTAAGAGAGTTCTGATCGTTGGGTGCTACCAGCTGAATATTGATCAAAGAATCCACGGGACTTTTTTGCTTTTGCCAGGACTGGCCTTGATCGATGGAACGGTATACCTGATTCAGCGCTGAACAATACAAGTCGCCAAACTTGTTCGAGCACAGCGACGATACTGCACCGCCATCTATCTGCGCAATCTTGGTTACAGCTTGTGCGCGTACATCAAGTGCAGCTGCGCCAATACACAGAAGACAAAGGAAAATTCTACCTATAGTTTGCATATGCGTGATGCTCGTGTGAAAAACTTCAATTTGGTTAGCCATCAATTGGATTACCATTCAGTTTGGTTATCCAAAAGTTGCTTATTCATCTGCTTGTATGATACGACAATGCCGTGCACACCGCAAATACAGTGGCAGCACGACTAGTCGTCGATACGTAAACAAATGTTCTTTGCTTCCGTAAAGAAACGCAGAGATTCCTCGCCACCCTCGCGGCCAATGCCGCTTTGCTTAACTCCGCCGAATGGCGTGCGTAGATCGCGCACCAGCCAGCAGTTAATCCAAACAATACCGGTATCAATTCGTTCCGCTACTCTATGTGCTCTGTGAAGATTCTCTGTCCATATGGAAGCAGAAAGTCCGTACGAGGTTCCGTTTACCATGGCCAATACTTCCTCTTCGGTATCAAAGGGAATGAGCGTAACTACCGGGCCGAAGATCTCTTCGGTGTTAGTACGGCAGGAGGCAGCAAGACCCTCGATCACCGTGGGTGCCACAAACCAGCCATTGGCACAACGGCCGCCCGGCTGCACCCTGGTGCCGCCGCAGAGCACGCTTCCGCCCTCGCTCTTGGCAAGTTCGATGTACCCAAGCACCTTCTCCATATGGCTCTGGCTTGCCAGCGCGCCGCAGCGTGAGCGATCATCAGTTGGATCGCCAACCGTTAGCTTCAAGGTGTGTTCCACGAATGCGTCACGGAACGATTCGTACATACTGCGCTCAACAAACACGCGGCTGCCGCACAGGCATATCTCGCCTTGGTTCAGGAAAGCCGCCCGCACCGCTTGCTCCGCTGCGCGATGAAAATTCGCATCCGCAAACACCACCGTGGCATTCTTTCCACCCAACTCCAGCGAAACTTTCTTCAACATCGCACCCGCAGCCTGAGCAATGTACTGACCCACTCGCGTGCTGCCTGTAAAGGATATGGCTTTGATTGCCGGATGCTCAACAATAGCCGAGCCCGTTGCATCGCCGGTGCCGTGCACGATATTCAGCACACCTGCAGGCAGGCCTGCTTCTATACATACATGAGCAAGCAGCATGGCGGTGTATGGTGTCACTTCCGATGGCTTTGCCACCACAGTGGTGCCCGCCGCAAGGGCCGGTGCCACTTTCCAGGTAAACAAATACAGAGGAAGATTCCACGGCGATATACATCCAACCGGACCGAAGGGCTTACGCAGAGTATAGTTCAGTCCTTCACCCATGCCCGAGTGTGCTTTGGTTGAGCTATGCAAAATCTCGGTGGCAAAAAATCGGAAGTTGGAAACAGCACGGGGTATGTCCATTACACGGCACAACCACACCGGCTTGCCCTGATCTCTGGATTCCGCCTGAGCAAACTCCTCGGCGCGAGATTCAATGATATCCGCCACGCGCATGAGAATCTTTGAGCGTTCGGCGGCAGTAGTAGCGGACCACGACGGATACGCCTGTAGCGCCGCAGCTGCAGCATTTTCTACATCTCGTGCATCGCTTGCAGCAATGTGCGCATATACCTGTGCGGTAGCGGGTTCGTAGCAATCGAGCCACGAGCCGCTCACAGCGGGGCACATGGTGCCATTGATGTAGTTGAGTATGTGTTCCATGGAAGAAGGCAATGTGCTTTACCGCGCCGTGCCGGTCTTGCCGAAAGCGCATCGTAACTAGCGCAGGCGCTCAACCCAGCATTAACCTGACGCCAAACTCAGGGTTTGGCTCGGTGTCGAACTTGGTATCAAACTTGGTATCAGACTCGGTTTTAGCATCATTTTGCCGGTGCAAATTGATGCCGCAAAATACGGCATTTCGCCAACCGACCGTTGAGCGACTGATGCGGATATCGTATTTTCACAAAGCAGCAAATCTCTTCCTTCACAACCACGGTGTCTTTGATGCATTCATTGCGTTCGGCCGTTCAACTCTTCCTTGTCTATTGCACAACGGAGAAAGGGTACTCGGCCCATACCGCCGACCGTTACCGTCACACCCTGAGCCTGTTTGCAGAGTTTCTCAAGGATGGTGAAGGCGAGGGTGAAGAAACTATTCTCAATGAGCTTGGCGCAAACGATGTGCGGCCGTTTTTAGGATGGCTGCACGATCGCGGTTTGAGCAATCGTACTATTCGATTGCATGTGAGTGCATTGCGCTCGTTCTTTTTGTTTTCGCTTCGCCGTGGATATGTGCAGAACAACCCGGTGTCGCTGATAGTAGTACCGAAGATGGAGAAGAAGCTCCCATCGTTTTTGCAGGCCACGGAAATAACTCACATGATGGAGCGCTTCGATACAGGCACAGCAACAGGTGCTCGCGATGCCGCGCTGGCGGAGCTGCTCTACGGCAGCGGGCTTCGTATCAGCGAGGCGCTAAGCTTGAATGTGCATTCCGTAGATGTGCGATCGAACACTTTGCGAATAACCGGTAAAGGCGGCAAGCAACGCATTGTTCCTTTGGGCGCTAAAAGCCTTGAAGCTCTGCGCGCGTATAGCTTGGTGCGTGCGGAGTTTGGCGCTGCTTCCACTGAGCAGGCATTGTTTCTCACGGCTAAAGGAACACCCCTCGGAGCCTCGCAGGCTTGGCGCATCATCAACAAAGCCATGCAGGGAATAACCGAGTCCAGAAAAAAATCGCCGCACGTACTGCGGCACTCGTTTGCAACGCACCTTATCGACAACGGCGCTGATCTGCAGGCGGTAAGCGATATGCTGGGGCACGCCTCGCTCAGCACTACGCAAGTGTACACGCACGTTTCCGTGGAGCGCTTAAAGGCAGCATACGCCCAAGCACACCCACGGGCCGAGCAGTAACCGTGGCGCGGTTGCGGTGTTTGTTGTTGTGTGTCAGGTGAAAATCTCGGACATCTTCACTGCAGGTTTGGTACTCAAAAATTTGTTCTCTAAATACTGTTTACTATGCTTAAAATCGGTGTGTTGGGAGTGGGTCACTTGGGCAGTATCCATGCGCGTTTGTGGGCATCGCAGCCACGCGCCGTACTTGCAGGAATCTTCGACGCAGATAGGGCTAAAGCCGAAGCAAAAGCAGCGGAGCTTGGAGTGGCCTGCTTTAACGATGTGCAGTCGTGCATTGCGGAATGCGACGCCGTTACCATTGCGGTTCCCACCATCTACCACGAGCAAGTGGCCATGGAGTGCATCGAGGCGGGTAAGCACTGCTTAATCGAGAAACCTATAACGCATTCGGTGGAGTCTGCCGAGCGTTTATTGGCAGCGGCTTCCGCAAAGGGAGTGTGCATACAGGTGGGGCATGTAGAGCGCTTTAATCCTGCGCTTCGAGCCGCACTGAAATTCGGCTTAGAGCCACGATTTATCGAGGCGCATCGCTTAAGTCAGTTTCGCCCGCGTGCAACCGACGTAAGCGTGATTCACGATTTAATGATTCACGACATCGACATCGTGCTATCGCTAGTGAAATCTCCGGTGGTGCGTGTAATAGCCGATGGCGTGTCGGTGCTCACGGAAACCGTAGATCTGGTACACGCCAGAATCGATTTTCAAAATGGTGCCGTGGCAAACCTTACAGCATCCAGACTGTCGGCATCGCCCATGCGAAAGATGCGCATTTTCCAAAAGGGTATGTACTTGTCCGTAGATTTTGCGAAGCCCGCCTTGGATGTATTCCGCATGTTCGGCGACGATGAGTCCGACATTCCTGCCAATGGCACGCTGCTGCCGGCATCCATGCTGGGTGATATCGATCATGCACCGGAGAAAACAACAATTATGTTCGAGCAGCCGGCAGTGGAACAGCGCAATGCAATTGCCGATGAGCAGGCCGCATTCGTGGAATCCATTCTTGATGCCGTACCGGTTACGGTTAGTGGAAGCGATGCGCTGGCCGCTTTGCGAATTGCATCGCAGCTCGAAGAACAGATAAGAGGTAGGCGGTAGTGCGTAGTGTACTCTCCATAGCATGCGGTGTATATGCAATGGCAATCAATGCCCGTGATTACCGCGGGCTGCGCTACGCGCAATGGATCTTCGCCTGGTGTGTGTGTTTTACGGTGAGTGGTAGCACAGCAGTGGCACAAACGGAAGTGTCGGACTATGGCCGCGTGGGGCAGGCAGCTCTTGGCACCACTTTGGTCACCGATTATCAATCCATTGGCGTGAACCCGGCAAATCTGGGTTTTGTGCTCGAGCCATTTTACTTCGTGGAATCATCGCCCGCGGGTGTAGGTGTGGAGCGTGTAACACGGCGATTTGCGTTGTCGATTGGCGAGGCCGGTGCCGCCATTCATTCAAATGCTATGCCTACAGGAGCGCTTATAACCGCAGTGTCCACGTTTGGTGGCACCTCGTTCAGTGCGTCCGAAAAAGCTCAGGCAGCTCGCCGCTTTTCCGGCAACGGAGTGTTTTTGAATGCTGATGTGCTTCTGGGTGCGGCGAGTTATCAGACTGATGGATATGGCGGATTTGCCGTAGCCGTACGCGAACGCTTTGCAGCACAGTTTATTCTTAATTCCTTCGCAGCGGATTTTGCCTTCCTTGGCCGGAAAACACCCTACTTCGATTCCAGTGTGGTGTACTCATGGGCGCCTTTGGATACCGTGGGTATAGCGCGAAAGCCACGTTTGTATTCCGAGCTTTTCGATTCCACTCGCATTGGCTTTTCGTGGACGAGAGAGTTTTGTTTTGGTTACGGGAAAAGAATATTCTCCAGCCAGAACACTAGTGTTTATGCGGGTTTTACGGTAAAAGCGATTTATGGTTTTGCTCTTGTGACGGCATATGTGGACGAGGACAACAAACTTGTAGCAACGAGTGCAATCACACCGGCCTTCAATATCGATTACGGCAAATCCACAACGCCGTCGAAGATTCAGGGCACCGATCTTATTCCCGTCGGTCGTGGTACCGGATTTGATTTGGGAGTAACGGTGCAGATGTTCGAGAAATGGAAAGCAGGGCTGAGCGTTCTGGATATAGGTACCATTTACTGGAAGGGAAATGTGTACTCGGCCAACGATGATACGTTGAATTACGTGTCGTCCACGGGATTTAATTCCTATAATTTCTTTAACGAAGCGCAGAACATCAAGGGCTCGGGTAAAACATTTTTGTACTCGGGATTATCCGAGACCACCACTGCGCTTCCCGCGCGTATACGATTCGGCTTGACCTACAGCTACGGTTTAGAGCGTGATGCCGGAGTGGATATCATCGTGCCCATTAATACTCTCGATCCGGCCAACCTGACCAGCGCGCTTATCTCATTCGGCGCCAATCATACCATAGCATCCTGGGTGCAAGTGCAAACCGGATTTACTTTTGGCGGCAGCATGGGCTTTAACATGCCTGCGGGCGTTAAGTTCTCGCTGCTGGATAATCGCTGGGAGTTCGGAATCTCCACGCGTGATATTCTCACAATTGTCTTTGGTAAAAATCCAACCATCTCGCTCTCCACCGCTCTGCTGCGCATCCGTTTATAGGGAAGCATCGTAGGTGCGTTGCGTATCTGCGCATGTTGACAGTGTCGATAGAATTTTAGTGCACAAGAACTGTCACCGGCGCCGCGTTTTTACGAACTACAAGGTAGAGTCCCGGCGGTACGTCTGATACATCCACACGAACAGCAGCTGCATCGGCATTTATATCACGAACTACGTTGCCAAGCAGATTTAACAACTGTACCCTGCCGGCATGGTGAGTATCGCGTATCAGCAATTCTTGATTGCGGCGATTATACACGACGTTCGATACCGGCTCTGCCGGCCATTCACTGTGCTCCACGCTTACAATCTCCGTAACGCTAAAGGCTGCGCTTAACGCAGGGCAGTCGTGATATAGTG
>JBKCNS010000062.1:0-9062 GCA_046297095.1 Kapaibacterium sp. (SeqCode) | reverse complement strand
CCTCCATCCCCTCCCCTCCATCCCCTTGCACACCATACACTTTCGCGGTAGTTTGATGCAGTCCGGTTCGAGCAACATTCACACAACGGGGATGCTGTATGCGCATGGCTTACGCTCGCTTTGTAGTACTCATAGTTCTTTGCCTGTTTGGCGGAAGTGAACTGCGCGCTCAGTTTTGGCAAAAATGCACCTTGCCGAATCCCTATTCTTCCGGATTCTATTTAGACGTTTTCTTCTTGCCTTCGAACCCGCAGTACGGCTGGGTTTGCGGACAGCAGGGCTATGTGCTGCGCACCACCGACGGTGGCGGTTCGTGGCAGGGAACAGTGGTGCCGTATCAAGGTAGGTCCGGCGGGCATCTGGAGAGCGTGCACTTTGTTACCCAGCAGATTGGGTATTGCTCCGGACCCTGCGGTGTGTTTGCCTCTACCGATGGCGGTGCATCGTGGTCCGATATTTCCCCTACCATGCCCGGGTCACAAAGTCCGTGGGGATTGTACTTCCTTAATGCCTCCTGGGGCGTGGTTGTGGGCGGCGGTTGCGGCGGCACACAGGGCTTTGCCCTTACCACCAACGGCGGTTCCACATGGTCGTATTCCACCGGCAATCTTCCCGCCAGCGGCATGACCGATGCGCTGTTGTACAGCAACGGACGTGGCTTTGCGGTGGGCAGTGGTCAGCTATGGCGCACCCTGGATAGCGGCCGAACATGGTCGCCCTTTCAGTCCGGCTTTGCATCAATTTGGAACGAAGAAATATCTCAAAGCGGCGCCTCGTTTTTGTTGCCCTGGGCCGGTTCGCAGTGTGCAGGTGGCGGCGGCGGTGGCGGCGGACGCTTTACCACCGACAGCGGTGCAACCTGGACTACCTACCAAACCGCACAACCCATGTACGGTTCCTTCCTGTTGAATTCCACTACGGGCTGGATTTGTGGCAATGCCCGAAGCATGTATAAAACCACCGACGCCGGCGCTACATGGGAACTCAAGAACTGCGGAATAGACGGCGATCTTGACGACTGCTGGTTTATCAACGACACTACGGGCTTTGTGGTGGGCAATGCAGTATATCGATATTCCGCTGCCGAGCGCAGTATCAGCAAAACCATCAGCACGCTCGGGCCTATCTGCTATCCGGGAGTGATCTACGATACTATATGGGTTCGTAATCGATCCTTCAGCGGAACGGGCGCCACATGGAACCTGGCAGGCACCGATATTCAACACTTCAATGTTCTGCAGCCGGTTTCAACCTCGTTCGGAATACCCTCGTGCGATTCCGCCATGATAGTGGTGCGCTTCCAGCCGCGAAGCCCGGGCACAAAGACCATTACTCTTAGTGTTACGGTGAATAATCAAGTAACACTCTCCACCATAATCACGGGAACCACCAGAGTGGTGAACGCATTTCCCACAGACACCCTCTTCACCGTGCGTCCTGCTCCCTGCGGCGTTCCGGTGCGGCTTGTTACCACATGGAATAATTCCTCTCAGCAAAGCGATCAGGTGATACAGGTAACTCGTCTTAGCGGCGATGTATTCTCGGCCGATCCTGCCTTGCCGGTGATTATTCCTCCGGGTGGTGGCAGTGTGCAGAGCTTCATAACACTGGCGGATACCGGATGGAAGGTGGGGCGATATTTGTTTCGCGTGGGGCCGTGCCTAAAAGATACGGTCATCACACTGCGAGCATACGGAGTATCACCCATTGTGAACACGCCCGGCGCCCGTAGTTATAAAACAACCTGTTTGCAAGCGGCCTACGATTCCATTCCCGTACTCAATACAGGCAATAGCGATTTGATCATCAGCGCAGCCGATATCATAGGCGGCAGTGCAGAGTTTAGCATCGAGGGATGGAACACCGGCGAGTTTGTTCCCCTAACCATTGCCCCCAAAGCCACGAAGTACCTGTACATTCGCTATGCTCCAAAGAATGGCGGGGCGGCGTCTGCCACGTTGCGGCTGGCTACCAACGATGCCACTACAGTGCGCGGAAACAAAACCCGCGTAGACATCGCTCTAAGCGGTCAGTCCGGAGGAGTGAAGTACGAGCTCTCTGCTACCACGCTGAATTTTGGACGCGTGTGTGTGCCCGCTCAAGAGGAGCGCGTTTGGCGGGTGGTGAACACCGGCACGGGCAGCATAACATTAGCTTCGAATCACGTAGTGCCCACGCCATTTACCGTGATGGCAAGCCGCAATCTGCCATCGGTGATTGCCCCGGGCGACTCTCTGCTGGTACGTGTGCTTTTTCAAACATCGGTGCCGGGAAAATTCCGCGACTCGTTGGTGCTCGGAATATCTCCCTGCGACAGCATCCCCATTGTGATTCCCATTACGGCCGAAGCAATTAGTTCTTCTCTTGCCATTGCGCCTACTGCAGTGCTACGTCAGCTGCGCCGCGGAAGCACCGACACCGTGTGTGTGGATGTGCAGTCTCTTGGCTACGCCGAAGCTATACTCGATTCGTTGGTACTCGATCCGCCGCTTGGCGGCGCTCGTACCGGTGCGCGTATCATTTCCGGCGGTGCGGTTCCTGTGCGCCTGGACTCCGGCTCTTCACTTCGGGTGTGTATAGAAATTCTTGCAGACTCGGTTGGTACGTGGTCCGGCACTCTTCGCGCCTTTGGCAAAAACCCTTGTGCGTCCTTTGCCTCTCTGCCGGTTACGGTGGTGGTTAGTGATTCGCGTTTGAGCATTGGTCCGGGGCGAGTCACCACACCGGTGCAGCGCTGTTCCACTACTGCAAGACTTGATACAATCGTGATTGTTAACGACGGCTCTGTACCTGATTCGCTTGTGGATGCGCGCGTGCAGTCTGCAGGCAGTACGGCTTTTACCTTGGTGTATCCCACCACCTTCCCGGTGGCGATACCGCCCGGCGCTCGGCTTCCGGTTGTGATAAAATCGATGCAGCTTGCTCAGGGCATCGATAGCGCCGAGTGCGTGCTATCCTTCGCTACTGCCTTTAGCGGTGTTCCTTATCGCGTGCCTTTACGGGCTGCATATCTGGCCACGTCAACTACTCTTCGTGATACACTTGTGGATGCAGGCGTGCACCAGCCCTGCGATGCGCCGCTGCGTTCCACACTGCACTTTGTGAACACCGGACTGCTTAGCGACACCTTGCAGCTTGATGCTGCCGGCCTGCACCCCGCTCTGGTACTTGCTTCGCGCATAGTTGTGCCCGCCGGCGATTCCGCTGTGGCAGATCTTTTATTTACTCCATGGGGGCTAAGCCCGCAGGATATTCAGCAGCAGCTGCGCTGGACGAGCACCGTATGCGGAACAGTACTTACCGCTCGTTTTGTTGCCACCATCGTGGATCCGCATTTGCGGGTGACACCTACAGCAATCAATGCCGGTACCTTGTGGAAGGGTACGCAATCACGTTTTGCAGTTGGGGTGGTGAACCCCTCGTCGGTTCCGCGGCAAATACTGCGGTGGTATCTGCGTGGCCCCGGAGCGTCGGAGTTTAGTGTAAGTGCTCCGCCATCTGCCACTCTGCAGCCGGCCGATTCTCTTACCATGTATGTGGATGCGCTCTCGGTGAGCGAAGGCGATCACACAGCCGAACTGGTGATAGTGGAAACAAGTTCCTGCACAGACTCTACAATCGTGACACTGCAATCCCAAACTCCCAGAGAAGTGTATCGCGCACATTTGTCGGTGCAAGACGGTGTGATAGTAGATGTAAACGATAGCACCGATGTGCATCTGGTGTTGCGCACGGACGACACTTCCAAAACCGCCTTGTTCAACGCGGGCGTTCGCTCGCTTGGTGTGTCGTTGCAATTCAACAAAGCACTGATGAATGTACTTGATGTGAATTACTCTGCCGGCGGCAAGACCTTGGCGCTGCCGTGGACACGCACTCCCGATGGCATCGCTATTAGCTTTGCCGCATCGGATATTCCCATGCTTGGCCACAGTGATACACTGGCACGTATTCGCGCTCAAGGCATGCAGAATATTCCCAACTATACCGATGTAACTGTTACCTCGTTTAGCGCGGATGCTCCGCCGGACAAGAATCTGGAACTGAGCTGGGACAACGGCGACTTTGCCGTGCAGGCTTGCGTGAAGTGGGCACGTATCACGGTGGTAGAGCCCATGGCGCTGGTGGTTCGTTCCATTCCGGCTACGTCTACAGCAGAGATCGAAGTGCTGAACAGCGCCACACCCGAAGTACGCGCCCGGATTTACGCAGTGAACGGAAACATCGTTGGCGATCACGCCGTTACGCTGTCTGCATCGTCGGCGTTACTGCGATTGCCGGTGAGTGATCTCTACTCCGGAGTGTATGTGATCGTAGTGGAAGACGGAATAGGGCAGCGCCGGGTGTGCCGCATGATCGTTGAGCATTGACACGAGTATGTGCCCATACATATGGCCTGATTTGAGTTTACGTAAGTTTGTTGAAATCCGAGCGCGGTGCGAAGCACACGCGCCGTACACAAACAAAGCCCACAACGGGTAGCCCTGCTCATGAGTTATTACTGCGCCATCGATGGCGGCGGAACACAAACGCGCTGCGCAATAGCAGACGCCACTCGTGTGCTCGGCGAACACACTGCTCCAAGCGCAAAGCCCGCGCGACGCGGCTACGAAGAATCCGGTCTGTTGCTGTTCGATGCCATACTGGCGGCCTGTGCCGATGCCGATGTGCCCTTCAACTTGCTCAAAGGTATTAGCATTGGAATGTCCGGCGTATGGACCGAACACGAACGCTCACAATTGCGCGAAGCGCTCTATGCCGCAGCTCACGCGGCAATGTATCCGCTGCCGCGAATTCTTCTTGCCAGCGATATAGAAAACGCCGTGATGGGCGCATTGGGCAACGACCATGGTGTGGTTGTGATAAGTGGAACCGGATCTGTAGCTATTGGTCGGAACAGCAGCGGCGCGTTACTGCGCGTGGGCGGGTATGGTCCGGAACTTGGCGACGAAGGTAGCGGCGCATGGATTGGTCGTGCGGCTTTTCAGCACATGGTGCGCGCCGTAGATGGCAGGGAGCAGCACACGGAACTCACACGCCGGCTTGCAAGCATTCTGCAAATTCATTCTGCCGACGACGTCCGCGTGTTTATTGGTGATCACCGTTTTGATATGGCCTTCTTTGCCGAGCTTGCTCCTCGCGTGTTCGAACATGCCATGCACGGCCTGGACGAAGCGCGGGATATTATTCACAAGGCCGCCGAAGAATTATGCCTGTTGGCACACGGCGCCTCGGCGCATTTTAGCGCGCAGCCGGTTCCCGTATGTTTTTTGGGAAGCATTGCAGAGCAAGAGTTGATGAACCACACCTTGCGCCAACACATCCAGGCAGACCGCACATTGCAATGGGCTGAACCCCGCGGTACTGCTCTCGACGGCGCTCTGGCTCGGGCGCGCAGCGCATGGATGCCGACGGCGTCCTAACGTATTTCTATAATGGGGCGAATGTCGGGGTTGCGCTTGTCGCCTTTGTAATACACGCGCTCCAGGAATAATCCCGAAGGCGACGCAGTGAACTGACGCGAGGATTCATCGCGCGTGCGAAGCCATTGCTGTACCGTACTGCTTTGCACATTTCCTCTGCCCACCTCTACCAGTGTGCCCACAAGTTGGCGCACCATGTTCCACAAAAAGTGTGATGCAGTGATGTGCACCAGGATCAACGAGCCGTGCGGAATCACGCGCATACTCTCCACCAGAACCTGCGTGGATTTCTCGCGGGGATCGTCGCGCGTGAACGAGGCAAAGTCGTGCATGCCTTCGAAGAGATCTGCCGTGCGCTCCATAGCCGCCACATCAAGGCGATCTTTTACCCACCACACAAAGCGTTTGGCAAAAGCCGAGCGACGAGTGGAAATGTGATACAGGTACGAGCGCGCTTCGGCATCGTGGCGTGCGTGAAAGCGCGGGCCGGCTTTTTCTACCTCCAGCACATGCACATCGGCAGGTAGAAGGTCGTTCATCTTCATGCGAATGATATGCGGCGCAAGCATGGTTTGCACATCCAAATGCGCCACCTGCGCCATGGCGTGCACACCGGCATCGGTGCGTCCGGATCCCATAAGCTCAAAGTCTTCACGGTTAAAAACGGTCTTTGCCGCACCGATCAATTCGCCTTGCACAGTGCGGGCGTTCTTTTGTACCTGCCATCCGCTGTAGCGGGTTCCTTCGTATTCAATGGTGAGTTTGTAGCGGGGCATAGTGTATGGCTAAAAGTGAGTAATGATGCGGGCTTCAGGGCAAGGCTAATGAGCGCGAATGAATGAGAGATGGAAACGTAGATCTCAAAGGAGTTTTGAATAAAGCTCCGAACAAAGCTCCGAACAGAATTGCAACGGAACACTGAATGATGATTGCTTGCAAGGCTTCAATCACCAAGCTGCGAATACATGTCGCCGGACACTATTCACAATTCACTATTCACAATTCACCATTCACTCTGTATCATTCCACATTCACCACTACCTGCAAAACTCCTGCGCCCTTCGCAGCAGCTCTGCGCTGTTACTTAATGGTGAAATACCGTGCTTCGCTGTGATGGCAAACAATAGCACTGGTGGATTGTTCCGGCACAAGTTGAAACTCCTCTGTAAGCTGCACACCAATGCGTTCCGGCTTGAGAAGCGTAAAGAGCTGTTGTTGATCTTCCAGGTTGGGGCATGCGGGATACCCGAATGAGTATCGTGAGCCCTGGTATCCCTGGCTGAACAGAGACTTAATCTCCGGAGCATCGTTGGTAGCAATGCCAAGCTCGCTGCGAATAATTTTATGCCAGTACTCTGCCAGTGCTTCGGCCGATTCCACACTTAGCCCGTGGAAGAACAGATAGTCCTTGAACTCGCCTTTGTCGAAGAGCTCGTGCGCGTAGGTGCTGGCAATTGTTCCCACGGTAACGATATGGAACGCCACCACATCAAACGCATCATCAGAGGCGGGCCGGAAGAAATCCGATATACACAAATGGCGGCCGTCCTTTTGGCGCGGGAAGGAGAAACGAACCCACTCGCGCAGGTTTTCTTTGCTCGCTGTTTGCGGAGTAACGGACGTCCACGTGCTGTGTAGATCTTCGTCCTGCACGGGCCGGTATACTACAAGGTCGTTCCCATGCGCTTTGCAGGGGAAGTATCCATACACCACAGCCGGCTGCAACAACCGCTCCCGCTTGCTTTTCAGCTTCCACGACTGCAACGCCGGTAGCGCTTCCTGCTCCATAATGCGTGAGTATTCTTCGTCGCTGCGCTTGCCCCTTTTGAATTGCCATTGCCCGCGTATCAAGGCCACTTCGTTGATGTACTCATACACTTTGTCAATAGCAATGTCCTTCTCGATGCGGCTGCCAAAAAAAGGCGCTACGGGTACGGGTGCAGTTCGCTCCACCGTGCTTGTGGGCAGCTCGCTTGCTTCAATTGTCTGTGCTTCGCCCGCATTGCGAGCGCGCTCGGCTGCTGCATACACATCGCCGGCAGCTCGCTCTTCGGTAGAAAGCACTTCCGGCGGCAGCTTGGCTTCAAGGCCAACGGGTACTTCTTCAATTTCGCGCGCAGCGATAGGGGGCTGAGCTGTAGCAGTGGTAGCAGTGGTAGTGTTCGTGCCTGTTGTTTCGCCGGCGCTTAGCGACTCCATAAAATACAAGCCGTCGAAGGCATCCTGGGCGTAGGCAAGCGGCCCGCCGTACAGGGCGCGTAAATCGTGCTCCACAAACCTGCGGGTAAGAGCTGCGCCGCCGAGCACCACCGGTACGCGAAGTCCGCGCGCCTGCATCTGCTCAAGATTCTCCTTCATGATAGCAGTAGATTTTACCAGCAATCCGCTCATGCCCAGCGCATTGGCCTTGTGCTCTTCCACCGCATGCAGCATGGTTTCCAGGGGCACCTTAATGCCCAGGTTCACCACCTTATAGCCGTTGTTCGAGAGAATAATATCTACAAGATTTTTACCGATATCATGAACATCACCTTTAACAGTAGCTAAGACTATCGAACCTTTGGATCCAGCTCCCTGAGCCTTATCCATAAATTTTTCTAGATAAGCGACCGCTGTCTTCATACAGGTAGCGGACTGCAATACAAATGGCAATTGCATTTCACCAGTACGAAACCTATCTCCAACCACTTTCATACCACTCATCAAAAATTGATTAATAATATCAAGCGGCTTGTTACCCGCATCTAGAGCGCGATCTAGATCTTTTTCGATGCCAGTTTTATTACCATCAATAATTCTTTGCGCGAGTAAATCTTCTATACTTAAACCTTCATAAGCATTAGTATTAGAAGCGAGGGTCTCTTTTAGATCACCAGCACAAGCTAGCAGTGCGTGCAGTGGATCATAATCACCGGCACGCTTATCATAAATCAAATCCAAACAAATATTTTTTATTTTAGGATCAATTTGAGCGATAGGAATAAGCTTACTAGCGCTAGCTATAGCCATATCTAAACCTGCATTAATACACTCATGCAAAAACACTGAGTTTAAAGCTGGTCTGAGCTTGGCATCTAGTCCAAAACTAATATTGCTTAAACCTAAAATAGTTTTTACTTCCGGAAATTTTTGCTTAATGAGACGAATACCTTCGATCGTCTCATAGCCAGCGTTTCGCATATCTTCATCACCGGAAGCTAAAGTAAAAGTCAAATCATCATAAATCAAATTTCGCGGATCAACGCCGTGCTTATTTACCAAAAGATCATAAAGTCTTTCGGCGATTTCAAGTTTTCTTTGGGCGGTTTTAGCCATGCCCTCTTCATCAATAGTCAAAACCACAAGCGCCGCTCCGAATTGGTTAGCTAGCTCAGCTATTTTTTCTACGCGCTCTTCGCCGTCCTCTAAATTAATAGAATTTATAATTGGCTTACCTGAAATATATTTAAGCGATTCCTTCAAAACCGGATATTCAGTACTATCCACCATAATAGGGATATTTACTTGAGTATTAATTCTCTTTATGATTTCAAGCATGTCAGCCATTTCATTTCGCCCGACATAAGCCGTGCAAACATCCAGCACATGCGCGCCCTCAGCGACTTGCTCTTTAGCTATATCGACAATAGCCTCATAATC
>JBKCNS010000061.1:0-15234 GCA_046297095.1 Kapaibacterium sp. (SeqCode) | reverse complement strand
GGTCTTTACTACCTTACCTTCATAGCTGTAGAAGCGCGCAGTAAAGGGACCATCAATACCGCTCACGGTCAGCGCATTGCCATCGTTGGAAACTGTCAGCGATATATCCGAGGCAAAGTCTTCTTTCACTTCGGTAGTACGCGCACATGAAAGATCGTGCGTATAGTGCGCGGATGTATCCACCACAATATCTGGATCCCCTGCTTGATAGTTCGACAGGTTCATGTAGATCAACATCATCTCGTCTTCGGTACCTTCGCCCCTACTTACATCTTTAGGGGGATTATTGGGATTCTCCGGATTGTTTGTGGTGTTGTCGTACGTAGCCTCACCATAGATTACGCTACCCGCGGGAATAGATAATGGTTTGCTGAATTGGTAAATGTACTGCCAATGGAAATCCCATTCGGGAATGTCGATGAGCACTATCGTGTCTTTGTTTGGCAATACACAGATTGCTTTAATAGATCTGCCAAGCAAATGCATATGCGGCATAATGGCTGTGAGAGTGCGGTTCACTTTGTTTTCGACTTTACTGTAAAAAGTTTTAACGGTATTGGCGGGAATAAACAATGGGCCGTTGATAAGCGAAGTGGAATGGTTTAATGCCGGAACTGTTGCCACACTGCGAAGTGAAGGGGCTCCATACTGAATACGAACCTGCGTGCTGTCCTTCTCTCCGCGTATGCCACCGGGATAGTGCATCTGAATCACGAGGTATGATTTTGGTAGTACCGCAGCGCCGAAACCGGTTGTATACGTGAACGCGGTTTGCCCCGGTGTATAGCCGCATACCAAGCGCGACGAAGCCGAGCCCGTTCCGCCAAAAGCGGAGTATCCTGGTAATGGATCACTAAGATCCTGTTGCAAAGGTGCATCAGATGTATCCACGAAAATGAGAGCGTGGTGCACAATAGATCTGTTACCGGGCACAACCTCGATACGCTGAATCATTTTCTGTTCGGCGTTTTCTATAGGAATCACGAATACGCGATAGGTGTCGTTGTCTGAAGCTACAGTGTACGTGGGGATAGTACCCACGAAATCCGGGTTGGTGATTTCGTATGCAGATGAATACACCGGCGGCGAGGGCATATTAGACACATCGCCCACGGGCGCGTCGTTGTTTACCCAACTCACCACGGCATCTATTTCGCCGGCTGTAAGCGTATTAGCTCTCGCATACTTTTGCCGCGCTTGTGACGCAGGGAACGGAGGCATGTGGCCATCCTGCACCGCTGCTGCAATAGACGCGCGCTTCTGATACACTTGCTCATAGCTTGCAAGCGGGAACGGCGCTATGCCTTTGTCGTTGTGACAAGGCGTGCAATGTGAATACACAATACACGCAACGCCGTCGGTCCAGGTGGGAGTGGTTGCCTTCAGCTCTGCGGCAATGATCAACATCGAAAGCAGTGCTGCTTTGTACATGGAATAGCTCGTCATAACAGAAGTGAAAATGTGGTCTGAATGAGGATTGAATGCAGTCTTTTAGGCGAACGTATTTACAGCTGGTACTCTTGTGGAAATCACGAGGAAAACTACACAGCATTTTTTTGATAGTACATCAGCTTTGACGAATACAACGCCGGTGATTTTTCAGTTGTTGTAGCTATCGAACCGCGTGAAGACTGCCTTTTTATGGTTGAAGTTTAACGTGTTGAAGTTTTTCCTTCAGCTCCGTCCGGGTGGTGGCCTCGCAGAGATGTGACTTCGCTAAAAATCAGGTTATCACCGGATTAGAGCTGAGTTTTCCACAATAAAAACAGCAGTGTGGAAAAATAATATCCAGCGGTTGTTGTGTGGAAAACCACCGATCTCTTCTCAGAAGTATCATTAAAGTGGGTATTTCTGCAAGAAAACGAAGTTTTGTTCTGGTTTATGCCTTAGGGGGGTGTGTAGGCGGTAGTGTGTCATATAATATAGGCTGTTGCCGCTTGTGATGTTCGTGTGATTCATGTGAGTTGCTTGTGTGACTTCTGCTGAACCTTGGAAAAGATTTTGTAAAAAGTTTTCCACATTTCGTCGTCGTGACGAGGCAAAAGTGCCAAATGTGTGAAATCAGCGTGTTTTGGGCGTTTTGAGGTGCTGCTATTGAGCGTCGCAAACGTCTCTATTATTAGGAGGGAATGAAACCAAGCTCAAAACGTGGGTATAGTAGGGGGGCAGCCATGCTTACAGCCTAGTAGAGCTTGACTTCACACACGGCGCCTTGCCCTCAAAGCAGTTTTTCACATCATTTTTACTCAGGTACTCTACATGTACACCATGAACCACCTTCCGGTACTCTCTGACCGGTATGCCTTTCCGCGGATCTTTTCCGGCTTGCCGGCGTATACGCTAGCGATCATCATGCTGCTCGTTCAGCTTTGTTTCACCTGCGAGATCGGAGCTCAATCGCTGAAAGCTGATAAAGCTCAATTGAAGGCATTTTCCCGTACCTATGATAGGATTAGTACGTACGTTCAAAGAAAGCAGTTGGACAAAGCCTTGTTAGCTGTACGTGTTGCCATTCTACAGTATCCGGAAAATCCGCAATGTGATTTGTTGTGCTCGTCGTGGCTATTAGTTCTGTGGGAAAAGGGCTTGAAGGACAGCGCGCTTCACGTAGCGGATTCGATTTTACAAATCAGACCCCGGAGTAAGTTCCTCCAGATTGCACGTTCTCTTTTATTGGTGGATTTACAGCGTTACGATGAGGCCCTTGTTCATATAGATAGTGCAATCGAGGTACAGCCTGAATCAGGCATTTTCTACGCACTAAAAGGTAAGGTGCTTTTTAAAACAAAGCTCTACGGGGAGTGTGTTATGTCGTTAACAAGAGCTATCGAGCTTGACGGGGACAAGAGCGGCGAGAATCATATCATCAGAGCCATGGTGTATAAAGAGTTGGGGTTGAAGGAATGGGCGTGCAGGGACTTCCAAGAAGGATTGGCGCGAGGGGCATACGTTCCTCCTGATTCTAAGCTGGAGTTGTTGTGTAGGTAAAGAGTGGGCAGAGAGAAGGTAAACAGAGCGCGGGAGCGCCTTGGTGTGGAGTTCTGAATATTATTCTTCGAAGAATCTTCGAGGAGTTATGGGTCACACCGGTCGTTTCAGCATAATCATGAGTAAAAACGTACCACTTTGTAACAAACTCAAGGGCGCAAATCTCGAGGTACTGCGTCATTAAAACAGCAATTCCTATCCGCAAGCATTTCTATTTCTATTTATCATTATTCACCTTCATATTATCAATCCTATGACACTTCACGAACTCTATACATCAAGTGCAAAATGTGTTTTTGCATTCATCGTTGCATTCCTTATACATTCCATGACCCTGCCTTCGCTCTGCGCGTATGGCACGGCTCAAGACAGCGCAAGGGTTCTTACGCTGGATGAGTACATTGAGAAGGCAGACAAGTATTGGTTCAGTAAGAATCCAAAAAAAGCTTTACAGGTGTTAGCGGAATGTCAACAGCACTATCCGGATGAGACTGAAGTGTATCGACGACGCGTGATTTTGCTAGTCTCAACAGGAAAGAAAAAAGAGGCTTTAAAGGAGACCGAAGCGTTGCTGGTCAGGCAACCGGATATGTACCTAGCACATTATTGTCGGGCATTGCTGTTGATAAAATTTAACAGGGATGATGAGGCATGGAAAGAAACCGAGATTGCAGTAAGTATTGACCCTTCTGAAGCAATAATATATGTGTTACGCGGAGAGATTCTTTATCGGGCTCGCAAGTTCAACGAAGCGGTAATAGCCTACGATAATCTGATCAGTCGTCGCAGTACTCCACAGGGAGAAGATTACATGTTAAGAGCAGAGGCGTATGCGCAAGCAGGCGATTACAACCACGCTTGCCTAGACTACCGGCTTGCAAAAATGTATGGATCGTTTCCGCCCAACGACATTGACCTAAAGAAGCTGTGTAAGTAACACGAACGTAGGTGTGTGCGCAGTATATGATGTACGAATACTACTTCATAAACGCGTAGCGACGGCTGCAGCAGCAAGGCTCATCAAGCCACATCCTTCGCCGCGGGCGGCGATGTGAAATCCCGATGGACCGCTGTAGATTTTCATCGTGGATTCAGTCGCGATGCATCTCCGCATTCCACGCATTGCGCATAACTACTACACCAAGCACTGCGCTTAGTATTGCGCCTAGTTGCGCGCCTTGTATAGAACCTCCCCCCTTACCTCATCCCCACCACAAACATTTTCGTAGAGGTATTATTAGGCACAATAGCATACACCCCCGGAGCCAGGAAGCGAGTATCAATGCGGGTTTGAGCGGAGGTGATAGTACCGTCGAAAAATGTTCTTCCGCATGCGTCTTCAATGCGGAACGATCAATCAGTTGACGATAGAACCGAACTCTCAATTTGGCGGGGTGCTTATTGGAGTGTCGATATATTATTTTCCAAAATCTCCCCGAAGAACGTCGACGCCGATGGCATATCCATAGGCTTTACCGTTTTTGCCCTTGTAGATGCGGATTTTGTTGCAAGCCATTCCAAGATCGACCGGTGTCCAATGTAATCCGCCGTCTTTTGTCTCGTATCCACTTTTCATAGTGCCCACAAAGCCATGATTCTCGTCGACGAAACCGACACCGAATTCTCGGGCTTGAGCATCCTCGACGAGATTCATCTCGCTCCATGTTTCTCCTCCGTCCGTTGTCTTTGCAACACGTTGTTGTTTAACAGTAGGATCAGGATTGTATGACTGAATAGTTACGTATCCGGTAGTGTGCGTAGGGAATGACGCTTTCCATGTGGTCTCGAATGGACGCTGGGATTGATAAACCTTTTTCCAGGTTTTTCCTCCGTCTGCGGTTTTTAAGATCAGGGCGTTGCTTTGAGATACATCCTGATCGGAGGCGGCACAAGCAAAGCCTGTGTTTTTGTCGAGCATAGTAATATCGAACAGCATCTTGCAGTTATCGTCCATACTTTTAGACGACCAGGTTAGTCCTCCGTCGTGTGAAACCATCATATTGGCCGGTGCACCAACTCTACCAACTCCGAAGAGATGTACTTTGTAGTCCGTCTGTCCATGATTAATGAACTGCTCGCGGACTATCTCGAGCGCGCATAAACCTTTTACGTAAGGGCCATCATATGGTACTGCAGTCCACGTTTTTCCTCCGTCTATTGTACCATATAGTGGTATCGTGTCGCTAACATTAGGAAAATAATCTGTGCCTACTGTTCCTGCGAAACCTCGTAGACTATCAACGAAAGCTATGCATCTAAAGAATGTACCTTTCTTTTCTAATTGCTTTTGCCAGGTTTCGCCGCCGTCCGAGGTATGATAAATGTTTCCGTATCCATTTACATACCATCCTTGTTGTTCGTCAATAAAAGTGATATCATCCTGTTTCCCGCGGTAAGCTTCGGTTTTGAGTTTGCGCCACGATTTTAGTTGGGCTTCAGCCTCATTCTTATTGTTCAGGATGTTGTTGCTCCAGAGCACTGCCGATAGTCCTACGTCATTGTTGTATTCGTTGAACAAAGTTTGTATTCCACCTTTTGCGTATTTGTTGTAGGCCTCTTGCATGGTACCGGATCTGGCAAAGAAATGATCGGTAAGCGGGAATGGTTTTAGCGTTGCGTTTCCCGGATGGAAATGATTCACAACATTCACGATTTGCTCGTGATCTTCTCTGGAGAAGGCCTGGAAGTCGGATTCCCCAAATTGAACAAGAACCCGCGCTTTTGTGTTTTTCCAGTTTTCTAGGTGCGGATAACTTTGAATCTGTCGCCAGTATTCGGCATTTCGACCATAAATGTTGTTGTTTCCGTCATACTCCCAGCGCGTCCGCAGTATAGTATCTATAACGGGGTCTTTTGCCATCGCGACCAAAGACTCCTTCTTGATGTAAAATCGGTAGTTCGCCTCATACTCTTCTACTACCGACTGTTCCACTTCTAGGGGATTTAATCCCGACAGTTTGTTCTGAATTCTGTTCAATTCGAGTTTATATTCAAACCACGATTTAGCGGTTGTTCCATAGACTATTACTCCGGCTACTTGATAGCGAGCGCTGATAGCGGGCGCGATTACACCACCCATGGAATGTCCAAAAATGATGATCTTGTTTGTGTCGATGTACGTAAGGGTCTTCAACTTTTTTAATCCGACTTCGAAGTTTTCTATCTCATCTTGTAGGTCGCACGACTCGCACGCGGGAGTGTTTCTATTATCACCCAGCCCACTTTTTTCAATACGTAAGGTTACATAGCCCGCATCTACATAAGCGTCGATGATTCTCTTGTAAGGGTGATCGTTGCTTAACCCATCGATGCTGGTGCAGGTGTATCCGGGGATGAATAGCATTGCCGGCATTTTCTTGTCACCCAAGGGCTTATTGATAATTACTCGAAGTTTGCCGCCTCTATAGTCAGCGTCATCATATATCACACTGGCATTATCGTCAGTTTCAAGGGGTCGTGGCGCAGCTTTAGCGGTGAGAATGTGTGTTTTAGTGCCTCGAAGAACAGTGACCTCGATTTTCTGATTCGGAGCATATGTGTGCAAAAGTTTTGTGAGGCCCTCAGACGAGGAAAAACTACTTTCCCCTATCTTAATTATCAGGTCATTCACTTGGAGTTTCAAAGCTTCACTAGTACCGCCCCGAAGCTCTTTTACCACACAACCTGAGCCCCGTCCGTCGCTGACGAATTCTAGCGCAGCTCCCAACATGATGCGTCGTTGTAACTGGGCCTGAGCGCAGTATCCGCTGAGTAGGAGCAAAGAAAACAGGAGTGATGCTTTCATAGAAGTGGGTGTATTGTTTTTGATTGGATGTTTACGTGATGTAAGTAAACTCTCAACTACCACACTTCGGTTGTCAGAAATTGCCTTTTTTTAGGTGAGTAGGTGAGTATCCGAACTCCTTTTTGAACGCTTTGGAAAATGTTGGTAGGTCGGCGTATCCGAACAGACCGGCTACATCGTTGGCGGATCTTCCTCGCACTAACTCTTCGCGTGCATGGCGCAGTCTGCTGCTCTTCTGATAACCGTAAGGGGACTTACCGAAGACGCTCTTGAATACACGTACGAAGTGATATTTGGAAATACCGGCCTTGAGGGCTAAATCATCAAGAGAGAGTTTGTCCATGTATCGTTCATCCACGAGATCTTTTGCGCTTAGTATTGCCCTGAAGATCTCTTCGTTAGTCAGAACCTTCTTGAATCGAAGCTTCTGTAAGTGATTGAAGACAAATAGCTGATCACGAACAAGAGACTCTGCAAGGCTATAGAAGAATTCATTTTGCGCGAAATCTTGATCGATGCTTCCTCCTCGAAGTTGCTTGTTTATATATCGCAATTGATTTCCGATACATGTTCGAGACTCGTTGTAGCGATTGACAAACAGTTGCTCGGATAAGAGAAACTCTTTCAAGCCTCTGTTGTCGGAGTCATAAAAATCTGCCACTTCAGAGACAATCTGTGCCGACACATCAATACAAATACCCTCAACGGGTATAGTATTATTTATCTTAACCACCGATTCCGTAAAATCATTGCCAATTAAATACTCTCCCCTGCTGACGGTGAATTTTCGTTTTTTTGAGTAGTACGTTTCTTCCCCCGAGACCACGTACTTAATACCCAAACCCCGAAAGGGCATTTCCTGCTCGATCTTGGTGATACGAGAAACGCGAAGAGCATTTACTTTCTCGTCTTTATATACTGTTAGATTCATGACAAACAATACAATTAACAGAGACCAAAAACCTACGGAACAACAAAAGTTATTGCGGGAACATTATTAATAACGAGACCATACACCCCCGGCGCCGGGAAGCGAGTATCGATGCGTGTTCGAGCGGAGGTGATAGTACCCTCGAAACATATTCTTCCGCACGCATCCACAATTTGGAATTGTTGCGCTGTTCGATAATCCGGGGTTGCTATTACAAGTTCATCAGTTGCCGGATTGGGATAAAGAGCAATTGATAATGTATGCGGTGGATTCGTCTTGTCGTTGCTGTCATCTTCTACACCAGTAGTGCCAAACACCAGCTTACAGGTGTCGGAACCGCCTGACGTGTTGTTAGCAACAAAGGTGGCCGTTAGTGGATAACACCCCATTGAATCTTTGGTGGTGAGTTTTATTGGATAGGCCTGTGTAGTGGCACCGAGCTGCCCGAAATAAAACATCTCGCCGGTGGCGATAGTGTCACCTTTGCAATCGATGACGTTTATTACTCGAGGATTGCTGAGCAACTCATTGGAACCGGCTTTGTAGGCGATAGACACCACATACTCCCCGGATTGAGAAGTGTCCGGCGATACATTTACAACGTGGAGTTTCTCGCACACGCTCTGTGAGTGCAGAGTGGAGGCGAGCAAGAAGATAAACAGTGAAACGAGGGTCATGGTTCGGGTATTCCGCATTGAAACTCAAATGTGATTTTGTGAGAATAAAGAAGTGGGTGTAGGATACAATTTCGACAATGATGCAGACGACTGTGAAGTGATACTACAATCGAAAATTCTTGTACATCCAGTGCATCTCTACCACATGGGGGAAGCTTATGCACGCCACAAAGATGAAGAAGGTTCCGCTATACGCAGTAGCGGAGTATTCGGAGTGGGGCCACATCCAAACAAAGAAGCCCAAAAGCAGCCATGCGCCTATGTTGAAAGGTAACGTATGCAGCCACACACTGCGCTGGGATCGACCCAGTTGTTTGCATATATGCACCCAGCTGGTGAAGCTATGTTGTCCAATAAAGTACATTCCAAACACCGCAAGCAGTGGAAGCATACTAGCCGCCATAATCCACATTACGGTTATAGCAAGCGTAGTCGATCGCCGCACGGCAGACCACGCAAGCCACGGCAATAGCGAGTAGAACGGTATAGCCGGGCAGCGCATGCCAATATCCATAGTTTGAATAATGGCTGTTGTTTCCTCACTGTGCGTGCAAAGCATGTATGTGATTACCGAACATCCCCAAAGCACAGACTCGATGCGGCTAAACCCCCATTGTTTACCGTCGGCTTCACCAAAGTGGAAGGCCGAATACACAATAAAGAATACAAAGGCGGGGGTTGGAAAATATATCCAAAGTAGAGCCATCGCTGCCGCCTTGGCCAGGTAGCCAAGAATAAACGCAGGTGTTTGCTTAGCGTTCCACATACCGGAGTCCAGCAAATGGTCCACAGCTCCGTGCGGTATTCCAATAGTTACCAAACCCACTACAAGAAAAATGGTAATCGCTTGTGTCTGAAGTGCAGATCCGGCGCCCAGTGCAGCGAACAGTATTGTAAGCATCCACAACCCGAAAGGTGTGAAGTCCGCAGCATTCCACGCGCTCCAAACAGGATTGGAGGATTGTGGGTTGGGGGATTGGTTGGAAGTTGAGCTGGATTGCATTCTACACGTTACGCAACAAGAACTGATATAAGGAAAGATATATACTACCAACCGCACAAAAACAGGTACCTATCAAAAACTACCCCGGCCGGGTATAGCTAAAAGCGTAGTCCTATCGAACCGCTCTCGGCTTCACCACTCGCCACAACACCTCGCCGAGTACCAACACGCCAAGCGCAATTGCGGTGGGGAGCAGCGCATGCTCTTCGCTTATACTCACACCCACCAAAGCGGTGGCATACACCAGCATTGGCAACGCAAAAAACGCAGGAAGAAGTTTCGTGGGAAGCGGTATGCGGAATGGTCTCGGTACATCGGGCTCGCGGCGTCGCAGCACCACCAGTGCCACGAACTCCAGTGAGAGCGCCGCGCCGTAGATAATCACATCCATGATGAGCAGCTCAGCGAACGACAGCATGATCATCACACTTACCACTACCGAACAAATCAGAATAGAAACTACGGGCGTTCCGTACTGCGGATGCTCACGCATAACCGCAGCCGGCAAAAGTTTGTCTTCGGCCATCACTTTGGGAATACGAGACACAGATAGTAACACACTACTGTATAACCCGAGGCCACTTGCCATACCGCCCAGCGCTACCAATACTCCCAGCCATTGCCCACCAATTGCTGTCCCCAACATAGGAAAACCTTTTTCCTCCAATTCGCTGAACGACACACCGGAGCCGGAGGCGAGCACAATAGCAATAAAGTAGATCACAAAGATCACGATGAACGATGTGCCGACGGACTTCACATACGAGCGCACAGGTTTAGCAACTTCGTCGGCATAGGTGGTCACATTATCCCATCCGAGGAAATTCCACATCACGGTGTACAAGCCCATTCCAAGGGATGCCAAACTCAAATTATTCAGCGAAGGTGCGGGCACGGTAAGAGCGCCGCTGCCATGGCCCCACGCAAACACTCCAAGCATTACCACAAAGGGAGTGATCACCGCCAGTCCTAACACCTCTGATACTTTACCCACGGGCACTATACCGCGAATGTTCAGATATGCCGACGACCATATTATCAACAAACAAATGGGAATCTTGAAGGCCATCACTTCGGGCACTATAAAACTCACGTACTCAACAAAGAGCACAGGATAAATAGCAAGATCCACAAAGGTGTACAACCAGGTCCACAATCCTTCGTACCAGGCGAAGCGCAGTCCCAACGCCCTTTTCACCCATTGGTAATAACCTCCGGTAACGGGCATCATGCTATTAAGCTCAAGCACTGCAAGCATGGTGGGTATATCCCACAACAACGGCGTAAGCAGTAGCAGCGCCATGGCGCCATGGGAACCCACATAGTTGAGCAAGGGCTCCAAGCCATAGGGCCCACCGGAAATTGTCATCATCACCACCGCAGCGAGTTGCATGGTGCGAAGCTTGCCGCGCCGTTTTAGCGGCTTGTGCGGCGGCGGCTGCGAACTATGCGTGTGATATGTGGTTGAATGAGACATGAGCGCAAGATGCGTGAGACTATGACGCCTTCGTTTCTTCCAATCCTTCTTCCTTCATTACTTCCATGGCAATACGTCGTATTGCGTCGAGCACAAGATCCGGTACATGCTGAAACGAAAGTTGAGGCTTCAATATAGGAAGTAGAATAGCTGCGTTGCCACCGGTGATATACACAGGAATATCTGTGGTGCGTAGTTGTTTGTGCGCAGCATGCACGGCCGAAACAATGCCGCCGGCAGTAGCATGGAGTAAACCACTGCGAATTGCCGCCGTGGTGTTTGCTCCGGGCGTAGTATCCATGCGGTGTGCAGGCTCATCAAAAGCGACGTTCGGCAGTTGCGCGGTGTGTTCGTTGAGCGACTGCGCCATGAGCCGAAGCCCGGGAAAAATCATTCCTCCAATGAACTCGCGCCGAGCATTTACAATGTTGATGGTTGTGGCGGTGCCGCAGTCGATGGTAATACACGTTCCGTTGCCACGAAGAAACAACGCGCCCGCGCATCCGAGTACTCTATCGCTGCCGGCTCCTACTGCTTTCACCGCTCGCAGCGGGGAGTGCGTGTGCACTGCTTTTAATACATCAATAGTACGGTGTTTGCTGCACATTTTTTTTATGGTGTTCCAGGTGGCGGGCTGCACCGAACTCCACGCAACCACGTAGTCTGGGCGATGCGCGAAAAATCTTGTAAGATCTTTTGAGCCATCCACACTCATCACCACATGGCCATCGCTAATCTTTACACGCGAGTTCCCGCAATCCACAGCAATGATGTTAGCGGAGTTTTGCCGAGCAGATGCGGCGCGAGTAAGGGACGGAGATTTCTTAGCAGCGTTCATGGTGAAGGTATGCGTCGTTCCAATTCCTAAACTCAAGTTAAGGATGATGCTTGCTCGCAACACGAACCATCTGCCGCGCACACACGAAACGATGTAGCATCCGGCGATAGTACAAACTCGCCGTGGGGTGATACAGCAACCTCACCACCACCTTCGATGTTCTGTGGTTCGCGAACGCGAATCATACCGTCACGTTGCACACACACTACAGTGTAGGCGTGGGTTGTGGTGTTAGTAGTGGTATGGGTTGCTTGTACATCGTTGGTTGAGTGCATGGTACAGATGCGTTTGTCGTTGAGATTCAATTTTTGCTCCCATGCCGCGAACACCGTATCAGAACTAGTGTTCAAGAGTTCGAAGAATTTTTGCAATACTAGTTGGCGCACTTCCAGTACATCAAAATCCCTTCCCGCTACAAGGCGCATGGAGGTAGCGTTGAGTGTAGGGTTTGTAGGAAACTCCAGCTGGTTCACATTCACTCCCATGCCGCATACAACATGGCCTAACTCGGAACCGCGAAACTCGGTTTCCACAAGTATTCCACATACTTTGCTTGCACCCGCAGCTGATGAGTGTGCACCAAGCAAAACATCATTGGGATATTTCACTTGCACAGAGTACGGACTTTGGGATGGACTTTGGGAGGTAGTATCATTTGAAGAAGGGGGGTTCGTATCAGTGTTTAATATCTGCTCGAGCGCTGCGCACACCGCCATGCAACCCAGTAACTGGTAATCGGCAAGATGTTTAGTCCAGGTAGGCGCGGGAAGACCGACCGATATGTAAAGATTTTCGCCGGCGTTGCCATGCCACTCCTTGCCGCGGCGCCCGCGACCACGTGTTTGATACTCCGCAGAGACAACTACAGGAAGATGTGTGTGCGAAGTAGAGGATGCGTTCGCGTGTTCGTGCAACATTGCGTGATCATGCTCGTTGAACCACTCAGCGTTCTCTCCTGCGCGGGCGCGGCGGAGCAGGTTGGCGGCTTCTTCGTTGGTAGAACCACACTCCGCATATTTGCAGTCCACTACCGTTACACCGGCATATACACTGTGCTCTATGTGGTGATGATTTGTGTGGGTTGGAGTCATGTAGTGGTTATGTAGTGGTCACGTAGCGGTTAGATGTAGTCAGTTTTTTAATGTACACTCGATATAGCGCGTACGTATTTACAATGATCTCAACAAACGATACAATCTGTGCACTCGCAACAGCTCCGGGCGTTGGTGGCCTGGCTGTGATCCGGGTTTCCGGGCCGCAGGCATTTGCGCTTGTTGATAAACTCTTCCACGCGCGTACAAAAATATCCGATGCAGCATCGCACACTATCGTGTATGGTAAACTTCGTCGCGTGGTTGAGGAAGAAGGTGAGACAGAGAAGAATGTAGATCTCCCATCTAGCCACACACCCAGCGATACCTTGGATACGGTAACGTGTTCAGTGTTCAGGGCGCCACACTCCTACACCGGCGAGGATGTAGTAGAGATTGGTTGCCACGGAGGCGAGGTGGTTCCACAGATGATTATCGCTGCGCTGCTTGATGTGGGGGCGCGCTTGGCTAGGCCGGGAGAATTCACACAGAGAGCGTTTGTAAACGGCAAGCTGGACTTAACGCAGGTGGAATCTGTTGCAGATCTCATCCATGCTTCGTCCGAGGCAGGTGCACGCGTGGCCGGCCGTCAGTTACTTGGAGCGTTCAAGGAGAATATACGTTCCATGCGAAGCAGACTTATAGACCTGTGTGCCTTCCTGGAATTGGAGCTTGATTTTGCACAAGAGGATGTTGAGTTTGTATCTCGTGAAAAACTTATAGAGCTTATAGACTCGGTGGCGGAATTCTGTGACAACACCGCGCGCGGCTATCATGCATCGGTGGTTCTTCGTAGTGGATACAAAGTGGCGCTTGTAGGAAAACCTAATGCGGGAAAATCCTCCCTCTACAACGCGCTACTAGGTTTTGATCGCTCTATCGTTCACAAGGTGGCGGGCACTACGCGGGATTACATTCAAGAATCAGTGATGTGGGATGGGTTGCGGTTTCAACTTTGCGACACCGCAGGCATAAGAACATCCAACGATATCGTTGAGGTAGAAGGAATGGAACGCGGTTCAGCAATGATCTCCGAAAGCCACATGATTGTTGTTGTCCACGATTTCTCCACAGATGTGCGTGATGCTATGAAGATTGTGGATGAAATTGTTTCCACACACCCGCAGAAACATGTAGTGCTTGTGTACAACAAGTGTGATGTAGCGGGCGCTGAGAGTGTTGGAAGTGGTGGGAGTAGTGAGGTTTCAAACACAGTACCTGTAATATCTCTATCAGCCAAAACAGGACACAACGTGGGCACGCTGCGTGAGTATATATGCGGTGTAGCCCGCAGTGGATCTGATACCGCAACCGATGTGCTGCTCAATGACCGTCATATGTATTTACTGCAACAAACCCAAACATCGCTCAGCAGCGCTCGGGCTGCACTGGACGCGGATGCATTTCCCGAGGCCATTGCCTACGAGCTGCGGCGCGCAGTAGATACGCTTGGAGAATTCACCGGCGAAGTGATCAACGAGGACATCATCAACGCGGTGTTTGCCGGCTTCTGTATTGGGAAGTAGAATAGATCATCTACTGATGAACCTTTCTACTTATCAACACATCTGCTCATCAACACATCTACCTTCCCTCTTCATCCAGAACGCGGGTATTGTTCTTCAGATATCGCAGTATGATGTACAGCAGAATGGATAGCACGGTAGTGGCATGCAACGCAGTGTTATAGTTGTGAGTGCCAAGAGCATACTCTCGGGAAACATCAAAGAGTGAAAAGATGAAGAAGGTAGCGGCCAAGCCATTCTTTTCCTTCTTCAACACCTTGCGAACACTGAACGGTAGCGAGGGTTTTTGGAAATTGCTAAGCGAAGGGATAAAGGCCGGTACTCGAGCCGCCCACTGTGTATACTGCTCCCCAAACTTCCCACGCAAAAACTGTTCCTCGGCAAACATGATGCGCTCGTAATACAACCAGTACACTAAACAGAAGCTAAGGATGAACCATGGGTTTGCGCTAAGCAATGCGGGGCCAACCCACATGAAGAAATTCCCCAAGTACAAGGGATGGCGCACAGTGCTGTAGATACCGGTGGTGTTGACGGTATCGGCCACCTGCTCTGCGGTGTTTCGTCCCGAGGTGTTGGCAGGAGTGTAGCCAACAGTGTAGATACGAATAACAAGTCCCGCTAAACTTACCAGCAAACACAATGCTTCATAGTACGCTCGGTAGGTAGTGGTGATACAACACTCGCTGTTCAATAATGCATCAGAAGCGAAACACACACCTTGCATGTACACCCAAAAACCCACTACTAACAATACAAGCGGCAAGGTGCTGCGATATCGAAACAACCATAATCCTTGCTGCTCAAACTCTTCTTGTAATGCCATAGTCGTCTTGGGGAAATTCCGCGCGGGTGAAGGTGTTATGAAAATGTAGCGTGTGTTTTGATTTCAAAATACGACAGATATGATGGGTGGAGT
>JBKCNS010000060.1:0-50149 GCA_046297095.1 Kapaibacterium sp. (SeqCode) | reverse complement strand
CTGAGCGCAGGAAGCTACGTGCTTCGATGTACGGCAGGCCGCAGCTCGGCTTCGCAGACTATTATTATCGAGCGCTAGCGCACGAGAATCGGTATCACTCTCCCCAAGCTCACGATCGAGAAATTGATCGTGAGCTTTTTTTGTTGCGCTATCTTTGAAACAACATGAAACAACTCCACACCCACCCCTTTCTTGTTGTGGCCGCTGCCGGGCTTTGTGCCGGCTTCGGCTTTGCACCGGCGCCCTTTGGCGTACTTGCGTTTGTGGCTTTTGTGCCGCTTATTCTGGTACTGGAAAAATTTGTGAATCATGGTAGATACAGCTGGTTGCTATACACTTTTTTCTTTTGCTTTCATGGAGCGGCAAACTGGTGGGTGATGAGCTGGCAAAAGGAAACCGATCCGTATCTGATGATTGCCGGTGCGGGTTTGTGGTTGGGCCATCCCTTCTTCCTGATGCCTGCATTTTGGATGTACCGTGCCGTTCGTAAGCGGCAAACAATAGCCGTCTCGTTGTTGTTCTTGGCAGTGGCATGGACCGCCTGCGAATGGCTGCATTCACTGAGCGATTTATCCTACCCCTGGCTTGCGCTTGGATACACACAAATCGATGCCACGTCACTGGTGCAAATAGCCGATGTGGGCGGAGTGTGGCTGGTAAGCCTGCTTGTGATTGGTATAAACACCGTTACGGCATACATGGTGCTGGTGCCCGAACGGCAGCGTGCGAGTATTCTTCGGCTGTCGGCAGTAGTGTGCCTGTGCCTTGCCTACGGAAAGGTTCGTGAGTTGAGCTTGCAACATGCAGATACTCCCACCCTGCGTGTGGGAGTAGTGCAGCCCTCCATTAACCCGTGGGTAAAATGGCAAGGCGGTATTTACGATATGTTCAACTTGCATCGCAACCTTCAGGACTCGGTAAACAGAGTGTCGCAATGCGACCTCAGTGTTTGGAGCGAGACCGCATTGCCCGTGGGCCTGCGACGCACCGAGTATAGTTTTCTTCAGAGTGAAATTCATGACTGGGTGCAGCGTAGCAATATGTCTCTGCTCACCGGTTGCGTGGAGTACACGGAAGAGCCCGACAAATCCACTCCGGGATACACCTCGATGCGCGTGTACAATTCAGCCTTCATATATAACCCGGGCACGACGGACATTCCCACGCATCATAAATCGCGCCTTACTCCCTTTGGAGAATACATGCCGTTTTCCGACGACGTCCCTGCCATAAGGTCGTGGCTGCGCTGGGGCGTTGGCATATCCGGTTGGAATAAGGGCGCCGGGGCTACCGTTCTGCCGGTGCTTCGCGGCACAGATACCTTGGCACGTGTGGGTCCGGTGATTTGTATTGAGAGCATCTATCCCGGGTATGTGGCAGACTACGTGCGGCGCGGCGCCGACGTTCTGGCAGTGATTACCAACGACGCCTGGTACGATGGCACCTTTGGTCCTCGTCAGCATTATTGTATCTCGCGCATGCGCGCCATCGAAACTCGCCGTGATATTGTGCGCTGCGGAAACACAGGCATCAGTGGATGTATCTCGCGCACCGGCGCATCATATTCCGAAGCGCCTGCTCGTGCTCGCACCGCTCTGGCAGGGGCCGTTCATCTTTATAATGACCAAAGCATCTATGTGCTCGTTGGCGACTGGGTGCCCTGGCTGTGTGCACTTCTTAGTGCGTGCATAGGTGTGTGGACCTGGCGCTCCGGGCGCAGCAGATTAGAATAGCGCTGTTACCAATACCGATTGAAACAACGAATCCAATTCGTCCCGAGTAGGCTGGTTGGACGCTGTAACAGGAGTGGGAACCAGCGAAATCTCGTAGAGGAAATTTGCCGACGAACGGCAAACGGCAGATCGCATGATCACTGCCGGCACGCCTGATGTATCGGTAGTGAATTCGTAATAGCCAAAGTTCTTGCCGGCATACTCCAGCGTGTCTACCACCTTCAGCAGCTTGAGGGTACTCGGCGCTTTAGCCATGCGCTGTTCAAATACCGCCCGAGCCAAGCCACCTAGCCCTTCGCGGCGCAAGCGAGTTTTCACGGATTCGTTTTCACGAATCATGTGCAAGATCAACGACGCAGTGTATGGCGGATTCACCGCCACGCCCGCTATATCGCCGGACATTGCATTCTCTGTGTTGATCACAAACCAATTCTTAGGAAGAAACACCATGATGTCGCCACCGCGCGAACGCATGAAGTCTTCGCTCATCGGCATCTTGGGACGGGTGCGCCAGGGGTCCGGCGGCGCAGGAGGCGGAGCCGAACGCATAAGAAAACACGAGCAGAACAGCACCGCGCAGCTCAAAGCCGGCAGCAGTACCTGCACACCTGCACCTATGCGCTGTGTGGCAATCTTCATCAGCGGGATTCCTTTGCGGAGGAACGGTAGATTTTCTCGCCCGCATTGATGGCCACAGTAAGGATATTCTGCGGCGGAACCAGCAAACACGAATACGATTCGTTGTATGCACAATAGGGGCTGTACGCTTTGTTGAAATCCAGAGTGCATTCTTCGCCGGGCTCGTCCACATCCAAGTATCTACCGGCGCCGTAGGTACTGTTGCCAGAAGTTTTATCCTTGAAAGGAATGGTAATCTGCCTGGAGTTTTCACCAAGCTGCTTGTATCCTGTTACTTCATATACACGTTCGTTGTCGCCGAACGAGAAGGAAAATACTCCGGCACGAATCATGGAGCGAAACTCACCTTGCGATGCCGGCACGCGAACGGTATCAGGCTTCTCGGTAGCTTCGAACGATGCAATCACCACATACTTTTCGTCGTAAGGAAAATAGCTTAGTCCCGTAAAGGCGGCTCGCATCTCCCGTGGAAGCGGAGAAGCGGTATCACTCTTGAAGAACCGATCTTTGTCCGCACGCTCTTTGTCTATGCTCGATGCATTCGCGGGAAGGTCCTGCAGCTTCTCCTCGTCATCGCCACCGCACGAGGCAGCTACCATGCACACAACAGCTGCAAAGCTCATCAGCAAAGCGCGCAAGCCTGTTGCAGAGCCGCTACCACCGAACATCCATTGATAATGCCGCTTCGTCTTCATGCGTTTGGAGTAAGTGATTAAGGATGATTGTTGCTGATGGTTGCTGATGGTTGAAGTTCGTTGACAATGGCTGACTATCCACACCTTGCAGCCATTCAAACATTAAAACGAATTGCGCCACATCATCGATTCCACGGGAATGTTTACGCGGTCGTTGTACTTAGCGCTGGATTTTTTGTTGTACGAAGTAATCACTTCGCCTTTTACCTCGAAGTAAATAAGCTGGCCAATTGGCATACCTGCATACACGCGCACCGGCACCTGAACAGAAATTTCCAAAGTCCAAAAATTGCAGAAGCCCACATCGCCCTTGCCGGCAGTGGCATGAATGTCTATGCCTAATCTACCCACAGAGGACTTGCCTTCCAGAAACGGTACATGATGGTGCGTTTCGGTGTATTCTTCCGTTACGCCCAAATACAGAATACCGGGCTCAAGTACATAGCCGTCGTCAGGAATCTCGAACAAGCGAATAGTATTGTGCTTGCGGGCATCCAGCACGGCGTCGTTGTACACGCCGAGCGTTCGGCCTAAATGCACGTCGTAACTATTAGAACCCAAGCACGATGGCCGGTAGGGCTCGATAACTATAGATCCGGATTCGATGCGTTCAAGAATTTCTTTGTCTGAAAGGATCATGGCTTGGTAAGGGCAAGTGAATGCGTATGTGGTTGCAAAAATAGGGCGTGGGCCGTAACCGCGAAGCGTCGTGCGCACAGCGCTCTGAAGCAATACAAAGCACGACATCGTTTCCCTCTGTTCGCGAAATTCATGAAATTGCACGATGATACATCCGCTCCTTTCTCGATTCCTTCTTGTGTGCCTCTGTTTGTGTTCAGCATGCTTGGCCCCAACCATGCATGCGCAAACAGCTGAGCAGTGGTTTCAACGCGGCGATTCACTGGATGCTGCGGGCAATTCTTCCGGTGCCATCGAGGCTTATTCAAAGGCGCTGAAGATTCAGCCGCGATTTGTTGCGGCGCTGGCAAACCGCGCATTGAGCAAACAAAAAATCGGTGATCTTCAAGGAGCAATCAAAGATTACGACTCCGCAATTGTGCAAGACCCTACAATGTCGCTGCTGTATTCCAATCGCGGCACCATCAAAGCGGAAGCAGAGGATATGAAAGGTGCGCTCGCCGATTTCAGCGAGGCCATCCGGCGTAATCCCGCCGATGTGGATGCACTAGCCAACCGCGCCCAGGTGTATTATCGTTTGGAAGATTATCGCGCGTCGGCAGCGGACTATTCCACGGCGCTGCGGCATCAGCCCGGTTCAGCGCAGCTACACTCGTTGCGAGCACAATCCATGCTGAGTTTACGAGACACCACGGCGGCTCTGCGCGATCTGGACTCCTGCTTGCGAAACGATAGCACCATGATCAATGCCATCCTGTTTCGCGGTCAGATTTTCGAATGGTTGGGCAAGAGCAAAGAAGCGCTTCAAGATTACGATCGCTATGTGCACATGAACCCCACGGACTCGTCGATGTACGTGGTGCGCGGTACTCTGCGCAAACAAAGCGGCGACACCACCGGAGCACTTCTGGATTTCAATGAGGCAGTTCGATTGTTTCCCGGCTATACCAATGCACTGAACGCTCGTGGCGTGCTGCGATTGGATGCAAAAAACTACCGCCAGGCACTCGATGATTTTACGCTGGCGTTGTCTATAGACAACTCCAATGCCATGGTGTGGTACAATCGCGGTATAGCGGCTAAATATCTGGGCGACAATACGGAGGCATGCAGCGACTGGCGCAAGGCCTTGCAATTGGGCGAGACCAATGCCGCCGATGCAATAAGCAAGTTTTGCAAGTGAGGATTGGAAGTGACGATTGGAAGTGCGGTATGCGGGCATCACTGCTCTCACTGCTCACTACCAGCCATCCACGCGAAACACCAGAAACTTCAGGTATTGGGTTTCGGGCATGGGCATATATACCGGATGGCAGGGAGATTGGTGACCGCGATACACCAGCGCAAGCTTTCGGTTTACACGTCGCGATTCTTCCAGAATCACATCCATGAGCATGTCCTCGCGCATGTGATGCGAGCAACTTGCGCTCACCAGATATCCGCCATTGCTTATCAGCTTCAATGCTTGTCTGTTGATCTCTGCATATCCGCGCTTGGCCTGCGCTACTTGTGCTTTGGTTTTGGTGAAAGCAGGCGGATCCAGAATAATCATATCCCACTTCTCGGCCGCAGCAGCGCGGCGTTTAAGATCGTCGAATACATCGGCCACAAGCCACGAACATTGCGTGTAGTTGTTGAGCGCTGCATTGCGCGAGCACGCTTCAATTGCGGAAGCTGAGCTATCCACACCCAATACCTCCAAGGCCCCTCCTGCTGCGGCATTCAGAGCAAAGCCCCCCTGATTGGTAAAGCAATCCATTACGCGAAGCCCTTTAGCTATTTGCGCAATGAACGACCTGTTTACCCGCTGGTCCAAGAAGTATCCCGTCTTCTGACCTTCCGCCAGAGACAAGTTGTACCGAATGCCGTTTTCCGTCATCTCTATGCTTGGCGGAATCTCGCCGAATAGCACTTCCGTGGTGCGGGGCAATCCCTCTTTGCTGCGCAACTGCGAGTCGTTCTTTGCAATTATTCCTTTCACATTCGGCATCACGTCTAGCAGAGCCTCGGTAATCTCTGCGCGGCGTTTATCGATACCCGCAGATAAAAACTGCACAGCGCAATAATCGCCGTAGCGATCCACGATAAGTCCGGGGAATCCATCAGACTCGCCAAACACGAGTCTGTATGCGGTTTCGGGGGCAAAGAGCTGTTCACGAAGCTGCAGCGCCGAACGCAATCTGTTTGTGATACGCTCTTTGGTAAAATCCGGTGCTGCAAGTAGCCGCACCGCAATCTGACTGGTAGGATGATAGAATCCCACGCCCAAATCGTAATCGTAATCGGTGACTATACGCACCAGGTCGCCGGCTTCGCAGGGCTCGTGCGGCGCAAGCTCGTCGCGGAATACCCACAAGTGTCCTTGACGAATTCTCTTGTGTGCCTTTGGTGCTAATCGCAATGTAGTCATGGGTTCAACTCCGTTGTATTCCGAGCATCATGTCTTCGGTGCGAAACACCACGCTCTTGTCTAAATGGTAACTGTAATAACGAACAAAAAAGTCCTGCAGATGGCGCTGCTCCGAGTGTTCAAGGTGAATCTCCGCTACATGCTCAAGCTCCGAGCCCGCTATGTGCGCGAGCGTGCGCAGCAGCGCGAACGGCATTCGCCACACACGCAGGGAGGGGTCTATTGGCGGCATCACCACACGTCCATCCTCAAAAGAAAACACCGCCTCGCCGCGCACTGCCTGCTCATCAGTCTGCGGCAGTGTGATGCGAAATCCCATCTGATGAGCACAATGCACACAGAAGTATGCAAAGAAATTATAGGTGTTCGTGGTGGCAGCGTTGAGCGCATTCATTGTGTTGATCAGCAACACAAAAAGCTCCTCGTTTTTTTCTTGAACCGGCTGAGTGATCTCCACCACCTCTGCAATGGCAAGAGCGGTGGTCATGTGCTCGTAGTGCTGGGAAACATTTCGCAGAGCGTGCAGCGTTTCGGCCGTTCGCAGTGTGTGCAAGTCTCTACCCTCTTTCAGCGAGTACGAAGCTTCGATAATACTCAGGGGCATAGCCGCAGAGCCATAACCGCCCTTCACTCGGCGTGCTCCCTTGGCCACAAGGCGCACCTTGCCGTGCTCACGGGTGTACAACGACAACAACACACTTGTGTCCTTGTATTTGCGCGAATGCAGAACTATAGCTTCAGTCTTCTCAATCATGTGCGTTCATCGTCTCTGATGCGATGCGCACTATCTCTGCATGCTGCGCTTCTCGGTTGTACACTGCAGCTGCCGCTTCAGCAAAGGGAACATAGCTTGGTGCATTTCGAACCAAGCACTCCAGCTGCAGCGCGCACTCTTGCGGCGATGCAGTAGTTGCTACTAATTCTCCAAAGGGAAATTGTTCCATTACTCTACGCATTGCAGGCAAGTCACTTACCAGCGCCGGTATGCGGGCCATTGCGTACTCGAACAGCTTATGCGGCAATGCCAACCGGTAGCTTAAAGACTGCGGCTCTATAAAACACATCCCCACATCCGCCGATGCAGTCCACACCGCCAGCTCACTGTTGGGAATACCTCCGGGGAAATGAATGCGGTCGTGCCACGGCTTGGCCGATGCATATTCCATGTACATGGCTCGCGCCGGACCATCTCCCAGTATACAGGCGTGCATATGCGGCGCGAACTCCATAGCATCGATAAGCACGCCAATGCCGCGGCCTTCCAGCACAGCTCCCTGATACAACGCTACAGAATGCTCGTGTGGTATGGAGCACTGCTGCCGAATAGTATCGGTGCTCTGCACCCGCGAAAGCGGCGGAACATTAAGTATAACATCCGGTAGTTCTTGGCGGCGCAGCTGCGCGCGCACATACTCGGCATCCATGGGACCACTCACCGTGATACGATCCACGGCACCGGCATAGTATCGCTCCATCATACTCACGGCGAATTGCATAAGCGGCCGCTTGCTCAATGTGCCCAGCGCCGAGTACATTTCCCTTGCGTCATAGAGTAGCGCAGCGCGGTGATGTCGCGCGCATCCACGCGCCGCGCGCAGGGACCACAAGTCCGAGGCCCAGAACATCCTTGATGATATACTACTGCGAATACTCATCACGCTCCGGGAGAATTCCATCCATTGTTGCCATAGGCGTTGCTGCTTGGGCGTACCGTGTGTTCTTCCCACCGGCACATACATAGTCGTAAATCCCTCGAACACCGCACCATTGCTTATGTCCGGAGCAACACACACCACCCGCAGGCCACTGCTTGACAGCGCTGTAGCAATGTTTATCGTGCGGGCGTCTATGCGCAGATCTGCCAGCGCAACAATACATACATCGAATTGCTTGGTGGAGCTTGCCATTGTTACGCGCCCTCCGGAGTAATAACACCATGCGGAGGCAACTGTGAACTCTGCACACACACATCGGTGAAGCTAAAGGTGTTCGCGTTAAAGAGGCCCTTGTCGCTGAGCTTCAGTGCAGGTATCACGAGCAGTGCCAAAAACGATAATGTCATCCATGGAGCTTGCAAAGTGCAACCGGCATTTTTTACGACGGCATCTAAGTGTTCATAGGTTGCAGCAACAATGCCGGGATGGTCGTTACTCATAAGTCCGGCCACCGGCAACGGCAACACCTGCGCGCTCTCGTCGCTGAACCATGCGCAGCCGCCACGTTCCTCGAAGACCATATTTACCGCACCGGCAATGTCGGCGTCGCTTGTTCCAACAGCAAGCACATTGTGGGAATCGTGTGCAACACTGGATGCAAGAGCGCCGGTACGCAATCCGAAGTTTCTCACAAAGGCCACTGCCGGCGGGGCATCCGCATATCGGTTCACCACCACAAGCTTCAGAATGTCTCGGTGAGTATCAATAGCCACATATCCGTTGTCTACACTAGCCCGGTGCAGCGATTCCTGCGTGAGCAATTGACCGTCGGCCACGTCGATTACTCGTATGCAATCGCCGGTAGCAGGCACGAGCAAATCCTTGGGAGCAATATGCCTGCTCATGCAGGTATTGATGGGCTCTAGTGCAACGGGCGCAAACAAGGGCTTGCCAGCTTGGGCCACTGGAATTCCGTTAATAATGGTCTCTTCCACATGGCAACTCTCGAAGGCATCCATAATGATGAAGTCGGCAGGATCGCCCACGCGTAGCATTCCCACATTCAGTCCGTAATGGAGCACGGGATTAACGCAGGCAGCGCGCAACACATTTTGCCATGAATGCCCCATGCGCACGGCTCGCGCAACGATTTCGTTGATGTGCCCTCGCATCAAGGCATCGGGGTGTTTGTCGTCGCTGCACAGCATTACCATATGCGGATGCGTGCTGATCAGCGAATGCAAGGCCTCGAAGTTCTTTGCTGCCGATCCCTCGCGAATGAGAATCTTCATTCCCAAGGAGATCTTCTCCAATGCTTCCTGTAGTGTTGTGCACTCGTGGTCTGTAGTGATGCCGGCCGCTGCGTATGCTCGCGCGTCTTCGCCCCGCAGTCCCGGTGCATGGCCGTCTACAGGTTTGTTCATTGCCTGAGCGACGCGAATCTTGCTCCACACTTCGGGGTCGTTTGTAATGACTCCCGGATAATTCATCATTTCGCTTAGGTAGCCTATACGGGGATCGGCGAACAGCCGGGCGATGTCGTCGGCTGTTACCACCGCACCTGCGGTTTCGAAAGCGGTGGCGGGTACACACGAGGGCGCGCCGAAGCAGATTTTCATGGGCGCGGTTTCAGCACTGGCAAGCATCCATTGCACACCGGCCACGCCGCACACATTGGCTATCTCGTGCGGATCGCTCACGGTGGCAACGGTGCCGTGGGTAAGCGCCACGGAAGCAAACGCGGAAGGCGACAGCATACTGCTCTCTATGTGCACATGGGCGTCCACAAATCCCGGCAGAAGAAGATGATCTTCGGCGGTATGCTCTTCGATGATATCTGCAATGATGCCATCGCGCACCACTACCGTTCCCCGCAGAAGGCGTCCTGCATGAACATCAACAAGTATTCCCGAGCGTTGTAGGTGTGGCATAGTTTCTTTTACGGCTCAGGCAAAAATAGGTGGTGAGCGGGCCCTGCGCGCATGCCTGCGCTATTCCTTCTCGTCAACGCTTGGGCTCTTTGTAGTTTTGCAGGCACTCGGCGCTTGCGATCAAGCCCGAATGTGTGTAGCGACCGGTTGGCGAAACCGCCGGCATACTGCATACCAAAGAGCAAAGTATGCAGACGGTTATTCGATTTGGATCTGGAGTTGAATCTCTATTCGGATCTCGATTTATGTTTCAATCTGCATTTCATTTTGCAACTCTCTTTGCATTAACCATTCACGGAGCTCATCCCCAATGAACGAACTTGATTTTAGCGTTATCGTCAACATGTTTGCCATGGAGTGCATGGTTGCACTGGGTAAACTCAAACATCCGGCCACGCAATCTTTAGAGAAGAACATGGACCATGCCAAGTTCACTATCGATGTACTCAGCGTGCTTCAAGAAAAAACCGCGAACAATCTTAGCAGTGCCGAGAAGTCGTTGCTCGAGCAGACACTCTCTACGCTGCGATTAAACTACGTGCAGGAGCAATCTGCAGGATCCATTGATACGAGCGTTTCCGACGCACAATAATGACTACTATCGGCCTGTATGTAAACCCCAACAAAGCCGAGGCGCTGCGCGCCGCGGAGCGTGCTGCAGTATTTCTGCATACGAACGGTGCTTCGTGCATGGCGCATCACGATATCGTAACGCGCATGAGTGCGGATGCGGCTGCTCACGTGCATGCGTCGAAGATGGCCGAACTGGTGAAGTCGTCGGACGTGGTGATTTCCTTTGGCGGCGATGGCACCATGCTGAACTGCGCTCACCACTTGGTGGGCACCGACATTCCCATAATGGGAGTGAACATCGGCAAGCTTGGATTTCTTGCTGAGTTCTCCGTGCTAGAGCTGGAGGAATCGCTGGCGAATCTTCTTAGCGGCAGCTATCGCGTCGTGGACCGAAGCACGCTGTGCTGCACTCTGAACTTGGAAGCGGAAGAACGTGTGGTGCATGTATTGAACGAGTTTGTACTGGAAAAGCACGCAACCTCCAGGATGATTCACGTGCGCGCGGAAGTTGATCAACACATCATCGGAGATTATCGCGCCGATGGTTTACTGCTTACCACACCCACAGGATCTACAGCGTATTCGTTGTCCTGCGGTGGCCCGATCATCACTCCGTCGGCGCAGGTATTCTGCCTGACGCCGGTGTCTCCGCACACGCTAACCTTGCGCCCGCTTATTATCAATGATACTAGCGATGTACGGTGCGTGGTTCTTGCCGAGAGCAGCGATGTATCCATTGTGGCAGATGGTCAACACGCAGGCGTACTCAAGAGCGGCGATGCTATCGTGTTTCGTAAGTCGTCGCATGTGGTGAAGCTGATAAAGAAATCGTCGAGCACGTATTTCGATCTACTGCGCGAGAAGCTATTGTGGAGCGCCGACGCTGTGAATCCCACTCGTTGATGCCGTGATAATCGGGGCATGCAGCTGCGAAGGTTTTGCCGCTGTTTATTGCTCGCAGATTTCTTTGCAAACTCCGAGCACTCTCACACTCTTACGCTCTTACACCTTTACACCCTTATCCCCTTATACCGATTTTTCATGCATCCCTTTGCCGAGCATTTTTTACAGCACGCACCTGCGTCCTTACCCGGCCGCAGTGCTCAACAGAAGCTGGCTCCTCGCTTTGCGGATGGTTCGTATCGTTCCTTCGACGCACCTGCGGATGCTCGTCAGAATGCTGTGTTGCTTACTCTCTGCCCGCATGGCGCGGAGCCCGCGATGCTTCTTACTCTGCGAAGTGCACACTTGCCTACGCACAAGGGACAGTGGAGCTTTCCGGGCGGAAGAATTGAAAACGGCGAGACGGTTGTTGAAGCGGCTCTGCGGGAAACCTCCGAAGAAGTTGGGATAGCCTCTGCCTCTTTGCATGTATTGGGAAGATTGACATCGTTGTACACGCCGCCGTCGCATTCAATCATTCACCCTGTGGTAGCTTGGTGGAACACCGGCGGGATTGAGCATGAGCAAGGCAGCGCTGCAAGCTTACTGCACTGCAACGCCGACGAAGTGGAGGAGGCTCTGGTTGTTCCGCTCTCGGCTCTGCACCACGAACATGCGGTGGAGGAAGAATGGGACTATCAAGGCAATCGCGTGGTGGTGCCCCAATGGAAGATTCATCCGCGTGCTCCGCTGTGGGGAGCAACGGCAATTATTGTGAGTGAGTTTATGGAGATGTACAGTGCTTGGCACCGAAGCATTGCTCAAGGCACTTCCGCATAGAGTGAATCGATGGCAGTGAACACCAACACGCTGAACTCATAAACAACCACGGACTCGCACGCTCAAACGCACATACTAACACAACGTACTTTTCGCTCTCCGAATTATAATACTTTTTCATGCAAAACGAAGAACGCACTCATTATCCCGAAAAACAAGAACAAGTAGTGGAGTTCCGTGTGGGTCAAGGCGCAGAGCCGGCTCGCATCGATGTGTATTTAGCTACCGTTATTCGAAACGCCACGCGTTCTAAAGTTCAAACCGCCATCGACGATGGCAAGGTGAGTGTGAACGGCAAAGTGATTAAGTCCAGCTACAAGGTTCAGCCGGGCGATGTGATCGTGTGCCATATCATGAAGCGTCCGCCCATAGAGCTGCGCCCCGAGAACATACCGCTGGATGTTGTGTACGAAGACGACGATGTTCTGGTGGTGAACAAACCCGCCGGCATGGTAGTGCATCCCGCTCACGGCAATCGCTATGGAACGCTGGTGAATGCGGTGTTGTATCATTTGGGTCAGCGCGAGAGCATCGTGCTGGAGGAAGACAGCGAAGACAACGAAGAAGCCGAGCTGGATGATGAGTCGGTATTGGATACCGATGCCCTGCGTCCGGGTATTGTGCATCGCATCGATAAAGACACCTCGGGAATTCTGGTGATCGGGAAGAACCCCCGAGCTACCGAGCACCTCTCTGCGCAGTTTGCGCGGCGCACGGCCAAACGCGTGTATCATGCGCTGGTGTGGGGCGTAGTGAAGAACGATCACGATACTATTGATGCTCCCATAGCTCGCTCGCCACGCGATCGTAAAGTGTTTGCCGTAAACGAGCGCGACGGCAAGTCGGCCATTACCGACTACACCGTTCTTTCTCGTTTCGATTTTCTCACTCTGTTGGAATTGCGCTTGCGTACCGGACGCACGCATCAGATTCGTGTTCACTGCTCACACTTGCATCACCCCTTGCTTGGCGATGCGCCCTACGGCGGCAATGCACCGGTGTATGGCGGTATTCGCGCGCAGCATCGTACCATTGCGTATCGCTGTTTAGAGCTCATGCCGCGTCAGGCACTGCATGCTACGTCACTGGGATTTACGCATCCGAGTACCGGCGAGTGGATGGAGTTCAGCTCGGAACTGCCGGAAGATTTTCGTAGCGTCCTTACTCTAGTCGGCGAGCTTCATGCAAGCGAGCTTAAGAAGGACTACAAGAAGGACTAGTAGTAGCAAGCATCTGCAGTATCAACGCGGCCGCATCTCGGGCGGCATTGGGCCGGGCCATGGTTTGCAGAGCAGATGTCATGCGCGAGCGGCGCTCATCATCACCTAGAATTTGCAGCACCGTGGGCAGGAGTTTTTGCGCGAGCTCCGCATCGTGAATCATCACTGCACCGCCACGATTCTCCAAGGCTTTGGCGTTGTGCTCCTGCTCGTTGTTTGCAGCATAAGGATAGGGCACCAGCACTGCGGGCTTAGCTACCACGGCTAGTTCGGCTACAGTTCCCCCTCCCGATCGGCACACCACCATATCGCAAGCGGCGTAGGCCGACGCCATATCGTTGATAAAAGGAATGCAGTGAATTCCCGGCGGAAGTTGGGCAGGCGGCGTAAAGGATGAACCTGTTTGCCACAGCACTTGAATTCCCTCTGAGTCAAACATCTGCACGGCAGACTCTATTACCGTGTTGATAGATCGCGCGCCTAGCGAGCCGCCAAACACCAGCAGAGTGGGTTTTGATGGATCAAGCCCGAATGCTGCTGCTCCCGTGGAGCGATCGGGAAGAGAAGTAAGAGATGTACGTATAGGATTACCAACCACGCGCACATTCGCTACCGCCGAAGCGGGCAGAAACTTTTTGCATTCTTCGAATGCCGCGATAATCAGCGAAGCATAGGCAGCGGTTTTTCTGTTTGCTTTACCCGGCAAGGCATTGGATTCGATACTTACCACCGGAACCTTGCAAAGGCGTGCGGCAAGTGCCACCGGAAACGATATGTACGAACCTGCACACAAGGCCAGATGCGGCTTCCGGGATAGTATATGTGCAATTACCCGCAGAGTAGAGTGTACGATGGTAAAGGGCAACGCATAGGATTGCAAAGAGCGTATTCCTTTGTAACCGCGAACGCTCAGAGGAGAAAAAGCATAGCCGTGTTCCGGTGCAACGCGCGCCTCCATGCGATTGGGATTTCCAAACAGCACTACATCGGCAGAACGAAGTTTCTGAATCTGTTCAATCACTGCTATGGCAGGAAACAGATCCCCGCCTGTTCCACCGGCAGCTACTATGATTCGAAGAGGCGATGAGTTCATACGATAATCCGCAATGCTGCGGTAGCTGAAATGCTGAGGTGCCGGGCTGCAGTGTTACATGGCTTATGTTTTACCTAAACCGATACCAAAACTGATACCGTTACCGACACCGATACCTACCTACCCTGTTCGTCTGCCAGATGAAGCACGGTGCAGTGGCACGGGTAGTTTTTTCGTCCGACAAATTAGGGGAAAAATCCTACTTTTGATTCGTCTGCTACGAAGCAACTGCGCGGGCTACAGTGCAATGAGTATACTGAGTACAACGATAGCCATGCCGGGTGCTTTAGGTAAAAGCTATTCAGACAGCGCCGATCGTGCAATGCAATGCACTATCGGCGCAGCAAAGTGCCCTACAATCAACGGAAAATCCATGCAGCGCAGCACACGGTTAGTTGTCTTGGTTTTGTTTTTTAGTACATCGTTTGCAGCCGTTGCTCAAACATCGTTTGTGTATCAGCGTTTGCGCATGATCATGAATGGCAAAGCCGACGAGGTTCGCAAGGAACTTGTGGAGCTGAGCAAGGAAATGCCGGAGGATGCCGGCGTGATGTTTTTGCAGGCAGCGGTAACGGAGGATGGCGCTAAGGCGGTGGCCCTTTATGAGCGCATCACACGTGATTTTCCGGAGAACGAATGGGCCGATGATGCGCAGCTGCGATTGGTGCAATACCACGCTTTGCGCCGCGATACCGCGCGCGCCCAGCGTGAACTCGCAAACTTCAAACGTTCCTATGCGCTTTCCGAGTATCTGGTGTTTGCACACGACCTGGTAAAGAACACAGTGGGCATTGGTAAAGAAGGGCTGAAGCCCGGAACCCCCGCTGCCTCAGCCAATACGGCAACTTCCAATTCGGCAGCAGCCAATTCATCAACATCCGCTACGGCAACACCTGTTACTGCAACAGGCGTGTCGGTGAATGAATCATCCGCAAAGAAAGCAACATCCAAAGATCAGGGTGCTCTAACCGCCGTTCCTTCATCCGTTCCTTCTGCCGCGCCATCAACTGCCTCTGCAGCCGCTGCGGGTAAGTCTGACGAAAAGAAAACTTGGGGCTGGCAAGTGGGTGTGTATTCCGCCCGTAAAACTGCCGACGCTGAAGCACAGATGTATCGCGAGCAACGCATGCGCGTAGACGTGCTGGACAAAGACGGCAAGTTTGCTGTGGTAGTAGGCCAATACTCTTCCAAAGAGTCGGCGGAGAAGAGCAAACCGTTGGTAGAAGCCCAGTGTTCATGCGCCCCGTACCTCATCGAAAAACCCTCTGGCAGATAATCTTATTTACGGAGCAGGCGTGATTAGTGATGCATCAACATGCAGAGCCGGACGTGCTTCGCCATGCAGCCCTGTGGCCATGCGTCGTATCATCGTGGGCATTGCTATGGCACTGTGCTTGCTCTGCCCTGCGCTCTATTCACAAAGCTTTACTCTGCTGCCTGATACTCTGCGCACTAATGTTGGAGACACGTTGTCGGTGCTATGCGAGCTGCGCCTTGGTAGTACAGTCAGTACCACAATACCCGTCCCGGTGGAAGCAGAAGTAGTTGTAGGTAACTACACGATGTTCTATCCCACGTCGTTGCGAAGCCGCACAGCCGGAATAGACAGCGTTCGCATTCAGATGCTGCGAGTGGGCACGTATCGCTTGCAGTTTGTTGTGCCTGCCGGCGCCGATAGCATTGCAGAGCTGTTTCTGGATGGCATTGCTCTTGCCGGCTCGGACTCGGTCTGCACGCTGTTGTTGCAGAACATTCGTATAGGCAACACACCCTGCGCCGCAGACTCCATGATCTTCATTTCTGCAAGCATCGATCATGGCGGCACGTATGTAAAGCCCTTACAGGTAAGTCAAACACTACCCAATCCCTGCTATACAAGCGCGGAACTATTATGGCGGGTGCAATCGGACGTGGACGATACTCTACACGTAGAAATCGTCGACGCCATTGGTAGAAGCATCGATAGTTTTTCGCAGAACATCAATACGGGCGAAACTGTAGTTCGCTACGACCATCACACCCCGCAGGTGTATAACGGCGCGTACATGGCCATCTTCCGATCCTCTACCGGCGTGGTGGCGCGGCGATTTATGCTCGTAGAGTAAGAGTATCACGTGCCGGTGCACGCGGAGTGCCGTACAAGCTCCTCGCTCAGCGCTGGCGGTGAAGATGTGTGTTTATCCAGCCGTGAATTTTTTCGTCGAGCAAGGCGCCGCCTATCTCAGCAATGTTCAGGTGACCCGCGCCTTCTACCACAAACAGTTCTTTGTCTTCAGAGGCAAGACTGCGATAGTTTCGCCTGCCGTATTCAAGGCCCACACGTTCGTCTCGGTCTCCGTGCACAACCAACACCGGCTGGCGCACTCCTTGAGCCGCGCGCTCGGGCAGAACATCCGTCACTTTGAAGCCGGCTATGCTTTCGCTTCGGGCAATGATATACTCCACAACGCTGCTCCATCGTATAGAGTACAGGCGCAGCATGTAGTCGCCCACTGTTTCTCGCAGTGATGCAAACGCACAGACGATCACGCCGCAACGAAGTCTGGGCTCAATCTCCAAGGCTTGCAACGCCACTGCTCCACCCATCGACGAACCATGTATTGCGTAGGGCCCTTGCAGGCCATACTCGGCTTCAATGATATCAAGACAATCAATCACGTCGTACTTTTCGCGATACCCCAGAGTGCAGAACTCGCCGCCACTCAGGCCGTTGGCGCGGGAATCATACGCCACCACATTATATCCGAATGCCAGATACTTCGCTATTCGCGGTGCCACCATTTCTTTGCAGCTGGCAATTCCATGAAGTACAATCACTGTGCCCAGAGCATCCGGTGAACGAAGTATCCATGTATCCAATGTGCATCCATCGCGCATGGGCAGTGACACGCGCTCGGGTTGCAAACCATAAAGCTCAGCCACGTTTGGTGTTCCAAATCGTTTTACCAGATCCTCAACTTTCATGCGAGAGGGTCTGATTGCCAAGTACGGGAGCACAAAGTGCACCTTGTACGCGGCGTACAGCAGCGCAAGGAGCACTACTACCAAAACAGCGATGACTATGTGTATGACCATGTAGCTATCATATGAACTATGGGCGGACAAATCTACTCACAGCTGTATCAACAGGTTTGTTGTCATAAAAAAAAGACCTGCCCCGATAAGGGACAGGTCTTGAATGTATAGCGCAAGTGCAGTGGGCTTTACTCTACTTTTGTCAGCTTCGTATTGCCTTGTTGCAGCTGTTACTTCTGCTCATCGCAAAGCTTTGCGTCTTCGAGAGGTGTTTGGATTACGATCTTCACCGTACGATTGTAGAAGCGGCCTTCGGGAATTGCATTGTCGTACAACGGATCGTCTTCACCAACGCCGCGGGTAGAGAGCGAGCCTACACCTTTGGTTTTGGATTTGATACCGTCGTTTGCTGTCTTGGCACGAGCTTCCGACAAGCGCTTGTTAGCATCGAACATACCCACAACATCTGTGTGTCCTTCCACATCAACTTTGGATGTAAGGAAGCAACGCTTGTACACGTAGTCGTTCAGGATGCGCTCGTTACGAGGACCTGCTTGCGCGCTGTTGAAGGGGAACAGAATCAGGTTGTATTTCTCGAGCGTTGAGTCCTTGCCCGACGATCCTGCTGTTTTGTCTACAGCACCGCATTGTGTCTTGATGTACTTCACCGGAACGGTTACCCACGGCGATTCGCACTCGGAGCCTTGCTTTGATGTAACCACCAAGCGAGCCTTGTACGGAGCCAAGTTGTAGATACTCTTGTTTGTAGTAGAAACGCCGGTCTTGGATGTTGTGTCCGGATACGCTCCCGACTCGTTTTGCCAGTCGTACTTAACCGAAGCTTGAGTGGTACCAATGTCCTTGATAGTAGCCCAGGGCTTGTCTTCACGGAGAATTTCAACGCGGCGGCTTGCTACCAGATCATCCTCGATACCGTTGCGAAGTCCCCATGTCATTTCCTCGGGCTGAGGAAATACCTTAGGATCGCGATCGATAATAGGCTTGATTACTTCCCAGTCTTCGCAGATAATTTCCGTGCGGCGATTCTCTACAATACCCATGGAATCCTTGGGATTCGAGGGCAACTCGGGGAAGTCGCGGAACTCAAGTTTCATGCGGCTTTCCGGGATTTGCCAGATGTCGCGCAGGTAGTTGTACACGATGGTCGCACGCTCTTTGGAGAGACCGGGTGTTTTTTCGGCCGCGGATGTTTGCAGGGTGTTGTTGTCTGTGCATCCAACGATACGAATCTTCGCATCGGGATTCTTTGTCAAGCGATATCCGAAGATATTGAGAACGTGATAGTATTTCTCCAAAGTTCCGCCGGGGATACGCTCGTCGGAGAATCCTTGTGTTTGTGCCGGCGACTTGAACAAAATATATCTGCCGGGGATTGACGACTTACCCATGTCGAAGAACACATAGTTCAACAGCGGGTGCAATTGAATGGATGCCACCTGGCGCATAACCAATCCTTTGAACGCCTGCATTTCTGCATCCGTGGGATTCTCTTTTGCATACGCAGATTGCGCTACATCAGGAATAAGCTGCGGGCGCTGACCCAACTTGATGGTTACGTTGTACACATCGGGCTTGTCAGCATCGTTCTTCTCGGTCGTGATACCGGGCTTCTTGATATTAAGAATGGTCTTCTTCTCGCCGTAACGAGCGCTGGAAGCCACAATCTCCAGATTAACATCGTTGATGGAATCTTTGGGATTGCCAAAATCGTTGTTACCGAAAATCGATTGATAAACTTTTTCGTTGAAGTTTACGCTATCGCTAAGGCGGCGCTTTGTGAGCTCGTTGGTAATAGCAACAGCTGCAGGAATATTTGCACCGGTGCACTCATCCACTACTTGAACATTCACCTGAGCAGCCTTAAAGAAGGTAGGTACGAATGCCATGAAGACGTCGTATTTACCCTGAGCTCCGGCTATATCCTCACGCTCGGACGACCAATACATAACGTCGCCGGAAGCAGGAAGAGAAATGAACGACTCGTTTTCCTTTGTGTTGATGGGCGCACCAAGATTCACCGGCTTGGACCATGTGTCTTTGCCTTGCGCGTCCGTTCCCGTCTTCTTTACATAGTAAAAGTCCAAACCTCCGATATTCGGCTTGTGCCCATCGGAAGCGAAGAACAACGTGGTGTTGTCGGCGCCGATGAACGGAGACCAGTCTTTGCCCGATGTGTTGATAGCTGTGAGGGGCTCTGCAGCTTTCCACTTTTCGGTGGATTCATCACGGTCTGTGTACCAAATGTCGTAGTTGTCGTCGCCATTCGGTCCGGGACGATTGGAGGCAAAATAAATGCGGTTTTTATCGGAGGTGATTGAGGGCTGCGAGTCCCAACGAACCGAGTTTACCTCACGACCCAAATTCCGAGGCTTGCCCCAAACTTCACCCTCAACATCAGAGATATACAAATCGCAATCCCCAAGACCATCGGGGCGCAAACATGCGGTAAATACCAATGTTTGATTGTCCGCGGAAATCGATGCCACGCCTTCGTTACGGCGGGAGTTCACACTGAGCTCGGGCCCAAACTGGTGAACGGTATCGATATTATACGGCGGAAAGAACGTGGAATCCAGGTTCTCTAACTTCTTGGATGCCCAGAAGTCGTGGGAAGGATCGCCGCTCTTGTTCAACATGGAGCCCGGACGATCGCTCACAAAGTACAGGGTACGACCGTCGGCCGACACTGTAGGAGCATAGTCTAAGCCTTTGGTATTTACTACCGGGCCTAAGTTGATAATTCGAAGTTTTTTCATGTTCGCTTCGGAGAGGAAGAAGCCGGCTTCGTCGTCGGCTTTTACAATCTCGTACGCAAACAGGTACAATTGCCGCTTACCCATCGCGACATTCTTGGAGACGTTGCTCAGCTCCATTTCAAAAGCAAATGTGGAGAGAGATCCCAAGCAAAAAAGGAGGACCAAAGACGTAATAAAAATCAGTCGTCGCATAAGCCTACCACCTGCGTTAAGTAAAAAAATAGTTCGTTTTTTTCAATTTTCCCTGTTTTTACCGGCTTTTCCCCGGTTTCGATGTGTTCTTTGAATCCCCGAACACGTTCCCTCTTTTGTACAGCGTTTGTACTGTTTGTGTACCGCGGAGTACTATGGTTGGTCAAAATACACCACGAAAGAAATACTCACAATGAATTTTTGAGCATTGTGTGTGAATTCGGAAACATGAACTTCATGCAAACTTCATGCAACATTGTGCTCCCATTCGCATAGTACTTGGCCGCGTGGCGCATTTATGAAAGCACTGGGGCCGGAACGCCTATTCCGCCGGCTCATGGCGGTGCGGAAGCGGCCCGATTAGTGCGCGAATTGCCCTATTTTTGCCGCCTATGCGAGCGTTGTTCTCCGGTACCTTTTGTGATGCCAATGGAAACAAATCATCACTCGTCCATATTCGAAGCAAGACTGATAAATACTGTTTCTCCACGTTTTACCCTTTAGCAATGCAGAACAGCACATCCGATCATACAGCAGTAGCTATAGAGGCTCTACAATCGCGGTACAATGAGCTGGTAGAACATCTGCGCCCGGAAGTACGGCGCATTCTGGAGGAATGGCAGTCCAAGAAAGAGAACTATCAGGGTGAGGAATTTTCCTACACTGTTCGCTCCAAGACCATCAAGGTGCAAAACTTCATCGAGTCCCTCTCACAAAGCCGCATACCGAAAATCGCCGTTCCCAAGTTCGAGGATTGGGGTGAGATTGTTCGCTGGTCCATGCAGGAGAACTTTCCCGGTGAATTCCCCTACACAGCCGGCGTGTATCCCTTTAAGCGAGCAAACGAAGATCCCACGCGCATGTTTGCCGGCGAAGGCGCACCGGAACGCACGAACAAACGCTTCCATTACCTTAGTCATGGCATGCCCGCAGCCCGCTTATCTACTGCCTTCGATTCCGTTACCCTGTACGGCGAAGACCCTGCAGAGCGTCCGGACATTTACGGTAAAGTGGGTAACTCGGGCGTAAGCATCGCCACCGTAGACGACGCAAAGAAACTGTATTCGGGCTTTGATTTAAGCGCACCTTCCACGTCGGTATCGATGACTATCAACGGTCCGGCGCCCATGATACTTGCATTCTTCATGAACGCAGCCATCGACCAAGAATGCGAGAAGTACATTCGAGAGCACGGCATGGAAGACTCCGTTCGCGAAAAGATCACGGCCATGTACGCCGCGCATGGCTTACCCTCTCCGTTTTACGGCGCTGCCTCCGGCGAGGAGTTACCCGAAGGAAATACCGGTTTGGGCCTCATGCTCTTGGGCTGCAGCGGCGATGAAGTATTGCCTGCCGAAGTGTATGCCGAATGCAAGGCCCGTGCATTGCAAAGCGTTCGCGGCACCGTGCAAGCCGATATTCTCAAAGAAGATCAGGCGCAAAACACGTGTATCTTTTCTACGGAGTTTGCCCTGCGCATGATGGGCGATGTGCAGCAGTATTTCATCGATCAAAAAGTGCGCAACTTCTACTCGGTATCCATCAGCGGATATCACATTGCCGAAGCCGGTGCGAACCCCATCACACAGCTTGCGCTCACGCTCTCGAACGGCTTTACCTATGTGGAGTATTATCTGTCGCGCGGTATGAATATCGACGACTTCGCTCCCAATCTTTCCTTCTTCTTCAGCAATGGCATCGACCCCGAGTATGCGGTGATCGGACGCGTGGCACGACGCATTTGGGCAAAAGCCATGAAGCTCAAGTACGGCGCAAACGAGCGCTCGCAAATGTTGAAGTATCATATTCAAACATCGGGCCGCTCGCTGCACGCTCAAGAGATCGACTTCAACGACATTCGCACCACACTGCAAGCGTTGTACGCCATTTACGATAATTGCAACTCGCTGCACACCAATGCATACGACGAAGCCATTACCACTCCCACGGAGGAGTCCGTGCGCCGTGCCGTAGCCATTCAGCTTATCATCAACAAAGAGCTTGGCCTGGCCAAGAACGAGAACCCCATGCAGGGCTCGTTCATTACAGAAGAACTTACCGACCTGGTGGAAGAGGCAGTGTATGCCGAGTTTCATCGCATCAGCGAGCGTGGCGGGGTACTGGGCGCCATGGAGATGATGTATCAGCGAAACAAGATTCAGGAAGAATCATTGTACTACGAAATGCAGAAACACAGCGGCGAGTATCCTATCATCGGTGTGAATACCTTCTTGAGCAAAGACGGCTCCAAGACTATTATTCCCGCAGAAGTGATTCGCTCTACCACCGAAGAAAAAGATCGTCAGATCAGGAACGTACGCGCCTTTCAACAGCGAAATTCCGAGCGCTCAGCCGAAGCACTACGCATGGTGAAGCGCGTTGCGGTAGCCAACGGAAACATCTTCGAGGCGCTGATGGAAGCATCCAAAGTGTGCAGTCTTGGCCAGCTCTCCGCGGCCTTGTATCAAGTAGGCGGGCAATATCGCCGCAGTATGTAAGAGCTGTGTGCGGGTTACAAAGCTCTTGATTACGCTGCTGTGCTTCGCGCCGCCAGCACAGCGCGCACGGTAACGGCCACGAGCACAATCACACCGCCAATCAATGCCCAAGGGCCCGGCGTTTCCTGCAGTACGATCATCACCCACACCGGTGATAAAATGGGCTCGAGCATAGTAAGTACCACGCCCTCCATTGCCGTTGCGCTTTTGAGCGCATGCGCGTACAGCACATAGGGTATACCTATCTGCACCACACCAAGCAGAGCAACAAAACTGAGCCCCTGCGTGTCCGGCATGGGTGAGGAAAACATAAAAGGCAAACCTATGAGCAGAGTAAGGATATTGCCCAGTAGCATAGACTCTATGGACGAGGTATCTTTTTGCCTGCGTAAGAAGAGCACCATCCATCCCATGCTAACGCCGCTTAGCACGGCCAGCACAATGCCGAGTGTGTTGTCTGCCGAGAGTTTGTCCACGAAGAAAAGTGTCATGCCCGCAAGCACCACTGAGGTGGCGATAACGTCGCGCTTTTGAACGTGCTCGTTAAGAAACCACGCGCCGAAAAGCACGATATAGATTGGCGCAGTGTACTGCAGCACTATGGCGTTGGCATTAGTGGTGAGTTTGTTTGCCGATACGTACAGCGACACCGTGGCCGCGTAACACAATGCGCCGCCCACTTGGGCAGATGAGAAATGAAAATGCGGCCGGCGCTTCTCGAGCACAACGATCGAGAACAACATCACTAGTGCCGCACAAGCCGCGCGACCTCCCGCTATAGCCAGCGGATGCCACTGCACCGATTTGATAAGCACGCCACCTATCGACCACAAAAGAGCGGTCACGATAAGCAGAACAACGGCCGTTGAGTGTGATGGGGCTGATTTCATGGACGAAGATAGATCATGCGGCAGCGCAGCGCAAACCGGTTCGAGCAACGTGCCGCTTTCCGGCAGTGTGAGCCGGCAGTGTGAGTTGGCAGTATGAACTGGCGACGTGAGCCGGCGGTGGTAGCCGGCGGTGGTAGCTATGAGCGTGCGTGGGTTGTAAGCGGGCGGCAAATAGTGTTTGGCATTGAGGTCGCGCGAGGAGTATTTTTGCAGTCCCGTTTGCGGCGGCCGGCTATAGCAGGTCGTGTTGTGAGTGAAACAAGCAATCCAAGCAAACGTGTACTGCGGAAGTGGCGAAATGGCAGACGCACCATCTTGAGGGGGTGGCGCCGCGAGGCGTACGGGTTCAAGTCCCGTCTTCCGCACAGCAATGATTCGATGAAAAGCACAGCCCTTGGGTTGTGCTTTTTTTTTGCAGCACGTACCGGCTAATTCACCGCACACTCGTGCCGGCTTATACTAAAAGAGTGGATTTCTTCTTTAATTACAGCGTTTTACTCCGGTGTTGTATAATTATTTTTTTTACAAACTCACGCGACCTAACTTCTAGGGACCTTTCAACCATCCCAAGAGGTGATTCATGAAACTCCTCGTCGCTTTAGGCACATGCTGCCTTCTTTTTACTACCGGGTGCTTTTACACCACAGATCCTACTCCCGGCATACCATCCGATACGATGCTTTGGATGAAGATGAATAACTCTGTTCAAGATTATAGCGATTATCGTCACTCGGCCGTACCCGGCAGAGTGAGTTATGGCGATGGCCGTTCCACTCCCGCTTTGCAGTCTCTGTCTGTAGATGGCACAACCACTTCCTTTGTACAAGTGGATCACGTTCCTGTATTAGCCTTGCCCGTAGCAAAGAACGTTTCCGTCTCAGCATGGATTCGCCTTTTTAATTCACCGGAAGCAACACGATATAGTCAAGATGAATACGCCGGAATTGTATGCAAGGCGCAAAATGAAAGCAGTGGCGGTATGCTTGGATGGCAGCTCACTATTCGCGAAGGCAATAAGTTCAATACGCAGTTCGGATCTAAAGGTTCATTCAGCGATGTCACGTATGAAAAACAAGCGCTTGATGATGGCCGCTGGCACCATGTAGTGGCGGTATTCGAGCGCACCACACAAATGTTGCGGTATTACATCGACGGAAGTCTTGTACTTGAGGAATACCACTCTGAGCTTGCTCAGAACGTGGATAATATTGCTCCTATTCGCATCGGTCTTGAGCGCAATTCTACGCGACCTTTTAAAGGAAACATTGATGATGTACGCGTGTATTACCGTGCCATCAACGCCTCCGATGTTTCGAAGTTGTACGCGGAAAACCGTTAAATCACTTGGTTAGTTTCTGCGGTGCAATCTTGATTTTGACATTGAACAAAAAAGCCATAGCACACAATGCTATGGCTTTTTGCTTTTGAATACAGCCCCTTATGGAACTCCTATACATCTGCCGTGCCGCGGTTATTGCCGGCTATTCCGTGTAATGATTCTACTGCGAGCGGGTTGGGAGGTTGTTTGTGTTTTAGACGTTCTTTACCTAGCAATACAATCTCAACTCACCCTCAATACACTTGTACCTTCTTGCTCAACTCGTCGAGTAAATTGTAGCCGTCCCACACGTAATTGAATTCCAGCGCTCGTCCTAATGGAACCACGCGGTCGATGCCTTCGCCCATGGCGGCATCGATCAACATATTCTTTTCCCCGTCGCTGATGCCGAAGTATGCTACCGTCTGAATCTTGGACGAGCGCGGAATGCCCAGCTGCTCCACTGATTCCGCCTGGCGCACATAAAAATACCCGCCACCGCAACTTTTCATCGACTCCACATCAGTTCCTTCTGCCGCATACGCAAAGGTGCACAGACTATTCCCTGCCACTGTTTCGATCCTGCCTTCCATTGCATCCTCTACGCGGCGATTAAATTTCAAACCACCCAGCGATGCGGCGTCTACAGCGAAGGTTTCCTGCACCATCCGGGTCAGTTTTTCGCTGAGTAATTTCACGCACTCAGCGTTTTGCTGCTGCGTACCCACCATAAGAATCGTTTGCGGCGATGAACAGCCAAGCTGATCGAAGGTATACGTATCATTGTAAAACTTTTGCACAAACTCGTCCATGTCGGCGCCCTTCAAACCCAGCACTGATGCGCTCTTCAGCACGAGCACAGATATACGATCGGCAAAGGCAAGGTCCTTGGTGCGTGGTGCCGTACGCACACTTTTGAACGCGGCCACGGTAGCATCGCCGCCCCAAATCACGCGGCAGTTTGCCATCATGGACAGCGCTTCGTTTATGTGATCGTTGCGTTGATATTGAATGATGCGGATGTACGAAGCAAAGCACTGAAATTTCGGTGTGGTTATGGCTTCATTAAGGATGGCGAAAAGCCGGAACAGCTCCTCGGAGTCTGTTCGTTTGGACACCTTGAGAATATTTCTGTTGCCCATCAGCAGCGATACCGCCATGCTATACAGAAACATGGTATCTACATTCGCCGGGCATATGTGCAGCACCGTTCCCAGTGGACTTACGCGCACACTCTCTGTTTCGAACAGATGTTTATTCTCGTCCTTGATTCGCAGCAACACACTCTTGCGCAGCCAGAATGCCAGCGCCACATACTCTGCTCTGGACTTCAGCTTGGCATCGGTAATAATGCGCCGTGATACATCGTTGAGAAACTCAAGCGTGAGTGTATCATATGGCCGAAGCACATACTCCCTGCTACTGCCGTCGAACAGTGCATCAATGTGCGTTTGCCCCATGGAGGGAACCAAGGTTTCTACTATCATCGCTTTGGCGAAGTAAATGTGTCGCTGCAACCTCGCAGCTCTGCCTTCTTGGCACGTCCCAACACTTTAAAACTGCGTCCTTTCCAACCATTGGATGCGGAGTCTGTGCCCGTGAGCACGCCAAGATCTTCCGTAAGCAGTGAATGCCCCGGATAACTGTGCGGCAGAGTGCTCAGCACCTGTATCAAGCCCGGTTCTCCTTCTTTCTGCACGCTGAAGTCCACGGGGTTGCGAATAATAACATCGGCAAAGTTCGGACAGTGCAACGAGCCGTCGGAGTTCTCCAGAAACACCGAACCAACCTGTTCAACCATGCCGTAGAAATTATACACCTGCTGCAATCCAAACTTTTCGCGAAGCTTCTGCTTGAATGTTTCGTTGTCTACCGAAAGATCTACGAGCTTCTTCCACCCGCCGCTATGGATCAGGATGGCTTGACTCAAATCGTACTTCCCGGATAGCGAGGCGGAGTAAAGATACAGCCACACCATAAAGGTAAATCCGAAGATCAACACCGGTTGGCCGGAGTGCGTTTGCAGGAACTCCTCCAGAACGGGTTCCATGAGCTCCAGATTATCATCCAGCACATATGTGTGGTCCTTGCCGAACACAGATAAACCCAAGATGCCTGCGCCGCGAGCAGAGAAGCTTGCTCTATTCGACAATACACTTTTGGAATCGACGATCAGCATAGGCAACCGCTTCGTGCCAACCACATGGCCGATAATTTTCGACAATGCTTTGGTTTGCATCTGAGCAGTGTGCTTATCCAAATAAATGCGGCTCACCGCCTGCCCTGTGGTTCCGCTGGATGTGAGCACCTTGATGATCTCTTCGTCAGCTACGCTTTTCAGTTGGTAGTTCTTGAACACCGACACCGGCAAGAACGGCAGCTCTTCGATGCTTGTGGCGCTTGCATGATGCGGGAAGAGTGTGGCCGTAACAGATGCATACTCTTTGGAGTGCTGCAGATGATGTTCGTGCAACCCACGCAAAGCAGGAAAGAGAAACTCCGCTTTGGCTGTACGATCCAGCGAGTATTGCTCGATGTTGAATACATCAATCATGGGTACTTCTCTCCGTCAGTGCCATGTAATCAATCTTTCCTGCCGATGTCAGCGGAAAGGCATCCAGATGTTGGAAGCGCACCACCGAGGGATGCAGTTTAAACTCTTGCTGCAAGCACTGCTTCACTGCGGTACTGTCCACGGAATCTTCGCAACACCACACCACAACATGTGCATCCTCGCTTCCGGTGCATTTCACGGTAGCGCTCAGGGCAGTGCTTACAAACACTTCCAGCTCGTCCAGATTTACTCGGTTGCCAAAAAGTTTCACGATTCGTTTACTTCTACCTTTGATGTAATAATATCCATCGCTGTCTGTGGTGGCAATGTCTCCGGTGTGCAGCCACTCGGGAGCATCGTAGAAATGTAAATCGTGGTACGACTCCGCGTATCCGCCAAACACATTCGGGCCGCTATAGAGCAACTCTTCTGTGGCGTTGTCTATTGCAAAGGAACCACCGGGTATAGGCTTGCCTATAGATCCGCACTTATCCGGCAACAACGAGGGATGCAGATACGACATTCGCGCCGTTGCTTCCGTAGCTCCGTACATCACATAGAAAAGCACGTTGTTCGCCAGTCCGTATTCGGCAAACTCCCGAATCAGAGAATCTTTTAATCGCCCTCCGGCCTGTGTGCAATACCGAAGCGCGGGATACTGCTTAGTAAGAAAGCCGATGCGCTTGAGCATCTCGTACACATACGGTACGCCGGCAATGCTGGTACATCCCAGCTCTGTAAACATGCGCCAAAACTCCGGACGCAGTATATCGTACGGTATAGTTGCAATTGCGCCTCCGCCAATGGCGTTGGCTGTAAGCACAGACAATCCGTAGGAATAGTGAATGGGAAGATTCAGCGGAGTAACATCATTGCTGTTCATCGGCAAGTAGAGGGCAATAGCCTTTGCATTGCTCAGCAGATTCTGTTCCGAGAGTTTTACAAACTTCGGTGAGCCCGTGGTGCCGGAGGTGCTCAGCAATACCTTCACGGAGGGATGAATGCTGTACTTTGCCGGATTGTCGGCGCGAAAAAGTGTACTTGTGTTCTGAGCGGTGGCACTGTAGCCGTCTACCTGCGCTCGGCTTGAATCAATGATGTACCGCGGCTTGTAGCGGTTCTCTAATGTGAGTTTCAACTGCGGCGCCAAGGTACGCGGAAGCAAAGCCAACGTGTGCGGCTGAGACATGAGCGACCAAAACGCGGCAACAGACTCGATGGTATTATCGCAATACACAAACACAAGCCCGGTATCGTCGGGGTCTGTATGAATTTGGGGCAGCGAGCCAAGAGTGCTGTGCGCACCGGATTCGCCGTCGATAAATTTCAGCGCCACGTTACCGAGCGCAGCTTCATACAGTTCCATGTCAGATCACCATGCCTCCGTCAACTCCGATTACTTGTCCTGTAACATACCCGGATAGATCGGAGGCCAGGAACACAACCACTCGGGCAACATCTTGCGGCGTGCCGATGCGGCGCATACCAATAGACTCTACATTCTTTTTGTAGAACTTTTCGTCCATGCCGGCAGTCATGTCGGTATCAATAAATCCGGGAGCCACCGCGTTCACTCTAATGCCCAAAGGCGCAAGCTCTTTGCTCAAACTTTTAGTAAAACCGATTATGGCAGACTTGCTGGAACCATAGATAGTTTGCCCCGCGTTGCCGTTCGTGCCGATGATCGAACTCAAATTGATAATGCTTCCCGATCGCTTACGCAGCATGTGCTTTATGGCTTTTTGTGCAACGGATATCGATCCCTGAACATTCACCTTGTAGATCTGTTCGTACACGTCCATCGTTGCCATTTGCAGTGTGGCATCGATCATTACACCGGCGTTGTTCACGACACAGTCCACAAAGATTTTCTTTTGCAGTAAATCGTCGAACACGGCTTTAACATTGTCGTCGTTCGTTACATCCATCACGTAGTGCAGATGCTCCGCGCCCGGAAGCGAAGCAACGACGTCGGCAAGCAATGCCTCGTTCCTGCCGGTCACAATAAGCCGGGCGCCCTGCTCAGCGCAGGCTTCGCACACTGCTCTTCCAATGCCTCGGGTAGCACCGGTTACCAGAACGGTTTTGTTTTGCAGCAACATCAAAAGGTGCGGTTATACTTTGACAAAATCTCTTTGGCCTTGGCAAAGCTGCTTAGGTCTATTACTTCGTCGGTGTCTAAGCTTATATCGAACTCTTGTTCGATCTCGCTAATCAGCACCATGTGGGCAATAGAGTCCCACTCGGGAATCTGCTGATAAGCAAGCTCGTCGTTGATGCGCGCGGCATCAATGCCAAGCGCATTTGCAAAAGCGGATTGTAGTCGTTCCAGATCGCTCATGGTAATTGTACGGTATGATGGGTGTGTTACTTGTGTAAGGTAGCTCGGGCCGGATTTCCGAACACTGTTTGTTTGGCTTCTATACTCTTGATAACCACCGAGCCCGCACCAACAGTGCTTTCGTCGCCCACATCCACTCGGTGAATAATTTTCGCGCCGGTTCCCATGTACACGGCTTGTCCTAAGCGCACATTGCCGGAGATATTCGAGCCGGGCATCACCGAGCAAAAATCACCGAGCACGGAATCGTGACCGATCGTGCAACTAAGGTTTACGGACACATGCGCGCCAAGTGTGGCGTTGATGGATATCACACTGTATGCGCAGACTATACCGCCCGGGCCGATCACGGCGCTATCTGCCACAATGGCAGTGGGGTGTATGAGAGTTGCAAACCGAGACGGATCAAGCGGCGCAAGATGTTCGCGCACAACACTCGCTTTAGATTCGGGGCTGCCAAAGGCAATCACAAAACGGCAGTCGTCGAACTCCGCAAAGCGCTGCACTTTGCCCAGCAGAGGTACGCCATCGATCTGCGATGCATCGGCATAATCGTCCAGCATGCCTACTACGTCCCACGCGGGCGCGTGGTTGTTGATATCGCGAAGCAACCAGAGCACTTCTCGGCCGAATCCGCCGGCACCAATCACAACAATTTTTTCCATGGATCAACGCGTGTAGAGCATTGCTAATCAAGTGCTGTGAAAATACACAACAGTGCTCGTTTAACACGGCGGAAGGCGTAAATGCCGCGTGATGCATCAGGCTAACATTCTTGGCGGTGGCCACAAAACACCAACGGCACATACATGATGCGCCGTTGGAATTGCTGTACGAACGTGTTGTACCTGTTCGCTTGTGTGGTGTGTGGTGAGTGGTGAGCAGCCCGCAGCATTGCCGCGAGCAAGGAGCATGTTCTACTGCCCTTGACCAAGCGAGAACGCTTTCTTGCCGTCGAAGCTGTACAGGTTCTCGGACTTGATGACGTCGAATCCCGCATCCATCACGGCTGTCATAAGTTCTACCGGTGTGCGCGGCGAAAGCGACGCGCCTTCCGGAGCCATGAAACGGCAACGCCAGTGGTCGGTGCAGAAGGTCTCTTCAAAACCGTCCGGCCATACCTTGATGCCACGGTTGGTGATCATGTTCAAGGCTGCGCCGTCGATGGTGATTGATGAAAGACTGTTGGCTATTGTGTTGGGGTCGCGATTCGCGTGATGCAAAAACACATCCACACCAAGCAGCTTCTTATCTGCCGGCGGACGGGGTGTCCATGTTGCGATCACAGGAATTGTACCGGTGGCGCGTGCAGCCGGCTTCAACTGCGCGGGCACGTTGCCCAAGTTGTCGATCACCGCTTGCGCGAATTCTTTGGTACCGACTTTCTGTGTGCTCACGCCTTCGGTGTAGATGTCTGCCGTGTGAATACCTTTCTCGATAGTACAGAGCCATGCGTTGGCAATGCGCTCGGCCACATCATGCTGACCCAAGTGATGGAGCATCATGAGCGCGCCGTTCAGCAAGCCCGATGGATTGGCAATGTTCTGCCCTGCGATGAGTGGAGCCGAGCCGTGAATAGCTTCGAACATCGAACATGTAGGACCCACATTCGACGAGCCCGCCAAGCCCACCGAGCCGGCAATTTGCGCCACCACATCAGAGAGAATATCGCCATACAGATTGGGCAATACCACTACGTCGAACTGCTCGGGCGTATCGGCCAAACGTGCAGCTCCGATGTCCACGATAAAGTGATCGTTCTTGATTTCCGGATACTCGGCTGCTATCTCGTCGAACACGCGATGGAACAATCCATCGGACTGCTTCATGATGTTGTCCTTGGTGCAGCAGGTTACTTTCTTGCGACCATTGTGCTTTGCGTACTCAAATGCATAGCGAACAATCTTCTCGCAGCCCGGACGCGAAATGATCTTCAAGCACTGCACCACTTCGTCTGTTTGCTGGTGCTCGATGCCCGCGTACAAGTCTTCTTCGTTTTCGCGAATAATCACCACATCCATGTTCGGATGCTTTGTGGTTACGAAGGGATGGTAACTCACGCAAGGACGCACGTTGGCATACAAGCCAAGGAACTTGCGAATGCTCACGTTCAAGCTCTTGTAGCCGCCGCCTTGAGGAGTGGTGATGGGCGCTTTCAGGAACACACTGTTCCGGCGAATAATATCCCATGATTCTTTTGCAATACCGGAGGTGTTTCCGGACAAATACACTTTCTCTCCAACCTCGATGGTATCCACCTGAATATCTGCTCCTGCTGCATCTAAAATGCGCAGTGTTGCGTCCATGATCTCCGGTCCGATTCCGTCTCCGTATGCTACTGTAATTCTTGCCATGTTTTTGTGCTGTTGCGGTGAAACAATTCGTGCAAAGATCCGGCTTTGCATTCATTTACTTCTATTTAAGTTTACCATGGTAATCATAAGTAAAACTTATGATTCAAAATGAACATCAGCATCAGCATCAGAGTCAGAGTCACAAACCACAAATCACCGGAACCTGCTGCGCCCTAAGCATGCCCCCGTCAATCGATAACTGTTTTGCCTATGAACTACACTCTTCACCAACTGCGAATATTCCTCACCATTTCCCGAACGGGTAGCATCACAAAAGCTGCGGCCGAGCTGAACCTCTCGCAGCCGGCGGTTTCCATACAGTTGCGTCAGTTTCAGGAGCAGTTCGATGTGGCGTTGGTGGAAGTGGTGGGCCGCAAACTGTATGTAACGGAGTTCGGGCAGGAGATTGCCCGTGCGGCCGAGAGAATTATCGACGAAGTATATGCCATCGATTTCAAAACCCAAGCGTACAAAGGGCAGATGTCCGGACGCCTGCGGTTATCCATTGTTTCTACAGCGCAATACTTTGTGCCAACGCTAATCAGCGAGTTCTATACCAAGCATGCCGGTATTGAATGGCAGATCGATGTTACCAACAAAGCGCGCGTGGTGGAGAGCTTAGAGAAGAACGAAATTGATTTTGCCGTGATGTCTATTCTGCCGGACTCGTTGAAGGTGAATACGCTGGACATCATGGAGAACAAGCTCTTTGTGGTGGCCAATACCAAAGCATCTTCGCCGCAGCGAAGCAGGAACTGGGAGCAGCTGCAAACCATGCCTCTGATCTACCGCGAGGTGGGCTCCGGGACGCGCACATTGCTGGAGCGCTTTGCCGAGCAGTACGACTTGCCTGCGCGCAAGAAACTGGAACTGAGTTCCTACGAGGCCGTCAAACAGGCGGTGCTTGCGGGTCTGGGCGTATCCATCATTCCGCTCGTGGGAATTCATCGTGAGTTGGAGGCCGGCTCGCTGCATATCATCGGTATGAAGAACTTTCCCATTACCTCGCAGTGGAGACTGGTGTGGCTGGCATCCAAGCGCTTGTCTCCGGTAGCGGAATCTTTTTTAGAGTACCTTACCGAAGAACGCCACAGACTGGTGCGTGATCACTTCTCGTGGATGAGAAAATACAGGTGAGAGAACTGCCCGAAGCGCAGAGTGCGAGTACAGTGAGTAATTTTGGCGCCGAGATGTCCGGCACCGGTAGGCAGTTCGACTGTGGAATACAGCCGCGCTGTACACCAATTCGCAATACCTTTGTTTTTTTGGAGGCACTATGGCAAGCGAGTTTAACTCACCAACGCAACCGAGCGATGAGCATCGCGAGCGGCCTCGCGCCTTTCTTGCCACGGAAGACTACGACAACATCTGGCTGCGCGTAAAGGACAAAGGCATTCGTTGGGTGCTAACCTGGGTAACCTTTATTGTTACGCTCATCACCATCATCATTGCCACTATCACCTTCTTGGGCTTCAATAACTATGTGCAGGAAAAAGCTCTCAGCTTAACGCGCACGTATGTGTCCAGCACGGAGTTCAAAAAAGAAGCAAGCGATTCCTTGAGTTCGTTCTTGTTGTTGAATCGGGAGCTTATCTCCGATTTGCAGGCAAAGCTTCGCATGCTCAAGGATAGTGTTCGATTGGTAAGCAACCTTCGAAACGCTCCGTATAGTTTTGGTTCTAACAGTGCCAGCTTTGTGGACTCGCTGGGTACGCAGTTCCGTATCGAGTACGGAAATGCCTCGACCGACGATCCTGTGGAGTTCCGGGAGTCGTTTCTGGATCCGCCGCTGGTGTACATGACTGCCACCACACAGCTCACACAATTGGTGGGTCAACGCACCGAGAAGCAAATCGCGAAAACATCCAACCACTATCCGCTGGTGCTGGATTCGGTATCGCGTACCGGCTTTGTGGTGAAAATGGATCCTCGCTACACGCCCTGGGGATTTAGCGGCTCACAGAATTTTAACTGGATTGCTATAGGGCATTAGGACGAGGATTGAAACACATCCACAACCGTATCGCCGTACGTTTTGTTTGCCAGCAATTGCCAACCCCTTGGAGCGATCAGTACTTCAAAGCGATCGTGTTCGGCTATGCAAAGTCCGCCGGGGCGCACCAAACCTCGCTCCGCGATGCATTCTATCAAAGCATTCTCTGTGTGCAAAGCATAGGGCGGATCGATAAAAATCACATCGAAGGCATCCCGGTGTTCCCGCACAAACTCTGTGGCATCTGCCAAGATTATACTTGCCTGATGCTCAAGCTTCAACGCTTTAAGATTCTCTTCTATTCCCTTTGCTACACGCCTCTGTTTCTCTACAAACGTGCAGTGCGCGGCGCCGCGGCTTAGGGCTTCGATACCTAATGCTCCCGTCCCTGCAAAAACATCGCACACCGTTGCACCTTGCCATTGCACGCGATGCCCTAGCATGTTGAAGATACTCTCGCGGGTGGCGTCCAGTGTGGGGCGAACACCCTCGTGAACTTTGGCGGGAAGCAAACGCCCTCTATGCGTGCCTGCAATAATGCGCATGGCCTACACCCACTCCTGCGCTCGTGCAATCAGTGCTTCGGCCTGTGTGCGTGTGGCTGCTTCGGCAATGATGCGCACAATGGGCTCGGTGTTCGACGCGCGCAATTGCACCCACGAGTCCTCCCAGTCCACGCGCACACCATCGTCGTACGAGATCCTGGTTTGCTCTGCCTCGTGAGCATCAAGCTTCACGTTGAAGGAGGAAGGTCGTTCCGCCACGGTGAATTTTGTTTTGAGCATGCAATACTTCTGCTCGGTTGTGAGCGTGCTCCATTCGGCCTCTGTTGTGTGCGCCATGAGCCATATCGTTAACGCGCAACCCACCAGCGAGTCGCGTCCGTAATGACATGCCGGCACAATCACACCGCCGCTGCCTTCGCCGCCCACACATGCCTTTGTGCGTTGCATTGCCCGCACCACATTTATCTCGCCCACCGGTGCAAGCTCGCAGCGTCCGTTATACCGCAGTGCTGCATCCATCGCCATGCGCGAGGTAGACATATTCACAACGGCCACGGGAGGAGTATCCGGGGAAGCACCTTCATCGCTGCTACCGCTAAAGAGCAAGGCATTGCGCATCACTGCTTCGATAGCCAGCATCACGGTACGTTCTTCGCCAATAGCCTGACCGCGATGATCGATAATCACCAAACGATCGGCATCGGGATCTACCGCAAAACCCGCATCGGCACGATGCTCGCGCACGGCATGGCACAGGTCTCCCAGATGTTCTGTCAGGGGTTCGGGGGTGTGAGGAAACTCTCCGGAGCCGGTACAATAGAGCTCTATTACCTCCACACCAAGAGCGCGCAGCAGCTGCGGCACGGCACGAGAGCCGGAGCAATTCACGGCATCCACCACCACGCGTAGGGCGCGAGCGCGAATTCGCTGCAGAGCATCACTGCTAAAGAGCGGCAATGCAAGAACCGCGTTGATGTGTTGATCGAGGGCATCGTCAATCATCGTAACGGGCGCTGATTGCTGCTCGGAAGAGCAGGAAAAGCTGCGTGTATCCAGAGCGTTCCACAAACGTGCGTTAGCATCGGCATCCAGGAAGGTACCGTCGGACGCAAGGAATTTCAATCCGTTCCACGGAGCGGGATTGTGAGAGGCAGTGATAATAATTCCGCCAACGGCATCGCTCTTCTCGGTAAGAAGCTGCACGGTGGGTGTGGGAACCATACCGGCGGAGCGCGCAGGACGCCCGCAGGCGGCTAGAGCGCCAAGCACTACAGACTCCATCCATTTGCCGGAGGGACGTCCGTCTCTGCCCACCACAATGGCACCTTCCGGCATCACTGCCGAGTACGCCATAACATAGGCCGCCACGATATCGGGCGTGCAGGCATCGCCAAGAGTTGCGCGAACACCGGAGATGGATCGAATCAGAGGCATAACATCAGTTTTGGTTGAAGATTATTTTTCCTGACGGTGTTTGAGAACATCGCGGTTTTTCAAACGTTGTTCACGGCGATATAACGCGTCTTCATAGCGACGTTTCTCGGCGTCGGTTTGCGGCAAAATGGCAGGAACGGGAAGCGGTTTTCCGTATTGATCTATAGCCACAAAGGTCAGGTATGCCGATGCCGTGTGTGCAGATGTTCCGTTCAAAGGATCCTCGCGATGCACACGCACACCAACTTCCATAGAGGTCTTGAATGCCCGATTAATACTTGCGTAGAGCTTCACCACGTGACTGAGCTTGATGGGTTCAAAGAAGTTGATTTCGTCTACCGAAGCGGTCACGCACACACGTCCGCTATGCTTCATGGCGGCAAGAGCCGCTGCGATGTCCACCCAATGCATCAGCCTTCCACCCAACAAATTCCCCAGGTAGTTGGTGTCGTTGGGCAACACCATTTCGGTCATTTCAATAATACTTTCCGAGGGATGTTTGGGATTCATAGGAAGACGTAAAAAATGATACGTGCAAAACTACCTGATTTCCGCCGCCTGTCACCCCATCTGCAGAATCTGTTCGGCATGGCGCAGCTCGTGGCAAGCAGCAAAGTACACCCAGCCGTAAAGGGTTAAATCACCTCGGATAGCATGAGCAAATACAAGGGAGCGCATTTCGGCATCTGAACGTCGTTCCACTGCGCGAAGTAAAGAATCGCGGGAGGCCGCAAGCTGCGTGCACAGCTCGTCGTATGCGTAGCGGCCTTGGGGACGAAGTCGCTCCGCCGCTTCATAGCGTTGCTCACGTTTCGGCACAGTGGCCATAATCATAGCGCGCTCCTGCTCCAACTCCGCATCAGATTTGGCTTCGCAGGCAGTGGCAATACTCGGCGCTTTGAGGATGATTCCGCAAATAGAGCGCTCCACAAGCAAACAGTGCTCGAGAACATCATAGGCAGACCACGCGCCCTCCTGCACAGAAACATCTTTCTTCTGCTCGGCGCAGGCCAATACATACAACCGCGCCTCTTCGCATTGTTTGAGGTAGAGATCGATCATGGGTGTGAACGATGGGAAAACATGGATCAAAGTAATCAAAAGCTCTATACCACAAGCGTTTGTCCCGCTGGTTGAATCCGACTGTATATCTGCGATGTACAGAAAACTGATAGTCTCTGCATTCCCATCCGCTCTTGTTTCACTACGCCCGCTCCACCCGCTTGCTTTGTAGTTTTGCACAGCACTAGGCGTAGCGGTTTTGTAGAATCCGCTGCGTCCGTTGCAAACGTGCCTTTTCACCAATAGCACTTCATGTGATCTCCGCCATGTCGCAAAAGAACATCACCATTGTTGGAGCCGGACTTGTAGGCTCGCTGCTGTCTATCTACTTAGCAAAACGCGGGCATACGGTTCATGTGTATGAGCGGCGTCCCGATATGCGCTCTGCGCGTATTCCGGCCGGACGTTCCATCAACCTTGCTATGAGCGATCGCGGCTGGCGGGGCTTGGAACGCGCGGGCATTATCGACGAGATTAAGAAGATCGCTATTCCCATGACGGGCCGCATGATGCACGACGTAGGCGGCAATCTTACCTATCAGCCGTACGGCGACGGCGATCAAGCTATTAACTCCGTTTCTCGGCGCGATCTGAACATCACGCTCATGAATTGCGCGGAGAACATGGAGAACGTGCATCTGCATTTTGATGAACGCGCAGTGGATGTGGCTCTGGACAAACCCTCCGTGGAGTTTGTGCACAACGTCACGGGCATTCATACCACGGTGGAAAGTGACGTGGTGATTGGTTCCGACGGTGCTTTCAGCGCTATTCGCGAGAAAATCATGAAGACCGATCGCTGCAACTACTCTCAGGAATATTTGGAGCACGGATATAAAGAACTTAGCATCCCGCCCGGTCCCAACGGCAGCTTCCAAATGGAAAAGAACGCCTTGCATATCTGGGCGCGAAAAAGCTTCTTGCTTATTGCTCTTCCCAATACCGACGGCACCTTTACCTGCACACTCTTCTATCCCTATCACGGAGAGAATTCTTTCGAGAATATCAAAACCGAGAACGATGTTATCAATCTGTTCACGCGCGAGTTCCCCGATGCACTTGCCTTGATGCCCACGTTGGTGCACGACTTCTTTACCAATCCCACGGGTTCGCTTGCCACTATGCGCACCTTCCCCTGGGTGTGGCGCGATAAAGTGGCTCTGATCGGCGATGCTGCTCACGCAATTGTTCCGTTCTACGGACAAGGCATGAACTGCGGCTTCGAGGACTGCGTTACCTTCGCCGAGTGTCTGGACCATCATCCGAACGATTGGACCGCCGCACTGGACGAATACCAGCGCACCCGCAAGCCCAACGCCGATGCCATTGCCCAACTGGCTATCAACAACTTTGTGGAGATGCGCGACAAGGTGGCCGATGCCCGCTTCTTGCTGCGCAAGAAAATCGAATCGATGATGCACAAGGAGTTTCCCGCTCAATACGTTCCCCAATACACGCTCGTGAGCTTTAGTCCGGATGTTCCCTATGCCGACGCCTACAACCGCGGCTTCACCAACGATGCTCTGCTGGAACGTATCATGGATCTGCCTGATATCGAGAACACGTGGAATACTCCACAGGTAAAGAACTTTATCGCCGATCTTCTCACAGCATCCTAGCATAGATAGTGTCTCTACTATCTCGGTCTCTGTTGCTTTCATTATCGCTTCAATTTCTTCACGGCATCACAACGCACCATGCTCACACTTCTTCATGATTCCTCGGTTGCCCGCCTGGTGCAAATAGCTTTGCAAGAAGATGTAGGAACGGGCGATCTCACCACCGAGCTCACTATCTCCGGCAGCGCCAGGGCACGCGCCGTGCTCCTGTGCAAGAGCGATGGTGTGGTGTGCGGCTTGCCCGTGGCGGAACACGTGTTGCGAACATTGCACGACGATATCGAATTCACTGCGCGTTGTGCCGAGGGTACACGTGTATCCAAGGGCACCGTGATTGCGGAAGTGCTAGGCAATGCACATGCAATTCTCTCGGGTGAACGTACCGCGTTGAACTTTATTCAACGCATGAGCGGCGTAGCCACCATGGCGCATGCCTTTGCATCGGCCATTGCTCATACCAACACAAAAATTCTTGATACGCGCAAGACCATTCCGGGATGGCGCTTACTGGACAAGTATGCGGCGCAATGCGGCGGTGCGGTGAATCATCGCATGGGATTGTTCGACATGATAATGATCAAGGATAATCATATCGCGGCGGCGGGTGGTATCACCGGCGCTCTCGATGCGGTTCGATCTGAGTACGAGGAAGACCGAGTGCGCATAGAAGTTGAGTGCGACACTCTGCATGATGTTGTGGAGGCGCTCTCGCATGGAGGTTTTCACCGCATCATGTTCGACAACTTTTCGCCGGAACATCTGCGCAAAGGCGTGGAGCTGGTGGCAGGCACCAAAGAAACAGAGGCATCGGGTGGTATTACGTTGCAGACCGTACAACAGATCGCCGAAACCGGCGTTGATTATATTTCTACCGGAGCAATCACCCACAGTGCGCCCGCGCTGGATATCTCGATGGAGATTATGATTGGCGCGTAAGCGCGCCTTCCAGATACACCCGCAACTCGTTATACACAGACGCATCAATCAACTTCGTGCGAGCAGCGTAGTCGGCCGTTACCAATCCCATAAGCACATAGGCACGAAGCAATTCATGCTCACCGGCCTGCTCCATGGCGTCCACATGCTTGCGCACGGTTTGTACGTCGCCACGCGCAATGGGTCCGGTTAGCGGCGGAGCGGAGTCTCGCGCAATCCACATGGAAGCATTCTCCATGGCCGTGCGCATGATGGGTTGCAAAAAATCTGTCGGTGAAATCTTCGCAGCATGAGCTGCCTGCCTAGCCACGGCAGCAACCGCCGTCAGATAATTCGATGCCACCACCGCAACACTGTGATAAATCTCTTTGCGCTGCACCGTTTCGGGGCCAAGTATCACCGGCGTTCCGCCCACACAGCGCACCGCGTGAGCCGCTCGCTGCGCGCATTCCGGCGGTGATTGTTCGGAGCACTCAATACCCCACGCAATACCATGGATCAAGCGCTCGCTCACATAGGGAAATGTTTGAAACGGATGCATCGCAGCCGTGAGCACGCCCGTACGAATCACAGGTTGAAGTTCATTGGAATGCAGTGCGCCTGAACAATGCGTCACCAAAACGCAAGGTGAATGCTGAGTATGGCTCTCCCACAGTGCAGATGTGCCAAGCTCTGCAGCGGCAGCAGCAATCTGTGCATCGGGAGTGCAAATAGCAATCCAATCGGGAAGCGAATCAATGTCGGCACCGGATGCAAACACCGGCACCGAGGGAAATGCCATGCGAGCTTCACTGCGGCGCTGCTCGGAGCGAGCTACAATCCACGCTAAGTGTCCGCGCGCGTGCAGGGCCAGAGCAATACTCATTCCCACTTTGCCGGCACCAATCACTCCTGCGCGAAGCTCGGGCGTATAGCCCGTGTACATACCCGGCGCAGTAGGCTCCGCAAAGGGAAACGATTGGTGTAGCTGTAGTTCGTGAGACGACATGTGCTGCGGTGATGATGGGAAAAAATTCTTCGCTGAACTTAGGATGCACTTGCGGGCTCCAGATCCCAACCATCTTTTCTATCCTTCATCACCCATCCCGCTGCTGCGATTTCCGCACGCAGGGCATCGGCTTCTGTAAAGTTGCGCGCCTGTTTGGCTTCCCAACGCTGCTTGGCCAGTTGCTGCACTTCGTCCGGTATTGCCAACTGTTCCTTTGCAGGAGCGGCACCAATGGTCCACACGGCAAACACACCGTTGAGTTCACGGAAAAACTCCAACACGGCTGCACGTGAGTGTGCATCAAGTGTAGATGCTTTCATCGTAGCAATACCACTGAACAAGGCAGCCAATGCCTTTGGAGTGTGAAGATTATCCGCAAGAGCGCTGAACACGGATGCTCGCAGCGCAGCAGCATCGAACGAGTCTGTGCCCTGCGCGTCCCACACACTGTAGATCAGGTCTTGAACGCGCGCCCGCGCCTTGGCTGCGGCTGCCAGACCATCGAAGGTAAAGTTCAGTACGGATGTGTAGTGGCCGGACATCAAAGCATAGCGGAGGTCCAGCGGATCGCAGCCCTTGGCTATAAGATCACGTAACGTGAAATAGTTGCCCAGCGATTTGGACATCTTCTTTCCTTCCACTTCCAGGAATTCGTTGTGGCACCACATTCGCGCAGGATCCGTTCCGTACCCTGCTTCGCTTTGCGCAATCTCGTCCTCGTGGTGCGGGAATCGCAAATCCACACCGCCGGTGTGAATGTCGAAGGGAAGACCAAGTAGATCCTTGCCCATTGCCGAGCACTCAATGTGCCAGCCCGGACGACCGCGCAGATTCACCTCTGCGCCTTGAATGTTCACGGCAAAGTCCCACGCGGGCTCGCCGTCTTTTTGTGCTTTCCACAACACGAAGTCGCTCACGCTGTCGCGCTCGTATTCATCGGCATCGATACGCACACCATCGCGAAAGTTCTCGGTGTCTACAGCAAACAACCGGCCGTACTCCGCTTGAGTGCGCCATGCACGCAAATCGAAGTACACACTGCCGTCTGCCACATAGGCCACTCCACGCTCCATGATGCGGCGAATCAGATCCTGCATTTGAGGAATGAACTCGGTGGCCCGAGGCATGGCCAATAGATGCTCGGGGCTGATGCCCAACGTGGAAATGTCTTCTATAAAGGTCTTGGAATAAAACTCCGTGAAGGCGCGCAGGTTGCCAAGCGCATCGCTTGTTTGCTCGCCCATACCCGGCTGCCAATGCTCACTTCCGGGAGCGCTGTCGCGAATGGTTTTGTCATCGATATCGGTGATGTTCATCACCCATTGCACATCGTATCCGCCCACCACTCGGCATACACGCTGCAGCAGATCGGCCGCCAAAAACGAGCGCATGTTCCCAATGTGTGCATGGTTGTACACAGTGGGACCGCACGAGTATATGCGCACCAAACCATCGCGCAAAGGAACAAGTTCCTCCACGCTCTTGGAAAGAGTATTATAAAGTTTGATTGTCATGTTGATTGGCTCGGTGTTTGGCTCATTGCGCTGCAAAAATACCTATTTGCCATGGCACGAGGCTAGTGGCAGGAGGCTAGTAGAACGAGGCTAGTAGCAGGAGGCGCGGAAGCATGAATGACCGGCCACGCAGAGAAGCACCCGAGGCTGTAGGCGTCTATGCTTCGGGTTCAGCCAGTCGTAGATCGATAAGGCGCTTCTCCAATTGCACGCGTGCTATTTGCACACTCACCCGTTTACCGAAGCTGTACACTTCCTTGTTGCGACGTCCTATCAAGCGGAAGTTCTGCTCGTCGTGGGTGTAATAGTCGCCCTTCAAATCGCGGATATGTAAAAGCCCCTCGGCATAGATATCATCGAGCAATACGAATACACCAAAGCTGGTAACACCGGTGATCACTCCGTTCATAACATCGCCCACGTGTTTCTGCGCCATAAGCACTTGTGCAAGTTTGGACGAAGCGCGCTCGGCATCGATAGCAAAGCGTTCTTGCACGGAGCAGTGATCCGAGATATCCTCTACTTGCTCACCGAGCGCGCGAAGGCGAGCATCGGAGGGCTTGGCAAGAGCATACTCTTTGAGAAGTCGGTGAACAATTACATCGGGATAGCGGCGAATAGGCGAAGTAAAGTGCGTGTAATTATCAAAACCAAGACCGTAATGCCCCACGTTCTGACCGGAGTATCGGGCTTTGGCCATGGAACGCAGCAGCACTTGATTGATCACACCGGCTTCCGGACGCTCGCGCAGATTTTCCAGCAACGCGTTGATGTCTTTAGACGTCGGTTTCTTCGAAGGCAGCTTCGCGCCCAACGTACGCACATACGAAAATGCCGCTTGCAGTTTCTCTACATCGGGATCGTCGTGAATACGATACATAAACGGCACGGTACGCTTTTGCTTCCATGCTTCGGAGATATTCACAATATGCTCGGTTACCGTTCTATTGGCTGCCAGCATGCACTCCTCTACTAGGCCGGTGGCATCGGAGCGGCGCTTAACGGTAGCACGGATGGGAAGCTTGTTTTCGTCGAGCACCCAACGCACTTCACTGGTATCAAAATCAATTCCGCCCTGCTGGTATCGGTGATGACGCAGCGTGGTAGCAAGCTTGTGCAACGACAGCAAAAACTCGCGATGCGGATCGTCTGCACCATCAATCACACGCTGAACTTCGTCGTAGGTGCATCTGCGCTTGGAGTGAATGATGGTCTCGTTGATTCGGTAGTTCACCAGCTTGCCATGCGGAGTGAATTCCATAAACACACTAAAGGTAAGACGGTCTTCGTGCGGAACAAGCGAGCACACGTTGTTCGATAAAATCTCCGGAAGCATAGGAACCACGCGGTCTACAAGGTAGTAGCTGTTTGCGCGGTTCAGCGCTTCTTTATCCAGAAGCGAGCCCTCGGCCACATAGGTACTTACATCGGCAATGTGCACGCCCAGCTCGGCATTGCCGTTTTCCAACACCGTGTAGGATAGTGCGTCGTCGAAGTCTTTGGCGTCGTCGGGGTCGATGGTAATAACAAACTCATCGCGAATGTCCACGCGCTTGGACAAATCGCGCACAGCTTTTGCCGATGCGTGGGCTTCGTCTTCAACCGCTCGCGGAAACGCAACGGGCAAGCGAAACTCTTTAACAATGGCATCGAACTCAACGCGCACCACGCCTGCACGGCCCAGCACTTCGGTAATCTCGGCCTCCGGATTCTTGTGGGGATTATCCCACTTTAAAAATCGCGCAAGCACTTTGTCGCCCACTTTAGCATCGTGGGTTTTGCGGGAGGAAATAAGAAAGTCGTGACGATAGAAATCTTCGTCGGGAACAAAGAAATAAAAGTCTCCATCCACCGAGAGCGTGCCGGCAATAGGTGCAGCACTGCGCTCCAGGATGTGTACTACTTCTCCGCGAGGTTTTTTATTTGGCCGCAAAGCAAGGAGCTGCACTTCTACCGTATCTCCGGGAAGAGCAGTACCCATGTCGTGCTGCTTGATATGAATGCGCGGAAATTCTTTGTCGGAAGTTTCAACCACACCACTGGTGGGATGCTCACACACCAGAACTCCTACAAACGAGGTTTTATCGGCCTTCGAAGCAAGTGTGTAGCGGCGGCGTGTGGTGCGGCGCAGAACGCCTTCGTTAATTAAAAGGTCTAACGCCGATCGTAATTCGTCGTGCCGCGGCGATTCGGCGGATATACCTACAGCTAAACCGATTTCGTTGATCTTCAACGGTACGGTGGAGCGCTTGACGGTATCAAGAACAAGATCGCGCACATCGCGCGATTGGCCGGGCTTAGAGCCCGAGGGTGATGATTTCATATACGTGAAATGTGATAGGGGCGTCGGTTCGCAGCGGAGCGAAATCAGGCAAAGACGACGACATTGTTTGTTTTGGCGGAAGCGAGCTCCATGGCACGTCCGGCGTTGGTCAGGAGTGACTCCGCGTTGTCGCCTACAATTGCTTTGGCAATTCCTATGCTGACGGTGACGGTGTAGCGTTTCTTATGAATTTCTTTAACGCTTATAGCAACTTCTTTTCGCAGGCGCTCAGCCCATAATTGTACTTCGGTGTCACGTGTGCCGGTAACAGCGAGGGCGATGATATTCTCATCTACTCTACCCACGACGTCGTACCCGCGAACATATTTGCGCACCACGGATAAAACATGCAAGAACAGCTCTTCTCTGTCTCCGTGATTTAACGAGCTTTCTACAGCGGAGTAACGGTCGATATGCACCAAAACCGACACCAGGGGCACATTTGTCTCCGTTGCACGCACTAATTCTTCCTCAAGGCGTTGAATAAATGCGCCACTGTTTAACAAGCCGGATGCCTCGTCCACCAGTGCAGATTTCTTCAACATTTTCTGCACGTGAATCTGTTCCAGCAGAATTCCTGTTTGCTCACCGATGGTTTCCAAAATAGCCACATCACGTCCGGACAGCTCCGCCGAATTGCCTTCGGCAAAGAGCGCTCCGTAACAATGCGTGGTAGACTTCAGCGGCACCGCCACAAAGAAACCGTTGTGAAGCGGACCTTCTTGCTCGTGAAAGCGCAGCACGCCTTGAGCCACAGTGGGAACGCAATTGGTAACGCCGCGGAAAATCGTGGGGGCAATAAGAGAGTTCTCGGTGTTCACCGGCGATCCACTCAGCTGCTCAACGCCGGGCAACGCAGACATAATGTTGTGAATAGTCCATTGATCGTGCTGACGATCGAACAACACAACACCGATGGTTTGCGACTCCACCACGGAGGCCGAAGAATCCACAAGGGCCGAGGCAATCTGCTGCATGGTGGTGCCCGGACGATTCACCATGGAACGGAACTGCGTGAGCGCCTCGAGTGCACGTGAACGTTGCAGCAAATCGTACTTGCCGGTATAACTCTGCGTGAGCCCGCTGATAAGTTTGGTAAAGTGCCCCAGCGATCCGATAGTAATCTCGTCGTAGGCATCATCCTGCGTGGAGTCTGCGCACAACACACCAATCACAGTATGATTCAAGAACACCGGCACACCCACAAACGATGTAGTACCGGCGGGACCATTGTAGTACGGAATTAAATCTGTTTGCGCCGACGGTTTAATCTCGGTGAGAATTTCCGGGCGACCGCTCTTGGCTATTTGCGAAACAATATCAAGGCCCAGAGTATATTTTCTTTTGGTACGGAACAGCTCCTCTACATCGGTAATGCGTGTCTCCAGAACCAATTCGTTCTGTTCTTTATTCACCCAGAAGAACGCAGCAGTGCGCGCATTCATCATGGAGCGAATCACCATCAACACTCGCGAAAGCAGATAATCAAATTCCTTGCGCGGCTCTTCTTCATCGTCCGATGGATGCTCTGCATCATCGATAAGATTTGCCATTGCAAGCAAGAGCTGGCGCTGCTTGGACGACTCCGCAGCCATGGTGGCTTTTGCCTGAAGGTTATTCTGCTCGGCGGGAAAAGTATTCGCATACAAATCGTCGGTTCCCTGCGCAGGCAGCGGAATGGCGTCGCCATAAATCAGATCGCTAAAGCGCGGCGCGGGATCGGGTGGCGGCTCGCCGGGCACAAAGGGAATTTCCAGCGAGGGATCTTCAAATAAATCCGCCTGCACCACGCGATGCTTCGGTCTCTTGGAGGAAATCGGCTCGGTGGCAGAAGTTTCGGAAGAAGTGTCGGAAGCACTCTCGGCGCCCGCAGCGGAAGCCGTCTGCGGAGCCGCTGCTCCGGATTCAGATACTGCTTGAACGTTTGCGCCTGCAGATCGGCTGTCTGATTTACTATCCGATTTACTATCTGATGTGCTACCTGCCTGCTTGCCGGCGGTGTCTGCGATATCGGGGCCGGCAGTGCTTACAATTTTATCACCGGTGGCACCGGTGGCAACAGTGTCAGCTACGGTATGCTCACTACTCTCGGCACTCTCGGCACTCTCGGCATGCTTCGCACTCTCGGTACCCACGGCGCGCCTGGACACGATGCGCATTCCCGAGTCGCCATCGCCCTGAAAGTCTGCGCCGGCAGAACCCCGCTCTTGAGCCGGTGCGGCGGAAGTATCGGCCGAGGTGGCAGGTGCGGGTCTGCGCGCCTTGATGCGCATTCCGGAAATCTCGTCCTCGAAATCTTTAGCTCCATCTTTAGCTCCATCTTCGTCGGCCTCGGCGCGAGGCGCCACGCGGGGTGTGGATGAAGTGCGATCGAAATTCGGATTCTTAAAGGCGCTTTCTCTGCGAGTAACAACTGTAGGTTCTTTGGCTTCGGATGTGTCGTCAAAACGAATACGCTTCGGTTCTTTGCTCTCCTTCGCCTCCTTCGATTCATCACCCTCTGCCCCGGTGTCGGGAACATCATCCCCGCCGAAGTTCGATTCAAAATCATCGAACACGTATCGAGTGCCGCTGGCGTCTTTCTTCACCTTCATGGAAAGTTCCACAGACTGCGTGGGTGCGGGCCGGCGCAGTTCCACACGTTCTTTTAATCGGGTGTTGATCGTTACCACCAGTACCACACCGGACAGCAATGCAATGCATGCTCCGATAAGGCGCACGGGTAAGTCGTCCAGAAAAACAAGGAAGAACAAACCAAGGACAATCACCACAATGTAGATGGTGTCTGAACGGTCGAGATATTTACGAAGGTCAAATGTGGAGCTCATGAGCGTTTCGAGCTATCCGCTGAAAGCAATACGTCACTGCGCCGCTGCTTGCGCGTTTGGACGTTAGGTTGTGCAAAGATACGAAGGCGCGCGGCCTTTGCCGTATGCCTTTGGCTACCGGGGCCGACTGTTATTCCTCTATAAGTATATGCGCGCACCGGCAGATGCGCATCACATACACTCCCGGCCCAAGATTTCCGCAGGGAATCGGTTGCGGCCGCAGACCAATCTCCATTTCCGCAGTATACACCGTTCGCCCCCAAAGATCACTGATTTGTATGCTCACCATCTGCTCTTGCCCGGCACTAATCATGCGCGCGCCTTTGCCGGGATTAGGAAACACGTTGAATACTTGAACCGAGCCACAGCCGGTGCTGTTGCCCGCCGCGTCATGTACCGCTGCCACTGTGTCGCGCACTGTTACTGCGCGCCAGGGTGTCCATGCTCCCGCACCTGCCTGATTCACCCCGCGCACTCGCCAGCGATGCACCGCCGCCTGCGCGGGTACAAGCACCACAGTTTGGGTGTCCGCGCTCGTTACGGTGCTCAAGAGCGAATCACTTTGAATCTGTATTTCGAAACTTTGGGCTGCGGGCTTCGCTGCGTTCCAGCTAAAAGCAATACGCGCCGACGATACCACGGCGCTATCGGGCGGATACACGGCCGTTACATTACCGGGTAGTGCAACGCGCAGGTACCATGCTGTTTCACTCCATTCGCCCCAGCCCGATTCATTACGGGCACGCACACGCCATTGCACGCGCGCTGCATCGGAAGCATGCACGTAGCGCGCAGCCGAGTACACGCTTGTTGAGTCGCTCATTGTGAGCACACCGTCTTCACGAACTTCCACATGATATGCATTCACAAAGGGCGCGGTACTCATCCATGTAAGTATAATCGTATCATTTACTATAAGCGTATCATTCATCGGCGCTATCACATTCACACGGCCGGGATACGGTACGCTTGAACACACCCACGGCGTGCTCCACGGGCTCCATCCCGACAGGTTATGCGCGCTTACGCTCCATGAATACGATTGATTCGCTTGCAGCGAAACACTCAGCATTGTATCGACCAGAGTAGTATCGAATATGGCACCACTGCTAAGAGCTGTAAGGCGTACGCGGTATGCATCCACAGAAGGAGCGGAGCGGTGCCAACGAAACACGCAGGCGTTGCTCTGCAGTTGAGCATTGTTCGCCGGAGAGATATGCATCACATTGTTCGGCAGCGGCACTGTGCGTACTGTTACTACAGAGCTCCAATCGCCCCAGCCCACGGAGTTACGCGCACAAACCCGCAACGTCACAATGCTCGCTCCTGGAAGCTGCACTGTGCGAGATGTATCCGTGATGGTAGAATCGCTAAGCCACAGAGCGCCATCACCACGTACTTCCAGCCTGTAGGCGGTAACGGACGGACTCGATGCGCGCCAGCGAACAGTGGCGTTGTTCAGCTGCAGTTGTTCATTGTTTTGCGGAGCAAGAATCACACATGCATCGGGAAGCGACACAGCAGCACCGAAGAGTTCCCGGAAAGTTTGTGCGAATTGATAGCGCGTGCGGTTTGTGGTGGTTGCATCCCAGTTTACGGACCATGTCATCATTCCCTGAAGATCGCTATAGCCGGCAGACCGCGCCAGCACATAGCTTCCGGCGCGCGGCCCAACACCACGAAGATATTTCACCGCTGCGCGAATCGTTGTGGTGTCGCAGAACCCTCCGCCCGCTGCCGGTGGTGCTGCCGGCAATCCCACAAGCACTTTCATTGCGGGAAGCCCGGTAAACACACCGCCGCGCGTTGTGAAGCCCTGTATCACGGCTTCTGTCATGGCCACAATAAAATCGGCTGTACCTTGAGCATAGATATTACCGTCGATGCCATACATGGTGCCACTGTTGTAGAGCTGTACCTGCACCGCATCCAATGAATCTCGCAGGGCATGAAGCAGTGGCAAATAGCCGCCCCAAATACTACCAAAGCCGGACATTCCTCCCTGCACGTAGGCGGTCTCCGGAGCAAAGGTGAGAATCATTTTTCGCGCAAAGGCGGACCTGTATGAACTCATGATGCTTCGCAGTGCAGAGATCAAGTTGATCTGGGCAATATTCTGCGGAGCAGTTATGGTGCCGCCATTTATAAGTATTGAAGCGCCGTGCTCTATGTCTACATCCAAGCCGTCGAAGCCATAGGTAGTAAGCAGCGTAGTGAGCGAAGCCGCGAAGGCATCGCGATTCGCAGTAGTGCTAAGGTCGATGGATGCTGTTGCTCCCCCAATACTCAACAGTACTTTTTTGCCCGAAGCGCGCACGCGCTGAATGCGGCTCATAAACTCCTGCTGCGATCCGCGTGCGGGAACGAAAGTCATAGTCATGTCGGTGGTTGATACCGGCAGTGCAAAAGCAACGGCAATCACATTATAGCGACTGTCCAGAGAATCAATAGCCAGATAGGGAGTGTTGGTGTCTTCCCAATTATGCCAATATCCCAGCAGTGTAGGTGTAGGGAGTTGCGCGTGCAGCGGGGCCTGGTGAAACCACAGGAAAAGTAGCGCAGCGACAATGCCCGTATAAGGATATATGCGCGCGCGCCGAGCAGCGGTGGGGCGTGGAAGGCTGCAGATACTTCTCATACATTAACGTTGTATAATACCCTCACAAAATACGAGCAAAGCTATTACATGGCCGAAGC
>JBKCNS010000059.1:0-8799 GCA_046297095.1 Kapaibacterium sp. (SeqCode) | reverse complement strand
GTATTGTTCGATGGTATGGCAAATGCCGGCACCACAACAGTAGTGGCAGATGCAGCAGGCCTGAGCAGTGGCGTGTACACATACACACTCACCAGTGGCTCGCATGCAATCACCCGCCGCATGGTGGTAGCTAAGTAAGCTAGCAGCGACAACATAGAACAAGGGTTCATTCAGTACAATGAATGAACCCTGTGTCTAAAAAACGAAAAGGGCAGGAGATTTCTCCTGCCCTTTTTTTGTGTCTACTCAAGTTGGTGTTTCTGACAACTCGCGTGATGACTCTTAGTCAATGCGTTCTGCACTGCTCTTTCGGAGTATTCTTGTTATTCAAACATTCTACAGTCACTTCTTAAGCCTCTGCGGGTGTGACTAAGGCTTACCCATACTTCGCTTGATGATACAAGTGTCATGACATTCCACTCTTATCTCAAGAAACCGTATTAACGCTACCTTGCGCTCAGCTTCTCCAGCACTAATTGAGCTTCTCTGTTGCGAGGATCGATCTCGATGGCACGGCGGCAATACCAATCGGCAGCTGCAGCGTTTTGTAAAGTAACAGCCACATTCACGTTGTTTAGTAATTCGCGAGACATCAGCGAGCTGATTTCTTTTTCTAAGCGCGAACGTTGATTGCTGCGAGCAGCCAATACAAATGAGTTTATAGCAAGTGCGCGCGGTTCGCAGAGTATTGGTGACTTACCGGATTGATCTAAGCGCAGCGCCAGGCCAAAGGGAATGGGCGTATACGAGGAAGCAAAATCGCTTTCACTTTGGAGTACGTCGGGGGTAGCAAACACGGCACGTTTACTCCTAATGGCATTGCTCACAAAGCTATCAAGAAGTGTAATGAACTTCGTCTGAATGGACTGAGTGCGCCGTGCGTCAAGCATAAACGCTTTGGAGTCGCTCTCGAACAAACGAAGATCGTTAAGGTAACTCTCCATCGGCGCTTTCGCTTTAGATACAAAATCGGGATACCATCGAAGCAACTGCTCGGGGTACCACGTGCGGCGAAGCAGTTCCTTTTCAATGAGCACTACATCTGTACGATACCCTTCTATTTGCTGCATGTACCAAAAGGCGGAACAAAAGAAATCCCATTGTTGAGAGATAACAACGGCACTCGCCGGCAAGGGGTCGATCATGCAATGAACATAATCGCGCACTAGGGTATTGGAGCGCTGATTGCATGCCCCCACATTATCGGCAACGGATACAACCGGTAGAATAGCGCAGGCATAGGTGGCCACGGGATATTTTGTTGCCAGTGCATACACGCCAATAGTTGCGCAGCATACAAGGGCAATAAACGTTGAGAGGAAATACGAGTCTATGTCAGGAATACTGTAATTCACCGAGTATCCCACGCCACATACACACAGCAACGCGAAGAAGCGACCCATGGAGCGCCGTGCGGGGGAGCGAAACATTGCTTGTAGGCCAAACAGTGCCAGTATTATTCCCACGTATGCAAGGTTGTGGGGTAAAAGAGATGTAAACACGCCCAACTGCTTTTTCACTGCGCCCGGTTCATCAGAGAACATCCACACGGAATATTGTTTGCCAAAAACATGATAGGAGAATTGTTCCCAGCCTCGGTGCACTCCGCCCCAATTGAATACCGGCTCCGCTGAACTAAGCACGGGCAGAGATACATACATAACGGCACAGGATATAATGACGAGCAGGAGTACGGCGAACTGACGAAGTCGATCTGAAGAGAAATCAGCCTTTTCGTTTGGACGCCAGAAGAACAGCACCACCACCGGAACCACCAACAGAATAGTAGTAAGGTGATTGGTAAACGACAATCCCAACACGAGCGCGGCTACGCGCAGGTACTTGCCGGAAGAATGGATGATGCCTGCGCAGAACAAGTACAGAGTAGTGGTAATCAACGCAAGGTGCAACGAGTACACCTCTATGCCCACCGCTTGATCCCAGGTGGTTCTGGAGAAGGCATACACCAAGGCGCCACAGGCAGCAATAACAAGCCGTACCATAGCCGACGCAGCAGGCATCAGTACTGTATCAGAGGTTGAAGACGCCGCATCAGCACGAGTATCTTCTTGTTCAGATTTCTTTTTCTTCTTTTTTTCCTGTAACAGCGATTTAGTTCTTGACGCACGCGCAACGGCCGAGACATCCCACCATTCCAGCAGCATGTGCAGGAGTATGAACATCATGGCAACGGAAAATGCCGTGCAGACTGCAGCGAACAGATTCATCTTTGCTATAACAGACATTGGCAGAGGGAGTAGCGTCCACACATGGCCTAGCAGCACAAACAGCGGATATCCCGTGGGGTGCGCAACACCCAGCGATGCACAAGCTCCGGCCAGCTCGCCGCTATCGGTAAAGCCCACATCAGGGAGCATGGTGTACGAATACACCGCAAGAGAGAGAGTGAAGACGCCAACAGCAAAGAGACGACGTATCATACCGGTGCTCAACAGTGAAAAAACCATGGCGCAAAATAACAGCGAGCGCGGGCGATTTCATCTGCAAGGTGCAGTGCTACAACGGCGGCATAACTCGCTTCTACAGGCTACGGCGCGGACGACTCTTCAGATAAGGCCAGCTGACCGCATGCTGCGTCTATATCCAGACCGCTGGAGCTACGAATCATCACATGTACTCCGGCTTCGCGCAGAGCGGTAACGAACTGCTGGATCTCACTGCGGTTGGGTGAGCGAAGCTCTGCCGAGAGACCCGTTGGAGCGGTGAAGTCGATGGAGTGGAAGGGTATCACATTCACCTTCGAAGGCACCCGTCGCGCTATGCGTGCCAATCGCCGCACATCAAGGGGAGTGTCGTTCAAACCTTTAAAGACGATGTATTCGTAGGTCACAGGAATTTTTGTGCAGCGGTAATAATACTCCAATGCGCTGCCAAGTTCTTCCAGTGAGTATTTGCGAGCAATGGGCATAAGTTGCTCGCGCAAGCCGTTGGTGGTGGCGTGCAACGACAATGCAAGCTTGATACCGCGATTGTCGTCGGCCAGGCGCATGATTCCCGGAACAATGCCTGCCGTAGAGAGTGTGATTCTCTTTGCGGATAAAAGTTTGTTGGTGGGATTTGTGAAGATATCGACGGCATGAAGCACGTGGTCGTAATTCAGCATCGGTTCGCCCATGCCCATGAATACCACGTTCGTGATTTCCACGCCGGAGTCTTTGGATACCGCCAAAAACTGATCAACGATTTCGGCGGTTTGTAAGTTTCTCTGCAGCTTCAAGGTAGCAGTAGCGCAGAAGGTACATCCCAGCGGACAGCCGGCCTGCGTGGAGATGCACAAGGTATGCCTCTTGGGAGCTCCGTCGTCGTCCACAAGTTCGCTTGGAATGAGCACGGATTCTATGCGCGCGCCGTCCAAAAGTGTGAACAGATACTTGCGCGTACCGTCTTCCGAAACCTGGCAGCGCTCCACACTCACTGAGGATAGCACGCAGCGTTCATCAAGCTCGCGCCGCAGTTCAGCAGGAAGCTGTACATACTCGTGGAACGAGGTTCTCGGCTTTGAATACAGTAACCCAAACACCTGCCGTGCCCGGTATGCTTCGATATTCCAAGAGCGAAACAGCGTCTCTAGTTCGGCACAGGTATAATCGGAAATAAGAACTTTGTTTTGAAGTACCGAAGGATCCAGCTCGCGCATTTGTGTTTGGTAATTGTGGCCGCTTTCGTAACATCGCACGCTTCGGCGTATTCGACGACACGGCTAAATTACCAAACCCGCGTGTGCCGTCTTCACTTCCGCAAAAACTACCGTATGAAAGGTCAATCCTCTGCTGAATCGCTCCGTGCCATTGCATGGAAACGTCTGCGCAAGAACAGTGGTGCCGTTATCGGTATGTGGATCATCATCGTGTTGGTGACCATAGCGGTACTCGCGCCTATTCTTGCTCCTATGGACCCCAACACCCAGGTGCTGGAATATCCATCCAAGCCCTCGTTGTTCCGGGGCAATGTGCTATTGAAAAAAAATCCTGTTCGCACCGACGAACCCTTCGTGATGGCTATAGAATCATTCAGCGTGAGCGGTGATACTGTGCGTTTTATAGATCCCATGAAGCGAAGCTTTGCTTTGCATACCTCGGCCATGTTTGGCAATGGCGTTTCGGAATGGCATCGCGAGCCCCTGTACATTTTGGGAACCGATAAGTACGGCCGCGATATTCTGTCGCGTATTATGTACGGCGCGCGTATTGCGTTTCTAGTGGCAATTATCAGCGAAACCATCTCCATTGCCATCGGCATCTTGCTTGGCGCTCTGGCGGGCTTCTTCCGTGGCCGTGTGGACGATGTGATCATGTGGTTTACGAATGTGATGTGGTCGTTTCCTACGGTGCTTCTTGTTATTGCGTTCAGCGTTATTCTTGGAAATGGTGTTTGGCAAACCTTTGTAGCTATAGGACTTTCGGGCTGGGTAGACTTAACGCGTGTTGTTCGTGGTCAGTTTTTTTCGCTGCGCGAAGCAGAGTTTATCGAAGCAACACGAGCTTTTGGTTTTGGTACCTTCAGAACAATTTTCCGGCATCTGCTTCCGAATACACTGGGACCAATCACGGTAATTGCAACCGCAGGTTTTGCCACAGCTATTACCCTTGAAGCAAGTTTGAGCTTTATTGGTCTTGGTGTGCAGCCGCCCACTGCTTCGTGGGGTAAAATGATTCAAGATGGAATAGGGTTCCTGTTTGTGGGGCAATCATTGGAACTTGTTATGTATCCCTGTATCGTGCTCGGCCTCACCGTTTACGCGTTTAATCTTTTTGGTGATGGCTTGCGCGATGCGATCGACCCCAAAACCATGCAACGCTAGAAGAGTATCATTACAACAGCACTAGTCCAACGTTACGACAACGATAGTCCGACGGGCAGAGAACTATGGAATATTTGAAATCCACCGTCATGGTCATCGAGGGCGATGAAGAGTATCGCGCCATGTACCGTCAGGTAATTGCCGAAGAGCTCAAGGCCAAGTATCGCGAGGCCGTTAGTCCGCCTCAGGCTATTGCCTATATGCGCAAACACGCTCTGCCGAATTTGATCGTAATAAACACACACCTGCCGGAGATGGATGGCCTGACGGCGGTGAATTTGTTACGGCGCACTCCGTACTTCAGCACGATAAAGATCATTGTTACGTCTCATTCGGGCGATGAGGCATTGGTAACCTTATTCGCCGAGCATTCTATCGAAGACTATCTGCTCAAACCCTTCGACGCGGAAACCATAAAGGCCAAAGTGGAGCGGGTGCTCTCGATGCCGGTGAAGAATCGGGTCTAAGCCTTGTGCGGCATCAGTAAACTTCAATCATTTCAGTAGCTATGGAAGACAAACAACGTCCGCTGAAAAGCGCGACCGGTAAAGTGAAAGATATTCTTAACACCTACATGCGTGGCGATGAATCCGCCGAAGCAGGAAATGCGGATCCCGTTGTGCAGGCATCAACATCAACCGATATCAATCAAGTGCACGTTCATGCCGAGGTCTCCCACACCGAATCAACCGATCGCAGCATGGATGATGCTATGACTGTTGTTGCTGCTGTTCAAAAAGAAAAGGACGAGATTAAAGATCAGTTGCTGCGCAAAGTAGCCGAGTTCGAGAACTACAAACGCAGGACAGACAGAGAGAAAGAGCAATTAGCACTGTATGTTTCCGAGCGTACATTCTCCAAACTTGTGGAGCTGCTGGATGATCTTCACGCTGCGATTGAAGCCGGTAAGAAAAGCGACGACTACGCTTCCATGCTGCATGGAGTAGAGATGATTTACTCCAAAGCGATGAAGATGTACGAGGAGCATGGAGTGAAGCCCTTAGTCGTGGAAGAGAATCTACCGTTCAATGTGGATGAGCACGAAGCTCTGATGCACATTCCGCATCCCCATATTGCCGAAGGGCTCATTGTGCAACAAGTGCAGCGCGGGTATAAGCTTCACGACAAAGTGATTCGCCATGCAAAAGTTATTACCAGTGCCGGCAGCGGAGAGTAAATACCCTGCACAGCAGAATGCCGGCGGAGTTTCAGCCATGTCTGCTAAAGGATTCACAACCGATGTCACGATGCTGCGGATTGCCGTGACGAACCAATTACCTGAGAAAAAAACAAAACATCAGCTATGAGTAAACGCGACTACTACGAGATTCTTGGTGTAAGCAAGTCTGCAACGGTGGAAGAGATAAAATCTTCCTACCGCAAGCTTGCCATGAAGTATCATCCCGATCGTAATCAAGGAGACAAGGAAGCCGAAGAGAAATTCAAGGAAGCGTCCGAGGCTTATGAAGTGTTGAGCGATCAAACCAAACGATCGCGCTACGATCAATTCGGTCATCAGGGCATGAAGGGCGGACAGGACTTTCATCAGTACTCCAACATCAACGATATTTTTTCGCAGTTCGGCGACATCTTCGGCTCGGGCGGCGGCGCGTCCATCTTCGAGGAGTTTTTTGGTGGCGGAGGAAATCGACGCGGCGGCGGCAGACCGCGCTCTGCAGGACAGCCCGGAAGTGATTTAAAGATTCGCTTGCCACTCACGCTGGAGGAAATTGCAAGCGGAACAGAGAAGACTCTGAAGATCAAACGTCAACGCTCGTGCGACACCTGCAAAGGCTCCGGCGCAAAGCAAGGCAGCGGCAGTGTTGTGTGTTCTGTGTGTCAAGGCCAAGGCGAGGTTCGTCAGGTGTCACGCAGTATGTTCGGTCAGTTCGTCAACATCAGTGCATGCTCCAATTGTGGTGGCAGCGGCCAGACTATCAAAGATCCATGTGTAACCTGTCATGGCGAAGGCAGAATTGCCGGCGAGACAACAATAAAGGTTAACGTTCCGCCGGGAGTTGAAGACGGAAATATTATTCCTATGCGTGGCCAAGGCAATGCCGGCCGGCGTGGTGGACCGGCGGGTGATATCATGGTGGTGATTCAGGAGATTGAGCACCAGCATTTTCATCGTAACAACGACGACATTCATTACGAGCTCACCATATCATTCCCCGATGCCGCTCTGGGCGGCGAAGTTTCTGTGCCCACCCTTTCGGGCATAGCGGCTCTCACTATTCAGCCGGGAACGCAGCCGGGTACTGTGCTTCGAATGAAGGATAAAGGCATTCCGCATTTGAATAGCAGTCAGCGTGGCGACCAGCTCGTGCATATCAATGTGTATGTTCCAACCAAAGTGTCGTCGCGGGAGAAAGAGCTGCTCAAAGAACTTTCGGATGGTGAGAATGTCTCTCCGAAGAAAGCAAAGAAAGGGTCGAAGGATACTTCATTCTTCGGCAAAGTAAAAGACGCATTTTCCTAACAGCTCTGCTCATCCGGGAGCGCAATGTTCTAGTTTTTTTGCGCGCGCAAATCTGCAAGCAACTCGTCGAAATCCTTCTCGCTCAGCGTGAAGGTCTTGTTGCAGTAGTGGCATACCAACTCGTTTTGGTTTGCGTCCTTCATGCTCTGAATCTCGTTGAGCCCCAGCGTTAGAAGTATAGATTTATAGCGCTCTAGAGAGCATCTGCAAAAGAAATCAATGGGAGTCTTGTTGATGATTTCAATCTCGCTGGGCATTATGCGCCGTAGAATGTCTTCCACCTGATTACCCGACGAAGCAAAGTGCGCTACCGATCCCATAGTGGCCAGCGTGTTCTGAACCTGCTCGATGAGATCTTCCGGTGCGCCCGGCATTGCCTGTACTATTACGCCGGCTGATTGGCGTACCAATCCGCTTTCGTCCACATCCACATCCAGCAACACGGCCGATGGTATCTGCTCGCTTTGTGTGAGGTAATACGCCAAGTCGGAACTCACGTTCGCGCGCTGCAGAGCAACTACACCGGATATAGGTTCGAACTTTCCGTATAGCACGCGCGTTACGCGCAGCAGGCCAATGCCTAAAGGCTCATCAGGCCGCTCCGGAGTGGCATTTATCTCGGCATATCCGCGTACCTCTCCCACCTGCATTGCTTCGGCAAAGATTTTTTTGAACACACCGTTTCCCATGAGTTCAATGCTCACACGTTCTTCGCCTTTCAAGAACGATGCAAGCAGCGATGCGGCAGACAGTGCCCGTCCAAGCAACAGCGACGCGGCCGGATCCGTGCCGTGACGTTTCTGTGCCTCGCGAACAGCATTGGTATTGATGATTGCGGCAGCACGGAAGTTGCCATCGGTAGTTATGGCGCGTGCCGAGCGGTCGCGATTGAGAAGTCGTTTTTTTACGTCGTTGGTGTTCATAGAGCCCGGGCAGTGAAGTTTTTTGCACAATATACCGGAGATGAGGATTTTACCGGAGTGAACACTATGCACACATATAGTTCGAGAAGGAAGAACGTGGGGTCACGTGCGGTGATAATGGGACAGCCGAGTGCTTTCATGTTTGTGCGGGGACTCATACTCGTTTTTGCATTTATACTCTTAGCCACGAGCGCACTGATACATGCGTATGCCGGGCAGAGCAGTACGAGTGAAGACGTCACCGACAGCGCGCTGAGCTCTGAACAAGCGCTGAACTGCGCTGCATTCCCTGCGGGAGTCTGCGATAGCCAGTGTGTAGTGGACGTTCGATACGTGGGTATTGATGGTCGGCATCATCGCGGGCAGATTGTGGTGCATACATCATTGGCCAATGATGTACGCGAGATTTTTCGTGAGTTGGATAGTGCAGCATTCCCGGTACATTCGGTGATACCTATTTCACAATTTGGATGGTCAGACGATGCATCTATTGCCGTTAACAACACCAGCGCTTTTAACTATCGAACGGTAGCAGGAACAAATCGCTTGTCCATGCATGCCTTTGGCCGCGC
>JBKCNS010000058.1:0-20845 GCA_046297095.1 Kapaibacterium sp. (SeqCode) | reverse complement strand
TTCATTCAGCTTGGCGGCACCCTGCAAACGCCGCAACGAGATTACATTTTTCGACACCGAGTCTACTCCCGGTCAAACCGGATTTACCGTTGTCAATCTTGGCACGTCCTCTGTTACCGCATCTGCATCATTGCCCTTTAGTATTACGTCGGCGGTAACGCCGTAGGGGAGTTTTCACTTCTACGGTGTCTCTACCAACGAGGGCTTCGAGCGCAGTCGAGTGCCGCCCGTCCCCGCGAGGTCTTCGAGCGCAGTCGAGAAGCAAGCGGGGCAGGACGCTGGGAAGCTGAACTCGCGAGGCTGTTCTCCCGCGAAGTCTCCGGGCGGGCTCTCGCTTCCAGCGTGCACTTGACAACTCACTTCTTGCTTCGTATGTATTCAAGCAACGTCAACCTGGGCTCACCCAGTTCTTTCCATGTCGTTTCCGCTTGAAACGTTTCAGGATACTCGTTGAGTGCATGAACGATGTGCGCGACGTAGTCGAACCGACGACTGAACAAGGCGAAAAAGCGAAGGACGCCCATGGGAATTGCGGAAACACTGAGCTTTGCCGCGGTATAATGTTGTGCAAACAGCGCTGCGGCTTCGTCGGTAGTAAACCCTTCCTTGCCCTGCACCGCGTAGTCGTTATCGCCGTTATCGAGCTCGAAGGCTCGCACCACCTGACGTCCATAATCATCACCGGCGATGAGATACATCTTGTGACGTGATATTCCTGAAAGTGTGAGTCTCTGCCCTTGACGCATCGATCCCGGGCTGTCGCTATCGAAAGCTTCCATAAAGGTGGAAGGAAAGAAGACAGAATATGGAATGCCGCTCTTCCTTACGGCGTCAACCGCCGCGCGCTTGATATCGAACACCCACCAGGGGAATCCGTCGTAGTCCTTCAACAGGGAGGAGAGGTAGCCGACACGCCGTATCCCCAGCTCCTTCGCCACCCGCAGTACCAATGCCAAGCCTTCGCGCTCCGCTTGCCAGTCGCCTGCGGTGCTTGTCTGCTCCACCGACAGATTGAGGTAGACGGCGTCCTGTCCCTGCAGTAGCGTGCGTACGCTTGCTTCATCCCGAAGATCACCACGAACCACGCGCTCGGATGGACCGAACACAGCTGATGCCTTTGCAGCTTCTCGTGCAAGAAGGGTGACCGTGAAGCCTGCGGCGATGAATGCTTTGGCGACGGGCTTACCCAGCATTCCTGTGGCTCCGATGATGGCGATGTTGTTCATTATGATACCTCCTGAGAATGTTATTGTAGACCCGAATTCGTTCTTCCGTTATCTGGAGCTGCCGGATGCCTTGAGTAAACCAGGCATGCGACCATAGGTGAGCGAGCGCCAGAGCCATTCCATGGGACCCATCGTAGCTCGCTGCAACCACCATCTGCTTACAAGCAATTGTGTCATAAAAATACACAGGGCTACGACGTTCGACCGCAGGGGCGAGAGACTATCGTACAGCCCGAAACCGTATCCGTAGAAGATGGTTGTAGACACCAGTGATTGCATCAGGTAATTAGTGAGCGCCATACGTCCGGCATAAGCGAGGAAACCGAGTCGCTCGGAGGCGCTGACAACGAGCACCGCATAGGAATAGCTCAGCATAGGCGCTCCCACATGAACGCTGACACTCACCCAGCGTGGGTCCTTATCGGCATACCCGACAAGCATAAGAACCGAGCCCGCAAGACCCGCAGGAAGAGTCCACCACAACGTGCGTCTCAAGACGTGTGCGTACTCATGGATCCGCCCCATGACGCCGGCGCGCCCCATCGCCAGACCCAGAAAGAACATGACGAATACCATAGGAATCTGTATGTCCAACACGGCCGTATCGGCCAGTCTGTGTTTGACAAGATCAGCATAGCTGCCTGCCGTGTACACCGAAAGGTCGGTGCGCGCCATAAGAGTGCTTGCCTTCTCCAGTGGAACGGCGCCGAAATAAACGGTGCCGCAAAGCATGATGATACCCGCAAGAGTCACGAGCGTTCGCGTGCGAACCGCACGAAGAGGAATCATGAGGGCACCGGCTACAGCATAAAGGCGAAGGATATCGCCGTCCCATACCAGAATGGAATGTGCGAGACCGATGAGCAGAAGTACGAAAAGACGTCGAGAATAGACGCGGACGAAATTCCTCCCGGACTGCTCCATCCGCTGCATCTGAATGGCGAATCCCACGCCGAAGAGGAAGCTGAAGAGCAGATAGAACTTCGTCACGGCGAACATGACGACACAGACATCTGCAAGCCGGTCCAATGGGCCACCGCGCAATCCGATGGTATCGGCGCGCAAACCCGAACCACTGAAATCCAGCATGTTGACGAGAAAGATACCGATCAATGCGAAGCCGCGAAGTATGTCCAGTATCGCTATGCGTTCGTTATCCCTTGTCGTCAACGTCTCTGATGAACCTTTCATGCTGGCGTCGTGATAGTATTGAAACGATGGAACTGCTATCCGTGCAATCGGACTCCGGCCTTGCAATATTACACAAGGACCTGTACATCAATCACATCATCGATCGAGATATTCTCCTTCAAACGGATATCAGCGCGTAATGGTAAAAGGTAGGTATTGTGCTTGGTATCGAACCACATCGACGTCTTCCATCGTGAGCTTCCCACTTCCGCGACCACGTTCATACGTCCCCATCCCTGCTCCATGACCTTTAGGAATGCGCGAATCTCAGAGGACATGTCGGCAGGGAGCGACACGAACACCCAACCTCCCGAACTACCATGCTTCCACGCCGTTGCTGTGAATGTATAAGTCATGATGATGCTGTTGGATGTCGATGTCGAACATTCCCAACGGTCGCTCTATTACCCTCAAGCATGAACGTTCCTCAGAAACACCAAATCACTACAGTCCAAGCCCCTTCTGACAGGGGCTTGGAGCTTATCTGATTCAATGTTCTATACGGAGATCAAAATGCCGACGACGGGTTGCGCCGCGGGCAGAATTCCACGCAGCTCCTCGGTGTAGCTATCCAACTCACGCAGAATATTACCGCGGTCTGCTACAAAATGGGAATCCACGGATGGCACTACCGTGCGGTAATACTCTATGCCATTCAGAAGATTCGTGCGGAAGCTTTCGAAGTACTTGCGCTGATTGTCGGAGATCGTTGCGCCGCAATCGTTGATGGCACCTCGAAGGTATGCCACGTACAATCCCAACTCTTTGACAAAGAAATTCGGGCGGTCGGTACGTTCAATAATATTGGTGCGGCCGTAGATATGATCTACCATTTCGCGCAGCGTTACCACTTTGTTGTAGTACGCCATGTTCGGACCCGGGCATACTGCCACGCCCTGCGATCCTTTGTACATTTCCAGTCCATGCGCTTTCAGCGCTGCATTACCAAGGCCCACGCACAAACATGTTTTCTGTGTGATGGCATTGAAGCTCTTGGCCTTTTCGTCGGCCGGAATATCCAGTTCCTTCCACTCGTCCAGCTTGTGACGCTGAAACTGAATAGAGGCCGTACAAATGGGCTTTGCGGTGAATTCCGTGGTAGAAATCAAGTGTTTCTTTAGGCAGGCGGCTCCGGGCTTGCCGGCAGCGATACGCGCTCGCAACTCCAGCTCTGCGGTGTTGCCCTTTACCGAATTGAAAGGTACTCCCAGTGGCGAAATCTTACTGAGGTACAGGTCTTCTTCCTTTGCATCCACTAGGATGTTCATCGTTTCGGTATCGATACACACAGCTTCCGGACACAGCAGGAAGGGTGTGCCCCAACCCACCGAATCCACACCGTATCGCTCAAACAAAAAGTCCTGCTCTTCTTCTGTTCCCACACCACCTTGAACGGTAAGGCGCTGGTTTGGAATGTTCGCAGGTACCGGACGTTCGGCTGCGCGCAGAGCGGGAGCCAGAACGTCGAATAGCTCGGCGGCAAGTGCGGCGCGATTGTCGTGGAACTCCTGCATGATGGGCCCAAGCAAATAACCATCGCTGGCAAACGCGTGACCACCGCAATTCAATCCCGATTCAATACGGAACTCGGAAACCCACAGACCTTTTTTTGCCAAAAACTTTCCTTGAATAAGCGCGCTGCGGTAGTCGCTTACCTTAAGGATGATCTTCTTTTTGAATTCACCGGACTCGCTAGGGAAGAAATCGTTGAACTGCGCGATGTAGCCGTACAAACGCGGGTTCATTCCCGCGCTGAATACCAGCGACGAGCTCAGCTTGCTCATGGCAAATCCGCGTAGCGAAGCATGGGCATCGTTGAATTGCTGGGGCAACGGCTCTCCGCCTTTAGCATAGGTAGCAGAATCCACTTTGGTCATGATGTTACCATCGATGCCGCCGGGGCGCATACCTGCGCGGAGTTCGGCTTGCATACGTTCACGATCTGAGCCGGACGAGCTGAGCATTTCTTCGTATCGCTGCTTCAGCGGCGATCCCGGAGGAAGCAACTCAAAATATTTCGTGATCTCCGAACCCGGCTGAAAGGGCGATGCCACCACGTCGGCGAACTGCCTGTCCACGATATCAGACATCATGTTCAGATAGGCCGTCACCCTGCGGGCTTTGCAATCCTCTTCTGCTTCCGGAATCTCTACAAAAGGAATGTTGTACTTGGTGCAATAATGCTCGCGCACCTGTTCAATCATACGATGATCGATGAGCGATACCACCGAGGTAATTCCGTAATGCGCCAGGCGAATGGGTGTGTCGATCGTAAAGCTCGTACCCATTACCGGAATATGGAACCTATGTAAAAAAGGCTGTGAAGTCATGAATCAAAACCAAAATTCAATACGAAGTTTCGCGCTTCCCCTACTGTACCCGAGGTACTTCCTCGTGCAAACTTCGATGTGCTGCCTTTGCCGATACGTGCTGCGCATCGGCGAAGCGAGACAATCATATGTCTCTGTTCTACCTCTACTCCGCACATCTCGTTCTTATTTCTCAAACTTCAAGAAGGCCGTATGGTAGAGTCCGGCATGATCTGCCAATACTACCTCGTGCATCCCCGTGTTAAGTTTTTGCAAAATACATCGAAGGATGTTTGCAATAATGCAGTTTGTTCTCGTGCTGTTTGAAGCAGAATATATCGGTGTTTTTTGTCTGATACTTCGCAATTCGAGAGAAGCAATCACACATGCATTCCGGCCGCGTATCCACTGGCCCAAGCCCACTGAAAATTGTATCCGCCCAGCCATCCGGTTACATCCACAACTTCACCAATGAAGTACAATCCCGATACCCGGGCAGACTCCATTGTCTTCGACGACAATTCGCGCGTGTCCACGCCACCGGCAGTTACTTCGGCTTTGTCGTAGCCTTCAGTGCCGGCGGGCTGAAGAGTCCAGTCCTGAAGTTGTTCAAGCAGTTCTTCGCATTCCTTGGCATGAAGGCGATAGAAGGGTTGATTTGCACCGTGCATCATGCTCCATGTTTCTGCCAGTCGTTTTGGAATAAATCGCGCCAGCACATTCTTGAACTCCATTCGTGATGCGTGCTCTGAACGCAACTCGCGCAGCTGATCGGCATCGGGCAGAAGATTCATGTGAATACTACTGCCTTGCTTCCAGTACGATGAAATCTGCAGAATGGCAGGACCGCTCACGCCCTTGTGGGTGAACAATGAACTCTCGCGAAAGGTGGTACTGCCGCACCGAATCTCGGTAGGTAACGCCACTCCCGAAAGTGACGAGAACACTTCCCTATCGGCCGCCGAAAATGTCAGAGGCACAAGTGCGGGCCGGGTTGGAACAATAGTATGGCCGAATTCCCGAGCCAGTTGCAGGCCATAATCCGTGGCACCCATTTTGGGAATAGAAAGTCCGCCCGTGGCCACAACCACCGATGCCGCGTCATGATCCTCGCCACATGCACGAACCACCCAGTGCTCGCCCTTGCGCCGCACCCAAACATCGTGGGCTTTACACAGAATACGCACTCCGCTGTTGCGCAGTTCTTTTTCGAACATGGCAACGATCTCTCGCGAGGAGCCATCGCAGAACAATTGCCCCAGTGTTTTCTCGTGATACGCAATGCCATGCTGCTCCACCATGGCGATAAAATCCTGCGGCGTGTACCTGGCCAGTGCCGACCTGCAGAAATGAGGGTTTTGCGAAATGTAGTTTTCGCTGCGAACATCCATGTTCGTGAAGTTGCAACGCCCGCCACCGCTGATGAGAATCTTCTTTCCGATCTTCTCTGCGCGCTCCACAACCAGCACACTTTTGCCCCGTAGAGCAGCTGTGCGCGCGCACATCAATCCCGCAGCTCCACCGCCGATGATCAGCACATCAGTCATTCGTGTTCCTTAGAGATTGTTGGTGTTGGTTGATAGTAAGTACCTCGGTCAGGAGAAACAGTACGACAATGCCCGCAAAAAAAGTTTGTCAGCCCCGCGAATATATTTTGGAGCATTCTATCTTTTATTGCTATATTGCACCCGCAAACGGAACAATACTTATCTGGAGCGCGTTATGACTCTTTTTCACATGGCCGTTATCGGTTTTATCGTGTGCACACTCTCTCTCACCTTGGGCCTCGCAGCGCGAGCATTGAACACGGCTGAGAAACGCACTCTTCACCACTCCTAAGTTTGTGCTGTGCGAGAACACAGCGTCAAGCCGGATGCTAAAGCAACGTGCCTTCGCGTGCGTTGCTTTTTTTTGCCTCGCACCATTCGCATACCACGTGCAGTTGATCACACAGCTGTGCACCGCCGCCGCGTGTAGGCAAAGCCACGCCGCAGGCAATAGTTCTCGTGATCGGTACGAACGGGCAGCCAATCACTATCTGTATGAATTTGCTCCACGGTAAAGCCACCATGCTCTGCCAGAACTGCGCATTGGTACTCGTCTACATCGGGAACGTCGGTCATCAAATACATATGGCCGCCGGGAGCAAGCACACGATGTACCTCGGTAAGGAACTCCGCTGTAAAGGCACGGCGTTTTGAATGGCGTTTCTTAAACCATGGATCGGGGAAAAAATAGTATACCTCAGAGATGCTGCCACTTTGGATGAACGGGAGGTCGTTGGCTACGGAGTAATACAAGGCACGTGCATTTGGCACGTGTTCGCCATCGATCACACTGTTAATCCAATCCACAGCGTTCTTTCGCAGCTCTATACCAAGCACGTTGATATGCGGACGACGCTCGGCAATCTCCAGTAGAAAATTTCCCCAACCACAGCCAATATCCAGAGCGCTCGGCGCCAGGCCATCGGCAAAGCACAGGGACCAGTCTATGCTTTGAGGCGCAGGTGGATACTGCGACGGCACCACATGCAGCTCGCGAAGCGGCAGATAAAACTGCGGGTTCGTGTGGTGGCGCGAACGGGGTTGCGGATAGCGAAGTGGGTCGATGTTCATGAGGAACGCGCGGCCGGCTACGGCTATGCGAAGTAGTTCGGTGACTCTTTAGTGATGATCACGTTGTGGGGATGCGATTCCTTGAGGCCTGCATTTGTGATACGCACAAACTGTGCGTTCGCATGCATGGAGGGTATGTCGGCACAACCGCAATAGCCCATCGATGCACGTAAACCACCGGCCATTTGATAAATGGTATCGCTTACATCGCCTTTAAAGGGAACACGTCCCTCGATGCCTTCGGGAACGAGTTTAGAAATCTCATCCTCAACATCCTGAAAATATCGGTCGGCCGAGCCGGACATCATAGCACCCTGCGATCCCATTCCGCGGTAGATCTTGAACGCACGACCCTCAAGCTGAACTTTCTCGCCGGGAGATTCTTCGTGACCTGCGAACATGCCGCCCATCATCACACAATCAGCACCCGCCGCAATGGCTTTGGCAATATCACCGGTCTGCTTGATTCCACCATCTGCTATCACCGGCACGCCATGCTTCGAGGTCTCTTCTACCACATGAAGAATAGCCGAGAGTTGGGGCACACCCACGCCGGCAATAATGCGCGTGGTGCAAATGGAACCCGGACCAATACCCACTTTCACGCCATCGGCGCCCGCATCAATCAACGCCTTGGCTGCCTCGGCCGTGGCGATATTACCGCCAATCACTTGCAGATCAGCATAGCGCTTCTTTACTGCGCGCACCATATCGAGCACACCTTGCGAGTGTCCGTGAGCGGTGTCCACAATTACCACATCAACACCGGCATCGTACAAGGCACTCACGCGATCGAGCGTGTCTGCACTGATACCAACGGCAGCGCCTGCTCGCAGGCGGCCTTGGTCGTCTTTGCATGCGCTGGGATACCGTTTCTTTTTTTGAATGTCTTTGAAGGTGATCAGTCCGCGCAGTACGCCATGAGTATCCACCACCGGAAGCTTCTCGATGCGATGCATTTGAAGAATACCTTCGGCATCTTCCAGCGTGGTGCCTTCGGGAGCGGTGATCAGATTCTCCTTTGTCATGATATCACGAACCAGTTCGCGATGATCGTGCACAAAACGTAAATCACGGTTGGTAAGAATTCCTATAAGCTTGCTTTCGTTGTCGATAACGGGGATACCGGCAATGCGGTATTTGCTCATCAGCGTCTTGGCATCGGCAATTGTTTGATCGGCACGCAGGGTGATGGGATTGCGAATCATTCCGCTTTCGCTGCGCTTCACGCGATCTACTTCTTCGGCCTGGCGGGCAATAGAAAGATTCTTATGAATGATACCAATGCCACCTTCGCGCGCTACGGCTATTGCCATGTGCGACTCCGTCACGGTGTCCATGGCAGCACTCACTATGGGAAGATTCAGTTGGATGTTTCTGGTAAGGCGTGTCTTCAGCGACACATCACGAGGAAGTACCGCAGAATATCTGGGAACTAACAGAACATCGTCGAAGGTAAAGCCGTCGTAAAGAATCTTCGTGGTCATGAGCGTTGTGGTATGCGATGTGACATCGGCAAAAATACCTGCCGCTGCGCAAAGAACTGCTGTGTGCGGAGAAAAAGGGTATACATTCTCCCCGCCCTCTGCCTCGCATCCTACTTCTGCCGACGAAACTTTGTGCGATACTTTTCCGCAAGACGGGTGTGGCGGTTTTGCAACGAGATGGCGCGGCCCTGCACAAAGGCCATTTCCAGATTGTTCGTGCGGCCATCCAAGGCATTGCCGGTGCTCACAAAGAGCGTTGCGTCTTTACCTATCTCTAACGATCCCACTTTGGCATCCACACCGAACATGCGCGCGGGCCAAAGCGTCAGGCCTTTGAGCGCCTCTGCTTCGGGCAAACCAAATGCTACCGCAGAGCCCGCATTAAACGCCAGGTTGCGCTGTTGCCACGAGCCATTATCCGAGAAGGCAAACATGATACCGGCCTCTTGAAGCTGCTTAGGCAGCACATAGGTTTTGTCGTAGCCTTCATTTTCCCGCATGGGCAGGCCGTGAATGCGCGCAACAATTACCGGGTAACCGGAAGCACGGATTTCCTTGAGGCAATAGGCGGCGTCTTGGCATCCCACCAGAATTGCACGAAGCTGAAACTGTTTGGCAAAATCAATTGCGCCTAAAATCTGCTTCATCTCCGAGCACGAGATCATTACCGGAAGGTTGCTCTCGAACACGGGGCGCATGGCCTCCATCCGAATGTCGCGGTCGTTGTCTGCCAGGCCGTTGCGTGCTGCAAGCGAGTACATGCGCGCCTTTGAGAAATAATCATACAACTGCTTCACGTTCTTCTCTATGTCGCTGCGCTGCTGATCCGGCGTTCTGGACATTCCGGGAGCGGAATAGGTAGACATCGACGGAAAATCTACTGCCAATGCCGAATGAAGTTTCAACGCACAGTCTTCTTTGGTCCAGCCATCCAGCATCATCAGTGCGGATGTGCCGCTCACCACACCGCCCTGGGGCACGCTATTCACAATAAGCATACCGTTCGAGCGAACCGTGGGTAACAATTCGGAGTCCGGGTTGTAGGCAATCTCGGCGCGCGCGTTGGGGTTGAAACTTCCGGACTCGGACATGTCGCGCGTGGGCCGCGCAGCATCAATCTCCGTTAAGCCCAAAGTGGTGTACGGCGCGATGAACGAAGGGTACACACTTTTTCCTTTTAGGTCGCGCACATCGGCTCCGGCGGGAATAGCCACGTTCCTACCAACTGCGGTAATCACACCTTTGTCGAACACAATGGTAGCACTGTCCATTACGCCATTGGCGATAGTGTATAGGCGGGCATTGGTAAGAGCTACCGGCTTTTTTTGTTTCTCGCCGGGAATCTCCTGGTGAGCATATACTGCCAGGTGCACAACCATCAACACAAGCGCAAAAGCAAAACGACGTTGCCATGTATTCATTGAATTCTCCTGATGTGATCTGCGGCAAAATACAGAGTATTGTTCATCCCTCCGCCTCCCTTCGTGTCACGGCCGGCATAGCCGGAATGGTAGCCGGAATGGTAACCGGCATGGTAATCGATTAGAGCGCAACATCAGCGCAGCCGGACACCGGACTTCTCCACAATAAACAGGGCGCTCATCCCTCTTTGTATTTTTTTTTGCGCAGCGGCGCTGTTTGCTGCACCCTCGGCTACCGGAGCGGCGCGCAAACATTTTGTTCACTCACTGCATTGGGATGCTATGATCTTGTTGTTACGAAATCTTCACAGAAAATATTCCTCCCATGTGGCCGCTCATGCAAGTGCCATGGTGCTTGCTGCCGTGTGTATGCTGTTGCCGGCACAGGTACATGCGCAATCGGGTACAACCGGCTCATCAAGCTCATCCGGCTCCGGTGGCTCTGCCGGTCCTACCGGAAGCATATCCGGCGAAGTAGTCAATGCTAAAACCCAAGCCCCCATTCCGGGAGCGAGTATACAGGTAGTAGGCACCAAGCTGGGCGCTATCACCAGAGGCGACGGCAAGTTTGTGGTGCGGAGTATTCCCGTAGGCACGGTGAGCATTCGCGTAACGAGCGTGGGCTACGAGCCGAAGGTTGTGAGCGACATTCCCATCAACACAGCCAAACCATATGTGGTGGTGGTAGAAATGGTTGACAAAATTCAAACAACAAACGCTGTAGAAGTAAAGGCAGATTATTTCTCGGCCAGCGGCGAAGGTGTCACGAACAATCGATCGCTCTCGGCCGAGGAAATTCGCCGCGCGCCGGGTGTGCAGGAAGATGTGATTCGCTCGGTAGCATTGCTTCCCGGTGTGGGTGTTACGCAGGCGGGCCGCAACGACCTGGTGGTGCGGGGTGGAGCGCCCTTCGAGAATCTCTTCGTTGTGGACAATATCGAGGTGCCGAACATCAACCACTTTGGTTCGCAAGGAAACTCGGGCGGACCCCTCACATTGGTGAATATCGGTTTTGTGCGGGCCGTGCAATTCAGCGCCGGCGGTTTCGGTGCGCGCTATGGTAACCGTGTTTCTTCATACACAAACATTTCGCTTCGCGATGGCAATGATGAACGCTTTGCCGGCGATGCAAACTTCTCTGCCACGGGCTTCGGACTCATTCTGGAAGGTCCCATTGGCGACAACGCCACCTTCCTTTTCAATATTCGTCGCTCATTCCTGGACATTCTCTTCAAAGCACTGGGCCAGAGCTTCATCCCCGATTATTGGGATATGACATTCAAGACAACGGTAAAACTCGACAGCAAAAACTCGTTGTCGTTCTTGGCGCTGGGCGCGCTGGATAAAGTATCGGTGAATAACGATAGTATCGATGGCCGTTATAGAAACAGCTTGGTTGCGTTCACCGATCAAGACCAATATTTCTCGGGTCTCACGTGGAAGCACCTGTTCAACAATGGCTTCTTTACCCTTACACTTGGCAGAACCTTCTCGGATTTTCGCTCACGCCAACAAGACTCTACTCTCAATGTCATCTTCCGCAATGAGTCTGCCGAAGGCATAAACTCGTTGAACTTTCACGGCACCATACAGCTTTCCCGCTCCACGGAACTGAACTTTGGATCGGTCTCGAACTACGCATCACGACTGGCGTACAACGTCAACGTGCCCGGGTTCCTGCGAAGGAATGCCGCCGGCGTGCCGCAAGCATTAAGCACCGATACCACCTTCACTGCGTTTAACACGGGAGCATACACCACGGTGCGTCATGAATTCGACGATGTGTATTCTGCTACCGTGGGAGTGCGCGCAGACTACTACGCATTCCTGCAAGATGGTTTTGCTTTCTCGCCAAGGCTCACGCTGTCGCGCTCGCTTGGCCAAAGCACGCGCTTGGAACTCAATGCAGGGAGGTATTACCAAGCACCCTCGTTTATCTGGATGATAGGCGATGCTTCGAATGCTGCCGTGTTAAAGCCCATTCGCGCCGATCAGATTGTACTTGGTGTGGAGCACAGACTCACCGACGATATACGATTGCAAGTGGAAGGTTTTTACAAGTGGTACGGACAATATCCTGCGCGAGTATTCAGACCTCAAGCAGTGCTCTCTCCCTCGGGCTTCGAGGATGTTACCTCTGATATTCCCTTTGGCTTAGAGCCACTTGTAAGCACAGGTACCGGTGTGGCACGCGGCTTCGAAGTATTTGTGCAAAAGAAACTCGGCGAGATTCCGCTGTTTGGCCTTATAAGCTTGACCGTACAGCAATCGAACTTTACGGGCCTTGACGGCGTGAGTCGTCCCGGCTCCTTCGACTCACGATTTATCTTCAACATCGCAGCAGGATATCGCATTGGCAATGCATGGGAGATCAGCTCAAAATTCCGTTTAGCGCAGGGCTTGCTCACTACTCCCTTTGTAACGAGTGGTCCCACCGCCGGCTCGCTGGACTTTACACAATACAACGCCGGCGATCGCTTGCCGACGTTTCATGCAATGGATGTTCGTATCGACCGCCGTTGGTCCTTCGAATCCGTACAGCTGATCACGTACATCGACGTACAAAATGTGTATGGCAGAAAGAATATCTCGCAGCAACGCTGGGATCCTCGCACACAAGCACCCGCCGTACCTGTAGGCGTTGCCGTGATTCCCAGTATTGGATTGAATTTGTTATTCTAATCGAAGCCACGCTCCACCGTTCATCAACAGCAATGCAGAACACCGGCCATATAGAACAATGGATAGAGAGTTTGCGCGACGTACGTGCGCGCATCGAAACTATGGCGGCCGCATCAACAGCCGCAGAGCGGGCCACGCGTCCGGACGCGAAGTCGTGGAGTTTCGATCAGGTAGTTGAACACATCATCAGCGTCAACACAAGCCTCATGACCACTGTTCGCGCAGTGCAAGCGGGAACGTATAAAGCCGGAATAATGTCGCGCTTTCCCCGGGTGGCGCGCATTCTGGGCTCGCTTATTCTGCGTTCGGTGCAACCGCAAACGCAAAGCAAAATCAAAACAGTGCCGGGCTGGGAGCCGCGATCATGGGGCCCTCGTGATGATATGGCAGCAATGTTTGTTCGGCATCAAGAGGAACTCTGCACGATGATCGAAAGCATGCGCAACCTGCCATTGCACAACATTATTATATCCTCTCCGGAGAACTCTGCCATCGTCTATACACTTCACACAGCAGTGCAGATCATCGTGGCCCACGAGCAGCGCCATTGTAATCAGGCGGAACGCACGCTGGCAATGGTGCGTAGCAACGCATAAAAAAAGCCCAATCTTTCGATTGGGCTTTTTTGTACTGTCTCTTGCAGGCGGAATATTTAGGGAAAAATACCCAGCGAAGAATATGACGTTGCAATTTTATCGATGGCGGATATAAAGGCAGCGGTACGCATATCATTCACCTTTTTGTGCGAGCCCCACACACCCATGATTTCGTGATAAGAACCCACCATGGTGTCTTCCAATCCGGAGTTCACAAGATCCTCTTCATCGGCACCGCGCTCGATCATTTTCTTTTCGGATGCCGTGAGTGATTGACCTGTAAGGCGCTCCACAGCTTGCATGATTTGCGAATTAGAGTTCTCTTCGAAGCGCTTGTCCATACGGCCAAAGCGAACGTGCGAGAGATTCTTCAACCACTCAAAGTAGCTCACAACCACACCACCGGCGTTCAAGTACATATCGGGAAGAACCAAAATGCCCTTCTTGATAATAATCTCTTCGGCATCGGCCGTGATCGGTCCGTTTGCACCTTCGGCAATAATCTTTGCTTTGATACCTGCTGCATTGCCTGCGTGAATTTGCGACTCCAATGCCGAGGGCACCAGGATATCGCAAGCATGCTCAAGAACCGAGTTACCGTTCTTGATGGTTTTGCCGCCGGGGAAATTCGTGATGCTGCCGGTGGCACGACGATGTGCGTCCAGAGCCATCACGTCGATACCCTTGGGATTTACCACTGCACCATCCCACTCGATGATACCCACAATCACGGCGCCACCCTCTTGCAAGAACTTGGCAGCGTGGAAGCCCACATTACCGAAGCCCTGAACAATGGCTGTCTTGCCGGACATGCCAACGGTCATTCCCAATTTCTTCATCAATGCAGCATCGTTTACAGCTTCGCGTACACCGAAGAACACACCGCGACCGGTAGCCTCGGTACGACCGCGCACACCGCCCTGGGACACCGGCTTGCCGGTTACACAACCAAGAGCATTGATGTCGTTGGGCTTGTAGGATTGATAGGTGTCGGCAATCCACGCCATTTCGCGGGGACCTGAACCGTAGTCCGGTGCCGGTACGTCTACCGATGCACCAATGCAATTCTTGTGAATAAGTTCTACGGTATAGCGGCGTGTGATACGCTCCAGCTCTTCGACACTTACGGATTTGGGATTGATTTTGATTGCTCCCTTACCGCCACCGAAGGGAACGTTCACCACAGCGCATTTGTAGGTCATGAGCGATGCCAGTGCGATTACTTCGTCGGCATCAGCGTCCTCGCTGTAACGAATACCGCCCTTGCACGGCAGCTTGTGGTGAGAGTGCTCCGCGCGCCACGCGCTGATCACTTTAATCTCGCCGTTGATGCGGGCAGGAAACTTTACTTCAAGCACCGTATTACAACTGCGAATCTGCTCAAGAATGCCCTTGGTATGCTTGAGATGAACCGCGGCTTTGTCAAAATATCTATTGACCGATTGATTGAAGCCCGCACCGAGACTTTGGTGAGATGCGGCTCCTGCCTTCTTTGCCATACAAAACCTCTCGTTGGATATATAAAAACTTTTGCGTCCGTCGGCTCTGAACCGGCTACCAACTCCGGCTACCAACTCCGGCTACCAACTATGGTGCGGAACAGAACGTCGGGCTCGTGCAAAAAACGTCCGCAAAAATAGGAAAGAATGCATGCCTACCTGCGTTCATAGCACGTTCATCGTGTATTTTGTTGCATGTCTGTAGCTGTTATCATACCCGCAGGCGGAAGCGGCACACGCTTCGGTGGCGAACTTCCCAAACAGTTCCTGCCCTTGCGCTCCACGCCTGTTCTGGTTCGAACTATCTCGCTCTTCGCTGCGCACCCGCAGGTGCAGGCCATTGTGGTGGCAGTAAGCCCCTCGATGCGCCCTCCGGCCGAAGAGCTGCTGGAGGATTTCTTCCCCCGCCGCTGCATCGTGGTGGACGGCGGAACGGAGCGGCAGTATTCTATCGAGAACGCATTGGACCATCCTGCCATTTTGCAAGCGCGTATGGTGATGGTGCACGATGCGGTGCGTCCTTTTGCTTCCGCCGCACTTCTGGACACTCTTATTGCCGAAGCAGGCGAGCACGGCGCTGCAATTCCCGGACTTGTACCGGCGGATACTATTAAGCAGGTGTCGGCGCAGTCCTTCGTTACCCGCACTATTCCTCGGCAGGAACTGCGCACCATACAAACCCCTCAAGCATTTCAAACTCACATTCTTCGCGATGCGTATGCCAAAGCCCGCAAGGCAGGAGTGCTTGGCACGGACGATGCATCCATTGTAGAAGCAGCGGGCTACTCCGTGAAAGTGGTTCCCGGTGAAGATGACAATTTCAAGATCACCACGAAGAGTGATTGGGAACGAGCCGAGAGAGTGGTGGATATGAGGATGGGTATGTAGACTTGGCTGAAGACGGCATAAAACCTATGTTTGCAGTCCATAACCGCGCTGCACCGGCGCCGCAACCATAAACATTCGAACTCATTTTTCCGTTTGCTCATGATCACGCTCGATCTTCCTGTAATAGACCCCACTGCCGATACAGCACCACGCGCTCCGGAGCAGCAATTAGGCCGCAAAGTCTATGTGGAAACGTATGGCTGCCAGATGAACGTGAGCGATTCCGAAATTGTGTCCGGAGTGATGAATGCGCACGGCTACGAAACCACCCACATCCCCGACAACGCCGACGTCATACTTCTGAATACCTGCGCCATCCGCGACAATGCCGAAAAGAAAATCCATGAGCGACTCAAGCACTTGAAGTACTACAAGAAGCGTAATCGCGACCTGGTGGTGGGAGTGCTGGGATGCATGGCCGAACGCTTGCGCGGCAGCTTGCTGGGCGAGAGCGCCATGGTAGACTTGGTGGTGGGGCCGGACGAATACCGCCGTGTTCCCGAACTCGTGGAGAATGCACTTTCCGGAACGCAAGGTATTGCCGTGAAGTTATCCAAAGTGGAGACCTACGACGATATTATTCCGCTGCGCACCGAGGGTGTGAGCGCATGGGTATCCATCATGCGCGGCTGCGATAAATTCTGCTCCTTCTGCGTGGTGCCCTTTACCCGCGGACGTGAGCGTTCACGCGCCCTGGCGGGCATTGTGGACGAGGTGCGTCAGCTGTGGGATCAGGGATTTAAAGAGGTAACTCTGCTCGGTCAGAATGTGAACTCCTATCTGGACGAAGAGAATAAACTCGATTTCGCCGATCTGCTGGAGGCCTGCGCCCGCGCTGTACCGATGATGCGCATTCGCTACACTACCTCGCATCCGTACGACATGAGTGACAAACTCATTGAAACAATGGCGGCACACAAAAACATTTGCAAGTACATTCACCTGCCGGTGCAGAGCGGAAGCGATAGGGTTCTGCAATTGATGAACCGTCATTATACCGTAGAGCACTATCTGGAGCGCATCGCGGCAATAAAGAAAGCAATGCCCGAGTGCGCGCTGAGCACCGATATTATCGTTGGCTTCTGCACCGAGACTGAGGAAGACCACGAAATGACAATGGAACTAATGCGCAAGGTTCGATACGAGGGTGCATTTATGTTTCACTACTCCGAGCGAGAAAACACCAAAGCATGGAAGATGGGCGACGATGTGCCGCACGAGGTAAAAGTGCGTCGACTCAACGAAGTGATCGAGCAACAAAACAACATCTCTAAAGAGATCAACGTGAATGAAGTAGGACGCATTCACAGTATTCTCCTTGAAGGTCCCGGCAAGAGAAATGCGCAGCAATGGCGCGGCCGCACCGATACCAACAAAACCGTTTTCGTTCCGCTGCATCCTACTGCCGAATATGTGATTGGCGATTTCATCGATGTACGCATCACCGAAACCACCAGTGCCACTCTTGTAGGCGAGTACGTTGGGCCAACCTCCATCTAGATTCTTTATCAACGTTGTTGGTTTTGGTCATCAGCGTTGTTGAATTCCGTTGCCGGCGCGAGTGAATCCCGCACGGGCGCCGGAACATCGTCAGTTGTGCCTCTGCCCTATCTTTGCACAGCCGGTAGTTCATCATACAACAACCCACAACGCCCTACACATCATGGACAAATTTGTTATCGAAGGTGGTCATCGCTTAACAGGAAAGATCGCCGTTTCCGGTTCGAAAAATGCGCTGCTGGCGCTGATACCCGCAACAATACTTGCGCCGGGGACCTATACCATTTTTAATGCGCCGAATCTTCGTGATGTATGGACCTTTACACGATTGTTCGGAAGCATGGGCGTGCATGCCGAACTCAACAACAACGAGCTGTTTCTTGACTCTCGAAACATCACCAGCTTTGAAGCGCCGTACGAGCATGTAAAAAAAATGCGTGCGTCGATCTACGCGTTGGGTCCGCTACTTGCCCGCTACGGTCAAGCAAAGATCTCGCTTCCGGGCGGTTGTGCTTTTGGTCCGCGTCCAGTGGACCTGCACCTTAAAGGCATGGAAAAGCTTGGTGCCACCATCGATCTTGATTCCGGCTACATCAATGCTAAGGCCGATCGTTTACACGGCGCCAAGATTCACTTCGAAATAAGCTCGGTGGGCGCCACCGTAAATGTGCTTCTTGCTGCATCTCTTGCCAAGGGCACGTCCATTCTTACTAATGCCGCGCTCGAGCCCGAAGTGACGGCGCTGGCGCGCATGCTGGTGAAGATGGGTGCGAAGATCGACGGCATAGGCACTACCACGATGGAAATACAAGGCGTGGATGAGCTGCGTCCGGTGGACGAGACCAACGTGCCCGACCGTATCGAAGCCGCTACGTTCCTTATCGCGGCTGCAATGACGCGCGGCAAGATCACCATGACCAATGTGAATCCGTATCACATGACACAGGTGCTCAGCTGTATGGAAGATGTTGGCTGCACGCTGGATGTAACCGGCGATACCATAGAGCTGGAAATGAACGATGCGCCTAAGCCCTCGCACATCAACACCGCACCCTATCCCGGGTTCCCTACCGATGTGCAAGCGCAATGGACCGCCTTTATGTGTTGTGCCGACGGCGTGTCCAGAACTACCGACAGCATATATCCCACGCGATTCGGCTACGTGCCGGAAATGGCGCGCCTTGGAGCGCAGATCGAAATGGTAGACAGCACGGCCATTATCACCGGAGGCAAAGCGTTGAAGGGCGCAACGGTGATGTCCAGCGACCTTCGTGCCAGCGCAAGTTTGGTACTGGCAGCTTTAGTGGCCGAAGGAAAATCCGAAGTGTTGCGCGTATATCACCTGGACCGCGGCTACGAGAAAATGGAACATCGTCTCAGCGCTCTTGGAGCGCATATCAAACGAGTAGGCACGGACGACTTCTAACCCGCGCCCGGTCTAGGTTTGAGTGAGGCGTATACAGCGTAGCAATTCTGTTCTGTCTGTGTTCGAGCTGTGTTCGAGCTGTGTTCGAGCTGTGATCGAGCTGTGATCGAGCTGTATTGGAGTTGTGTTCAAGCTGTATAGGTTTTCCGCCTGCACATTTCAACGGAGCTTGTTGCAATAGCAAGCAATGATTCCTTTGTGTTGTCTATCACAAATAATGATAACTGTGCTTCACATGCGTTCCGTACTCTGCGTTCTGCTGTTTGCTTGGCTGTGCATTGCATTGCCGGCACGGGAACACCGGCGCACGTCACGGCAGCGTAGTGCTGCGACACACACCCCTGCCATTGCCGACCGTAAGCGCGAACTGCAATCGCTGCAGCAAAGCATCGCCGAAGATCGTAAGCGCATTGCCTCTCTGCGAGACCAAGAACGATCCACCATGAATGCTATTCAGCAGATGAGGCGCCACTCGGCGAACATTCGCCGCTACATGGCCTTGCTGGAAGCAGAGATAGAATCTTTGCAGGACGCCGCAGACTCAGCGTCGCTGCGCAGTGCATCCACGGCGGATCATCTGTCCAGAGTGCACGGTGGCTATGCCGGGCTGGCGCGATCTATGTCCGGAAATATTATCACCGGAGCGGGCTCTCGGGTACCTGCAACAGTGGGCGCCGGCAGCAGCGCAAGCGACGGAGCAAGCAGTGGAACAAGCAGTGGCATAAGCAGTGATGCTCGCACAAATTCAAGCACCGGCACAGCACATTCAGCCGCACATTCCGCTGTGATAGATAAAACTCATGCTCAAGAGGATGCAGTAGTACTGCGCCGCATTACCAAAGGTGCTCGAACAACCTCCGGCAAACTCTCCGTACAGCGCGATTCCCTCTCGGCGGCATCCATAGAACTACGCTCGCGCTCGGAGCGCAGGGCGGCGCTGTTAGCTACGAAAAATTCCGAGCAGAAAGAGCTGGAGAAAATGGTTGCGATGACAGAGCGGGCACTGGCAAGCATTCGATCGAACGCGCAGAATGTAGCAGAGCAACTTCGGAAGAACAAAGCCAGTGCCTCGCAAGTGCAGAATGCTATCGCTACGATGGTTGCCCGCGAGGAGCGCGAGCAGCGTGCTCTACAAAGCCAACGAGCAGCGCGTGGCGCCAGCCGCGCTGCTCGTGGAAACAATATCAACAGTGCCGGCATACGCGGTGCAGCGGGATCGTTCAACTATCCCGTAGCCAGTCGAAAAATTCTCCATTCCTTTGGCACCTATCACAACAACGTCACCAACACTATGGCCAACAATCCCGGAGTTGATATAGAAACACCGGCGGGCAGCACGGTGCGCAGCATTGCCGCCGGCACGGTGACGCTGGTGAGCTGGCTTCCGGGGTATATGTCGGTGGTGATAGTGGATCATCACAACGGCTACCGCTCGGTGTATGCGAATCTGTCGTCGGTGCGTGTGCGTAAAGGGCAGGCACTGCAGTCGCAAGCAGTGATTGGCAGTAGTGGCGAATCCTTCGACGGCGAATTTGTGCACCTGCAGATCTGGCGAAACAAAGAACGCATCAATCCACTTTCGGTGCTGAGATAATGCTTGTACCGGCACTGCAACTTCACGCAACGCGCGGCATTCATGCCTTGAACGCCGCATGCTCGCTTGCGTTGCGGACTTTCTTCGCAACGGCAGTAATGGCGCTAATGGCGTTGACGACATTGATGGCGGTGCCGGTTATGACAAGTTCCTCGCCCGCGTGTGCCGCAGCGCGCGCAGAGGTCACAACGATGCGCTACGATGAATCCGCAGAAGATATTGCGGTGATTCGGGCTTTGCGATTGTACGGAGGTTCGAACGAGCAACTGCCTCCGGTACTTCTTGTGCAACGTCGCTCGCCGGATGTGCGCCCGGTGTATGGCGAGGATAGAATTACCATGGAGCTTGATGTGCAGGCCGCTGTGCCGCCGGCATATTCCATTCGCTTTGTGCATTGCCGCGCGGATT
>JBKCNS010000057.1:0-11281 GCA_046297095.1 Kapaibacterium sp. (SeqCode) | reverse complement strand
AGGTGGCCATGCCAAAGGTGTTCCGCCAAAAGTGTGAGAAAGGTGAGTGCAATTCAAGAAGCATTGCACCTCCCCACGATCTCGCGCTCCGGCAGAGTTTCGCTACACCGGCGCGCCCGGCATAATCAGTTTAGGATCCGTAATCAGTTTAGGATCCATAATCAGTTTAGGATCCAAGCTCAGTTTACGATAAAGGGTGCGGTGTAGGAACCGGCAGAGGATCGAATGACAAGGTAGTAGGCGCCCGGTACCGGTGCCGGAAGCCGAAACTCAAAATCAGTTGACGAAAATGGCAGCACCTCCGGCGAGTACGACAGAACCTCACCTCCTGCTACGTTATAGACGTGTACGCGGGCACCGTCAAGATTTTGGTCGGTGGTAACGCGGACGGTACACTCATTACCGGAGCGGAAAATGCGAACGGGCGCTGTAGGCGGACTGACGAGCTCCGGAGCTGATGATGTGCTTCCCCAACCAAGGTAGAAGAATCCTTCGTCCGTACCTACAAGCAATCTTTTTTGGTTGTAGAATGGGCTATTCTTCATCGTGATAATAATATCAATACTACTTCGCCTTGTATAGAACCACGGCAACGCATCATCTCTATACTCAATCCATGTGGTACCGCCATCCGAAGAATACGCAACAAGTCCGCTATCGCTAGGATTCCAGTACGAACCGGTTGCCACATGTATGGCTCCGGCTTCGTCTTCCTTGACATCAAGCGCCCACATACTATGGCCGCCGAAGGCAAGAAGATTCCATGTCTTACCGTAGTCTGTGGTTTTGTAAAGTCCACCTACACGCGTACCCGGGTTTCCGAAGTAGACATCAATCTGCGTAACACATGCAAACCCGATATTTGGTGATTTCGTACAGAACTTGATGGATGGTACTTTCAATTGGTACACGGCGGTGTCGTTGGGCTTAAGAGATGTGACGAACCTTCGTTGCCATGTTGCGCCTTTATCTTCACTTTGGAACAACATGCCATAATAACCGCCTACATAGATATCTTTCGTCACAGGATGCAACGTTCCGGCACAAAGCCAGTTAACCGGTCCGTATCCAAGTGAATCGAAGTGAACTATGGTATCGTATGATTTTCCTCTGTCTGAACTTCGAAGCAAGACCCTATGCAGCAACGATTCCGCTACATAAAATGTTTCCGGATCCTCTAGGTCAGAGAACACGCCATCTGCTGTGTTTACGTATCCCACACCTGTTGTGGGCCCGGTTGTATCAACAATCCAAGTCTCTCCTCCGTCCGTCGTTCTGGTAAGGCACGAAAGGGGCCCATACGAACCCGGGATTAGAACGATGCTGTTGGTATCGTTTGGCATGACGGCAATACCAAGAATAGCGCCTTCAAAAGTAAAGTTCGTTTTCGCACTTACATTGACACTAGTCCAGGTTGTACCATAATCTCGAGAAGTTGCAAAACCGGCCATGCCAGCGGTGTAGATGGTGCCTTCATTGCGCGGGTTTTGAACGAGTGGTCCGCCCAGCAGCTTATTCTTTCTCCACACCTGTGCCTCGACTGGGGAAACTGCAATACAGGCCAACAAAGCAACACTCCACAACAGTAGTTTGTTTGTAGTTTTCTTCATTTTTTTGGTATAATATTTGTTTACCGCAATCAAGTCTACCACACTGCTACTGCAAATCGTTGGGCGATTTTACCTTTAACCGATAGAATAGCATAATACATACCTTCATTTAATGCCGGGATGTCAATCACCGTTGCCGAGGTGTAATGTTCAGCAGCAATCTCTGAGCCATCAACTGAATATACTCGCACCTCACCACTAAAAGATTCGCTCAACCGCACAGACCCTTTCGATTTTCTCTGCAACACATAATATTTTGCCGGCTCGTCCCCTTCACTACTTTTTGAACCTACACATTCATCTTCTAAACTAGTGGAGACAGGAGTGCTATTGGGCCAATAAAAGACTATTCCATTACCAATTGTATCCACTGAGCATGTCACCGGTAGCAAGTATGCGTCTCGTGTGGTAAAGAATCTGAATGAATCCTCATGCGAACTCAACATGCACGGCGTAGCATACTCCCATGCCGGCGTGAACACAAATCCGGTGAGACGCTCGTTCTTGAACAGAACAAATGATGTGTCAAGTATATAGCCACCCCACTTCGTATCTACGCGACTGGTACGCAATACTATCCCGGAATCCATGGAAACTCCCGCAACCTTGGGCAAACATCGAAGTCCCTTAAAGGGTGCTTTACTCGAATCCCAAGTACGCCACTCCCTTCCATTGAAACAGCACAGTATCTGCGTGTTAGACAACCATATGTTTCCCCGGCGGTCAGTAATAGCTACAGTTTCATCCCATCCCTGATCGTATTTGGATGCTCTAAAACGGTCGCCAAATGGCAACTCTTCAAGTGTAAGACTATCCGAATCGAATCGAACAAGGTACTTTCCTCGCTGCATACATAGAACACCTGATGAATCCAGTGTATGGGCATAGATATTACCATATATTTCCTCCAACAACTTCTGCATAGTCGGATTCTTACTATAGTCCCACGTTTGCCAGGTACCATTTCTCGTATTATACGAAAAGAAAAGGTCGTCATAATTATTCATCTCGGAATAGGTTCCTATGCCGACCACCACTTTACGTTTATTATTAAATGCCACATAGCGCGGCATAAATTTATAGCTGAACGGCGAATTATATTCTTCGTAAGATACTATTCTATCATCTTTCATTGACGCCAAGAGCGAATAGTGAGCTATCCAGACACGGTCGGAATCGTCAACGGCAACCGACTGCACTTCGTCATTAATTATTTTACCATTGGCGCGGCAGTATTGTACCAATGAGCCGCCAATTAGCTGATATACACCACTTGAAAGCGAGCACATCCATACTTGACCGGACGGAGAGACAACGACCCTATCAATGGAATATCCCGAATGAGGTGCGTCCGGATAGTACCTGACGTCTTGCGCATATACTGTGCACACAATACCTAGCATGCATACTATTCTTGCCAGCATTGGCCGGAGACCGGTAATATTTAGTCTTTTACAAAGCATAGTATAATTTCTCTTGCACTTTGACTAACCAACCGAGCAAAATATATACCATCGCACACATGATCTGGGATGGTCGGATAGTCTGCGGGTGAGCAGTTAAGAACATTAGAGCCATTTATGTCGTAAATACCTATCTGATCAATTTTATTTCCTCTCCACGATCCGGAGGACAATAGATCAAATACATATGCAGCGGAATATACAATAGGATCTCTTGCACCATCTACGTCAACACCTGATGCTGTCGGGAATTCCTCGCTATGGCGATCTTCGGTTTGAAGATAAAGGTTTGTATTCGAGAGCTTGGTAAACCGGTCGTAATAGGAGCCAACATTATTATCACCATTTGCTCCATCAGTATTGTGGCCTGATACCCACATACTTCCATCACCCATCAGTGCAAGTGAATATAGCATTCCTGCACCGATTGCAGCGACGTCAGTGATAATTCTTCTTGATCCGTTCTCGACCAAAACCGCGGAGGCTGGTGATCCGTCACTTTTACCTATAGTCTGTCTGGCTAGTTGATACACTATCGGGGAGCCATTTACTGCGCTATTCCACCCCCATGTGCGGACCGTGCCGTCTGCCATGAGCGCAAGGTTATGCTTACCTCCGCAGGCGACACTTCGGACTGAAGTTAATATACTTTTGCTAACTTGAGTAAGACCCTGTTCCAGCTGCCACACTGTTCCATCGGCTTTTAGTGCGAGTACGTGATTAGAAGCGGCAGATACTGCCTTAAAGTTGTTGTTGAAATCGCCTGGTACCAACCGTGCGCAAGAAACTCCGCGATTGCCAACCGTGAGTCCCTCCTTTACAAATTCGCGGTCACTCACGTCCGGATACGAGTTATCAGAAGTGGGATATCCACCCCAACGCCATAACCGACCCTTCGAATCGAGCGCTACCGCCCATGTACCACAAGCACCCACAGATACAATATGTTGCAGGTATGCTCTCGTGTCGCCAGTACTTGTCGAGTCTATCACGTACCCTGGTACGGCGTATAGATCATTGACATCACCACTACGTCGAGCGCATTCCATTGCAAGATTTTTTCCCCATGAGAGTACTTTTCCGTCGTCTGTCACAGCAAGAACAAATGAAGCTGTCTTAGTGTTTTGACCCTCAAACCTGTGACCGGACTCGATAGCCACAGCGCGTGCATCAGTTGAGCTTTGTTGCGGAATTGGTGTGCATGCCTTTCCTGATTTTTCGGAATTGTTGTTTCCTAACGTACCCATGCTGTAATCGCCCCAGGACATTACCTTGCCATTTGCCAGCACTGTGTGCGAGTGATTATGACCACAAGCTATACCAATAACTCCCTGTAACGGAGTATTATCAACACTGGCATTCGCGCAGACGGCTGGTTTAGTTTGGCTCAATGTACTCATTGTATTGGCATCCGAGGAGTAAGTACATGTACCTGATCTATCTGTGTGCCCCAGTTGCTTGTACGCATTACTACCCCAGTTGATAACTCTACCGTCACCTTTAAGGGCCATAGTATGATTTATAGAGCCGTCTAGCGCCAACAAGCCGGTTCCAGGCGTTCCGGCAGGGATGCCTGTCAATAGCACCATCCTCCAATTGGCGAAGCTGTTTGGAATTATCCCTAACTGACCGCTTTCATTGGCGCCCCAGCTGACGTAGCTACGATCAGGCCCCATTATCAATGAGTGGTGATGACCCATACTAATCTCACTCACTCCAAAAGGAAACCGTGTGCCTTGATCTTGCACTTCCCGTAAGCCAATTTGGATAGTTTGTGTCAAATCGTCCCCACGTTCTCCATAGGTGTTGATGCCGGAGGCGTATACTTTTCCGTTTCCACACAACACCATTGAGTTAGCACCACCGGCAACCACTGCGATCACACCGCCAAGATCTCTAGGTCCTGGCGTTTGGTTGTTTTGATTTGATTGGATCATCTGTCTGGTCGCAGTGGAAACCTTTTGATCGGTCAGACATACACCCAATTCGCCATTCGAGTTTCTACCCCAGGCAAACGAATATCCGTCAACTCGGACAGCAATACTATGCTTATGTCCACATTCAATTCCAATAATGTCTGTAAGATCTACTGGCGGGTTATTGGAGACAGCCATTTGTACTTTCGTTGCAAGTCCATACCTTGGAAACATCGAGGCCTCCAAGTTTGGGTTGCCCAATTGATTGAAATCGTTGGCGCCCCACGCCCAAACGGTTCCATCTGAGCATAGTGCAAGTGAATGGCTTTGGCCCGCCGCAATTGCAATGACGTTGCGCAAAACGGTTGAGGTGCTAATAGGCACTTTGTTGTCTAACCCGTCTCCCGGAGTGGTGTCGCATTCAATAATTCCGTTTTCTCGTAACACGAGTTTAGGCACATAACTGTATTCGAAGCTTGAATTCCCTCGACCTCTTCCGCACTCGTACTCCCCTTGTCCACACTGACTTTCACTATTTGAGCCCCAAGCTACAACTGTGCCATCAGCCAGAAGCGCAAGTGCATGGCTTGCTCCCGCAGCAATAGCTATCGGCTTGGATGCCGAATTAAATTCTATGGGCGCTGCGTACACTGTGGTGCTTGAGATAGGTCGTCCAAGCTGCTCGCTTTCATTTCTGCCCCATGTCCATACTGTGCCCTTGGAGTCGAGAGCCATACTGAAAGTATAGCCGGCTGCAACACCAACTATGTTATTAAGATGTTGTCCATCGTCCTTAATTACAAAGTTTGGAGTAATACAATCTGCTATCGTGCTCACTGGTCTTCCCAGCGTTTGAAAAATTCCACCGTTATCACCAAAAGAGCAAACCTTTCCATCTTTCGTGATAAAGAGGGAATGAACTGAGCCTGCCGATATCCTCGTCAATGATCTCGGTACAGATGTATTATTTGATCGGCGCCACTCGCCTGCACTTACTACAGTGGCTGAAGCTAACAATAGTGCAGCAACCGTAAACAATAGTTTTCGAGCTGCTACATTGAACACATTCGGGCTTGCCAATTCAGGACTTTTGGTATTCATTCTGCCTCCGTGGGGATTGTAATTATATGCTATTTACCCCCCCCCCCGACGTCATTTCCAAGAACTATTTTTTTGGCAGATGTGATTTATCTTGTCGCTGTTTTTCTGGCACGATAGTTGTTCGGCAATTCTTTACTCGCAATTTTCCGACCATATTAGCTCACATTTATTGTCTGGTATATTTCGGTGATAGCATGATTTTATGCGGCATGCAAGGCAATATTTCGCGTATTATAGTTTCGTCAGCTTTGCAGAATACCGAAAAGTTGTTCCCGTCACTCACCTGAATGCGCGATGAGTATTACGGCGATTTCTAATGACAGCTAAATTTATTTTCTCTACGAATATGAGAGTACCTTGAACACCGCCTACTTGTTTCACCACTCTACCCACGCACCTTTTTCCAAAAAATATATCCCACCAAACACAATCCTATAAGATTTGCCAGAAGGATCACGGTGTTGCTGATAACGATGCCATAGGCAATCCAAAGAACGGAGCCGAAGGTGGCCATGCCAAAGGTGCGAGCGGAAAGCTGTTCAACCTCTTGTGTGCGATACACGTGTAGAGCTTGGGGAAGCATAGCGAAGGTGGTTAGGAATGCGGCGGTGTATCCAAGAATGTCGGTAGAGTTCACGGTAGAGTTTGTGGTAGAGTTTCAGTAGGGTTTGCAGTAGAGTTTCAGTAGGGTTTGCAGTTCAGAGAGAAAGTTGATGAAGATTCAGCCCGTGCTGCTTCGGCAATATCACATTTCGTAATTTCTCGGGCAATTGTCGGCGCGTATATATTCAGACCGGTTGCCGGCGTTTTCCCTACATCCTTTGCAAACTTCGATGCTTGCTTTTATCGTTCGTCGTCTGGTCAACACGCTTCTCACGCTTGTTGGTGTGGTAACGGTTTCGTTTTTCCTTGTGCGCTCTATCGATGGCGATCCCGCTCGCGTCATGCTGGGCCAACGAGCCGATGAGGCTACGCGCCAGGCACTGCGCGAACAGTTTGGATTCAACAAGCCATTGTACGTGCAGTATGCGCTGTACATGGAGCGCTTGGTGCATGGCGATCTTGGGCGATCGATATCGTCCAACAGAGAAGTGCTCAGTGTGATTTTCGAACGCATGCAAGCCACGGCTCTTCTTGCCGGCGTGGCAATGCTGGTGGCTACTCTGCTGGGCATAGCACTGGGCACGGTGGCAGCGATCAAAGCCAATACATGGCTCGATTCGGTAATCATGGGGGTGGCGCAGTTTGGAATCTCACTGCCATCTATAGTGATGGCGGCCCTGTTTATGATGGTGTTCGGCGTGTGGCTGGACTGGTTCCCTATTTCGGGATATGTGAACAGAGGGGCCGTGTACCTGGTTCTGCCGGCGGTAACGCTGGGCATTCGCCCGCTTGCGATTATTGCGCGAGTGACGCGCTCCAGCATGCTGGATGTGATGGGGCAAGATTACGTGCGCACCGCTAAAGCAAAGGGCCTAAGCGATGGCGTTGTGATTTTGAAACATACCTTGCGCAATGCCTTGAACCCGGTGGTGACCACGGTGGGTAGTTGGTTTGCGGGCTTACTTGCAGGCGCGTATTTCATTGAATACATGTTCAACTGGCCCGGCCTGGGAAAAGTATCGCTGGATGCCGTAGAAAAGTTGGACTATCCCATGATTCAAGGTGCCGTGCTGTTCTCTGCTACCATCTTTGTGCTCATCAATTTTTTCAGCGACCTTGTGTACGCGTGGCTGGATCCGCGGGTGAAGATTCAGTAGGAGTCACGAAAAAACGCCTGCTCAACTCGCAGTTTCTTGTATTTTTGTGCCCCGCGTCACCGCGGCGTTTCACATGCATTCACGGAGAGGTGGATGAGTGGCTGAAATCAACGGTTTGCTAAACCGTCGTAGTGGATATACCGCTACCGCGGGTTCGAATCCCGCCCTCTCCGCAGCACACAGCCTGCGCTGTTGGCAACAATCAAAGAGTGTGTATGTCTTTAGACGTACACACTTTTTTCGTTTTTGGGAATTGGGAATGCGTGGCGGCGTTTGCGCCGCGAAATTCTACGCCGCTCCACTCTACAGCTTCACCAGCTTCAACACAGCAGTTCCCTTTGCGGTGTGAGCATGCACAAAGTACACTCCGGCCGGAAGATTGGATACAGAGAGTGTGGGCGAACTGTTCGCGATCATAACACTGCCTGCGGCACTATATACGGCCACTGAATCTACCTGCGCGCCGGGCATGGTAATGCTGATGCTCTCGCTTCCCGGGTTGGGATAGATACAGGCATCCAAGGCCGTTGCGTGTACATCCGTATTTGTGTCTTCACTCTCCACACTTACCGGTGTGTTGAGAGCGCCAAGCAGTAACTGACGCGCCATAACAAGGGGCTGTCCGGGAAGTTTGTTCGTGAGTACACACACCACAATGCCGGAGGAAGTATCGTAGATCATTGTGGAATTATATCCTCCCCAAATTGAGCCGCCGTGTTGCCATACTATTCTGCCAACAAAGGTGTCTTCGCTTAGGCCGGTGCTGTATTTACCCGAACCCACAAAGGTGGTAAGCTCCTTATAGCCTTCGGAGCCGAGCACCTTGCCGCTCATTAGGGCGCGATACCATTGCACCATCTCGCTCGCAGTAGAGTACATAGCTCCAGCCGACCAAGCGGCGCTATTCACCGAGACACGGGGCACGGAAAAATTATCTACCCCCGCCTGCCACGGATGGGCCACGGTGAATCTGCCGTCTTCATACACATCAAGAAAGGTGCTGTCTAGCCCCAGCGGCGTGAGGATGCTATCTCGCAGCAGCCGGTGATAGGGCTGACCCGTTACCTTCTCGGCAATCAAGCCCGCAATCAGATAATTGGTATTGCAATAGCTCCATCCCCGGCCCGGCGCAAACTCCGGTGCGCCCGCCCACCGAAGCAGTTCGGTGGCAGTGTATATGCGCCGCGGATTGCTCAACATGGAATCGGGATAGCCCGGCACACTGGTTACGTCGTCCAGTCCGCTGGTGTTATTCAACAGCTGGCGTATGGTGATGTTGGAATCGATGTTCGCATAGGGAGGCAAATAGCTATGCAGTGAATCCTCTAAACGCAGAAGTTTGTTCTGCATGAGCTTGAGCAGCAGCACGCCGGTGAAAAGCTTTGTGTTGCTCGCAATTGCAAACTGCATGGACGGCTGAATAGCCACACCCGCATGCGATGTTCCCGAAACGCCCTGCCACACTCCCCTTCCGGGCACATACACACATGCCGATACACCCGGCACGGCGAACTCCGCGCGCAGACTATCGATGGTGTTTTGCAATCTGCCGGCAAGCGCATTATCAACGGGCTGCGCGAACACGCGGCAGCAAAGCGCCGCGCAAAGAAGTATGGATGCCAGTGTTGGGTTCATGGGGGAGGGGATACTATAGGTTAATGTGGCTTACAGGCTTTTTAATCCACGAATTCAATTACTCATTCAATTACTCATTCAATTACTCATTCGAACACTCATTCGACCACCGCTTGCCACCCGCAGTTTAACTGCTCGTCTTGAATAATTACTACGCGTACTGCTCGTGAGAAATTTACTACTACAACTCCCGCTGCCTCACAGTAACTATCAACTCCCGCTGCCTCACAGTGCGCTGCGAATTGCTGCGGGCGGATGCGCCCGTCACAGATGATCCAGCACAAGGGTCCGGCAGTACTCGCGAATCAGCGTGCGCACATGGCGGAACTCTTGCTGTATTTCTTCCTCGGTGCCGGTGGCTTTGGCGGGATCGGGAAAGCTGTGGTGCACGCGCTTGGCGGTGCTTGGAAAAACAGGACAACGCTCCGCAGCGTGATCGCACACGCTGAGCACCAGATCGAAATCCAGATGCGCGTACTCGTCCACAAGATTGGATGTATGCTGCGATATATCGATGCCGTCTTCCAGCATGGTCTGCACTGCCCTAGGATTCACCCCATGTTTCTCCACACCGGCGCTATACACATCGGCGCGGCCGCCGGCAAAGACTCGCAGGTAGGCTTCGGCTATTTGACTACGGCAACTGTTTCCCGTGCACAGCACCAGCACGGCGGGTTTATTCTTCGAGTTTGCCATTGTTTACCTTACACAAAAAGCCAGATGATATTGATGATGCTGAACTTTGGATCGAAGCCAAAGATGAGCTGAAGAATGATCACCGAAAGTGTGATGATCACCGGCTTCTTGTGACGAACGAGAAATTCTTTCATAGGTGTTGAGTAAAGAATACTATTCAACAATTCAATGTCATTGTCAGTAGCAGTGGGAGCAGCAACAGAATCAGCAGCAGAATCAGCAACAACCGGAGCCCGGCGTACATGCGGCATTTGCCACGGGTAATTCCGAAAGTTTGATGCGTTTTTTTTGCGGAGGCACGCAAAGGTCGGGCGCCAGGCAGGCCGTGGTGGTGCTGGTGAGCACAAACTCGCTGCCGTTGTATTCCAAACCATACTTGCCGATAGTTGCGCCCTGATACTCCACTTCTATATCGGCGTCTTCCAAACCCAGCGTGCGCTCGGAGAGCTCGATAATACTCAGAAGTTTTGCGGGCTTCAGGCGATGATCGATATCGTCTGCGGTCCACAATTGAAACCCTGCTTTTGTTTCAAGGCGCACCGTGCCGCCGCAGTCTATAAAGTGCTTGGTAATCTTTCCCACTTCCGTCACATGAAAATGCGTGGGAACTTTTTGGCCGTTGTCCAGCACAAAGGAAACATCCTGCAGCTGCGGCAACAATTGTTTGATCTCTGAAAGTCTCATCGTGGTCTCCCGATATAGGTGGTTTGGTGTGTGGTTCGGTGAATACTGAAATTCCACTTTAGGTTCAACAGCAGGCCTTCTTGGTTAATCGCGTGAGCATGGAACCAAGATAGGTGTGCAGCTTGGCGATATTCTCTTCATCCAAGCAATAGCACACCGAGGTTCCCTCTACCTCTCCCTTGATCAACCCCGCGTTCTTGAGTTCCTTCAAATGCTGTGATACGGTGGGTTGCGCCAGTGGCAATTCGCTCACGATATCACCGCAAATGCAGGCGTCCTTTTTTAAGAGGTACTCCACAATAGCTACGCGCGCAGGATGCCCCAAGGCTTTGGCCATGGCCGCCACAGACTTCTGCTTGTTGGTGTAATGATCGGTATTGGTAGCGCCCATGATAGCTAGAGTTGATCGGTGGTGA
>JBKCNS010000056.1:0-63750 GCA_046297095.1 Kapaibacterium sp. (SeqCode) | reverse complement strand
GTTGTGGTCCGGGAGGGAGTTGAACCCCCGACACAAGGATTTTCAGTCCTTTGCTCTACCAACTGAGCTACCGAACCGTCGATGAAATGCAACTGATCGCTGCAAAACGGAAGGCGAAAATACGGCTCGGCGATGTGTTGAAAAAATGTTTTGTGGGGGAGGGCGCGAAATGTTTCACGCTTGGTCGTGATCGCGGAAGTACGCGGCACATCCGCCTACCGAGACGTGGCACATCCGCCTACAATGGTGTCCATGCGAAGCTTGTAACCGGTACAACGGTGAAGCCCGGTACAACTGCAAAGCCGAAATCCATGCTTACGCTGCTATTGGTTAGCCGCAGGCCAAGAAGGAACATGGAATTGTTTGCCGAGCTGATGTTGCTATTCCAAAGTTCCGCGATGGCATGCAAGTCCTGACGTCCCGGAAAGCGGGTATCTACGCCAATTCCAAACCCTACCGACCCGCCGGGGTAGCGCACCAACACCGAGCCCAGGGTGCCCGCAGTAGCTGTGAACAGGTCGGTCCGGCTGCCAGAAACATTCCCGAACACAATTCCCGTGATGCGCGAGCGCACGCGCGTGAATGTGCCCACTGCGTAGAGATTCGTTATTCTATTCGCAGCATTGAGCCACCCCAAATTTAGCCCTAGAGCAAAGTTCATTTTCCCGGCCATAGACTGATACCGCTCTTCATAGACGGTAGCTTTTAGGTTGCACACGCTGAGTTGCTCGCGCGCTGAAATGCCGGGAACTAATGTGCGCGCCACAAATACCGACCCTATATCCGCTATGCCAACGCCCGCCATCAGACCAAGCAGTTCCACGCTTCCCGCATAGTGATTGCTCCCTATTGGCTCTGCCGTGGGCATCAAGAACACGCGATGCGCATGGCGGTAATCGTCGTCCATTTGCCGAATCTCCCGTATCTGCCAAAGGTAGATAGTGGCCGTTCCTATGGCCGTTTTGAGCTTGATAGCCGCCGTAGCGCTGTCTCCCTGTATCACATCCACTACCGTTCCTATGAGCTCCTCGCCATCCTCTAACCGCACGGTATAGCGTACTCCTTCCTCATAGACCGCCTCATATACCGTCTGCGGTACCGCAGCCGCAGCAGCAGCCACGAAGGGAACACCTGATGGCGAAGCATACGAAGCAGCAAACACGGAGGCCGTACAGGTGAGCGTAGTGAATAGTCCTATCATCCAAAACAGCGTCAATTGACAGGCCATACCGCAAAGTGCATTGGTAACGCCCGGTACTCGTAGCCGAGAATGTTTGTGGTGGATTTTCATACTTCGCAAACTGCGGAAAAATTGCCGAAAAATTGCCTATGTTGCGGTGCAAGATTTGTGGCCCGGAGCATCGGGTACAAGAATAGATGCAGAAGCATTCTCTCGTATTGAAAGAGCAGACAACTGCTTCTGCGTTGAAGTCCTGAATGCCTTGATAACACTGTGTTGCAGGAGATTCGGTGAAGGACATTTGGTGTAGGATATTTGGTGTAGGACTATTGGTGCCAAGCACATATGGCCACAATAACGTTAGCCTAAACTGATCGCAGGGGATATACAAGAGACGTCGCGGGGAAGATGTTCAGAAGAAGGCGCTAAGAAGTAGGCGCTAAGAAGAAGTTCTTCAGTGGGGAATTGTTTCACCCCGGCGGGTGCACTGCAACCCACCGTTGATGATTACAGGCAATAGACTTCGCATAGATAGATATTCAATCTCATTTTTATTCATTCATTGTAAAGGTGATCACATGAAGAAACTGCTTCTTGGATTCCTGTTTGGTGTAGTGCTGTGCGCTGCATCGCTTTCTGCGCAGCCTGTGAAGCGCGTAATTATTGAAGAGTTCACCGGCGCATGGTGCCCGTGGTGCACCGATGGTCCGGTACGCCTGGATGCCATTCATGATAAAGTAGGCGATCTAATGATCCCCGTTGCCATTCACGACAACGATTCCATGACAACACCGGAATACAATCAGTCGTGGAAGCCCATGGCACCATTCTTCCCTTCCGGCATGATCAATCGCATGTTCTATAGCGATGAATCATCAAAGAAAGTGGGAATTGACAGAGCTAATTGGGAGAAGCGCACCATGGAAGAGCTGGCAAAACCGGCAGTGTGCGATGTAACAATTTCTAAACCAAAATTCTCTGCCGCTACACGCGAACTCACGGTAACGGTGGATGCCTCTTTTGTTAGTGATGTAGCCGGTGATGTTCGCCTGAATGCATACATCGTTGAAGACAAAGTTGTGGGCAAAGGAACGGGCTGGGACCAAGCTAACGCATACAACAAACTTGCCGGAAACGAGAACCACCCTATGTACGGAAAGGGAAGCCCGATTATAGGATTTGAGCACAATCACGTGTTCCGCCGCGCAATGGGCGGCGCGTGGGGCAAAGAGGGCTCGGTAGCTGCCAATGTAAAAGCCGGTGCTACCGCAACCTACACCTTCACTACAACGGTACCGGCAAATTGGAACCCGGACAACTTTGTGATTGTTGGTATTGTGCAGGTGTACAACTCTGATGTAAACAAGTGCGAGATCCTCAATGCTGTTTCTGCGCAAAGCTCACCCGCGCCTACAGTGGTTGCCTCTATGGCTAATATGGTAGTGGCCGGCAGCAATGAGTCTGCGAACAACACCGGAGCCATTATCAATCAAACAGATGGTCCGCTCACCTATGTGATTACCGCAGAGAAAACAGCGCGCACTCCTGCAGACTGGACAGCCACAAGCAGTGTTGGTAACGAGATCACCGTTGCATCCAAAGAGCGCGTGAACATTAGCGCTACTCTCAAAGTGGGCGCTACTCCCGGAGTAGGCGATGCATTTTTGAAAGTTGCTGTGAAGGACGACCCCACACAAGTGTATGCAACGCAAAAAACTACTGCAATCCACAAAGATTGCGGTACGCTGGAGATTCTCACCGAAAGTGATCAATACAGTGTTGGAAAGTCCATCACAGCGTCGGGCCGTCAGGGCTTCTGGCCGGTTGCGGCTTCGCCTAAAGTTCTCAAAGAACTCTTGAAGCTCACCTCGCTGAAAACAGCAGTGCTTAACACCGGCGATGCCGGCGATTTATCTGCCGAAGCGATCGGTACCGTGCAGATGTTGATCGACGGTGGAGCTAGCATGCTCATTACGGGCAATAAAGCAGTAGCTCCGCTGGTGAATAATGTTGTGTTCTCCTCGGAAGCGGGAATTAATCAGGCGCTGGAGACCGGATACGGAATAAACTCTACCGGTGCATTTATCAACTTTGCTATCGACGGCGCAGATGAGAATCCTACCACTGCCGGCATGAAGCTCACCGCTAAACTGGTGGGAGCACGTATCAGCACCATGGACTTTGCTACTCCGCCGAATGCGCGTCCCTTCTTGCTTCTTGGCGGAACGCCTCGTGCCGTGGCAGCAGATATGCAATTCAGTAATGCGCGGTGTATTCTTATGCCTACCGCTGCAATTTTCGGAACGAAGACTGACGAGCTTGTAGCAAAAGGTTTAACATGGCTCGAAGCAAATACATCGACGGATAAGCCCATTATTCGCAGCACCGATAATGCTAACCCCAGAGCCATCGACTTTGGAACCGTTGAGCACAAGCAATCCAAGACAGTTGTGTTTAAACTTCGCAACTCCGGCCGCGCTCCCATGACTATCTCTAAGCTTGAGTGGCTTGGCGGCCCCGATGATGCATCGGCACTCAGCACGCCAAACATGACGTTGCCAATGACGGTAAAAGCAGGTGAAGTTGTGGACATGCAGGTAGCATTCGCACCTCCCTCAGGCGATTACACAGCGAACACTGTGCTTACCGTTCACTCGGATGCAGCGAATAATCCTGAACTTTCAATCGAGGTTGTAGGTCTTGCAACCGCATCCACATCGGTACCGAGCGAAGAGCAAAACTCATTTGCTCGCTTGGATCCGAATCCGGCAAGCGACATGGTGCATGTGGCTGTGCGTGAAGCATTAACACAGCCCGCAAGCGTAGTGGTAACCGATGCTCTGGGCAATCGTGTTATGTCCATGCAGACCGGCTTAGACGGACGCGTATCTGTTTCCACCGCGCAACTGGCTTCCGGCGTGTATGCATTCAGCATTAGCACCGGAAACAAAACCATGCACTATAATGTGGTGGTAGCGCACTAAGGGATATTCAGCCATTTCGGTAAATACTACGGTAGTTCAAAGACCCTGTCGATTTAGGCAGGGTCTTTTTTTTATACCTATAGTTGTCTTTTTCTTCATAAAAAAAGTGTCGACGCATTGTAGGCAAATGAGAAATGTGCATGTTTAGCTGTAGAACAATGCAACAGCTATCAACGAATTTCATAAAGCTATAGCCCGCGTATGTTTTCGTCACAACCGAGGAGAGATAATATGTATATGCCATCGGGAGTTAGTGTTTACGCTGTGTTCAGAGCTTTTATTCTGAACAGTGTTCTGGTGGTTTTGTTGACGACGGGTGTACTGCATGCGCAATGGTCCCCGTGCACAGATGTTCAGGGCGGAAGGGTGCAGGTGTTGTACTCCAACGATAACGAGATATGGGCGATGATATCACAAGAACTGTTTCGTAGTTCAGACAATGGCCAAACTTGGACTGCGGTAGTTGTGCCCGATCGCGTCACGGAACTTCTTACAACCATAGCAAAGAAGGACTCTGTGATTGTGCTTGGAGCCAATGATGTTGTGTATAGTACAGATAACGGGACAAGTTGGACTCTTTCCGATCAAAGCGGTCGAGGTTTAAACAGGGTGTTTGCGGTGGATAATGGCTTCTATATCGCAGGTGCGGATGGCCTATTCTATTGCACTGATATACGCTCGCGTTGGGAAAAGAGATCCGATACATTAGCAAAAGTATCAGGGTCGTCATCTCCTGTAAACGAGATGAAGTCCGTTGGCGGTCTTCTGTATGCAAATCTGAGGAGTACACTATATAAAAGCAGCGATGGAGGAAGGATTTGGAAGAAGTGTGATGGTCGAAGTCAGAGTATCTATGCCAACAACTTCGCCATCTACCGGCAATCGCTACTTGCTTTGACACGCGATTCCGTGTACGAAAGCACGGACGCAGGAGACTCGTGGGCTGCTATAAGCAGTGATAGCGTCGCGACGAAGACCGCTACGAGCTTTTTCGCAGATTCAGCATTCATCTATGTAGGCGGCTACGGTGGTGTTGTCTACAGAAGTTCCACCGGGGGTCGATCCTGGGAGAACATTCGGGTTAATGAAACCGGCGCAATGATATCCAGCATAGCATCAATAGGCACCACGTTGTTTGCCGGCAGCTTGGGCGGACTTTTTAAGCGAGACGGGTGGAACGGTGAGTGGAAAGCGTGCGACGCCGGTCAATCGCGCCCTGCGGCTGCTGCGATGGCAAGTGTAGATTCCATGGTGTTTGTTCTGACAGAATCAAACGGTGTGTATGCCAGTAGCGATCACGGCAAAACATGGAAGCATTCATCACCACCGTTTATGATGAGCACGCGCGGACGGGTAATAATCTCTGCCGAGCGTTCGTTGTTTGTCTGTACCGACTACTCGGGCTTGTACCGATCTACGAACTATGGCGCAACGTGGGACAGTATATCACTACCTGCAATCAGTATATACGACTATGTTACATCAATTGCGGTGTCCGGAGATACTTGGTATGCCGGCTTCAAACAAGCGTACCCCGGTGTGTATCGTAGCACCGATCTGGGCCGCAGTTGGGAGCGAGTTGACAACCCAAGCTTTGGGATAGGAACAGTAAGCTCACTCATTGCAGCAGGAGATGTGGTTCTGGCAGGTGTTGATTATCGAGGCGTGTACAAAAGCACGGATCGTGGCTCGACGTGGAACGCGGACGACTCTCTGCGTCCCGGCGGTTCCGCGTTGTATTACCACCGAAACATTGCTTTTGCATATAACCAGTACGGTATTGTGCGGAGCACCGATTTGTTCACAACCTGGACCGATATTTCCCGCAATGAAGTTAACACTATGAATGCGAAAATGATCTCTGCACCCGATGCAATGTATAGATCACGAAATGCCTCGCTCTATAAAAGCACAAACGACGGAGAGTCGTGGTTTTATATCTCGGATATTCCTGCGGGAACTATCAGTCAACTTTCCTACGATGGGCGATACATCATCGCGATTTCATCAAACGGAAAAATATATCGTATGTCTGCCGATGATACTGCCACCGGCGTAACTCCGGATGACGCAGATGCCGCGGTTGCCGCGGATGACGCTTTGCGAATAGTGCTGGCAAAAGAAATTGTTTCGCCCGATAATATCAGGCCGGTATCCTTCCACATTGATACTCCGGGTAGATATTCGCTCGAGGCATTCTCTGCCGCCGGAGTGCGAACAGGTGTTTTGCTCAATGAGTATCTGGAAGCAGGATGGGCAACGCGCGTGTTGGATATTGCCGCGCACGATTTGCCACCCGGCATGTATTTGCTTCGGCTATCCGATGGCGGGCACTCCTCCTTCGCAACGATAATGGTGTCGCGGTAGGATTATCCAAAGTTTGTGTGTTCCCAAAAACAAAAAACGCTCCCGAGGGAGCGTTTTTTTATTAAAAACAAAAACTACTGATACGCGATACGTCTCGAGTGCATCGCACTACGAATTAGTAGCGATAGTATTCCGGCTTGTACGGACCTTCCACGGTAACACCGATGTAGGATGCTTGCTTTTCGCTAAGCACATCCAGCTCTACACCGATTTTCGCCAGGTGCAAACGAGCTACTTCTTCATCGAGGTGCTTGGGGAGCATGTATACGTTATTCTCGTAGGAAGCTGCGTTATTCCACAACTCCATTTGCGCCAGCACTTGATTGGTGAAGGAGTTCGACATCACAAACGAGGGGTGACCCATAGCGCAACCCAAGTTCATCAGGCGTCCTTCGGCAAGAACAATAATCTCTTTGCCGTTGATGTTATAAAGATCAACCTGCGGCTTTACTTCAACCTTTGAAGAACCGTAATTCGCGTTGAGCCACGCCATATCGATTTCATTGTCGAAGTGGCCGATGTTTCCAAGAATGGTCTTGTCTTTCATCAACGAGAAAATCTCGCCGGTAATAATATCGCAATTACCCGTTGCGGTAATAACAATATCCGCGCGCGGAACAGCATCCTTGATTTTACAAACTTCAAATCCATCCATTGCAGCTTGGAGTGCGCAAATAGGATCAATTTCAGTGACGATTACTCGCGCTCCTGCTCCGGCGAGCGAAGCAGCCGAACCTTTACCCACATCGCCGTAGCCCGCTACCACAGCCACTTTGCCGGCAAGCATCACATCTGTTGCACGGCGAATAGCATCAACGCAGGATTCCTTGCAACCGTATTTGTTATCAAACTTCGACTTTGTTACGGAGTCGTGTAAGTTAATAGCCGGCAAGGGCAAGGTGCCTGCTTTTACGCGATCGTACAAACGGTGAACACCGGTGGTGGTCTCTTCGCTAATACCCTTGATGGCGGCTGCCAGTTCGGGGAATTGATCAAGAACCATATTGGTAAGATCGCCACCGTCGTCAAGAATCATGTTCAAGGGTTGAGCATCGGAGAATGCATGCAGTGTTTGCTCTATACACCAGTTAAACTCTTCTTCGTTCTGACCTTTCCATGCAAACACGGGAATGCCGGCGGCGGCAATAGCGGCGGCAGCGTGATCTTGCGTGGAAAAAATATTACATGAACTCCACGAAACCTCAGCTCCAAGCTCGGCAAGAGTTTCGATAAGTACTGCTGTTTGAATGGTCATGTGCAAGCATCCGGCTACGCGCGCGCCTGCAAGAGGTTTGCTTTTGCCGTAGCGCTCGCGCAAGGTCATCAGACCAGGCATTTCAGCTTCGGCAAGATGTATTTCGCGGCGACCCCATGCGGCAAGAGACATGTCTTTAACGCAGTATGCGCCCGGCTTGTGAGCAAGCTCGCCTTCGGCAACGCGAGACGGAGCAGGAGAGAGAGTTTCGACGTTCATGAGAGAAAAGAAAGAATGATTGATAATTCTGTTGTGTACTATATGAGTTCCATAAACACGATATCGACGGGTTCTGTGGCCTGTGTGCGCACGCTAACTCCGTAATTGAAAACAAAGATACGTGAAGGTGTGAAGAATATTGCATGGCAGCACAAAGCTTCCTGCCGTGCTTGCAGCGTATGGAGAAACCGGGCGGAAAACCTGATCCGAAACCAGCCCCGAACAAACCCCAAACCAATTCCAAACCAATTCCAAACCAATCCCCGAATCGCGCTTAACGCCGCTTCCGAGGAGCAATTCCCGGAGGAGCCGGCGCGGGGGCAGCGGGAGCGGGCATGGGAGCCAAGGGATCGATCAGCAGCATGGTCTCCCTGGAAGACAAAAACGACAAAACACCGCCGGCTCCGCCTCCTATCACGGCCATGCCAATTGGGAAATCGCTACTTGAAGCGCCATCGGTAGCCTTGCCTATGGCATATCCCGCACCCGCACCACCGAGGGCAGCCATTATGGTGGTGCCTAGTGGCAAGTCCTCGATACACTGCAGTGAAATCAGGGAATCCACAGGAATTCTTAAAGTATCAAAGAGAATTTTACTGCGGACTTCCGCCACAGTGCCGATAATCTGCACATACCCGGGTTCGCGGGTATGCTCATCTGTGCGGGTTTTCAGCGTAATGGTACCCGCTCTGCACATACGGTTCACGGAATCGCGACCAATGCCCGAAACAAATCGCGGGTTTACGTGTTTTATCGAGAGCCCCGTGCACGAGTACATACCCATGGCAGCACTTGCGATAAGCAGGCATACTACGGCGTGGTGCTTTGCACGATATAGGTGAGCTAAGCAACTCATGCGGCTTTGATAATGATGGTAATGTGTGATTGAGCAACTCACCAATACCTGATACGGTACAGCTGCGGAACACTTACGGAATCAATCGCACAGGCGCTCACGGTCGGCGATGAGGTGCGATACATTTGTCGTAATTTCCGACCATTCAGGTAATCATACAAGCAAACAACACAATATGTTTCTCATATTCAGGACAATCATGAACTCTATGCTACGATACGTCGTGCTCTTGATGCTGAGCGTGTTTGGTATCTCGGTTTCTGCTCAGAAAATGAGCAAGTACTTTGCCACTCCGAACCCGCCTACAGGTGGTGCCATCGGGACACAGGGAGCAAACTCCCAAAGCAAATCATCGGCTGTGCAATCGCCATTGCAAACGCAATACAATCACGGTGATCCCACGGACAATGAGCAATTGATGCTTGAGCTCATCAACCGCGCGCGCATGAATCCTTCTGCCGAGGGCGATTCTCTGTACTTCACCACCGATCCGAACTTGGTAAGTGCGTACAGCTATTGGAAAGTGGACAAAGCAAAAGTTCGCGCAGAATTCAAAACCTATCCCGTTCGTCCGCCTCTGGCTTTTCATGCTAAAGCAATTGTAGCAGCGCGTGTGCACAGTGCCGATATGCGCGATAAGCAGTTTCAGGGACACACAGGTTCCGATGGCAGCAACCCCGGTCAGCGTTTGAGCAAAGCCGGCTACACCGCCGGAGCGTGGGGAGAGAACGTGTTTGCCTATGCAAAGAGCATGTGGGAAGCACAAGGCGCATTCTTGGTGGACTGGGGTCCGGGCAATGAGGGTCTTGGTCACCGTCATAACATCATGAATTTCGCCCCGTCCGACGCGGTATACACCGAAATAGGTCTTGGAGTACTTGCCGGTAGCGGCCAGGTAGGGCCGTGGGTGGTAACGCAGAACTTTGGCAAGGGCTTTGAGAAGTATATCCTTGGCGTTGCGTACAGAGACAAAAACAACAACAAAGCATACGATCCCGGCGAAGGCTTGTCCGGTGTGAAAATCACGCCGTCTCAAGGTAGCTACTTTGCAGTGACTTCAGCTTCCGGTGGCTATGCTATTCCCATGGGATCTGCTTCCGGCAGCGTAACAATTACTGCCCAAGGCAACGGAATCTCGGAAGTAAAACAAGTAAGCATCAGCAATGCTAATGTGAAGGTAGACTTTGGTCAGGCCACCACACCCGGTGTGATACTGGTAAATCCTCCCGATCGCACGGATGTGGGTACCGACACCGCAGCTTTGCGCTGGATGAAGGTAACAGGTGCGTCTGTGTATCATTTGCAAGCGAGCATGGATGATCAGTTCAAAACCTTGATGATCAACGACTCCTCGCTTACATCGAAGGATACCCTGAAGACCCTCAAGAATCTCTCGCCGGACAGCACCTATTACTGGCGTGTGCGTGCCAAGGATGCGAAGCTTGGTTGGGGTGATTTCTCGCCGGCCTTTGCATTCCGCATCAATATTCTTCCAAGTTTGGTGCAGCTTATTCAGCCCGCTCACAAAGCAGAACTGAAGAATAAGAACATCACCTTTACGTGGTCGCAAAGCAAGCCGGGCGTAACCAAGTATTGGTTCGAGATTGCCCGCGATACCATCTTCATGGAACTTGCTTTGCAGAACTATGATTTGGTAGACACCACTTGGGCGCTGGACGATCCTACAGGAGAGATCCACGCCGATACAATGTACTACTGGCACGTGGCAGCATACAAGAACGACGACACCCAGCCCGAGTTCTCGGAGCGTCGTTGGTTCATGATTACCTCTGCACCGAATTCCGTGAATGAAGATTCGCCGATCCTCGTGCAGAGCCTTGCTCCCAATCCTGTAAGCGGATCGGTACACGTGCGTTTCACCGGCGATAGACTTGCCGATGTTCGTGCAGAGCTTTTTGATGCCACAGGTTCGCTCGTTTCACGCGTGTACAATGCTCGCGTGGATGCGGGCGAGCACAGCTTCACCATGGACTTCTCTGCAGGAGAACTTGCATCCCTGGCATCCGGCACTTACTATTTACGGTTCACAACCGGTGCGTCCAGCTTTACACGACCCGTTGTACTCACACGATAGGTGTGGCAGAACTTGTCCTTCTTTCAAAGCCGTTGAGCCATGGGTTCAACGGCTTTTGTATTTTTCTCCGTTGATATCGCTCATCACGTACCGCAAAGTTTTATCATGAACCTCATAAACAGAGCTCCGCTTACCGCACACGATCTTCATAGCATATTTGGATCGCAGGCCAAAGTGCCTCCGTACTTCGCTGCTGTGGGAGTGTGTACCGATACGCGCACCATGCAGCCGGGCACCTTGTTCGTGGCCTTGCGTGGCGAGCGATTCGATGCACACGATCATATCTATGATGCCATGGTGCGCGGCGCTGCCGGCATTGTGATAGAAGAACGTTGGTTGCCCGAATGGGAGAAGACTCTGGGAAAAGAGTTCCCTTCATTTGCCCGCGTGGTTGTGCCCGATACATTGCACGCGCTTGCTGAGCTTGCGCGCTATCATCGTCGACGCTATTCTATTCCGGTGATTGCCGTTGGCGGCGCTAACGGAAAGACCACAACCAAAGACATGATTGCCCATATTCTTGGAGAGTCTTTTACAACACTCAAAACACAAGCAAACAACAACAATCGTGTGGGCACTCCGCTTACACTCTTGCAGCTCACGGCGCGCACGCAAGCGGCGGTGATAGAGATAGGTACCAATGAGCCGGGCGAAATCGAGGTGCTGTCTGCAATGGTAGAGCCAACGCATGCTCTCATCACCAATATTGGCGAGGAGCACTTGGAAAAACTTGGCGATATCGATGGAGTTGAAAAAGAAGAGACCGCGTTGTTCCGCTGGGCAATGAACCATGGCGCCACGATGATCGTAAATGCCGACGATAATCGCTTGCGCTCCTATGCTTCACATCAAGGTGCAGTGAGCTTCGCAACTCAACGCGCAGATGCGGCAGCATCGAGCAATGATGTGTATGCCGGCGCTCAGATAAAAGCCGAGTTATCATTCTCCGAAGACTTAACACCTCAACTCACATTGCGAACCGGTAATGAGCAGTGTGAAGCACATCTTTCTGCCACGGGATATGCAGCAGCACTAAACGCCGTTGCTGCCGTAGCAACATGTATCGCTGCAGGTATTCCCGCAAAGCAAGCACTGGAGCGGTGTGCAGGGTTTGTACCGGATGCGTCGCACGGATATGCGCGCATGGTTGTGGAGCGATGTGGCCCGTGGGTGGTACTCAACGATTGTTACAACGCCAATCCCGCATCCATGCGAATGGCATTGCAAACTCTGCGCGGATTCAGCCCGGCTGCTCGGCGAGTGGCTGTGATTGGTGATATGCGTGAGCTCGGTGCTGCCGAAGAGCGAGCACATGCAGAGATAGTTAACGAAGCCGGAGCCGGCGTCGATATGGTGATTGCGGTGGGGAAGGCAATGGCTACAGCATGCAGCGCCGTTGGTTCATCTGCCATAGTGTATGCGAACACCGATGAATGCGTGGCAAACATCCGCGCGCACCTGCACGAAGGCGACGTAGTGCTGGTGAAAGCATCGCGAGGAATGAAATTCGAAGCAATAATCGCGGCGCTGCGGTAGCCGGTAGATGAAGGCGCTACAAGCGCTTTACAGCCCTACCGTAACTCCGGCCATGATGAGCACGTTGTCTGCTTTAACGCCACCAAGCGATGTGCCGAATACCGAAAGGGATGATACTTCTCCCGGAGTGAATATGTAGCGTGCATCCATCACCAGATTCACCGACAACGGAAGTTGAATCTCCAGCCCGGCGCCTGCAACAAACGAGAACACCGCAGACTTTGCCTGCGGAGTGATGTCTATAGATTTGGGCAGTGTGAGATTTGTTGTGTCCAAGTTCGTAGAAACCTCTGCGCCAATGGAAAGGTCCACATCCGGACCAACAAGCAGGTAGGGACGAATGCCCGACTCACGAAAAGAGATTTTTGCAAACACGGGGCAACGCACCGAATACAAGGTGTGTGTATAGCTGATTTTTTCCGGCAGAGTGGTTGGCAATGTTGTGTTCGCCAGGCGTTCAAGCTCAGACTTACGAAAATCCAGATCTACTGCCTGACGCGAGTAGCCCGGCTCTAACTGAATAGATAAATATGAGCCCAGGCTGAACTCCTGCACAAGATTGATAGCAAAACTTGGCGAAGCCATGAGTGCCGCGGGTTCGCTTTGATTCCAGGCCACCTTCCACTGCGGTAGTGAAGCGCCCACTTTAATACCGGTATTGCCGGCGCTCGCCGGGATTACCGCAACAACGAACACAAGTGCCGTAAGAAGTACAGGAATGAATCTGCGCATAGTTGCCTCGGGTGGTATGGAAGATCGTTAGTAATTGAGTGGTAAAATAGACGCTCGACGCATTTCCGCAACACATGCTCGCATATTATCCGGGCTTCGCAAAAAACGCAGCCACGCCTTCTATACGGCAGCCGGATGCATCATGTTTATGCTTGTGTGCTCGCAGCTACTACAGCAATGCGCTCCTCGATAGCACTGCGCAGCGCGGCCATGCACTCGTCGATATCTTCCGTGCTAATCACAAGGGGCGGCACAATACGTATCACGTTCGATGCCGTTGCACTGGTAATTACGCGGCGCGCAAGCAATGCATCGCGCAGCGGTGCTGATTCTTCGCTTACCACCACGCCGGCCATCAAGCCGCATCCGCGAATCTCCGTGACATATCCCGCGTAGGATTCACAAAGAGTTTTAAGTGAGCGATGTAGATACTCACCAACAGATCGCACATGTTCAAGCAAACCATTTTCCAATTCTTCCATCACAACCAAACCGGTAGCGCAGGCCAGAGCATTGCCGCCGTAGGTAGATCCGTGCTGGCCTTGTTTCCAAGTGGTGCTGAGTGCGTCGCTCACCAGCACTGCTCCCAGCGGCAGTCCGCCGCCAATGCCTTTGGCAACGGTCACGATATCCGGTGTGAAGTGGTACGGCTCGAAAGCAAAGAAGTGCCCTGTGCGGCCTACGCCTGTTTGCACTTCGTCGGCAATCACAAGAAAACCGAAGCGTTCGCGCAGCTCTGCAAGAGTGGCCACAAACTCTGCAGACACACTGCGAATCCCACCTTCACCTTGAATAAACTCCAAGCCGACAGCGCATGTTTTCTCGTTCACGGTATTGCGCAGCGCGTCGACATCGTTGAAGGGAAGAATAGCTGTGTCGGGCAGAAACGGCCCCATGCCTTCCTTGTATAAGGGCTTGTCCATTGTGCTCAGAGCGCCATAGGTACGGCCATGAAAGCCACCGCTGAAGCCAATAATGTTGCCCACTTTGCCGCACGCGTTTCCGTGTTGACGCGCAAGCTTTATTGCGGCATCCCACGACTCCGCTCCGGAATTCGAATACAGAACTTTGCTGTAACCGGTGAGCTTTACAAGCTTCTCCGCCAAACGTATCTGAGGTTCTTGATAGAACAAATTGGACAAGTGCAAGTAGCGGGCAGACTGAGAAGCAATGGCCTCCAAAATTCGCGGATGCGAGTATCCAAGCGCATTCACAGCGATGCCGCTCAACATATCCAAATACGATACTCCCTGCACATCCGTGATGCGGCAACCCTCTGCGCGGTCTGCCACCACGGGTATGCGCTTATAGGTTTGCAGAATAACATCGTGTTCGATCGCAATAAGATTTTGAGCTGTTGACATGACGGCCGGTTAAGAATGAGGTGCAAAAAAAGAGTTACGGAGTTCGCGTACGCACACGTGCTGTAACGGAATGCCGTGCGGTCCAACGACGTTTGCAAAACTACGGAAGCAACAGCTCCGCATGGGGATCTATGCGCCGTAGTATTACGAGGCTGAAGTAGATCTGTCCCAGGCGATGAATGCACGATGCAGTGCGGCATCGTCCGGAGCTAAGTCGTCGTCGACGTTCGCGGGCGAATCGGAGGGATATGCCGAAGCGATGCGCATGATATGCGCCTCGTGTCCGCGAAGGTCGTAGAACACACGCCAAGCGCGGCTTGCAAGTACAAACGAATCGCCTTCGATATGCTCCACTCGGTTAGAGTCTGTAGGTAAGGGGTTTAAGCGCAGGCGTCGTTCCACTAAATCACGAACGTCGATGTTGCCGTGTGCTGTAACAAACTCGGCTTGTGCAAATGCACCGGGCGCCCACGTGATAACAGTTTGGCGGCGTCCGGCTAAAGATTCTGTCCATCCGCCCTGAGCGTTGGGGAAGGAGTCGTAATCGGCAATGTATGGCTTGATGTCCAGCACGGGTGTACCATCCAGCATGTCGCCGCCGCGAATCACTAGTGTGCGACCCTCCACGCGTATCAAGGGCACCGCACTTAGGCCAATAGGGTTGGGCCGATGCGGAGAACGTGTGGCAAACACTCCGTGCTTGGAACCGTCGCGAGGAGTTTGAATAACCGGTTTCCACGAGGCCGCTTCGTGAAACACCCACAATACCCAGATGTGAGAGAAGCCGCTAAGATCGCGAAGAGCGGTTTCGAAATTCATATGCGGCAGCAACTCGATTACACACTCAAGCTGCGAATCTGTTTCTGCCTGTATAGGCGCAGTGTAGCGCTCGCGAAAAGGCGAACGAACAACACCGATAGGCTGAAAAGTGAATTCGGTCATGAGGAGTAAAGAGAAAACGAACACGCAACATTTTCGGGAGGCAGGTGCTATGCACAGGTGCTAACTCTGTGAGGCATTCCCTCGGTGACTACAAACATATGCTACGTAGCAAAAAAAAAGAACCCCGTTGGAGTCGGGGTTCTTTCATTAGGTTTCATGAAAACCATGATTCGATGTACAAGCAGAGGTGAAGTGCTGTCAGTATCGACATCGAAACACGGGAAGATGTCGCCACCAAAGAACCGGATTTCGACGGACGGCTCACCACAAACCGTCCGTCGACACGCCCCTCGCGAGAAAACAATGTGCGTGAGGATTATCCCGGCTTTATGGTTTCTTAACCTCTGATCAGCTGCAAGAATCCTTGCGGGTTCTGATTAGCTTGTGAGAGCGAGGTCAAGGAAGCTTGTTGCAAGAACTGCGCCTTCACAAGGGCTAGCTGTTCGTTTGCTACGTCGGCATCTTCGATGCGAGAGATAGCCGCGTTATAGTTTGTCATTTGAGACTTCAGGCTGTCTTCTTGCGAGGTCAAGCGGTTTGCAATACCACCGATGTAGGATGCAACCTTGTTGACGTTGTCCAGAGCGTTTGCAAGACTTTGCAGTGTGGTCTGGATGTTCGCGCTGGAGAAGATACCCAGGTTCGACGTTGTTACAGAGTTCAAGGACTGGAGTGCAAGACCGGTGATACCAGCGAATGCAGCAGCGTTGAGCTTGAGGTCGAACGACGGAGAGCCAATGTTGAAGTCTGTGTTGCCTGTGCTCAGGTCGATAGCCAGTGTCAAGAGCGAGTTGTCTGCTCGTGAACCGATAACGAACTCTGAGGTGAATGATCCGTTAAGGAGTTCTTTTCCTCCGAAAACTGTTGAATCCAACACAGCTTGAATTTGTTCCGCAAGGCGGAATGCTGCTTTTGCGAGTGCAACTTTTTCGTCGGTTCCGATAGCGCCCGAAGCTGCAGATGAAGCTGCTTCTTTGATTTGCGTTACCAGTCCGTTGATGTTGTCCAAGCCGTCCTGCGCAATGGTCGCTACGTTGGCCGCTCCGCCTACCGCGTTCAATGCTGCACGGATAGATCCGTTGCGGGCAGAGAGAGCACGGCTGGTGATGTAGCCTGCCACATCGTCCGAAGCTGCGTTAATGCGCTTACCTGTAGAAAGGCGCAGTTGGTGGGTTGCAATCGACCGGTTGGATTGGTCTAACGCGTTGTACGCGTTTTCTGCTGCAGTGTTGGTGCGTATTCTCGCACCGTTAGTTATAGCTGATGGCATGTTACCTCCATGTAACCTAATAGTGATACTGTGAAATTCTTCCGTGATTATGTACCGAGTGCTTCTTCAAGTTGAAGGTGAGACGACTCCGCATCTCGCATCCGGTATGTGACCGACTTTTCTTCTTTTACCACTCTCGACAAGGTATCGGAGTGCTTGTGGAAAAGTTTAGTGTTTTATAAAAAAAATTTTTTCGATCGCTGTTTGAATCGTATGCGAGGCTTAAACATCTACTCTGTTCACTCTTCACATACCGTATTTTTGATTCAATCTTCTTCATCGTCTTCATGAAAGCACAGATATCATTGCACGCCGGTTCTCGATTGGTTGACTTTTCCAAGCCGATTCGGATTTCGGTGCCGCTTACTCGCGACAATCGTAATCCACAAGCGTACTTTTTACCACCTGCACTTATCGTGCCAATTTCTTCCGGAGATTTTGTCGGTGACGTTTCTGCCGGTGGTTCTTGCAATTGTGATATGCTCACTCTTGCGCCGCATGGTAATGGAACGCACACGGAATGTGTGGGCCATATCAGTGCGGATCGTGTGTTTATCAAGGATACACTCACATGTACTTTGGCACATGCTCGCGTACAATCTCTCACGTACAAACACCATGCCAATAATGGAGATGTCGTTATTTCTGCCGCAGAAATCGCGGAATGCTTGAAAAATTTTACGGGTGATGCGCTGGTAGTGCGCACGCTTCCCAACGATGCAGACAAACAAACCAGGCAATGGTCGGGCTCGAATCCGCCTTACTTCGAGCAGGGAACGGGAGTGATTTTACGCGAACACGGCATCCGCCATTTGCTTTGTGACGTGCCATCGGTAGACAGAGAAACAGACGGCGGCGTGATGAATGTGCATCATGAGTTTTGGCATTACCCGGAGAATCCCCGGCGTGATGCCACCATTACCGAGATGATTTTTGTTCCTGATTCCGTCACCGACGGCGACTATTTATTACAGATTTCCGTTCCGCCCATCGAGAGCGACGCAGCGCCTTCGGATATTCTGTTGTACCGATTCGAGGACGCTGCATGAACTTGGCCTCGCTTCTGCATATGCACGGACCGGTGATTCTTGCCTCGCAATCGCCCCGGCGGTTGGCGTTATTGCGTCAAATGGGATGCGAGCCCCTGGTGGTACCCGCCGATGTTCCGGAAGATTCCCATGCCGCGGGCGAAGGGCCGGAAACCTATGCTGCCACATTGGCAATCGAAAAAGCTAGGGTGGTGTGGAGCGCATCATCGCCCGACTCGGTGGTGATAGCAGCTGATACTATTGTGGTGATCGACGGCATGATTTTGAATAAACCGGTGAATAGCGACGATGCCGTTCGCATGCTTCGATTACTTTCGGGACGAACGCATACGGTGATTACAGCCGTGTGTGTACGTACAGCCACGTCAGACATTCTCCGACAAAGCTCCACACAGGTCACCTTCCGGGAATTGAGCAGCGAGGAAATTGAGGCCTATGTGCAAAGCGGATCACCGCTCGATAAAGCCGGTGCCTACGGCATTCAAGATGATTTTGGAGCCGTGTTTGTTAGCCGCATAGAAGGTTGCTACTATACTATAGTAGGTTTGCCCTTGGCCATGCTCTATCAAATGCTCAAAGAAATGCAGGAGAATAGCGCAAGCAACGCCGGTATCAATACCAACCACAACGGCGGAGATACGGTATGAAAGCACGGTTTCGCGAGATTCTCTCTACGTACGGCCTTCTCTCGCCGTGGCTACTAACCCTTGGAATCTTCTGGTTGTATCCTTTAGGATATGCACTATATATAAGCTTCACGAAGATTGTGACTTTGACGGGTCAGTCCACGTGGGTGGGGCTGAGCAACTACAAAGCGGTCTTGAGCGATCGATTGTTTTGGGTGGCGGTGCAGAATACCTGCGTATTTGCCATTGGAACTGTGCCGGTAACCACCGTATTGGCTCTTGCCTTTGCCGTAACGTTGAATTCCGCACAAACCCGATGGAAAGATGCTCTTCGTGCGGTGGCTTTTGTGCCCACGGTAACATCTATCGTGGTTATATCATTGATTTTCACCAATCTTTATGCCCGCGACGGCCAGCTGAATGCTCTGCTCGGACTGCTGAAGCTTCCGTATCCGGGACGCGGATGGCTGTTGGAACCATCCACAGCGTTGCTCTCGGTAATGGCAATGGATGTGTGGATGTCTGTGGGATATTACGCTGTTTTGTTTCTGGCAGGCCTGCAAGCCATACCCAAGGACCTATATGAAGCTGCCGAACTGAGCGCCGCAAGCGCATGGATGCAATTCCGACGCATCACGCTTCCGCTACTCAAGCCTACTATGATGTTCGTACTAGTTATCAACACCATTAAATCTTTCCAGGTTTTTGTCGAAATCTATGTGATGACAAAGGGAGGTCCGCTACCGCTGGAAGGAACCACCACTACACTTGTGTACGAAGTGTATAAGAACGCATTCGAGAAAACGGACTCGCTGGGGTACGCTTCTGCATTTGCGTTTGTGCTGTTTGTATTCCTGCTTTCGCTCTCCCTAGTGCAGATTCGGTTTTTCCGAGGCACCGCCAAATAGGCGACGACGTCTACTCTTTCTCATACATACGAAGTTGGCTCATACTCATGGCTGAACAATTGTTGGTTGTTGGCGATGTGCATGGTTGCTATCAAACATTTAGAACGTTGATAGCGCAGCACTGGCGGCCCCAAGACGAAGTAATGGTGCAGGTTGGAGATCTTATTGATCGAGGTAATTATAGCCCGGAGTGCGTTGCCACCGCGCGCTCGCTTAACGAGCGCTTTCCGAACAAGGCGATTTTTCTCAAGGGCAATCACGAGTTCGAATGCGTACTCTATCACGAAAAGCGCTCGAATCCGGGGTGGTTGAATCAGGGAGGGCGCGAGACCTTGCAGCAGTATAAAATTACAGGCCGGTCCATGGAAGGTGATATACCCTGGTTTAAAAATCTTCCCTTGTTTTACGAAAACGAACATGTGATGATTTCCCATGCCGGAGTAACATCTACTCCTAATCCTTTCTCGGAGCTGAACTCGTATGGCGTGTTGTGGAATAGAGTGCCGTTGAAGAACATCGGGAAAATTCAAGTGATAGGCCATACGCCTGTGGACGGCGAGCCCGACTTCCGCGATGCGGAGAATGCATGGAACATTGACACAGGTGCATATCGCGGCAACGCTCTCTCTGCCTTGCGAATCGATGCCTCAGGCAGAGTGAAGGAAATCATCAGTGTTCCAACCGTCGATTCAGACTATATTGGATCGCGCGAGTAGAAGTACGAGTTGTGGTTGCAGGTATCGAGTGATACAGTAGAACTGCATGAGCGTTTCGCTAACTGCACACCGAATTCCTTCTCACTCCTCGCCTCCGCGGTCACATCACGTACACTTATTGCTTTACGCTTACTGCCATGAATGCATCACAACTTGGCGCTGCCATCGACCACACTCTTCTGCAACCTGCGTATCTGGATCATCAGATTTCACAACTATGCGAGGAAGCTCGCCATTTCGGCTTTGCTACCGTGTGTGTGTTTCCCTCTGCCGTTGCTCGTGCCAATAGTTTGCTCGACGGCTCCACAGTAAAGGTGTGCACGGTGGTGGGCTTCCCCTTTGGTGCCACCTTTGGTATGGTTAAAGCTCACGAGGCCCGCGAAGCAATTGCTCGCGGTGCTTCAGAGATTGACATGGTGATTGATATCGCTGCGCTGAAAAACAACAGACCGGATGATGTACTTATTGATATCAAAGAAGTGGTCGAGGTAGCGTACTCTCTGGGCGCTTCCACCAAAGTGATTATCGAAACTGCATTGCTCACCGACGATGAAAAGAAAGTGGCCTGCGAGCTCATCACTCGCGCCGAAGCCGATTACGTAAAAACATCGACGGGTTTTGCCTCGCATGGCGCAACCGCTGCCGACGTGCGGTTGTTACGCGCTCACTCGGGGCCATCGGTGCGGGTAAAAGCGTCCGGCGGCATTCGCACACTGGATGCAGCACTGGAAATGATCGAGGCCGGTGCCGACCGCCTTGGTATGAGCGCGGGCGTAGCAGTGATGAACGAGTGGAATGCTCGCCATTCGCAAGCATAAACGCCTGCCTGTAAAGAGATCGTTTTGTTTCGCCGCATAATGCCTGTTTGAAGAATCAGTAACAAACTGCTCGTTGCGCGCAGGAACTCTCTATTTTGCGGCAGAGATTTTTCAACATCGGTGTTCACCACACTCCGTGTTATGCCTCATTTTGTTTCGAACAGAGACGAGACCGTTCGTTTGTTCAAGAATCCCATTCTTGAATACTTCTCTCACATACACCCGGCCACTCCCATAATGGTGTATGTACCCACAGTAGCTTTTTGCGCGTATACCGCAGCAACTCTTCACGGCGCCGGTGCCACGGCTTTACTCTTTGCGGCAGGTGTGCTGCTCTGGACTCTCTTTGAATATGTGCTCCACCGATGGGCATTTCATTACCAACCAAAAAGCGACATGGGAAAGAAAGCTCATTTTCTTGTGCACGGCATTCATCATGATTATCCCAGAGACCGCACTCGCCTTGTAATGCCGCTCACCGTGAGCATTCCCCTTGCCGTTATCATTTTCGTTGCGCTCAATTCCGTGATGGGCACAGAGGCCTTCGGGCTGTTTGCCGGTTTTATTCTGGGCTATGTGGTGTACGATTCCATTCACTATGCCACCCATCATTTTACTATGCGATCCGGCATTGGAAAGTTCCTCAAAGAATATCATCTGCGCCATCACTATCACGACGACCACACCGCCTACGGCGTAAGCTCGCCATTGTGGGATGTTGTGTTTGGAACGAAGCCGAAGGGCTGAGAAGAGCTGAGAAGGGGTTAGATTTACTCAATGCATTGAGTAAATTTACTCAATACGTTGAGTAATTTTACTCAGTCTGTTGAGTAATTTTGCGCCATCTTCAACTCATTTTCCGTGAACATATCATGGCTGCGAAGCGAGAATCAACCATCATCCAACGGCGCCAGGCGGCGGTATTGCGCTCACGCTTGAAGGAGACACGGCGATGTATTCAAGTTGTGGCGGGTCCGCGCCAAGTGGGTAAGTCTACCATGGTCCAGCAAGTAGTAGAGGCGCTCAAAGTGCCTGTGCGCAGTGTGAGTGCAGACGAGCCATTACTCCGCGGACATTCGTGGATTGAACAACAGTGGGAAGCGGCTCGCTCGGAGACGGATAATCGCAAGGGCGGAATACTAGTGCTGGACGAAGTGCAAAAGATTCCTCACTGGTCAGAGACAGTCAAGCGTTTATGGGATGAAGATACGCGCAAGCGCCATCCGCTGAAGGTTGTGCTTTTGGGCTCCGCGCCGCTTTTGATTGCCCGCGGACTTTCCGAGAGTCTTGCCGGACGATTCGAAACCATCACGATGCCCCACTGGTCGTTCGAGGAAATGTCGAAGGCATTTGGTTGGACGGTTGATGAGTACATTTTTTATGGCGGCTATCCCGGTGCCGCACCGTTCGTCAAGGATCACCGCAGGTGGCAACGATATATTATCGATAGTCTCGTTGAGACTTCTGTGTCACGCGATGTGCTGTTGCTCTCTCGTATTGACAAGCCCGCGCTATTGCGCCGGCTCTTTGAACTGGCGTGTCGCTACTCCGGTCGTCAGCTTGCCTACACCAAGATGCTGAGTCAGCTTCAGGATGCAGGAAATACAACCACGCTAGCACATTATTTGGATTTACTGGAGCAGGCCGGGTTGGTGCGCGGTTTACAGAAGTATGCAGGCGATGCAGCCAGGCAGCGTGGCTCAAGTCCGAAGCTACAGGTATTAAACACCGCCCTCATGTCGGCAACGAGTAAGCTCACATTCACCGAAGCCCGCGCTGACTCCGAGTTCTGGGGACGTATGGTGGAGTCTGCCGTTGGCGCACACTTAGCAAACGCCGAACTCATGGGCGTGTGCACTCTTCAATACTGGCGCGATTCCACCAACGAGGTTGATTTCGTAGCAAGTTCCGGTCGCAGTGTAACAGCCATCGAAGTGAAAAGCGGCTCGGCTCGTTCCTACCATTCCGGAACTGCCGCTTTTGCTAAAGCCTTCAAGCCCACGAAAACTCTACTGGTGGGTGGTGACGGTATTGCGGTCGAAACCTTTCTATCCAAACCTGTGGAACACTGGATAGGCGGTGCGTAGGCATTCATTTATCGCAGCAGCGCCAAGCAGAAAAACAGTCTACTAATAAAAAAAGCCCGAACTCATCGTTCGGGCTTTTTTAATACCGTGCAGAAGGTGGGAGTCGAACCCACACGAATTTAAGGTTCACTGGATTTTGAGTCCAGCGCGTCTGCCAGTTCCGCCACTCCTGCGTGCGTGCATTGACGCATCGATTGGCTGCGCTGCAAGCTTAGCAATGCTGCTTGCAAGGGTGGCAAAAATAGGGAAGGAGAGCGGCGTGGGCAATAGGTACGGCCTGCGCGCAAAAAATCCTTTAGTTTTGCCGTCCGCCGTAGTGCAGAGTGCCCGTAGTGGCAAGGCTGCGGCGCTGTGTCCCTTGTTTGAATTCTCCCCTGTTCATGTCATTCGAATCCGAAATCGCGCGGCGTCGCACGCTCGCCATTATCTCTCACCCCGATGCGGGGAAGACCACACTTACAGAGAAACTCCTTCTCTACTCCGGAGCTATTCGTAAAGCAGGTGCGGTTACGGGTGGTAAACACACGGCCACAACGTCGGACTGGATGAGTATAGAAAAAGAACGTGGTATCTCGGTGTCCTCCAGTGCCATGCGCGTTGAGTACGATGGTTACCTGCTGAATATCCTGGACACGCCGGGTCACCAAGACTTCAGCGAAGACACCTACCGCACGCTGATGGCAGTGGATTGTGCGATCATGCTTGTCGATGCCGCCAAGGGTGTGGAGGAACAGACCATTAAGCTGTTCAAAGTGTGTAGAGACCGCGGCATTCCCATCATCACCTTCGTCAACAAAATGGACAGGCCCGCACTGAGTCCATTCGAGGTAATGGACAACGTTGAAAAAGTGCTGGGAATTACTCCCGTGCCGCTGACCTTTCCCATTGGAAGCGGTTCGGATTTTCGCGGTGTGTACGAGCGCAGCACACGCCAACTGCATTCCTTCGAGCGTACTGTGGGCAATGCCTTTATGGCACCATCTACCGTGGCCGATCTTCACGATGCGCAGATACGCGAGCGCCTTGGCGATTCCTACCACGCGCAGCTTATCGAGGATCTTGAACTTGTGGAGCACGTGTTGCCACAGTTCGAGCGCGAAGCATTTTTAGAAGAGAAAATCACGCCCGTATTTTTTGGCTCGGCAATCACGAACTTCGGCGTGGAGAATTTTCTTCGTCATCTTATAGAACTTGCGCCGCCACCGCAGGGCATGGATACCTCTCTAGGCCGCATAGAACCTAGCTCCGAAGTGTTTACCGGCTTCATGTACAAGATGCAGGCAAACATGAACAAAGCGCACCGAGACAGAATCTCGTTCTTCCGAATTATCTCCGGAAAGTTCGAGCGGGGAATGACGGCGCGTCACCCGCGCACCGGCAAAGAGGTAAAGCTGAATTATCCTTTTCAAATTTTCGGGCAAGACCGCGACATCATCGATGAAGCTTTTCCCGGTGATGTGATTGGCCTTTCCAACCCCGGTACTTTCCGAGTAGGGGATACACTTACCACCGGACGCGACTACACCATACCGCAGTTTCCACGCTTTGCTCCCGAGATTTTTGCGCGCGTGCAGCCGGCATCGGGATCCTTCTCCAAAGGATTTCGCAAGGGTATAGAGCAGCTTGGCGAAGAAGGTGTGATACAGATTTTTCAAGACTCGCATCGTAGTCCTACTCCTGTGGTTGCTGCCGTTGGAGACTTGCAGCTGCAGGTGTTTCAAGCCCGCATGGAGTCTGAGTATCAAGAGGTAATTTCTTTGGACCGCCTGGGCTATACCCGCTCCCGCTGGATAGGAAGCAGTGTGATGCCCGGCTCGGCCGTGCCTGTTTTTTACGACGACATGAATAGGCCAGTAGCGCTCTTTAAGTCCGACTGGGAAATGCAATACCATGCCGATCGCACCGAAGGCCTGGTGCTGCTGGATACTCCGCCGCGATAGCGGCTGCTTGAATAATTGAGATCATTGCGATCATTGCGATCACTGCGATATCTGCCTTACCTGCGCTCATGAAATCACCGCTGCACATACTCAACACCGTGTTTGGTCACGACGCTTTTCGTGATAGCCAAGAAGACATCGTGGAGTCTGTGCTGGATGGCCGTGATACCCTTGTAGTGATGCCCACCGGAAGCGGAAAGTCCATGTGCTACCAGGTTCCCGCGCTGTGCATGCAGGGAGTTACCGTGGTGGTATCTCCACTGCTTGCCTTGATGAAAGATCAAGTGGATGCCTTACGCGCCCGCGGTGTGGAAGCCGAGTTCATGAGTTCGGCGCAGACTGTGGAAGAGCAAAAGCGTGTTGTGCGCCGTGTTGAATCGGGACGAACAGAACTGTTGTATATCTCTCCCGAGCGTGTGTTTGCCGATGGTTTCCCCGAGTGGCTGCGCAAACGTTCTGTTTCTCTGATAGCAATAGACGAAGCGCATTGCATCGCTCAATGGGGCAATGATTTTCGCCCCGAGTATGCGCAGCTGTCGGTGCTTCGCGATGAACTTCCCACGGTGCCCATTATTGCTCTTACCGCCACTGCCGACGTATCAACCAGGCAGTATATCATCGAACGATTACAACTTCGAAACCCGAAGATCTTCGTGGGCTCCTTCCGGCGCGCGAACATTATGTATCGCGTAGAACCCAAGCGCACTGCTCTTGCAAAGGTGCAGGCAATGATAGACCATTACCGGGGACAAAGCGGAATCATCTACACCTTATCCAGAACTTCGGCAGAGAATCTTGCGGCTAAACTCGCGGCCTCCGGAGTGAGCGCAGCCGCCTACCACGCAGGGCTTGATGCACAAACGCGTAGTGCCGGGCACGACGATTTCGTGAGCAATCGCATCACCGTAATGGTGGCAACGGTGGCCTTTGGAATGGGCATCGACAAGCCTGATGTGCGCTTTGTGATTCACTACGACATGCCCAAAAGTTTAGAGGCCTATTATCAGGAAACCGGTCGTGCCGGACGCGATGGATTGCCCTGCACGGCACTGTTGCTCTACAGTGCAAGGGATGCGCGCACCTTACGTGAGTTCACGGAGTCCGAGCCGGATCCTGACGTTGCGCTCGTTCAGCGCGAGCGTTTAAACGCCGTTGTTGATTTCTGTGAGTCTGTTCGTTGCCGCCGTGAACTTCTGCTCGCCGCCTTCAACGAAGTGTTCACGCCTCCCTGCGGTGCCTGTGATATTTGCTGCGAGCCGCAGGACACCTACGATGCAACTATTGATGCGCAAAAGGTATTCTCTGCTATTGCGCGCACGCAAGAACGCTACGGCATAACTACTATTATCGATATTCTCACCGGCGCATCAACCGCACGCCCCGAACACAAAGAGCTCAAAACCTTTGGTGTGGGAAGATCAATTACACGATCCCGATGGCGCGCGATTATCAAAGAACTTATTGCGCGTGAGTATGTACACAGCACACACGGTACCTACCCGGTGCTGCTTCTCACCGATGCCGCTCGCGATGTGCTTTATGGTAAAAACACCTTGCAGCTGCGGGCCAATCCTGATTCGGATACACATTCGAGTACAACGCCGGCAAATACAAAGCCGGAACGATCTGCGCGCAGAACACGTAAGCAACACACGACCGTATCGACGGATGCATCAGAGGCTCAAGCACCGCATCAGCGCTCGCTTTTTGAGCACTTGCGCGAACTGCGGCGCACGCTTGCAGAGAAAGCGGACACGCCTGCATACATGGTGCTTAGCGATGCCACACTGCTGGAAATAGCGCGGCTACAGCCGCAGTCCGAGAGGGAACTGCAGACGGTGCATGGCTTCGGTGAAGTGAAAATGCGCCGCTATGGTAACGACATTCTGCAGTTGATAGAGAGATATCGTCGTGGCTTGTTGGTCAGCAACGAGTAGCGCCCCTTGCCTGCGATGTATTTTTGCCGCCGTAGTATTTCAACCACAACCACCTATTCTCATGACCGGACTTATACAAAACAATGGGCGAGCATCCGTGATAGGTACAGCGGTAGTGCATAGATCGGCAGTGACTGCCACCATTCTTCTTGGCTCTGCACTTCTCTGCTTATTGCTGATGAATGGATGCGCAAGTTCATCGGCCTCGACCAAGGAAAAAACCATGATGTCGGCTCCGGCTCTTAGCAGCGCGTCGCCTGCATTGATACGATGCGGTGAATTGTATGCCATGCATTGCCAGCGTTGTCATGACCTGCCTGTAGCATCGCAATACTCCGAGGAAAAGTGGAAACGTATCATGCCTGCTATGGCTCGTAAAGCCAAGATCGACGCTATGACTCAAGATTCCATTGCCGGCTTTGTGTTTGCCGCTCGAAGCGAAGGGAAATGATATTCTGAAGAGGTGCTACACACTACTCTTGAAGAGTAGCAAAGCACCAATCACAAAGAGAACATGCTGCCATTATCAATAGCCATCATAGCCAAGAACGAGGAGCAGAGTCTGCAAAGACTCTTGCCGGTGGTATGCGCGCTTGCAAAGCAGGTGGTGGTGGTGGCAGATAGTGCAAGTACCGACGCAACGGTAAAGGTGTGCCGTGATTACGGCGTGATGGTTGTTGAAGAGCCGTGGCGAGGAAGTATAGAGCAGAAGAATAGAGCGATAGATTTATGCACTGAGGAATGGATTTGGAGTGTAGATGCCGATGAAGTTCCCGACCGTCAGTTGCTTGCGTCTGTTCAGGAATTTATCAGTACAACGAATGCCGGTGCAGCGCGGGTGCAGCGCCGCACGGTGTATCTGGGAAAGAAGCTTCGTTATGCGTGGCAACCGGATGTGCATTTACGCTTGGTGCATCGTTCGTTGCAGCCCCGCTTTGTGAATCACAATGGCCACGACAAGATGCAGTGCAGTGCGCAGCAGGCCTTGTTACTCCGTGGCTGGCTGGATCATTACTCCTTTAGCTCCATCGCGCATCATTTCGAGAAGACAGTGTATTACGCTAGGCTGGGAGCCGACGATTACTATGCGCGTGGACGCCGCGCGGGAGTGTTGAATCTCATTGTTAATCCAGCTGTGGCCTGGTTAAAAATGAGTGTGATGCGAGGTGCACTGCTCGATGGATTTCCCGGTGTGCTTGCCGGCCTTAGCGCGTGGCTGCACGTGTTTTTGAAGTATGCAATGCTGATACAAAAACAACGCGGCGAACATCGATCGTGAGTTGCACGATACTGTTCGCCGCGAGAGTGTGGTCTATGTGGTATTCCTTTTCTTCCTGACCTTAACGCGTGAGTTTGCGATAGGTGATACGATGCGGGCGATCGGCACTGGTGCCCATGCGCTTGTGATAGTCTTCCTCGTACTCGGTGTAATTGCCGTCGAAGAAGCGTACTTGTGAATCGCCTTCGAACGCCAGAATGTGAGTAGCGATGCGGTCCAGGAACCATCTGTCGTGGCTGATGACCACAGCGCATCCGGCAAAATTCTCCAGCGCTTCTTCCAGCGCGCGCAGGGTGTTTACATCCAAATCGTTGGTAGGCTCGTCCAGTAGAAGCACGTTCGCGCCTTCGCGAAGCATTTTAGCAAGGTGAACACGATTACGCTCACCGCCGCTGAGCATGGTAACTTTCTTTTGTTGATCGCTGCCGCTGAAGTTGAAACTGCCAACGTAAGCGCGCGAGTTCATTTCGCGATTGCCTACCATTATCAAATCCATACCGCCGCTTATTTCTTCCCACACCGATTTGGTGGGATCCAGCGGTCTGTTCTGATCGATGTATCCAAGCTTCACGGTGTCGCCTACCTTGAACGAGCCGTTGTCCGGCTGCATGTCTCCGGTAATCATCTTGAACATCGTGGTCTTACCCGCACCGTTGGGACCAATCACGCCGATGATTCCGCCGGGAGGAAGAGAGAAGTTCACGTGTTCGTAGAGCAGTTTATCTCCGAATGCTTTGCTGATATCATTGGCTTCGATAACGATATCGCCAAGGCGCGGTCCCGGAGGAATAGTAATCTCGATTTCCTCGTTGCGCTTGGTTTGCTGCTCTTCCAGCATGCGCTCGTAGCTGGTGATACGGGCTTTACTTTTTGCGTGACGTCCCTTAGGATTCATGCGCACCCACTCCAGCTCGCGCTTGAGCACTTTCTGACGAGCACTTTCGGTTTTCTCTTCTTGAGCAAGACGTTTGGATTTCAGATCCAGCCATGTGGAGTAATTGCCTTCAAAGGGAATTCCTTCGCCGCGATCCAGCTCCAGAATCCATCCTGCCACGTTGTCAAGGAAATAACGGTCGTGCGTTACGGCGATCACCGTTCCGGGATACTTTGCTAAGTGCTGTTCCAGCCACGCTATAGACTCAGCGTCCAGGTGGTTGGTGGGCTCGTCGAGCAAGAGTACATCGGGCTGTTGAAGCAGCAAGCGTACCAAAGCAACGCGGCGCTTCTCACCACCGGAAAGGTGCTCCACGGGTTCGTCACCGGGCGGACAGCGAAGCGCATCCATTGCCATCTCCAGCTTGGAGTCCAGATCCCATGCGCCGAGCGCGTCAATACGATCCTGAAGCTTGGCCTGCTTATCCATGAGTGCGTCGAAGTCTGCATCGGGTTCGGCAAAAGCCGCAGACACAGCTTCGTATTCTTTGATAAGGTTCACAGTATCCTGCACGCCTTCTTCCACCACTTGCTTTACCGTCTTGGTGGCATCAAGCTCCGGCTCCTGCGGAAGGTAGCCAAAGGTAATACCATCGTTCTTTGTGATCTTGCCGATGTAATCGTCGTCGATGCCGGCGATGATGCGCAAAAGAGTGGACTTACCGGCACCGTTTAAACCCAGCACGCCAATTTTTGCGCCGTAATAAAACGATAGATAGATGTCCTTGAGAACTTGCTTGTTGGGCTTGTGTACTTTGCCCACACCAACCATCGAAAAGATGATCTTATTGTCTGCCATGGAAACGTGAGTAAGGGTTGTGAACGATGATGACGAAGCTAAGTACCTGCCTTGATAGTAGGCCACACTGCGCTTCAGTCACAAAAATACACAGCAAGCCGTGCTTGCCGCGCGTGAATGCCACACACATGCGCGGCCGGCGGCCAACTATCACGGTAGTATGTGCCAATACATCCGGACAAACAACTACGAGTTGTGATGTTGTCGAGAGTTTTTTTGGGCGCGCGCAAAAAGTTCTTTTTTTGTTTGCAACAGGGCTGATTATTTTCGCGCGCACTTAGATGTGAAGGCGCCCCAAACGTAGTATTCATGCGGATTTTGGGGAGCAGATTTGAGGGAAAGCGTAGAATCGCAAGCAAAATCACCAATGTAATTACGGAGTACCTATGTTTTGGACACCTGAACTGGCGCAGTTTTTAGAGGATGCGCCGTGGCCGGCAACAAAAGAAGAGTTGCTAGACTATGCAAACAGAACCGGAGCTCCTCAGCAGGTATTGGATAATCTGGGCGAACTCGACGACACGGAGGAGCAGTACGAAAACATCGAGGATCTGTGGCCCGAGTATGAGAACGAAACGGATTCGTTGTTCTACAACGAAGACGACGACGACGACAATATGTACTAGTGTGTGCGAAGGATCGGCGTTGAGAATCGAGCTGAGGGAACTGCCTGAAGGGATTGAGTGAAGGAACTACCCGAAAAGTCTTCCGAAGAGACTACCCGAAGAGACTACAAAAGGCTGCATTCAGTACACGACTGCAAGACTATTCAACAGAAACCGGAGCACATCACTCCGGTTTTTTTGTTGTTCAAACTTTAGTCGCTCAACACTCTGGAGCGAAACGAAGTGAGATACCACAGCGAATCAATGCGCCGTGTTTGCGCTAAGTACATATCGTGGTAGTCCATCTCTACCAGCAGACGGCAAATACTGTCGCTCTCAATCTCCACCAGCATATCACTAAGCACCGCACCGTGCAACACACGCTGCCAGCGAGATATGTCGTCGCGAAGTTCGTATGCTTCCACTGCCACGTACCGCCGGCCCGAAGGATGCGCCATCAGGGCGATGGCTTGCGGTACATTGCCGGAGTCCAGTTGGGATTTCCATGCTCGCACCACGTTTTGCGAGGCAACGCGTGGGCGCAGCATCATATCCGATCCCGTACCGCAAGCGCAGATCATAACACTAAGCGCGAGTAAACAACGCAGTATAGCAGTGTGTGATTTCATGTGGTCGAAGATAGGGAATTGCCATTCATGTGCACAGCGGGGCGTGAACTCACTGCATTGAATACATCCGTGGTAACGCGCACTGCTTCCATGCACGCGGGGCTCAGCGGCGCATCATAATCGGGCATGCCGAAGGTATGACCGGTGGCCGGAATCTCGGTAAGAAAGCATCTTCCGGGAGGTGCAGCAGCAAAGAGTTCCCGCGCTTCGGCCGGCGGCGTGGCTAGGTCCTGCGTTCCCACAATAATGGCGGAGGCTCCGCTATACGTCGTCATTGCATTTGTCAGGGAATACGCATCACGATGCTGTTCAAGATCATCCAGAAACTCTACATTCATTCGAAAAGCGGGGCCGCGATCCGACTCCGGAACCCTAACATATCCACGAGCGCGCCATAATTGCTTTTGTCGCTCCGTGTAGCGGTTCAATCGAGCAATGGGCGACCATAGTGCGCATGCCGAAATGCTCTGCGATCCTGCGGCTGTGAGTAAGGCAATTGCACTACCACGTGAATGCCCCACCATCATGATCTCGCCGTTGCTTGAGTAACCTGATGGAAGCAAGGTGTGGTTCTCGGCAGCCGATAGTATAGCATGCGCATCTTCCAATTCCTTTTCAATGGTATTAAGAGCAAACACATCTTCGCTGAAATGCTCCGAGCGCTCACCTGAATATCCGTTGTAGCGGCTATTGTACGACACCACGTGTGCGCCAGCGCGCGCCAGCGCGGCGCACACGCGTGGAATAAAACCCCAGTCTTTGTGCACTCTGAATCCATGAATAAACACTACTATAGGGAGCTGCTGTGGCTGGCCCTGCTCCTGCTCTCCATTCTTATCCCTATCCCGTTTCGAATCAATCGCCGTTCGCACATCGATAGTAATCGGAAGCGACGAGTCCGAGTGAAACAACGTGCGTGTGGTGCACTGTACGCCTGTGTCCATGTGTGGTTGTGAATGGTTGAGTGCTCGTCAATACTCCGCATGCGGTTAGCGCGTGTTCGTTCCGGCATTGCCTGCCGGCACTTTCAGGCCGCTCGCGATGCGATCGAGCATGGGCTGCGGTACGGCAAAGCCGCCGGCCGCCATGCGCTGTGCGTAGGCATTGGCTTCGTCGTATCGGCCTATGTCGCAGCACATCAACAGCAGATTGTTGTTGCCCATATCATCCATAGGATTCAACTCGTAGTGGCGCTCCAGCATGTTCTTTGCGCTCGCTAAATCGCGGCGGTCCAGTGCACAGCGCGCCAAGCGGAAATACAGCTCCGCCCACTGCGGATTAAACTTTAGCTCTTTCTGCAAATACGGCTCCGACTCCTGAATCTTATCACTATTCCACAACAGCATCGCCATGTAGTAATTGATATACTTGATGTTGGGGTCGATGCTATAGGATTGCTCAATAAGCTTGCGGCCTTCCTGCACTCGTGGGTTTGTCTTGTCCAGAAAATATCGCGATCCCAGCATCATCGTAGTGAAGGCCGATTTGGGAGACGTGGCTACGGCACTCTCCCAGAACACGATGCGATTGGAGAACAAATCCGTGCGAAGGTACGACATCACAAACAGCGCCGCGCATAGTGGTACTGCGGCCACCAGCACTTTGCGTTCGTTGAATCGCCGCGTTAAATCAGTTTGCGCCAGTAAAAACAGAATACCGATCATCGGTACATACAAACGGTGTTCGTATGCTTCGTTGTTCAGCGATTTAGGAACAATTAGCGCAGGCAGCAAGAACACGATAAACCATACTGCCCCGGTGATCATGGGGCGCCATTGCTGTACACGCGACCACCCTACAACTGCAGCAATCAAAGCCACCGATGCCACACCATACCATATCGTAGTTTGATCTTGATAGGGCACTACTGCAAGGTTGAAGGGTAGAAGAATCTTCCCCAGGTACTGCAGTATCAGCGGCAATCTTTCCACAAACCCGCCAAGCAGAGCTTGTGTTTGAATATCTTGATTGAGTACGGTTGCTTTTGCGCGCACTGCCAACCACACTGCGGTGGCAAGAACCCACGTACCGGCAAGTATCAGTACGCGGCGGTCGCGAAGCGGAAGCCCGTGAAAGTACAGCAGAATAAACAGAGCCATGGGTGCTGCTATCACGGCAGTTTCTTTGGTGAAAAAGGCAGCCAACAAACAAAGGAATTGTACTACATAGAGCGGCACGCGATGTTTCTCTGCCGCAGCAAAGGCCGAGAGCATGAACGAAAAAATACATACCGCCAGCAGTGAGTCGTTGCGCCCGGGAATCCATGCTACTGCCTGCACCAGCGCCGGATGAACGGCAAAGATCACGGCGATCACAAATGCCATGGAGTTGTTACAGCGCATCAGCCGCAAGAGAAAGAACAAGAGCAGCACAGCAATGCCATGCATCAATACATTACTCACGTGATAGGTGCTGATAGAGTCGGTGGTTGCTGAATCGCTGTGAAGTGTGCTTTGCAATTTGCCTTCGCGATGCCTATCGAATACAAACGAGGCAAGCAGTAAGGGGCGATAGTAGGTGTCCGATGTTTCGCTAAAAACGCCGCGGCGAAAACTGTGCACATACGACGAGTCTTGCTTGTTGTATTGCTCGAACTCGCGTATGAAGATGCTGTCGTCCAGATCGGTGTAACCATAGGATGTGGTGTGCAGATACAGCACCCCGCATGCTGCAACAAGTATCAGGCAATACACCCACGCCGGTAAAATGCTCTTGATCGACGAACGCATGTACACAGGTTGCATAGTTTAATGTAGGTATGGTATGTGCGACAGTTGCAACTGCCAACTGAGCTGTTTGCGGTACAGACCGGGCGGAAGATTCCCAAGCTGCAGTCTCTGCGAATTTACGGCCTACGGTCTATAGCACTTAGAAAGGTGTGCGATTCGGATGATACCAAACATTGGCTGCATTTTTAGCGTGTAAAGCGCGTTTTACCAAAACGTAACATTGGGCAGTGGCCACCACCGTTTGGCGAGCCGTAGTTTTGCACCCAAGGGATTTTATTCACTATTTCATGTACTCATGAAAAAACTTTTCTTGCTGAGCCTGTATGCGTGTGCAGTGCTTGGCGCCGTTCCTCTTGCAGCTCAACTTCAACTCAATGGCGCAGGAGCAACGTTTCCGTATGTACTCTATTCAAAGTGGTTTGAGGTGTACAAAAACAAGACCGGAATTCAGTTCAATTATCAATCCATAGGATCGGGCGGAGGTATCAAGCAAATCACCGAAGGCACCGTAGATTTTGGCGCGTCGGACGGCCCCATGAAGAACGAGCAGCTTGAAGAAGCAAAGGCAAAGCAGGGCAGCGACATCCTCCATATTCCCATGACTATGGGCGCTGTGGTTCTTACGTATAACGTTCCTGGTGTGGCTACTTCGCTGAAGTTGAAACCCTCCGTGATTCCCGACATTTTTCTGAGAGTAATCACAAAGTGGAATGATCCTCGTATAGCGGAGTCGAACCCTGGCGTGAAGCTGCCGAATCTTCCTATCATTGTTATTCATCGTAGCGACGGAAGCGGCACCACGGCTATCTTCACGGATTACTTGTGCAAAGTGAGCGGTTACTGGAAAACTAAGTGTGGCAAAGGAACTTCAGTAAACTGGCCCGAGGGAACGCTTGGTGCCAAGGGTAACGAAGGTGTATCCGGCCAAGTAAAGCTCACCCCCGGATCCATAGGATACGTGGAGCTTGCCTATGCCGTGCAGAACAAACTTCAGTACGCTCATGTGCAAAACAAAGCCGGCAAGTTTGTTGTTCCCACCATCGAGTCGGTGACCGAAGCGGCCGATGGATCGTTGACGAATATCCCCGCAGACTTACGTGCATCCATTACCGATCCCGATGCCGGCGGTTATCCTATCTCAGGAATGACATGGCTCTTGGTATACTCGCAGCAAAAGGACAAAGCCAAGGGCAAAGCTCTTGTGGACTTCTTGACGTGGGCCATCAAAGACGGTCAGCAGTACTGCAAGGACTTGTACTACGCTCCGCTACCGAAGAAGGTACTGGATATGTGTGCCGCGAAAATCAAGACGATCAAGTACTAGTACAGGCGCAGCATAATCATTGTTCATAATACGCACGCGTGAATGTTGCAACGGTTTAATGATACGGGAGTCGCACAACGACTCCCGTATTTTTTTGTACTCAAGCATTCCAGTATTGCCTGTCCAGGTTTCGGTATTGAATGGCTTCGCTGATATGAGCGGCGTGGATGGTGCTGCTGCCGGCCAGATCTGCAATAGTGCGCGACACCTTCAGAATGCGGTCGTAAGCACGGGCAGACAGTCCCAGCTTTACCATAGCGGTTTTGATTAGTTGTTGCGATGCATCGTCCAATACGCAGTACTGCTCAAGCTCGGCAGGACCCATGTCGGCGTTCTTGTACACTCCGGGTGCCAACATGTAGCGCTCTGTTTGAACATGACGCGCCTTGATTACTCGCGCGCGAATAACACCGGAGGTCTCGCCTACGCGGGCGGTGCTAAGCTCTCTGTATTGTACACCGGCCACATCCACATGTAAATCGATGCGATCCAGCAGGGGTCCGCTGATGCGCGCCATGTACCGTTGAATTTGTTGCGGTGTGCAGCTGCATTGCTGCGCCGGATTACCGAAGTTCCCGCAGGGACAAGGATTCATGCTGCATACAAGCATAAAGTTGCACGGAAACTCGATGGTCATTTTTGTGCGCGAGATAGAAATTCGTTTCTCTTCCAGTGGTTGGCGAAGCACTTCCAGCACGTTGCGCGCAAACTCGGGCAGCTCATCCAGAAACAACACGCCATGATTAGCCATGGAGATTTCTCCCGCACGAACAATACCAACACCGCCGCCCACAAGAGCAGCGTCGGATATAGTATGATGCGGAGCGCGGAAGGGTCGTTGTGTGAGTAGCGCCTGCCCATTGGGTAGTAGCCCGGTCACCGAATGGATCTTTGTGGTCTCCAGCGATTCGTCTAGAGTGAGCGGCGGCAGAATGGTGGGAATGCGTTTAGCAAGCATGGTTTTACCGGAGCCCGGCGGCCCCACCATAATCAAGTTATGTCCTCCGGCGGCGGCGATCTCCAATGCCCGCTTTACACTCTCTTGCCCTTTCACATCCGCGATATCCGGCTTGCCGGCATCATCGTCCACTCTGAATACATCGCTAATGTTGATACGTAATGGGTCTATACTGCTGTCGCCATTCAGGTATCGTACCGCCTGTTGCAGAGTGGTAATAGGAATTACATCAATTCCCGGAACCAGCGCCGCCTCAGCTGCGTTATCTGCAGGCAGCAAAAGGCGCGCAAATCCTTGCTTTGCGGCTTCAACTGCTATAGACAGCACACCATGCACAGGCCTCAAAGCACCATCCAGCGCCAGCTCGCCAATGAAGAGTATTTGGCCGGTGTTTTCCTCGGCGATGATGTCGCACGCTACAAGAATTCCCAGCGCTATAGGTAAATCGAAGGCACTGCCTTCCTTGCGTACATCGGCCGGCGCCAAATTGATCGTCACTTTCTTTTGCGGAAAAGGGAACTCCGAGTTTTTCACCGCAGCCATGACGCGCTCGCGCGATTCTCGCACGGCCGAGTCCGGCAGACCCACCGTCACAAAGTTTGGCAGGTGATTTTCCAAATGGGTTTCAACATCCACGATAAAGGCATCGATACCGCACACGGCGGCCGAGCTAAGGCGTGAGTACATATCAGATTTCCTGAGGTAATGAAAGAGGGGAGCGGGTGCGGCAGGCGAAGGGCCGAAGATAGAATCAGCGAGGAATGTATCGAAGAGGAATAGTTTTTTTATTTACCAATGTGTATGTCCGGAGGAGGGTGTTCCGAACAGGACATAGGTAGAAAAAAAAGCCGATTGATCAGAGATCAATCGGCTTTGGTTCGGAAGAAACCTTGGCTCTAAGCGCCAAACGAAGTTTCGCTGCTATGAAATTACTTCACTACTACTTCACTACTACAACCGGTACGAAGCTGCTGGAAGCGCCTGCGCGAACAACAACTTTATATGCACCTGCTGCAAGAGCTGATGTGTTAAACGGGGTTACATGTGAGCCCGGTGCTACAACACCTTGAGCAAGAGTAGCTACGGTGGTTCCAAGAGCATCAACAACAGTTACTGTTACGTTTTGTGCTGTTGTTCCTGCTACCGTGTAGGTGATACGTGACACGCTGTTTGCAGGGTTCGGAGCAGCCGATACGCTCAGCATACCGTCGCCGCTTGTGCCTTGATCAACCGAGGAAGAGCCCGTTGCAACTGCATTGATACCAAGATAATTCTCGCCGTCTACCGAAGCAGACTTAGCGTTGGACTTAATTGTGCAGGTTGTGAAGATGTCTTCAGCCTTTGTGGGCTTGAACTTGATGGTAACAACACGCTTGTCGCCGGGTGCAATCACCATAGGCAATGCGTTCGGCAGTGTGAGCTCGAAGGAACCCTTGTATGCCGCATCCACATCAACTGCAGAGATCGTGAGATCGCCGGAGCCGGAGTTCTTCAACTCAGCTGTGAGTGTTTTTTCTTTGCCCACTTCAACAGTACCGAAGTCTACCGTTTCGCCGCTGTTTCCGGTGATCTTGATATCGGGTGTCTTTACAACAGTGATTTCCGCTGTTACCCAGTCCATGATCTTGCCGTAAAGAACGGAACGCGCTGCGGTGCTGGCAATTGCTTCGATGGGGAATCCGAGGATTACCGCACGTGAGCTTTCGGATTGCAAACGAACAGCTGCATTGGTTGATGTGTTGTTGTCGTAGTACAAGAACGGTGTGATGTTGTTGATCGAAGGATCGATACCGATGTCTTCAGAGAAGTAGTTGTAGGCTGCTGTAGAAGAGTTCAGGTTCAACAATACACCGTTACCGATTGCATCGTTTGCAACGCCACGGATGCTGAATGCAATGGGAGCGCCGGTTGATGTGTTGATGCGAGCGGTTGGATCTGCATTCAAGCTTGTCATACCAATGTTGCGGAAGAATGAGTTCCAGCCTTGAGGAGCGGACGAAACCATCATTGCATTATACAATGCTGCATCTCCGTAGAACACAAGGCGCTTGCCGCTGTTGAACATATCTGCCACGATACCGGCAAACTGATCGTTTACGAAGTTGCCACGGTTAGCAAAGTCTACAGGGCATACAACTGCGGTAAAGGGTACTTGACCAAGTTGATCGAATACCGATTGCATTGCAGGTACGTACGCTACTTCGTTCTTGTAGTTAGCAAGACCATTGAGAATTGTGTACGCATCGGCAAGACCTTTTGATGAGTATCCTGCGAGTACACAATACTTGGTGTTCTCTGCTACATAACCGAAGTCGTAGCTAGACTCGATATTCAAGCCCGCACCTGCAGGTGTAGCTTTGATGGTTGTGAAGAACGATCCTCCGGTACCCGTGGTGTTGAACATCACGTCTACCGTTGCTGTGCCCTTGCCGGGAACAGTTACACTGTTCGAAGACAACGTAGGTGTGGTCCAGCCGCTGGGAACTGTGGGTGTTGCAGCGAAGTCAACATTAACGGTCATGCTGCTATTGCCTTCGTTCTTCAAGGTGATGCTCTTCTTTACCGCCTTGTTGCGAGCAGTCATCATGAATTGATTTTCCGCAGAAGAAATTGCTACCTTCTTCGAAATGCTTTCGAAGCTTGTGCCTGCCTGAAGAACTTCCTTTGTGGTCATGTTCTGGATGAACGCGATCACATACGGTGAAGTCCAGAGCTTAGTGTTGGTGCCTATCGAGTAGCTGTACTCGAATGTCTTTTCTGTACCTGCGGGAACGCTGATAGACTGACCGGTGATGGTCGGCATTGCCTTCATGATACAGTATTCGAACGTTGTGTAACGCTTGTTAGGATTGTTTACAACGTCGGGATAGGTGGTAAGATCTGCATAGTAGTTGATTACTTGCGTGTGGAGACTAACGCCGCTCAAGTCTTGAGTGCCGTCGTTCTTTACCTTAATCGTCACCTTAATCGGTGTTGTGGAACGATCTTCCGTAACCGTAATAAGAATGGGTGATTGCTGCGCCAAATACGGAGCCGCAGCAGCCTGGAACGAGCCGAGCGAGTTGCCTACTTTTTGGCCGTTCATGAAACAGGAGGGAATACCGGATACTCCGTACCAGTCGTGGCGAGTTCTGTTTACTGCATTATCCAACAAGTTGTACGGATCACCGGCTGCGGGATAGTTTTGGTGATAGGTAACGGTGATAACATTGTCCGTTTTTGCAAACGCTTCAACCGCAGGTTTCAACGTTGCACACGGCGGGCATGTCATGGCCGTGAATTCCTCGAACAACACCTTGCGCTGATGCTGTGCAAACGAGGAAGTTCCTGCTACGACCATCAAGAGCGTAGCAACAAAGAGGGTACGAAGTAGCTTCATACGTGAACTCCAAAAAAATGTGTAATAAAGACTGAATCTGCTGTAGATTTTTATGCAAGATTCTACAGTTGCCGGGGGGCAACCGCCAACAGTTCCGCCGATGCCGCTTTTGCAGGCCGTCGGTAAAGCCCAAAATGCTGTGTTCAGATGTAATAACAAAGGCTTTTTTTGTGAGGTTTAGGTGTGATTTTAGAGGCAGGCAAGATTCTGTTGAAAATCGCTCATTCTGAAAATCAATTCACGAAAAACAGAGCGAAATCATTGCTCAGGCGTAGCTATTTGGCCTTGCGACCGGCGTTCCCACAGCCGTTTCGTAAATTTGCACGAAACAAGCCCGCAGAACAACGGCAACCACTCATCGCGCAGGATCACCATGGCATCGTACCCCTTTCACGACATCGAAAAAAAATGGCAAACGTACTGGGACGACCACAGCACCTTTGCTACTCCGGAAGATCAATCCAAGCCCAAGTATTACGTGTTGGATATGTTCCCCTATCCCAGTGGCGATGGCTTGCACGTAGGGCACCCGGAGGGCTACACAGCCACCGATATCATAGCCCGATATAAACGCATGAAGGGCTTCAACGTGTTGCATCCCATGGGTTGGGACGCTTTCGGCCTGCCTACCGAGCGGTATTCGATGAACACCGGAATACACCCTATCACCGCCACAGCAAAGAACGTTCAGAACTTTACCCGCCAGCTAAAAATGCTTGGCTTCAGCTATGATTGGTCCAGGCAGGTGAATACCACGTACCCGGCGTACTATAAGTGGACGCAGTGGATGTTTACCAAGCTGTATGATTCGTGGTTCGACGATGCCGAGCAACGTGCCCGCTCCATAGCCGAGTTACCCATTCCCGAGAATTGCACCGATGTAGAGGCATACAAAGACGAGCATCGTTTGGCCTATATAGCAATGATCCCGGTGAATTGGTGTGAAGCGCTTGGTACCGTGCTGGCAAACGAAGAAGTAGATGAGTGGAAAGAAAAAGGATACTCGGTGGAACGGCGCCCCATGCGCCAATGGATGCTGCGTATCACAAAATATGCTCAGCGATTGCTCGACGATTTGGAGCTGGTAGACTGGGTGCCCAGCACCAAAGAAATGCAGCGCCATTGGATTGGCAAGAGCGAGGGTGCAATGGTTTCCTTTCCCGTTTTGGGAACCGAGGATACCGTTACGGTATTCACCACGCGCCCCGATACATTGTTCGGCGCCACGTATTTGGTTCTCTCGCCCGAACATCCCTTTGTGGATCACATCACCACCGAAGAGTGTCGTTCGGCAGTTGCGGAATATCGCCGCATAGCCGCCGAGAAAAGTGATCTGGAACGCACCGAACTCAACAAAGAAAAGACCGGCGTATTTACCGGCGGATTTGCCTTAAATCCCGCTACCGGCCAGTCTATACCGGTGTGGATTGCAGACTATGTGTTGGCTCACTACGGTACCGGTGCTATCATGGCCGTGCCCGGTCACGATGAGCGTGATCACGCTTTTGCAACTGCATATCAATTGCCTATTGTGCAAGTGGTGAAGCCTGCAGACGGCACAGACACTGATGTTGAGGCAGCTGCCTACACCGCAGAGGGCATTGGCGTGAATTCCCGGAACGCACATGTTTCGCTGAACGACGAGCCAACCGCGGTGGCAAAGAAACTTGCTATAGAGTGGCTGGAGGAATCCGGAATAGGAAAGCGCAGTATCAATTTCAAGCTTCGCGATTGGTTGTTCTCACGTCAGCGCTACTGGGGCGAGCCGGTACCGATTATGTTTTTCGAAGACGGAACCAAGCGAGCTTTATCCGAGGACGAACTTCCGCTGGTGCTTCCCGATGTTGAAGATTTTAAGCCATCCGGAACGGGAGAAAGTGCGCTGGCAACGGTGCCGTCGTGGGTGAATTTTATCGACGCAAAGACCGGCAAGAAAGCTCGCTACGAAACGAATACCATGCCTCAATGGGCTGGTTCTTGCTGGTATTACTTGCGCTTTATCGATCCTCACAACGACGATCTGTTCTGCGATAGCGCCAAGGAACGATACTGGATGCAGCCTAACGGTGTGGACTTGTATGTAGGCGGTACGGAGCATGCCGTGCTACACTTGTTGTATGCGCGATTTTGGCACAAGGTGCTGTACGATTACGGCTACGTGAGCACCACCGAACCCTTTGCGAAACTGTTTCACCAGGGATTGATTCTGGGTGAAGACGGCCGTAAGATGTCCAAGTCGCTAGGTAATGTGATTAACCCCGACGATGTAGTACAAGATTACGGTGCTGATGCATTGCGCCTGTTTGAAATGTTCTTGGGGCCTCTCGAGGATTCTAAGCCCTGGTCCACAAAGGGCATCGAAGGTGTGCATCGTTTTCTGAATCGCGCATGGCGATTGATGATGACGGAAGACCGCACGCTGTCTGCAGATGTGGCAGACGTTCCTATGAGCGAGAGCCAGCGCCGTATGCTGCATCAAACAATCAAAAAGGTTGGCGAAGACATCACCAATCTTTCGTTCAATACGGCGATTGCGCAGATGATGTCGTTTGTTAATGAGTTTACTCCCGCAGCGCAGAAGCCGCGCGAAGCGATGGAGAAATTCGCCTTGTGCCTTGCGCCGTTTGCACCTCACTTAGCAGAGGAGCTATGGAGTGCGTTAGGGCACGCGGAATCCATAACCTACGCTCCGTTTCCGGAGTATGACGAATCGGCACTCGTGCTTTCGCACGTAGAGATTATCGTTCAGATAAATTCGAAGATTCGTGCCAAGATGAACGTTCCGGCTTCGGCAGACGCTGCCGCGATGGAAGTGGCCGCACGCAATCATGAACAGATAGCACAAGAGCTTCAAGCAAAGACCATCAAGAAGGTGATAGCGGTGCAGGGCAAACTCGTGAACTTTATTTGCGGGTAGATACTGGCAGTTGCACTCATGATTGCGAAGCGCTGCTTGCGGCGCTGCGAACGTCACAACTTGTTGCTTTAGGACATAACCCTCAGCAGCGATTGCTGCAGAATCATGAGTGGGTCGTCCGAGCCTGATTTTAAGCGGCGGTCGGCATCGCGCAAGGCGAAGAACGCGTTGTCTAATTGCGTGGCAGTGTATCGCTGAAGTACGCTCATGTACTCAGGGATGAAGTACGAGTTTATTCCCGTGGCTTTGGCTGCGTCGAAGGGAGACATTCGTGCCCCCGATGCATCCAGTAGTTTCCATAGCTGCAAAAAGTATCGCGTGAGCATGCTGATGATAAGCATCTCCTGACGGTCTGCTCGCATCATGCGATCCAGTATCACCATGGCCTTGGAGGTAGCTTTTTCGCCCACCGCTTTTTGCAACTCAAACACGTTGTACTCTCTTGATTCTCCCACCACTGTGAGTGCATCATCCAGTGTGAGCTCGGCTTTTTCTCCTACGAAGAGCATGAGCTTGTCCAGTTCCTGAGAGATTTCCCGCAGTGATGGTCCGCATCGAGCCACAATAAACTCTGCCGCCTCGGGGCTAATGGTTTTGCCCCTAGATTGCGCTCTCTTGCTAATCCACGAGCCGATGGCGCTTTCGGGAAGGCGCGGAAACTCTAACCAATGTGCATGTTCGATAAGCTGCTTATACGGGAACGCAAGTTTCTTGAGCTTGGCTTGGGCTTTGTCCGCTTGCTTACCGGAGTTCGATAATGCCGACATTCCTTTAAGGTTTTCTATAGCCGTGCAGCCGGGCGTAAGCGTTATCACGATGGTGCTGTGAGGCGCAGGCGCAGCCAGGTATGCCCCCAACGGCGACTTCTCTGCCTGCTTGGCTCTCTTCCCGCCCACAGACTTCTCGAAGTGCTTTACGGCCACCAGACGTCTATCGCCCATCATGGGAAAGGCAGAGGCCATGCCTACGATTTGCTCAGCCGAAATCTCCTCGCCATCCACCATGTCGATATCAAACTCCGACACACTCTTCTTGGCAAGGGCCTGAAGAATGGTGCCATGCGCTTCTTCCAGCAGAAAGTCTTCCTCGCCAAAAAGGAACACGATGCCGGGGGGCGGATCAAGGCGCAGTATTGAGGTGATGGAAGTAGCCTGCATGATTGCAAAGACGCCGCGAACAACATTCGCGGTAGCATTAAAAAACTTTGATGCTTCAATGTAACATTTTAAACTGTCATGCGTCTAAACCGAATCAAAATTGACTGTATTTGACTGTATTTGACTGTATTGCGGTTTTTTTCGCTCTCGGCTGTACTGCATCCACAGTAGTTTTGTCCACTTGTACTCAACATTGATTTTCCTCACTATTTCGGGATCGTTCATGCGCGTCTCACGCTCGTTTCTTTTGATGTTTGTTGCGCTGTGCAGCAGTGCTTTTGCACAGAACTATAAACCTGTAACCTTTACGGAGTTCGACCTTCCAAACGGACTTCACGTTATTCTTCATCAGGATAACTCGGCCCCTATTGTCTCCACTGTGCTTCAATACCGTGTGGGCAGCCGATACGAAGACCGTGCTCGCACAGGCTTCGCACACTTTTTTGAACACCTGATGTTCGAGGGCACAGACTCGATACCTCGCGGACAGGTTGGGCAGATGATCTCCGGTGTGGGCGGTGAGGTGAATGCATTTACCTCGTTCGATAAAACCGTGTATTACTTCAAAGTGCCGTCCAACGCAATGCAGCTTGCAATGTGGATCGATGCGCAGCGCATGCGTGATTTGAAAATCGATACCATCGGTGTAGAAACACAACGCGGCGTAGTAAAAGAAGAGCGCAAAGGCCGGTACGATAACCAGCCCTATGGCACATGGACCGAGCGCATGTTTTCCAAACTGTTCAAAGGTTCCATGTATTCATGGACACCCATTGGTTCTGCACAACACATCGACGTAGCTGCCATCAAGGAGTTCCGCGACTTCTACGACAAGTACTATGTGCCGAACAACGCCGTGCTGTGTATCAGCGGAGACTTCGATCCCAAAGAAGTAAAAGAATATCTGGACGTGTATTACGCCACCCGTTCGCGCGGCGCAGACGTTCAGCGCGAAGTGCTAAATCTCGAGCCCATGAACGGCGAAGTGCGTGAAGTAGTGAACGACAATAAAGCGCAACTTCCTGCTGTGTTTGTAGGATACCGTGGAGTGGCTGAGGGCGATGCCGACAGCTATGCAATGTCCATGCTTACAGACATTCTGGCCAATGGCGAAAGCTCACGCATGTATCGCAGTCTGGTAGACGAGAAGCAATTGGCTGTTCAGGCAGCAGTGTTTCCCTATGCTCTGGAGAAAACAGGTGCCGCAATTCTTGTGGGCATTGCTTCTCCCGGCAAGGATATCAACGCAGTTGAGCAAGAGATGTATGCTCAAATTGATAGTGTTATTGCCGGCGGTGTGACGGAATCTGAATTCAAGAAAGCAAAAAATATTGCCGAGTCGAAGTTTATTCAAGGCAAGCGCGGATCGCTCGAGAAAGGTATGGCACTTGCAGATGCGTATGCAATGTTTGGCAACACCAACTATGTGAACACCGAGATGGAGCGCTTCAACAACGTAAAGCGTGAAGATCTGCAGCGTGTTGCAAAAAAGTACTTCGGTACAAAGAACAGAGTGGTGATGCAGTTTATACCGTCGTCGGAAAAGAAATAACCGAATACGCGTGAGCGTTGGCCGGCATTAGGACCGCCAACATGTTTGTTTTTGCTATTGAATTTTGAACATTGAACATTACATCAATTAAAACTATGAAAACACGATTGCTTGTATTCGGCTTGCTGGTTCTGCTCAGCGCCGGTGCATTTGCCCAAAAGAAGACATCAGATAAGAAAGCTAAACCGGTGCCGGCTGCTGCCGATGCCGCTCCCGCTCCGGCTGCTAAGGCAGCTCCGGATTTTCGCAAGAAGCCCGGAGTTGGAGAAATGCGCGAGATTGAGTTTCCACGCTATAGCGAGGCAACACTTTCCAACGGCCTTAAGGTATATGTAGTGGAAGACCATAAGCAGCCCACCATTGCTTACCGCATTCAAATTGGTGCCGGCGAGAGTCTGGACGGCGCAACGCCCGGATTGTCGTACATGATGACGAACCTTATTTACAAAGGAACGCAGAAGCGCTCTGCTGCGGAGTTGTCGAACTCTGTAGACAGCGTGGGAGCTAATCTGAGTACGAACTCTCAGGGCGAGCTCATGACCATTAGTCTCGATGGTTTGAAGAAGCACAATGCGCTGTTGCTCAACATCTTCGCTGATGTGATTCAGAACCCGTTGTTCCCCAAAGAAGAGCTGGACAAGCTCATACCGCAAGTAATGGCATCCATCAAACAAGAGCGCGCAAATCCCATGGCACTTGCCGGAGCGCTCTCTCGCATTGCCCTGTACGGAAAGGATCACCCCAGCGCCCTTCGCAGAACGGAACAGTCGGTAAAAAGCATCAGCATTGCCGACATTCGTGCTTTCCATGAGAAGTATGTTCGCCCCAACAATCGCGCATGTCTCACGGTGGTGGGCGATGTTTCGATGAATGAGATTCTTCCGCAACTCGAGAAAGCCTTTGCCAATTGGAAGCCCAATCAACTTACCATTACGCAAATGCCTGCTCCGAAGCCCATGCCTCGCGGCGTGTACTTTATTCAGCGTCCGGGCTCGGTACAGAGCTCGCTTGTATCCTGCGCTCTGGTGCCGGGCCGCAAAGATGAAATGTATGAGCCCTTCTCGTTGGCAACCAGTGTGTTGGGTTCGGGATTTGCGGGTCGTTTATTTAAGACCTTGCGCGAGACCTATTCATTTACCTATACACCCTATGCTGCTGTAACTCAAGGTAAGTATTTCAATCGCTTCTTTGCCGGTGCTGATGTTCGTAATGCAGTTACCGATTCGGCAATCATGGTGTTGAAGCGCGAGATCAACAAGATTGCCACAGATGTTGTTCCCGATGACGAGTTCAATGCCTTGCGCATGAATGAACTGGGCAATTACCTTATGACCTTCGAGCGTAGCGACTTCGTAGCCGGCTTGCTGCAGAACGCAGAATACCTGGGCATGTCACCTGAGTATCTAAAGGGCTATGCAAAGCGTCTGGCCGCGTACTCGCCGTATGACGCGCAGCGTGCAGCATCGCAATACATGCGCGACGACAAGCAATATTTGATTGTGGTTGGTTCGCCGGATATCGCACCAATATTGGCAAAGTATGGACGCGTGTTTACCTACGATCTGGATCTGAACCCTGTTGGCGACAACATGGAGAAAGTTAACCTAACCGTAGATGAACTCATGAAAGCGGTGCAAAAAGCAATGGGTGGCAAGGAGAAAATGGATGCCATTCAAACAATGCACGTTAGCGTGAAAACCAAGATCAGTGCCGGCGGCAGGGAGTTCGACGGTTCGTCCGATCGCAAAATGAAAGCGCCGAACAAGAAAGTTACTACGCTTACCACACCGTTCGGCAGCCAGGAGATTGTGGTGAACGGCACCAATGGTTGGGTGTCGATGATGGGCCAGCCCGCAGAGGAAATGGATGAGAAAACCCGTACCTCGGCAATAGCTGAAGCCGGAATGTTCTACTACACACAACTTCCTGCGCTTGGATATACCTGTGAGATCAAGGGTAAGCAGAATGGTTTGATTCATCTGCATACAACATCCCCGTCCAAGCAGACCGTTGATTTCTATTTCGATGCAGCAACCTATCTGTTACGAAAGGTAGAACAAACACAAGATTCTCCTCAAGGGCCAATGACAATCACCGAGAGTTACGACAACTTCGTTGATGTTGCCGGTGTGAAGTTGCCGTCGGTAGAGAAGCTTGAGATGCAAGGCATGGGCTTTACAAGTACCTCTACGTACGAAGTAAACACGCCAATGGAAGACTCTTTGTTCGAGCGTTCGAAGTAAAATATACCTGCCGGTTTGCAGACGCAATCAGCGCTGTGAAACCGACACGTAACACATTCTATTGCGTTAACAAAAAAAAAGCGTTGCTCGTGAGATACGGGCAACGCTTTTTGTTTTTACTGTTCGCAGCGGAAGGAAGGGAGTTGTTTACCCTGACGAACCTGCGCGAAAGTCTTTGCTACAATCCTTAACGAGAAATGTGTACTCGCGAACTCCATTGACGATTGGCGCTCTCTACCAGAAGAAAGAATACACCACTGCTCAGTGAGCGAATATCAATGTTTGCCTGCGAAGCACCTGCTGCATCCACCAGGGCAACGGTGTGGCCCAGCACAGACACAATGCGAACAGTGCTGAGTGCCGTGCCGTCGTTATGACGCACAAAAAGATATTGCGATGCAGGATCGGCTTCCACACCAATGGGTGAGCCGCTCGGAGTTTGCGCATCAACACTATTGGTAACGGTATTCAGATAGAAGGTACGCGGAGCCGACCATTCGCTGAATCCATCGCCGCACAGGGTGCGAACGCGCCACGAGTACGATTTAAATCCCAGCAGGGTGGCGAAGAGTACGGTGTCGCTCTCTACTGTATCTCGGCGGTTGTACGCATCGGCTTCAATGAGTACTTCGCTTTTGCTGCCACCTGATGATGCATTCCACACAAACTTTACAGGGTTGTCGGTAACGGTATCGGCGGTGGGCAATACTGTTGTAGGAATGCCTGGGCGACGCAGAGTAAATCTCCAAATGGCGGTGGTGTCGAACTGTGTGCGAATGCGCCAGTACAAGGTGGTATCAGCTTGCGGAACAGGGCACTCGAACTTCGTATTCAAAATCACAACTTCCGAGACAATAGGATTTTCGAAGGTAGAGTCTGCAGAAAGCTCAACAAAGTAGCTGTTATCGAACGACGTTCCCTGGCTCCACCGAAGCACTACCGTCTTAGGGATACAGCCAAAGGTTGTATCATTTTGCGGGCTGAGATTTCGCGGAATAGAGTCTACGCGTATAGCATTCATTGAATTCAATGCCGGTCGGGCCACGGCCAAGTTAAAGAATAGAATTCCTGCGATTGCTACCACAAAAAACAATTTCATACTGGTACCTTTATAACCTTCGTCTGTAATAATTCAATCCAAAATAGTTACAACGTTGCGACATCTGCTACAACACACAGCAAAAAGACTTGTTTCATTTGCCGATTGAACGTGTGGCGCTCCATTTGAGTGCGCCTACAACACGTAGCCGAAGAGGGCATCAATAATCAAGATAGATGCGGCACTGATGGTAAACGCCCGAACTGTGCTATGGCCCACACCTTCCGCGCCGCCGGTGGCCTGCATACCTACGTGACATCCTATCAGTGAAGTTACCCCGCCAAACACAAACGATTTGCTCAGACTGGTTACTACTTCGCTTACGCGGAAATAGTTCTGAATGGAATTAAAAAACACTGCTGAGGAAAAGTCAAACTTGAGACTTGTGAGCATGTATGCGCCAACAAGAGCAACGCTATTCGAGAAGACTGCAAGAATGGGCATCATGGTAACCGCGGCAATCACTCTGGGCATAGCCAAGTAGCGGGTTTTGTCTATAGCCATCATCTCCAGTGCATCGATCTGCTCCGAAACAGCCATGGTTCCTATCTGAGCCGCAATAGCTCCGCCCACGCGCCCGGCGATAACAAGTGCAGTGAGCACGGGCGTAAGCTCCGTAAACACCACAGTAGCGATGGAGCCGCCGATAAACGGGCGGGCAATTCCTATAAGGTTAAACTTTGCAAAGAGATTCGTGGCTTGCAGAGCAGCAATGGCACCGGTGAACGAACCAATCAAGATCACCAGCGGAAGTGAGTCTGAGCCGACCAATCCCATTTGCTCAATCACAAGTTTGCGATCGCGAAATGACTGCGGGATATACCGAACGATGCGCACGAGAAGCAGAGTGAGCGAGCCGAATTCTCCGGAGAAATTTCGAGCCATTCTTCCAATGCGGGCAAGTAGTGATTTCATGGTGATGCAGAAGTGATTGCACGAAAATACTCAGTAGGCACACAACCTGATGGCCGCCGTATTCCCGGGGAGTGCGGCTTCGCGCGTATATTCGGGCGCTTCCACGTTTTTTTAGCAATTCAGCGTGAACTCATCCGATTTCGTACAGCATCTTCAAGAACGCGCACGCATGCGAAATGCGCGAGTGGCATTTCCCGATGCAACTGACCCTCGCACTCTGCAAGCCGCATCAATACTGGTCTCGGAGCGTATTGCTACACCCGTACTTGTGGGTGACGAGCAAACTGTTAGCAATGTGGCTATGGCGCATGGTATCTCATTGCAGGGTGTTGAGTTCATCAATCCCCCGGAGTTTGGGCAACGCGACGAGGTTCTTCACGCGTTCATGAATGTGCGCCCCGGAAAGATTCGCACCTTGGATGATGCCCGCGCCCGTTGCGCAGTGCCAACTATTGCAGCTGGTATGGCGTTGCACATAGGTGCCGTAGATGCTGTGGTGGCGGGTTCCGTAACATCCACCGCCGATGTGCTTCGCGCAGCGCTTGCTACCATTCCGCTGGCGTCCGGCGTAAGCACGCTCAGCAGTTTCTTCTTTATGATTCTGAACAGTCAGGTTTTGATCTACACAGATTGTGCCGTTGTGCCCGAGCCGGATGCGTTACAGTTGTGCCATATCGCGGGCTCGGCCGCGCAGAATATGCTGCGCGTAGCAGAGCTGCAGCCACGTGTTGCCTTTTTGTCATTCTCCACCAAAGGTAGCGCCGAGAGCGCATCAGTACTGCGTGTGCGGCAAGCAGCGGAATTGTTTAGGCAGCAATTTCCGAACATACCGGCAGACGGTGAGCTTCAGGCGGATGCTGCTTTAGTGGCATCGGTTGCGGAACGTAAATCGCCCGCATCACCCCTGCATGGTGATGCAAATGTGCTGGTGTTTCCAAACCTGGATGCCGGTAACATAGGCTATAAACTAACCGAGCGCCTGGCTGGTGCCGTGGCGCTCGGTCCTATAGTTCAAGGTTTATCCAAACCCTATTGCGATCTGTCTCGCGGATGCTCCGCAGACGATATTGTGAATGTAGCCTGTGTGGCGGTGTTGATGTCCTCACTTACCGCGTAAGGTACAACGGCGCACTAAGTACGTTGTTTCCTACACGAACCACAACGAAGTATGCTCCGGAAGGTAAGTCCGAGAGATTTTCTGTTACATCAATCTCGCCGCCGGCGCGCACATCACGCTCGAATACCGAGCGCACTTCCTGGCCAAGAATGTTATGGATTGCGCAGCGCGCTGTTCCGGCACGAAGCGGATGGTTTGTAAACACGATTCGTGTTTCGGATGCGGTCGCGCCGTGCATTACGCGCACATTTGCCGCAAACTCATTGTCATCGTCCACTGATGTTGCAGACTGACCGCCATACATAGGAATGCTCAGTATGGGGTCGTAAGGATCGTTGCTCTCGATATTCAGCGAAGCACTCTTACGGGACGCCACCGTGGGTTTGTACTGCACAGTAACAAGCATAGTTTCGCCCTGCTTTAAACTCACCTTGCCACCTGCAGGAACAGGGGGATCGGTGCTTACCATCGAGAAGCCCTTTGCAAGCGCAATCACCGAAACCTTGGATACCGAAAGACCGGCTGAATTCAGCGGCGTGACGGATACGGTTTTACGGACGGAGTCGCCTACGGCTACTTCGCCAAAGTCGATAACGGAAACATCGTTCACAACCTTAATCTGCGGAATAACACCAACTACAAACTGTTGCTGAACGCCGTTGCCGCAGTCACCGGGGAATCGCTTGACGGTGGTGCCGTGACTACTCATGCTTAGTGCTGCAGGTCCTAGCTGGCTTGCTGTGGCCCACCACTCCAAACCAACACCGGATGGATTAACAAAACGGAAAGTGTAACAGCCCGGTTTCAAGTCTAGTGAATCAACGTAGGTTGTTTGATCGTCCAGTGTGCTGTTCTGGCGATCGGCAATCATGTTGTCGTCCGCATCGCGAATCTCCCAGAAGTATCCTTGGCCGCGGGCTTGACGGTTCGTTTTGAAATTGATTTGAATCTTTGAATCGTAGGTAGGCGGCACCGAATACGTTGAGCTTAAGGAGTTGTACATCGGGTCTTCGTCGGCAGCGCCGTTTGTTTTGACAACCTTGCATTCAAACGTACGGGTTGATGCCGCAAACGAGGCCGTCCAGTCCGGCGCGGGAAGATTCACCGTGGTGTATTCCATAATGCCCAGATCTCCCTCCCATGTGTAGGTCTTGGGTGTTTCGCCCTTCACACCGTATTCGAAGGTTACGGTTTTGGCGCGCTCTTTACCGTTGTTTCTGATGCGAACAATTGGGTTGCCACAGATTGGGTTAATGCGATTGTATTTGGTTTTTGGGGCATCACTGTTCGGAGCAAGAATTTCTTCCAGGGACACGTCATTGGTAAATGCAGGCTCTGTGGCATACATCACTTGTGTGCTTATGGTGTAGATGCCATTGCAACTGGAGTCTACATCGAACTTCTCCATCTTATAGTCTAAGCGCGTGCTGTCGCCTTTGGTCACGTGCTTGGTGATATCCCAATCCCAGGTGGTTACAACATCACCGGGGCACCAGCCCGCACGGCCATAAGCCCATGTGCCATCCTGAGGATACAATGGATTGTCTCCGCAGTCTTCGCGCCATAGTCGTTGCGTAAACAGATCTTCTCCATTCAAAGCAATGCGGTGTGTTTTATCGATAAACTCTGCTACCACTTGGGGGCCGTAACCACCGTGACCGGTGTTGGTTATGCGAAGCTTTGCAAACTTGGCTTCATCGCGACCACGGAATTTCTTGTTCGTAAGGTAGGGATAGATGGGGTTCTTCATGTTTCCGTACGTGAAGGAACGTTGCCACAAATTGTCAATTGCGTACACGTAGTACGGCGGTGTGCCCTCGATTGCCTCTACCCACACATTGAAGACAGCGCTGGCTGTGTAACCATCGTAGCGAATAGCAAATTGTGTGCTGTCCTTGAGCAGAAACGCGTAGTCGGTGATGTCCCATTGCCACGTATAGTTTGTACCTCCCGGTTGACCACCCCAATACGGTGTGATAAAGCGGGCAATCTCCAGAGGCTCACGAATGTCCTTGCCCGTGGAATCCTTGCGACCCGTGGGTACGTTGATATAGTACGTGTTGGTGTAGTCCCATTCTCCGAGTCCCTTTCCACACGGGCACTCGAGCTTTACTTTCAACAACACTCGCGACCAACTCTTTCCGGACGGTACATACACAGTGGATGTAAGAGTGGTAGGCGTGCCCGGAAATCGGTCTTTCACGATTACATCCAAGCGCGTTGTATCGCCGTTTGCAGCGTATGCAGCCGTGGCGCAAAGAACAGAAATCATGACAATCAAGGCACTGCGTAGCAATGTGTGCATCAACATATATTCTCCAAAAATGAAAGCGTTTTTGTGGGGCCGAAAACTACGACAAAAACTCATAAAAGCACAGGTGTAACGAGTGCCATCATAAAGAGTGCGGCAGTAGCGCTCAGGATAGTACAAATCGGTGATGAGGGCAGAGGAAGCGAAGGTTGAGGATGCGCTACTTCACTTGCTCTATGCGCCGGATCTCCGGCACGCGCCGTATCAGAATGCGCTCTATGCCGGCTCGTAAGGTCATCACAGACATTGGGCAGCCCACACAAGCGCCAAGAAAGCGGATCTCGGCAGTGCGGGTATCTTCTTCGAAGCGCACGAACTCTACATCGCCGCCATCGGCCTGCAAATATGGGCGGCACTCATTAAGTGCCGCGTGTATGCGCTCAGTAATCGGCTGCATTATTTCTAGAGACTGATGGTAAGCTTCGGCGCATCACTGCGGCGAGAATTGATGATACGAGTTTGGCGTACTACCGCTGCGGCCATGTCGCTTATGGTAGCGGCAATAGAGTAATCGGTGTCGGGGTTCATCACAGCAGGGAGTCCGTCGTCGGCTCCTTCTCGCAATGCCAGATTGATAGGAATGTTACCAAGCAGCGGCACTCCTGCCTCGTGAGCAACTTGGCGCCCGCCGCCCTCGCCGAAAATGTAGTACTTCTTCTCCGGTGCGTCGGGCGGTATAAAGTAGCTCATGTTTTCTACCACGCCCAACACGTCCACCTGAACCTTGTTGAACATGGCAATACTGCGCCGCACGTCGGCTAATGCAATTTCCTGCGGAGTGGTTATAATCACAGCACCGGTGAGCGGAATCTGCTGCGTTAGCGTGAGCTGAATATCTCCGGTGCCGGGAGGCAAATCGAAAATGAGAAAGTCCAGATCGCCCCAGTTGATCTGCTCTACAAGTGTCTTGAAATATCCCGCCAGCATAGGGCCGCGCAGAATAGCGGCTTGGTCGCGTTGCATCACAAAACCAATAGATGCAATCTCGATTCCGTATTGAACATTGGGATAGCCCACAATGCGTCCGTCTTCCATTTTCTCTGCATTCATGGTGGCATTGTGCAGTCCGAACATCGTGGGCGCACTGGGTCCGTAGATGTCTGCATCCAACAATCCCACGCGTGCGCCGCGCAATGAAAGCGCGCACGCAAGGTTTGCGGCCATAGTGGATTTGCCTACGCCGCCTTTGCCGGAGGCAACGGCAATAAGGTTCTTCACTTGCGGAAGAACATGGGCATTACCTATGCGCGGAGTTTCTTTCTCTATAGCATGAACAATGCAATTCAGCGAAGCGTTTACATCCCGCACCGCAGCTTTTACCGCCTCGTCGATACTCTGTGCAATCCAGTGCACGGGTTGTACCAGTTCCAGGTACACGTTGACGTCGTTGTTCTCCACGATGATATCGCGAATGGCGTTGAGGTCGCCCAGAGTGCGCTCCAAATCAGGGTCGCGAACTGCTGCAATAGCGCTACGAAGGGTATCGGTAAGAGACATAATGCTTGGTACGTTGTAGTGGTTGTGGATTTGCTTTATGATGCTTGCACGTTGCGCAAGAGTACGTGAAGTGCCACAGACGAACGAGCAGCCACAAAATTACCTTTGATTCTCCGGCCGTGATGAATGGGCAGAGAAAATCAGCACAAAAAAAAGCGCATCATTCAGTGAATGATGCGCTTCTATGTAACTGACCGACTACCGGCGAACGGACAACGCTCGCGTGTACCGTGCTCTGATTAGTGAGCAACGATAAACGATTGAGCTGTTGTGCGACCGTTCATCGACATGGTAAGAATATAGTTTCCGGAAGCAAGCGCTGCGGTGTTGAACACCGTGCCATGCAAACCGCTGTCTACAGTAGCATCAACTACGGTAGCAATGGATTGGCCAAGCATGTTGGAAACCGTAATGCGCACATGACCTGCTTGCTCGGTGGAATAGGTAACATCCAGTTCGTCGAATGCCGGGCTCGGTGCCGGTGAATTCAAAGCGAAGTTGAGTGTCTCCATATTGTCGTTCTCAACAGAGGTAACGCCGGAGAACAGACTATAGTTAACCGTGCTCCATAGGTTGTAAATACGCGAGATGTACTCGTCGGGAAGTGTCTTCACGAGCTTGCCGGTGTTCGAGGTTGTGGGCCATGTGGCTTTGGTAACCGGACGGAATGAAATCATGGGGATCTTGTCGATAGCGGGTACAAGGCGAGGCATGTGCGTACCCTTGTCTACTGCTTTATCGTTTGTCAGGTTCGAAGGCTTAGACCAATCTCCGCCGCCAATTGCGCGCGATGACAGGAATACATCCGTTGCATAGGTGGTATCCAAGGTACCTTCACTTATAGCGCCTGTTTGTTGATCCTGAATCAGGATTGTTTGAGCGGGCGAAATGATGATGGGGCCCAAATCGGTGTTGTAATCCACCCACTTCAATACCACGGACGATCCATCGGCAGTGCGAGCAGCTTCCAGCTCGTTACCCATCGGGTTCATGAAGCGGAATGCTTTCATGCGTGTGTAGTTGGTGGATTGGTTTACCGAGTCGTTGCTCACGTAGAAGGTGGGCACATCAGCAAAGCCGGAAATTCCGCGGGTAGTCCAATTTCCGTTGTTGTACTCGAACTCAACAATGTCGAGTGCTTGAAGCTGATCACCGGAATCGAAAAGTGCAACACGTGCGAAATACGAGAACTGATCCTTGCCGGTTACGATGAACGCATCCTGCTGATACGGCTGAACGAACACTGCTTGTGCTTGACCGCGCGAGGTAGCGTAATTGTCCAGCGTGGACTTAGGCATACGGGTAAAGTCCGACCAGGTCTTTCCGAGGTTTGTGGACTTGGAGAAAGAGATCAAGCGATTGTTTTGATCATCGGCGAAGATGGCGTTGCAAGCTGCATACACAACTCCGTCGGGATCGATGTCTGAATACATCGGACCGTTGTACGAAGACGTGGTATTCGGCGCAGCTCTGAACTGACTGTTTGCCCATGCATTAGGAATGGACGACTGAGGTTCTTGTGAGGTTGCCTCGTACACAAACGTTCCGTACTGACCATACTGTACTGCTTCATTGGGTGCACCTAACACACCGCTCATCACACAACCTTCAGCATCGGATCCGCTAAAGGAAACAAGTCCGCCGGCACCGAAGCGATATCCGGGAGCGTTGTTGTCCTGAGGACCTTCCAATGGGAAGGGGTCTGCTACTGCAGGAGAGGTTTTAAGAAACATTGTGGGCGCAGTGTACATGTAGCTCGAAGCTTTCAGATACTGTCTGGCAATCATAAGGTAGTGCAGACCATCGGCATTCTTTGTCTTCTCGGGATTCATCACCGCCAATTGAGGCATACCAAGGTAGTCTGATCCGAAGCTGGTCATCACCTTGAACGATGAGCTGAAGCTCTTCAAACCGGTAGCTGTTTGATAGATTTTACAGTTAACACCAATGTCGTTACCGTTGCCTGTTTGCTCGTTGAAGATCAAGAATACACTGTTTACATTCGGCTCATACACAATGGGAATGTTGCCCGGAATGTAGTAGCCAAAAATCGGATTGCCAAAGCTCAGGTTCAGCACCGGAGCAAAAGCTTGTACCGTATTGCCTTTTTCGGATTCCGGTAGAGCAAGTTGCTCTGCAGGCTGGAACAAATTGAGTGCGCGGTCTTCGAACTTCGGCTGATGATTTAGGCCGTAGCGAAGCACGTTTTCGAACTTCTGCGCCGTGCCGGCTACCGAAAGCATCGAAAACACGACAAGGAGTAGTGATTTTTTCATACAACACCTAGAGTGAATAATGGATTGATTGATATGTTTTTTGATTGACGTGTAATCCGTGAACAAAAAACCGAAAGTTGAAGTTTTGATTCGCCTCGCCACGTGTTTGCCTACCCATAGGCACTGCACGGTAAACGAAGCTTGATTTTTGTTCACTTGGACGGGCAAAATAACACGACGCCGCACGTGATAGAAGGTTTTTGTGCGCCCTTTTGGGCAAGCTGTTTTCTGGTAGCGCCGGACATACTTGCTCCGCGGCTGCATTTTCAGACCACCTATCGCACGATTCGCAGCATCACAGCGCTTTGCCCGCCCGAAGTTGCCACACGTAGCGCGTATACGCCATTCGGTACGGCGGAAACATCCATACGCCACTCTTGTTCAGCAGTGGTGCCCGAAACACCAATGTCTGTTCTAGCAAGGAGCGGGATTTCTATGCTATTTCCAAGAATATCAACCAAGGTAACGGACTCGGGTTGCTCGCCGCGGGTATAGCGCATCCGAATCGTCACTGTGGCCGATGCGGGTTGGGGATATGCAGGATACACATATAGCCCATTGGTGTTGATTGCAGCAGTGGACCCGCTAAGCGGTACGGCACATCGTGTGGATGCAGTGTAATTGTCCGGAATGCCGGTGGATTCCACGATAAGCACACGGTTGCAATAGTCGCCGATTACTAAGGTGTCTTGTTGCAAAAACATTTGCGAGGGCTGGTAGCAAATACCCAACGTGCGAATTTCCTGTGGCTGCAGCACAAGGGATAATTGCGACTGAGGCACGGAGAACTCGATGTTCCTGAGCAGGCGGGCCACAGAAATAGTAAGTTCTTCAGCGCTGTTGTTTCGTATTCGCAGGGAGTCGCAGCGCAATTGATGCGGGCGCGTGGAATCGATAACAAGCTTTGTGCCCGGAAGCCCGGTAATCTCGATGGGGTTTGTGTCAACAGATATTCGGATAGAGTCGGAATCCCACTCGCAGCCGTATTGATCGGTAACACGCACGCTGTAGGTGCCATCGGATCGAACGACTATTCGTGATGAAATTGCGCTCGTGGACCATCGATAAACCGCGAATCCCTCTTGAGCCTGCAGCACAAGCGAGTCGCCTTCGCAAAAACGAAACACACCGCTGCGGCTCAATCGCGGCGATATTTTCGTGCCTCCGGTAATCACCACAGAGTCAGTACCGGTGCATCCATTTGTGTCCGTGACCGTTACCGAGTACACGCCCGCAGCTCGAACCGATATGGATGTAGAACTATCACCGGTGGACCACCGCACAGAGACAAATGAACCTTGAATTTGCAATTGAAGACTATCCTGGTAGCACAGGTGATTGTTAGCGCGAGATGATACCAAGCCCGGTTTCGGGGCAGGGAGTACCGTTACGCGAACGCTGTTGCTCACCAAGGGGCAGTCCGTGCCTTTGCGAACTGACACACTATAGAGCCCACTGCTTGTGGCGTTGATCACTTGTGTGGTAGCACCATTGGACCACCGATACTCGGTAAAGCCGGGCGCAGCAGCCAGACGAACCGATCCCCCTTCGCAGAATCGAGTATCGCCCGTTACCGTAATCGAGGGAGCACTTTGCGGACGCACTGTGCGGTATATGCCATCGCCAACCACAAAGCCGGTGGTGTCGTTGATAAAGAAAATGTCGTCGAAGTCCGACCCCGGTGCAAGGCCGCAGCGAAACGGTGTCCATGTTTTGCCATAGTCCGATGTGCGGTACACCGATTGCTCAAAGCCGGCTGCCCATGCCGTGGAGTCGTTGAGTATAAACGTGCCGAACATTGCCTGACCGATGTTGCGCAATGTCCATGTTCGTCCGCCATCCGATGAAAAACGTACATCGCCGGCAGCATCGGTGCCACCTATGCAACTTGTTCCCGCGGTTGCTACGCAAAAACTATTGCGAATGAATTTCAAATTTTCCTGCCAGTAGGCGGGGCCGGTAGTGCTGAATACATTCCATGATCGGCCACCGTCGGTAGATCGCCATAGAGCTCCGCTACTTGATGCATAGCACAGTCCGTTCTCTTGCACCATGCGCGGATGCGACAGCCCGGAGTTTGCATAGTTGCTTGTGAATAAACTCCAGCTTGCGCCGCCGTCGTCCGTGCGGAAGAACGTTTGTAACTCTCCGCCACAGCCGCCGCCCACCACAATGCCTACACGTTCGTTGATAAAATGGCAACCCCACACTTGCGCCCGCTGAAGCACCCCGCCCACAAATACAAGGGGCGTGATCTCCTGCCATGACGCGCCGCCATCCACGGATTTATACACACCTCCCGAGCCCGGCGAGAACTGGCTGGTGCCTGAGCAATAGCCAACATTGTCGTTCAAAAAAACAATGCTTTCGAGCTGTGGGGCGTTGGTGATGACGGTGCCGCGCCAGGTTCTGCCGCCATCGCGCGTGCGAAGCACAACGCCGTTGTACCCACATACCCAGCCCACGTTACTATTCGCCGGTAAGAAATAAATGCCCAGATAATAGCCCTGATCATATGGCGCAGGCAGGCTTACTTGTTGCCAGTCCCACGAGGTCCATTGCGCATTCCCGCGAAAAGGAGAAAGCACGCACATTAATAGAATGAAGAGGGCTGCGTTTTTCATAACTGTTCAATATGGTCAATTCCCGCACAACGTTGAGGAGCGCATGGCGCTACACGTTGGCGTTTTGTTTCTGTGACGATTGGCTGCAAAAAACATTTAACGCATGTACTGCCGCTTGGCCGCTGCGCGCAGCGCCCTCGAGTGTAGCGGGCAAGCCGGTTTGTGTCCAGTCTCCGCTGCACATCACATTTTCCAGAGCGGTTTGGGTTGGCGGGCGGTGGCTATGTGCTTCAGGTGTGAGCATCATGGTGGCGCGCCTCTCCTTAATCACCCGCGAGTGAAGCAATCGCGCGCCCCCAAAGGCGGGAAAAAGTTTGTGAAGTTCTTCAAGCGAGCGCTCCACAATGCGCTCGGCTGATTCTTCGTGCATAGCGTCGGCTGCGCTTGTGGTGAGTGTTAGGTGTCCCGGGTAATTGCGCACTACATCCGCATTGGCTTGGTGCAGCATGCGGCGGTTGAACACCCATTGGGTGGTTGTGCCCAGAGCAGCGCACAGCGATTCCTCCATGAAGCTGCGATCGAACCACAAATAGGTGCTCACAATTCCCGAAGTGCTTGCTAGGCTTTCGTGAATGTCGATCACAGGCCGGCCCGTGTGCGAGCAGAGTATACGCCGGCATGCATACGGAGGCAATGCAAGTATCACCATGTCCGCTTCAATCACCTCTCCGCTGCTTATGCGAACACCGGAGCAGTGAGTGCCATCGGTAACTAACTCCTCTGCATTTGTGTGCAGGTGCAGCTCGCCCCCTTGGGCTTGCAGCCACGCAGGGAAGGGATCTACCAATGCGGACAATCCCAAACGCGGTATTACCAGCGAGCTGTTTTTACCGCCCGCCAGGATGCTTTGCCGCAGCACTTCCACCAGCACACTTCCCGATGCCGCGCCGGGATGCGCGTTCATCGTGGCCAGTATAAAAGGTTCCCAAAATCGTTCTATGAGTTCCTGCGGCTGGCGAAAAGCATGCAGTACATCGGTAGCGCTGTGATGCGCCGGTGGTGAGAAGCGCCCCTTGAGCGCGTTCATCATGAGAATAGCTCGCCATTTGGAAGCACAGGAAATGCGCCGCATTCCGACCAGTGACGCAAGTGCGCCAAGTGCTGCCGGCAACCGCGACGGCCCAAAGGAATCGGCGGTGCCATCGGTGTCGCGAAAACGTACTTCCAAACTCTTCTGCCATTGCAGTCCGCTCGACGATCCCAGCGTGTTTGCAATATCGAGCACGCTTGTGTAACAGCCCATCAAGAGATGCTGACCATTGTCTATGAGTTCGCCGGTGGTAGTATCAATAAAAGAGCGGGAACGCCCGCCAATATAGGCTTTGCTTTCCAGCACAATCGGCTTGAAACCCGCATGAATACAAGCAATGGCGGCACTAATTCCGGCCATGCCCGCGCCAATAATTATACATCGTGGAGGAGTGGATTTCATGCGGGAAATTATGGAGAAAAGGACGAGGATGTTTGCTACTTTTGTTCAGTGAACATGTAATTAGCGTGCATGATGTATCTGCGCGATGCCTCATAAGCGCACGGAGTTTTATTACCATAGGGAGTACATTATGGCCGTCATGATAACGGGTGCCACCGGTTTTATCGGCACGCACGTTGCCAAAAAACTTGCGGCTCGCGGCGAGCAGTTGCACGTGTTGTGCCGCCCTACAGCCGATCTTTCTCCTTTGGAAGGTTTGCCCATCACGGTATTCCGTGGCGACATCATGGATCGCGCATCGGTAGCTGCGTGCATGGAGGGATGCGACAGAGTATTCCACCTGGCAGCATATGCGCGCAATTGGGCAAAGGACGGCTCCACATTTTCCCGCATCAATGTGGGTGCGGTGACGAATATTTTGGAGAACGCCCGCGAGCAACGTGTACAGAAAGTAGTGTTTACTTCTACCAATCTTACCATGAGCACTACCGCCGGTGCTCTTGCCGACGAATCCACACCGCGTGTCACACCGTTGTTTACCGATTATGAAGTGTCTAAAACTCTTGCAGAAAAAACTGCGCGGGAGTACGCAGAAAAGGGCGTGAATGTGGTAATAGTAAATCCCAGCCGGGTGTTCGGCCCCGGATTACTGAGCGAGGGCAACTCTACAACCATCATGATAAAGATGTACCTGGAAGGGAAGTTCCGCACCATTCTTGGTAGCGGTAATGCTTTGGGTAACTGGGCCTACGTAGATGATGTTGCGAACGGGCATCTCTTGGCCATGGAGCACGGGCGCGCCGGCGAGCGCTACCTGCTGGGCGGCGAGAATGCGTCGTTTAATGAATTTTTCAAAAAGCTTAGTGAAGTGTCCGGCACAAAGAAATTCCTCTTTCATGTGCCCGCTGCCGTAGCTTTTGCCTTGGCCTACGAGGAAGTGTTTCGCGGTCGCATAAGCTCGCATCATCCGCTCATCAGTCCGGGTTGGGTGCGGATCTTTCTTCACGATTGGGCGCACTCCACAAAGAAAGCCGAAAGCGAACTTGGCTACACGGTAACGCCGCTGTCGCAAGCGCTGGATTCCACAGTACAGTGGATTCGCGCTATTGTCCAGAAGGGCAAATAGAAATTCTCATACAGAGTGCACAGATACAGAGTACACAGATACACAGATTCTCGGACCGAGTAACGTTGAACCCATGATACAACACGCTTTCAAACATGCCTTTTCGGCTATAGATCCGCGTCCGTATTGGAAGCAGGTATCGCCCCGGACCTCCGTGCTGCTGCTGCTTGCAGCAGTGATGCCCGCTGTGCACTATACCTTTGGTTCCATAACGTTTGGCCGCACCACACTTGGTCTTGGCGAGCACGACGCCGTAATGTACATGTTTGTAGCGGCGGCTGTGAGCTTCGGTATAATCCCTGCCCTCGTTATGAAATTGATGGGAGCATCGCTCTCGGATTACGGCATTGGTATTGGCGATTGGAGAATCGGACTTGCTGCCGTTGCGGTGCTGTATCCATTGGTACTCGTGCTCACGCTTTTGCCCGGTGCCTACACGCCCGAACTTCAGAACTTTTATCCCTTCGATCGGCAGGCATTGCTATCGTGGGGCGCGCTGGCGCAGCTGGAACTGTGGCGGGCAGTGGTGTATTACTATGCTTGGGAGTTTTTCTTCCGCGGCGTGTTGCTCTTCGGCTTGCGCAAAGAACTTGGTGATTGGACCGCCATCTGCATACAAGTAATACCCTCGTGCCTGTGGCATTTGGGCATGCCTACATCCGAGATTTTTTCTTCTATTCTGGCGGGCTTCGGCTTTGCCATTCTGGCGTTGAGAACTCGCTCCTTCCTGTGGCCCTATGTGATTCATGTTCTTATCGGTGCCGGGATGGATGCACTTATCAAATTGGTGATATCAACACAATGACATCTTCGCAACATTCCGCACATAGAAGCGGTACAAACGGAGCCGGCATAACTGCAAGCTCTAAAGTGTTTCTGAACGTTGGTGTAGACCTGCTTTGCTTGAGCTTCATAGCTATAGTACTTCTGCTCACGCTGATATTCCGTGCGAGTATTCCCGATTGGACATCGCATTGTGCGGGGTACCTGTTCGCAGCCTGCGCCTACCTTGCTGCTGTTCTGGTCGGCAATAGATTCTCCCATGAGTTTGTGCGCGTGAGCGTGCACACAGCGGCAGTAACGTTGTTGTTTTCCTACTTGTTCGGCGCGGTTCATTCCTTGCAGCACATTGTAGTGCCGGGCTGGATGGACGCGCAGGTACTTGCGTTCGAGACCACTGTGACCGGCAGGGATGCCACGTTGTTCTTCCAGGATCACATGAACAGCGTGCTTACAGAAGTAATGATGTTCGCATATGTGAGCTACATTCCTTTGCTGCCATTAATCTCTCTCATTTGTTTTTGGTCTGCCGATCACCGCGCTGCGCAGGACTATTTATTCAGCTTGTCCTTTGCCTACATTTTGTGTTATGCAGGATTTATGCTGTATCCCGTAGCGAGCCCATTGTATCATCAAAAAGAGTTGTACGTGGTTCCCTTCGACGGCGGTGTGTTTACATGGTTCGGCGAATGGATGCGGCACAACGTGCACTTTGCCGGCGGCAGTTTGCCCAGCCCGCATTGCGCGGCATCCACGGTGATGATAGGAATGATGTGGCGGTATAATCGCCGTCTGTTTCACATTCTCTTGCCGCTGGTTCTTATGATTTACGTGTCCACGGTGTACGGCCGTTATCACTATGTAAGCGATGGTGTGGCGGGAATTATAGCCGGACTTATTGTGCTGGGTACGTCATCGCAGTTGAGCGCTTGGTTTGAGCGCCGCTGGACGGCACTGACTGCCTAGTACTTGCCTGTAATGCTAGTGCCAGCCTGTGATACTAGTGGTTGCCTATGACGCTCAGCTCATGAGCACACGAGCGAAGCGTTGTGTGCGAATAAAAAGTCACCTATAGAACTTCTACTACGCTGCGGTTACGAAATCGTGGCGAACAGATCGAAGGCGGTGGCGTCTTCAATTTCTACCTCGATAAAATCCCCTTCGCGCAGTGGGCGGGAGGAGCGGATG
>JBKCNS010000055.1:0-46195 GCA_046297095.1 Kapaibacterium sp. (SeqCode) | reverse complement strand
CCTGTACAGTTCAACTCTTTGTCTCTTTCCACGTAGATGCTGTCCAGGGTAATGTCCGGTGCATTGGGAAGGAATCGAGAATCCCGAACAAAGTTGAAGTTGTCCAAAGCATCCTGATACTTGAATGGTGCCACACGCAGTATCAGCTCCGCATACATAAGGTAGCACTCCTGCCACGACATCAATGTCATCGGTGATGTGATAGCCGGATACAATAGCTGGCGCAGCCATTTCTTCGTTCCGGAGATACCGTTCACCGATTCAAACTTGATGCGATTGGTATCATTGATGTTCGCTGAGGTATAGGTCTGGAAACGATTCGCCAAGGCCCACTGCATGCGGCCTTTGCCGGCATTGTTGTACCAGAAGTTTGCAAGCTCAGTGGAATACTTCAGCTGGAATGGTTTGTCGGCATCGATAAGTGTATTGCCTGCTACATCGTAGGCTTCTTTGTAACGGCCGGCCATGAGCAGAGTCTTACATAAGAAGGCTTGGTTCAAACGATACTCAGTATTGGCGCAATACTTATCTGCCTGTTGGAATCTCTCCACTGCACGTTGAAACATGGTATCCGAGCTCAAGAACGGGCCACCGTATAATGCCATGCCACCGCGTGTGGGTTCAAGTCCGAAATATGCTCCAAACAAGAAGCGCGCGATACCACCATAAAAATATCCGGTGTAGAGCGCTTGATTCTTGAGAATGGAATCGGAAGCTTGAAACTTGTTCATAGAATCAAGGCGGGCCACACGAGTTAGAAGCGTATCAGCCAGAATGCGCAGCTGGCCTACAGCTACGAGTGCATTGTCCACAGAGGTGTTGTTCAAATTCACCTGACCTGTTTCCAATTCATCGTAGGTAGGAAATGTGGCACCGCGAATGTCCAGACTGAACTCCAACTCGTCGGACAAACCGCCGCTCAAAACACTGAGCTGCGTGATAGCCGAGCTGTACTGAACCTTCACCCCGTTGATAAGAAATGGAAGCTCGCTTACTTGATCCAGTTGATCGTCGTTAATGCTGTCTATAGGTGCGTCGATGTTTTGCACAAAGTCGCGGCATCCTATCATAACAAGCAGGAGCACGCACCATAGAACCGACATTGATTTTTTTATTGAAATACTTTTTTTCATGATTTACTCCTTAAAAGCCAATGGCAATGGTGGCATACAACACGCGAGGATTCTGAAGCGTGATGAAGTCGCGTCCGCGCGACACCGTCACACGCGATCCGCCGCTATTCACCTCGGGATCCGGGAACGAATAAGAACTGAACAGAGCCAGGTTACGAGCTCCAACAGTAAACGAGAAGGAGCGGAGAATTCCGGGCGCTAGTTCCGTAACTGTTGATGTTCCATCCCAGCGCAGGCTTAGCTCACGGATGCGGAAGAAATCCGACGACTCGAAGTACTCAGAAGCACCAAACTGATTGGGATCCATCTGCGCATAACGATCGGCCGCGGCCTTGTACTCCGCTGTTCCGGGCGTGAGCTTGGGCGTTACGGTATCCACAGGGAAGAACGATCCGGGCTTGGTAGGAATTCCTAGAGCCGCATGAAGTTTGTTGTATTCCTCGCTGTTTCCAAAGCTGGCCAGGAACTGCTTGGAACGATTGTAAATGGTGCCGCCCAGGGTCCAGTCCGTGAGCAGGTTCAGCGTGAAGTCTTTCAAGAAACGGAAGTTGATGGTAAACGATCCATTGCTGGGTGCTACAGGATTACCAAAGAACTTTCGTACGGATGTATCAACATCGGGCTTGAGGTATATGCCAAGAGAATCATATAGAGCGCCACGTACCGGGTTGGTGTAAAACGCAGCGCGGGGCTGACCTACAAACACCACGTTCGGCTCCGAGATAATGGGCGGTGCATCGCCAAGATCGTCCACCACATTGTTCGCATAGTTCCAAATGAAGTTGAGGTCTAATTGATAATCAGCCGTGCGGAACAAACGAGCGTAAAGATTGGTCTCGACACCCGAACCGGAAATTGCTCCCACGTTCTTACGAACGCTGGGAACTCCCACGGATGGCGGCAACACAACGTTGAAGATGGAGTTCGTGGCGGTTTGCATGAAGTATGTCAATTCGATACCATAAGCATTCTCGAACTCGAGTTCAAATCCCATCTCCAGCTCCTTGATGCGCTCCGGCTGAATGCCGGGATTACCAAGGAAGGAGATAACTGCACCCGGACCCTCACCGCTATTCTGATTACCCCACCGCAAGAGCGAGCCATCCAGCAATCCCGGAAGCGATCCGGACTCACCGTAAGCAACGCGCGCCTTGAAGAGGTTGATAGAACTTGGCAAGCTCGTCACTTTGTCCAAGCGCACAGCTCCGCTGGCGCGAGGATAAAAAATACTCGGAGCATTTACACCTATAGCGCTGGCGTAGTCGTTACGCAAACCCACCGACGCGAAGTATGCATCCTGATAACTGAACTCCTCTTGAATAAACACACCCGCCTGACGCGAATCGAAGAAGCTCTCGCCCGCTGAGATGAATTTCGAACCACTGCCCGCATCAATAATTAACGTGCTGGGCAAGCTGTCCTTCTGGAACGAAATGGAACGATCGGTTTCGGTGTTACCCTGAATACCAACGGTGCTGAGTAATCGCATATCGGAATCAATCTTCCAAGCATACGATGCAGAGAGATCAAAGTTGATTCGATCAGCGCCATTCTGCTGCGTGTATCTGGAACCGTTGATGATGTTGATGTTGCGATAGTCCATGTTGTAGGGGAAGTACTGGTCATAACGGAACTGACGTCCGTCGTAACCCAGCAAGGCGCGGAACGACAGCTCGGTGGTTGGTGCATAGAGTGCTTCCAGCGAGCCCACAAAGCGGCGCTCACGCTGAATATTCTGAATGCTCACAACCGCCATACTGTCCACTTGCGCGTACGATCCCTGACCAATACCACGCTCTATCTTCGGAGCAGAAATAGTGGTGGCTCCCAGCAATCCGATAATTGAGTTATCGCTGATAGGAATGTTTGTGGTGCTGAAGGTAAAACCGGTGCTGAAGTTCAGTGTCAGCTTTTCCGAGGGAAATGCCGAGAAGTTTGCGCGAATTGCCTCACGCTGAAAACGATTGGTTACGAGTAATCCCTCTTCATCGCGCTTATCGTAACCGATGAAGTAATTACATAAGGGATTACTGCCGCCGAACGAGATATTCGTTGCATTAATCATAGCGTAGCGTGTAGGCACCGAGTCTGCAAGGCCGCGCTCTGTTTGACGTGCAGAGGAGCTGCCAAAAAGATAATCGGGAAACACACGATTCGCATCCATGTAGGAACGCATCATGCTTGGCGTGTACGGACGTTGCTGCTCGTTTACACCGACGGTGGTTTTAATATCAAGGGCGTACGAACCCGGTGCTGCCTTGCGCGATCCATGCTTGGTTTTGATAAGCACTACACCGTTGGCACCAACAGTACCGTACAATGCGGATGCAGCAGGACCCTTCAAAACTTCTACGCTTTCTATAGACTCAGGATCCAGAATAGAAAGAGCATTACCTTCCTGCCCTCCCACACCGGCATCGAAGTACGACTGATTTAAACGCACACCATCCAAAAACACAATGGGCTGCCCAGAGCCGTTCAAGCCACCGCCGGAGCGCACATCAAAACGGAAGCCATTGCCCGCAGAGCCCGCGGTGGTACTCATGCGTACGCCGGCCACCTTGCCGGTGAGCAGCTGCGACACATCCTGATAGGAATTACTTTCGGTGAGCGCGGCGGCATCAACGCGCGCAACGGCAACCTCCGAAACGCTTTTCTCTGTTCTTGATGCAACACCGGTTACCACAACTTCGCTAAGACCTTTAAGGTCCGGCATGAGTCCTATCTCCAGTGAAGCCATTTCGCCCTTCAACACCGCAACCGGCTTTTCGAGCGTGGCATAGGATAGATAACTCACGCGAAGCACATACGAACCAACGGGTACTTCGTTGAATTCCACCATACCGTTTTTATTGGCAACTCGACCCATTGTAGATCTGCCGCCGCCGGTCTTGGTTTTAGAACTTTCCAGCAATACTACCGTAGCTGAAGGCAACGCCTCTTTGGTTTTTACATCCAACACCTTTGCCCTGATACTACCGGTTTGCGCCGACGCGGACAACGACATCAGAATTCCCAAGAACGCTGCAACAGGCAGTGTCCATCGTATTCTCATACAAAACTCCTTGATGAAATGATAATGCTTGTAATTCCCCAAACATGTGCCGCGCCCGTTCAGATCCACGAAATGCATGCACGGCAGCCAACGGCAGTACGTGCCGCGGCAATCCCCAACTTTTTGCTTATCTGTGTTTCAAAATAATGAAAAAAATATGCCGCGAAGAGCGAAGATAGACGCAACCTTTCCGCCCACGGAATAGGTATGTTTGCTCCGGCATATGTGGAACGAGCGGGAAGCGGCCACAAACCCATTGTATCGAACCATCATGGCTACCATAGAGCAAAAAATGGCCGGTGTATCCGTGAAGCATCGCGAAAAAGACGAGTACTATCTGTCTGTTTCTGCTATGCGGCCCACTGATGTACTTGTCTCTGTAGAGAGCAACTCTCATGGGCTTAGTTCCGATGATGCTACCCGGAGATTACAACAGTACGGCAGAAACGAAATTTCGGCCGGCGAATCAACGTCGTGGCTGCGAAGGTTGACCTCCTCGTTCCTGGTACCCTTTAATGGAGTGCTGTTGCTTATTGCCGCTGTTTCTACCGTGAGCGATATACTGCTCGTGGCTCCGGAATCACGCGACATGCGCACGCTGGTAATGATCTTGTCCATGATTGTGCTTAGCTCGGGCATCCGGTTTATTCAGGAGACACGATCGAACAAAGCGGCGGCTTCGTTACGGGCCATGATTCATACCACCTGCCGCGTGATGCGCGACAACGCTAAGCTGATCTCTGTTCCGGTTTCCTGCATAGTTCCCGGTGATATAGTACTGCTGGCAGCAGGGGATATCATTCCGGCCGATGCCAGGGTTTTGGAGTCCAAAGATTTATACCTGAGTCAGTCCCTACTTACCGGCGAAGCCATGCCCGTAGAGAAGCATGCCATTGCCGTTCATGATGCGGAATCGGTGACTGATTGCGAGAATCTTTGCTTCATGGGTACTAGCGTGTCGAGCGGCACGGCCACCATAGTGGTGCTGCGAACCGGAGCACAGTCTCTCTTTGCCGATATCGCCTCCGTCCTTGCACCCACTGAGCAGGAAACCTCATTTGATAAAGGCATAGCCGGTGTGAGCTATGTACTGCTCAGATTCATGGCAATAATGGTTCCGTTGGTGTTTCTCATTAACGGCCTTACCAAGGGAACATGGGTGGAAGCGTTGTTGTTTTCTATGAGTGTGGCCGTTGGTATTACACCGGAAATGCTGCCCATGATTGTCACCACGAATCTTGCGCGCGGCGCTATGCGATTGATGAAGCAAAAAGTGGTGGTAAAGAAACTGAAGTCTGTTCAAAGCCTGGGAAGCATGCAAGTGCTGTGTACCGACAAAACCGGCACACTCACGCTGGACTCTATTGTTCTAAAGCGCCACTTGAACGTGTACGGCGACGACGACGACGAGGTATTGCACTGGGCATATGTGAACAGCTACTTCCAAACCGGAATGCGCAACCTGCTTGACGAAGCTATACTCAAGCATGATGAACTCCGCCAAATGCATGGCATCGACGAACGATTCACAAAGCTGGACGAGATACCCTTCGACTTCGAGCGCAGACGTATGTCGGTAATTGTTCAAGAAGCCGGCAACAAACACTATCTGATATGCAAAGGCGCCGTAGACGAAATGCTCTCGGTGTGCACTGCAATGGTAGATCCCGGTCCTGATCGCCGTTTGCAGCTCGAGAGTGACAGTATTGTACCCCTGGATGACAGTGCCCGCGAGCGCATACGAGCTCTGAATACGCAGCTGCAGGAAGACGGCATGCGCGTGCTGCTTATCGCCGTGCGAGAGCTGCACGGCCACGGTCCGGTGTATGCACACGATGATGAAAAGGACCTGGTTCTTGTAGGATGCATCGGCTTCCTGGACCCCGCTAAACCAACAGCCGCAGAGTCTCTGCGGCAATTGCAGCAGTTAGGAGTGGAAGTAAAAGTGCTGACGGGCGACAGCGAGATCGTTACCAAAAAAATCTGCACCGATGTGGGTATTCCATTCACTTCGGTGATGCACGGCCGCGACATAGACCTACTCAGCGATGATGATTTATCCGAGCAGGCCTTGCGAATATCCGTGTTCGTGAAGTTATCGCCCTTACAGAAACGGCGCATTGTTCGAGCGCTGCAGTCGGCTCATCGCACCGTTGGTTTTCTTGGCGACGGCATCAACGACGCGCCTTCGCTCAATGCCGCCGATGTGGGTATATCGGTAGACACCGCCGTGAACACTGCCAAAGAGAGTGCCGATATGATCATGATGGAGAAAGATCTGAACGTGTTGGCAGATGGCGTTCGCGAGGGACGCAGAACGTTCGGAAACATCATGAAGTACATGAAGATGGCGGCCAGCAGCAACTTTGGCAATGTATTGAGCATGCTTGGCGCCGGTGCTCTGCTTCCCTTTTTGCCCATGCTTCCTTTGCATATACTCATACAGAATTTACTCTATGATATTTCGCAGGTAAGCATTCCGTGGGATACCATGGACGATGAGTATGTGCAACAACCACGCGCGTGGAGTCCTGCCTCTGTAACACGCTTTATGCTCTGGATGGGACCCGTGAGTTCGTTGTTCGATTACGCCACCTTTGCCTTTCTGTGGTTTGTGCTTGGTGCTTCGAGCGCTACGGAACAGTCTCTGTTTCAGTCCGGATGGTTTATAGAAAGCATGCTCTCTCAAATTCTTGTCATACATATCATTCGAACCACCAAAGTTCCACTACTACAAAGTAGAGCTTCCGCACCGGTGGTTATACTGGGCCTGCTCGTGGCAAGTATTGCATTGATTCTTCCCTTTTCCACCTTAGCGCCCACATTGCGCCTTTGGCCCGTTCCGGCAGAGTTCTTCCCCTTCTTGCTTGTTGCTTTGATTCTGTACGTGAGCCTGGCACAGCTGGTAAAAAAACTCTACATACGCAGATACGGCGATTGGATCTGACCACCATGCCCATGGCAATCGCATAGAGCACAACTTCCGCATGCTATACTATTCATGTGGTATTTGGCACAATGCTTGCTATTCTTCCCCGGACGCGTAAACGTGCACAAAAAAGCCGTTTTACGCTCGAATACGAGACATTAGGAATATCACACAGGTGTGAACGAGGTTCACGAAGGATACGAGGAACTATGGCAGACGTAGCCGGAAACATACCCAACGACGAACAAGGCTCCTCTTTCGGACGCATTTTCGCGGCAATAGGCAATCACAAGGACGTGTTGCTTGCTGTGGGCATTCTGGCTGTGCTTGGCTTGCTGGTTCTGCCACTTAATCCATTTCTTCTGGACTTGTTTCTGGGATTGAGCTTATCGATTTCCATTCTTGTGCTCATGGTGTCGGTGTATTTGAAGTCGGCATTGGAGCTGAGTTCATTTCCTACCGTGCTCTTGCTTACCACATTGTTCCGCTTGGGACTCAACATCGCCACCACTCGTTTGATTCTTGGCGAGGGCGTGGCGGGTAATCTTATTCATGCCTTCGGAACCTTTGTAATCGGCGGCAACTTTATCGTGGGACTTATAGTCTTTATCATTCTGCTTGTGATCAACTTCGTGGTGATCATCAAGGGTTCTACGCGTATCGCCGAAGTAGCTGCGCGATTCACCTTGGACGCATTGCCGGGTAAGCAGATGAGTATCGACGCAGACTTAAACTCCGGCTTTATCGACGAAAAAGAAGCGCGGCGCCGCCGCGAAAAGCTTCAGCACGAAGCGGAGTTTCACGGTTCCATGGACGGTGCCGCGAAGTTTGTACGCGGTGATGCTGTTGCCGCGTTGATTATCACCGCTGTAAACATTATCGGCGGCTTTGCCATTGGCGTGCTACAGCGCGGAATGGATATCGCCACCGCTATCAAAACATACACGGTACTGACCGTGGGCGACGGTCTGGTTTCGCAGATCCCCGCGCTGCTTATCTCCGTAGCTGCAGGTTTGCTTATAACCCGCACAAGCAGCGGCGATAAACTCGAGCAGGAACTTACAACACAGTTCGGCTCGAAGGCGCGCCCGCTCATGATTGTAGCCGGCGTGATGGCAGTGATGAGTATTCTACCCGGCTTTCCCTTTTTGCCCTTTGCTTTGCTCGCTATTTCGTGCGGAAGCATTGCATATTTCCGCTTAGAAGCCGAGAAGCGCGAACGTGAGGAAGAGCAAACACAACAGCAGGCTGCCGACTCCGAAAAAAGTGCACAGAAAGATGATGCACCAATGGAAGATCTGTTGAAGATCGATCCCGTTGAAGTAGAGCTTGGATACGGCCTGATTCCCTTGGTGGACGAAACCCAAGGCGGCGATGTGTTCAAACGAATCACGAACATTCGAAAGCAGCTTGCCGGAGAACTTGGCATTATACTTCCGCCGGTTCGTGTGCGCGACAATCTAAATCTGGATGCCGAAGAGTATGTGGTGAAGCTTCGCGGTAATGTGATTGCGAAGAATCGCTTGTACCCGGGCATGTTACTCGCAATGAATCCCGGAAGTGCCGAAGGCGAAATACGAGGCATCAACGTTACCGAGCCGGTGTTCGGACTTCCTGCCACATGGATAACTCAATCAGAGCGCGAGAACGCGGAGATCAGCGGCTACACCGTAGTTGAGCCGCCCACTGTGCTTGCCACGCACCTTACAGAGCTTCTAAAACGTCATGCCGATCGTTTGCTTACACGCCAAGACGTGAAGCAGCTTTTGGAAAACATGAAGAAGGAGTACTCTGCATTAGTGGATGAAATTACCGCCGATTCTCTGCCCACAGGAACCTTGCAGAAAGTGCTTCAGAACCTGCTTCGCGAGGGCATTCCCATTCGCGACTTGCCGGTGATCTCTGAAGCTCTGCTGGAATACTCGAAGGTGACAAAGAACATTGATGTACTCACGGAGTATGTGCGTCACAACCTCTCCGAAACCATCAAACGGCTTTATCAAGACACCAACGGCGTGGTGCATGTGATCAGTGTGGATCACTCGCTGGAAAATCTTCTTACATCGCAACTCCAGAATAATCCTCAGGCAACATCCAGTGCCACGTTGGGATTATCTCCGGAGCTGGTTCGGGGAATTCAGGAGAGTCTGGCTGCGGCAATAGACGAGATCACGCTTGCGGGATACTCCCCCGTGATTGTGTGCACCGCACCTATACGTCCGTATCTGTATCGCATGATTCACGCCTCGTATCCTATCGTTAATGTGATAAGCTATACCGAGCTTCCCACAGACACCGATCTGGACGTAATCACCACCATGAGCGCCGAGCCCGGCATGAACGCGCTCCCCGGCTATCAAACGAGCTTGCTGAATCAGTAGTCGAGGTTTGTGATATCACATCAGTAGTCGACGTTTGTGATACTACATCAGTAATCGACGTTTAATACCACACGATGCCGACATTGCATCGCAAGAACCTAAATTGCGTGCGCAGCATAACCCAAACAAACCGCGAACCGCACACGTGCGCATGCAGGACGCAACTCATACATTGAACAGCTCAGCTCATAGCTCAGGTGATAGCTCCGATACAACATCAGCTACAACCTCTGCTACACACTCAGCTGCAGCCGTAGCTGCACCATCAGGTACTTCACCCTCCTCATCCTCACGCCTTACCGCGCTGGATGCAGTGAAGGTTTTTGCTATGATTATGATGATGCAGGGGCACACGCTGGATAGCCTTGCCCGCACGGATCAATTGGATATCAATGTGTTTCCGTGGATTATCTGGTTTCATGTACGCGGTGCAACAGCTCCCATTTTCCTTACCGTGTCGGGAATATTATTTGCGCTTACTATGCGCCGATCTCCAAGCGGCGCTATGGATACCGCGCAGGCCCGTCAACGCGTGCGTTGGGGCGGTATTCTGATGCTGATTGGATATCTGTTGGTGTTCCCCGCATCGAATGTTCTGGATCTACCCGATGTACGCACCGAAGGATGGCGCCTCTTCTTTCAAGCAAACATCTTGCAGCTGAATGCTGTGGCGCTATCGATGGTCACCGCTGTAGCACTGGCAACAACAACTGTACGCAGCAGAAAGCTCGCCTTCTTCGGAATTGCGGCTGCCATTCTTGCCTGCACGCCCTTTGTAAATCACCTATCGTGGTTCAGCATTGTGCCGGAGTTTTTGGGCGCCTTTCTTAGCTACGAACACGGATCCTACTTCCCTATTTTTCCCTACGCTGCCTATATGTTTTTTGGCGCGGGTATTGGCTCGCTGCTCAAGGAATATCCCAAACATGAACATTTACCGGCTCTGCGTTCCATTGCCCTGAAAACCGCATCAGCTCTTGCTCTTGCGGGATTGCTTATGCTTTTTGCGGAACCCGGAATGTTCTCGTTCTACAATGAACTAAATATTCTGCAATCGTTTCCGGCTGTTGTGCTGCTGCGTGAAGCCGGCGTGATGTTTCTCGTGGCGCTCTTCTGCGGTGTACGCATTAGCAACGGCAGAACGCGAGAACTCATTGAGCTTTGGGGCAAGCAATCGCTAACCATTTATGTGATTCATCTTTTGCTGCTGTTCGGCCCACCGTGGATACAAAGTATCGGGCATTGGTATCCAAAGGCGCTCTCGCTAGCGCTCAGCGCTCTGATTGCCGTGGTAGTTGTGACCGGTACCTTGGGAATTGTGGTAGCAATCGATCGATTGCAAAAGAACTACCCGCTAGTATACGCGCGTATCCGTACCGCGCTGCTGCTTGTGCTTACCTATGCTGTTCTGGGATGGGGGCGCATACCTTTTGTGAAGTAACGACGCTACCGTGAACACACCCTTTCCCTTCGCGTGGCAGTTTCGGATGCAGGCAAACTCCGCGACTCGTGCTTCTACGGCGTATTTTGCACCATGAATAGGCGCATAGTTTGTTGTTTACAAAAAGCGGTTCTGCCCTTGATTACCCTTGCATGTTTGTGCTTCGGCCACACGCTTGCGGCTCAGCAGGACAACGGCTTGGCAGGCGATGGCGGGCAGCTTCGTATTGCCCGTAGATACGTGGTGAACGGCGTGCGGTATGTGATTCAGCAAGACAGCACCGGCGGCACCATGCCCACAGACATCGAGCTAAGCTCGCTGGTATCTAGCCGCACCTGCGACTTCTCCGTCACCAGCCGCATTCTTCGCATTCTTACCTATGAAGCCCTGGGATATTCTCAGGTACCCCAAGGTGTAAAAACCACGCTTGCAGAGTTCTACACGCAATCATCGAAAAACGAACTCCGATACTTCGATAAAACCGTAGCGAATGTTGATGCACTCGTGCTGCAAGATTATTTCACGCAGCTTGGATATCACGATGCCCGTGTTCGATACGAGTTCCGTATCAGTGCGGATCAGCGGAACAATATTCTCAGTTTCTTTATTCATACCGGCGCTCAATACTCACTGGATACCGTGGTGGTAACGGGCATCGACTCCTTACCTGCGGGCATCCGCACTCGCCTATTGGATGTTGTGGCCGAACGCAAAGTGCAAACCTTCAACGAACCCGCTTTGCAAGCCGTGGCCACTCGCATGCTTGGCGTACTGCACGACAGCGGCTACGCCTTTGCCCGATATCCGATGATCGTGGATAGTACGGCGCCGGTAAGTGCCTATGTGCGAACTCCGCGCATCAATATCGACACCGTAGGTAAGCAAGACAGCGTCACAATTTTTCTGGAGCCGCAACAGCGATATCGCTTCGGCTCGGTGCGTTTTATCGATAGTACGCACGGGCGTCCCTTCGTGGTGAATTCACTAAAGAGATTACAACTGGAGTTTGCCGAAGGCGAATGGTACAACCTGAACACACTGCGGCGCAGCGAGGCGGCAATTGCTGCACTTGGCCCCTTCGATCGTGTGGCTCTGGATACAACTGCAGTGGGCGATTCCATTCTCACCACGGTATTCTGTAGTTATCGCCGCCACTGGGAGCTGCGACCAAGCGCCTTCTTGAACAACACATTTCCGGACAACTTCAACAATGTGGGTTTGGATGTAAACTATCTGAACCGAAATCTCTTTCACGATGCCCAAGTGCTGAATCTGTATGCTCGATGGACGCTTCGCAACATCGATTACGTAGCAACTAATCTTTGGAATAATCCAAACGTAGATCAAGAGTACGAAACCGGTATACTGTTCTCGCAGCCCGATTTTATGCGCCTTGCAGGCAAGCGCATCGACGGTTCCTTTCAAACAAACTATTCGTACCGGGCCATTGTTGATCCTTTGAAAGTTCATACGCTGAGCAACAGGCTAAGCCCCTTTGTCATGCTCAGCGACAACACCGCCCGCTTGCAGTTCGATATTATTGCCGAGGCGCAACTCCCCAAAAACTTCGAGGGGTCGTATGAGTCTGCCTATCAACAAATACTCATTCGCAATCCCAACATCGATACCACCAACCTTCGGCAATTCTTGAGCGACCGTTTGGACCCGTATCAAAAGTTGGACTCCTATACATCGAACGGAACACGTTTCCGGGCTACATCGTTCATTCTTGCATCAAGCTATTTCATGGACAAACGCAACGACATCTTTTTCCCGGCTCGCGGATACACGGTGAATGTAGTAAGCGAATGGACACCAGTTGGACTGCTCACAGACTTTCTTCGCCTTCAAGGAACATATACCTGGTATGGCACCATGAACAAGCAAACAACGCAGGCCTTCAAAGCTCGCGTTGGGCACATTCTGTGGTTCAACAGAGACGAAAAGATCGTGCCGTCGGACCGTCATTACTTTGCCGGTGGTGCTGCAAGTATTCGCTCGTTCGCAAGCCGTCAGCTGGGCGACCGCACCAGCGACGATCCCAACTTGCCGTCGAATGTTGGAGACCTGGCTAACTATGTGGGCTGGGCTACCATTGTGGAACTCAGTGCCGAGCTGCGCTACACCTTTCCCTACTATGCGGATCTGGGAGATTTCTTGGCAGACAAAATCAGCCGTCTAGGTTTTACCTTTTTTGTAGACGCAGGTAATGCGTTTAATCGATTTACGCCGGCTGCCTACGGCAAAGCATCAGTGAGCCATGTATTGGATCCGCGCAATTGGGCGCTGGCCGTAGGAACAGGAATCCGCTTTGCAACTCCGGTGGGCCCGGCGCGATTAGACTTTGGTTTCAATGTGTACGACCCCACCGTAGCAGATACCAAGACTTCATGGATTAGCTCTCGCGGCTTCTTTGAATCCATGACGGCACAAATAGGCTTGGGCCACGCCTTCTGATTATGCGAATACTGTGCGAATACTGTGTAAGTACGTCGTGAGCATACTTCGCACAACGCGCTTACATTCACGCTTACATTCTCACGAACATTCGCATTTACATTCTCTTTATCTCGCTGATCATCACCGCGAGTTCTTTCTCGAAGTCTGCAATTGCGTCGGCATCCATAGTTAGCACGGCTTCCTGTCCGGTGCGCGTAAATACCAGGCGCGCTGTGATAGATGCAGCATGCGTCATGCTTTTAGAAAGCAACAAACAATACAAGCGCAACTGCACATCATACCTGCGAAGTAACTCTTGCGGCGAGGTACCTTCCATTGCGTTCGTCTTCCAATCCCACACTTCCACCACACCGTTGCCGCAGTCTACTATAGCGTCGATAGTACCGGTAATAAAGTCTTGTTGAACGGGCATCGTCAGAGAATACTCCTGGTGAATCAACTGCCGCGGCGTGATCGATCGGGCCCGCATGTACTCTGCAACGTGGCGGCAATCGCTTTCTATTCTGGCGTGAAGTTCCCCGTCTGCGCGGATGTTCAGTGCGCTGCATGCCTTCTGTATCACGGCCTGCAGAGTTTGAAGATGCTCGGCGGATAGCTCCGAGTTTTTCTCCGAGTTTTTCTCCGAGTTTTTCTCATCGCTTACATCCCACCACAGGCCTATGGCCGCAACTACCTCGTGAACTATGGTGCCTATATCGGCTGCAGTGACCGATGCGAAATCTCTAAGCTCGCGAGTGCTCTGTGTATCATCATCGCCAACAGCGACGTCGCCACCCGGAGCATTGTCCCTCTCATCACCATCGTTGAAGTCTGTGATACCCAAACGATACCGCTTGAAGTACTCTAGCGGACTGCGGCGATACGTCATCAATTGTGTTGCGGAAAATATCTCTGTGCCCGGCTCAACGGGAACAAGGGCAAGGTCCACATAAGCAGCGGCACGTGCATCGGCTGCTACCGTATCACCGGCATTCAGATCGTTTGAAGTGTTACTCTCTGCCGCGCCGTAACCACGAGTTTCGCGCTCTGCTCTCACGCAGAACTCGGAGTTCACCGACTGCGGCGTTGTGCCGGAGCTTTGGTCGCGGCAATCCACCATAGCCGAGCACGAGTAGGTGTGCCCGTGAATCAACACCGAAGGCAGTACGGGTGCAAACAGTTCCATCATTCCGTAACTCGAGAACTTTGCGTCACCTTTTTCACTCATACTCATGGAACAGGAAAGAAGAAAGTGATCTTTAGCACGCGTCATTGCCACGTACATCAATCGCTTCAACTCGGCCGCTTCTTTTTGCTCTTGGATTCTTCTACTCATGGCAGCCATAGCACCTGTTTGGCAGTCGGTCATTTTGTCGGCCAGCGAAAAACACAAACCGAGTTCATCGTGAATATTCAAACTGCTATGACCGGAGTAGCCTTTGTAGTCGATGTTGTACATCACCACCACCGGAAACTCCAAACCCTTAGAGGCGTGGATAGTCATCAGATTCACAACGTTGTCGTCCGACAGCACTGCGGCCTCGGGCTCGTCGTCGTCTCTGCCCGCGCGGTACTCAAGCTCGTGAATCACATCGGCGGTGTGGCGAAACCCGGACTGCTCTATGTCTCGTAGCACAGTGCCTAGCTTGTCCATGTTTCGCCGTGATTGTTCTGTGCGATGCTCCTGATACCCCACAGCAGCATCCCATCCGGTTTGCAGAAGAATCTCTCTCAAACTCACGGAGGCGGGGCGCATCAATGCTTCGCGGCCGAACGTTTGTAATAGATCTACCGCTTTGCTCAAGCGCGCATCACTGATATGAGTAACAGCCGAGTGCCGGCAGTGCAACAGGTGTTCCCACAAAGAGTAACTGCCCGCGGAAGTTTGATATGCGTAAATAGTATCGTCCGAAACAGCAAACATCGGCGAGCGCAACAGCGCTATCAATGCTTGGTTGTTCGAATGATCCACAAGAAAGTTCAAAAAGGAAAGTGCATCACGAACTTCCTGCGTGGAGTAAAAGCCGCGGCCTGCATGACGAATAAACGGTATTTGTGCGCGAAGCAACTCAGCCTCCAATTGCTCCAGTGGTTTGGCGGATCGGCACAACACTGCGATGTCTCTGTAGCTCGCCTGCCTGAACGATGCGGACGACTTATCGTACACCTGCACGCCGCTGCTCAAGGCGTGGCTAATAGCATCTGCCACCAGCGCAGATTGCTCTATGTTCTTGTTACCCTCGGCGCGCGCTTTGGAACTGAAGTTCGTGCCCAGCACAAACTCAAACCTGCCCGGCGCCAGTGTGTTCGGATCTCGAGCACAAACAAGCGGCTCGTAGGGCACATCATACTCGCTTTGATGAGTACCAAAGGCCTGCGTGCACACAGAATTCACAACCGCCGCTACCTGCGGTGCCATGCGGTACGAAGCAGGAAGATGCACGCTTCCCACTCCCGGCTCGTTGTACACTCTGCTGTTCAAAGCCAGCACATCCTGTTCTGCGCGCGCGAACACACGTACATCGGCGTTGCGAAATCCGTAGATGGACTGCTTTACATCGCCCACTAAAAACACATTGATGGAACTTCGGTCTGCGCTGCCGTCGAGCTCAGGCACGAGTTTCTTCAGCAAGGTGTATTGAACGTCGTCGGTATCCTGAAACTCATCCATCATGATATACTCAATACCCCGGCATACCGCGCGCCGCACTGCGTCATTTTCCAGCAGCTGCAGAGTATAGCGTTGAAGATCGTCGAAGTCTAGGGCACTTGCTTCCTTCTTGCGCCTGTCTGCCTCGGCTGCAACATCTACCGCCATGCGCGTTAATGTTCGCGCGTGAGCAATCATGCGGATGTCGGCCTTGTACGGGTCTGCGGAGATACCGTCTACAGACTTTACGATGCTCTTGTAAATCTCAAATGCCTGCTTTGCCGCTTTGTTACTCTTCAGAGCAACGGCAGTGAACGAGGGTAGGGGAAGTGCAACAAGTATACTCAGCGCCGTATGAGCAAAGTTGTGCGTGCCATCCTCGTTTTGTAGAGACAGAAATTTTGCGACGCTCTCTGCTAGTTCACTCAACCACTCGGCTACTTCCGGCTTCAGGGGATCTGCCGCACTACCATCGATGGCATACTGTAACTGTTGCACCATCGAGAGATGTTCTTCGAATAGCGACTCCTGATACATGCGGGATACAATGCCCGGGAGCTCATCATCGGGGCGCTGATATAGCTCGCGAAGCTGCTCCAGTTTGTGGGAGTCTCGTGTAATAGATCCAAGGAACTTCATTGCCATTCCCGAACCAAGCTCGAAGAACAAATTCCGCACTTGGTCGTGATGCGCCGGCGAATTCCACCATGATTGCACCACGGCGTCTATTGCTTCTGCGTACATGCCGTAGCGGTCTGCACTGTTCAGCTCGGAGAAATCCGGCGATAATCCTGCCTCCACCGCGTACTCGCGAAGTATGCCGGAGCAAAATGAGTGAATAGTAGAAACCCGGGCCGACGAGATATTCTTGCGAGCACGTTGCAGATGCGAGCATTCCTCGGGAGTAAGTAGCTGTGGGCTTTGCAGCAGCTGCTCAATGCGCTCTCGAATTCGGCTTAGCATTTCTGCGGCAGCTTTGCGTGTGAACGTGATAGCCACGATAGCTCGTGGATGCACTCCCCTGCTGAGCATGCGCACATAGCGTTCCACCAGCACGAAGGTCTTGCCGGAACCGGCCGCAGCCCGCACCACAATTTGCCTGTCCAAGCGCAATGCCTCGCGCTGTTCGTCCGAAAAACCAGGTAAAAGTAGAATGCTCATAGCGCACGAATATGCAACAGAGTTCGCTGCTGCAAAGGTCGTGCTTTAAGCGACACCGCGTGTCGCGCGCATAGTGATTTTCCATGGCCCGCAACTGCCGGCGCCAAGCAGCATCCGCAAATAGCAGACCGTCAAGCTGAGCCGTGGTGGTATTTTTACACGCTCATAACGCACATAACTCCCGTCACTGAACTCATGGCCAAGCTCTATCTTGTTGATTCCTTCTCGTTGATTTTCCGTGCATTCTATGCTATGCAGCGCGGGCGTCCGCTCACCACACCTGCCGGTGAACCCAGCGGCGCGGTGTTTGGATTTGCCACCATTTTGAGTTCATTGCTGGAGAGAGAAAAGCCGGACTACATTGCCTGTGTATTCGATACCAAAGAACCCACGCATCGCCATGTGATGTACGAAGCATACAAGGCAAATCGCCAAGCAATGCCGGAGGAGTTAGTACCGCAGGTAGCGCGAATCAAGGAACTCATCGATGTGCTGGGTATCAAGAGAATTGAACAAGCGGGCTTCGAGGCCGACGACATCATCGGCACACTTTCCAGAGAGGGCGAGAGAAAGAACATCGAGGTGTTTTGCGTTACCTCCGATAAAGACTATTATCAATTGGTAGACTCGAAGGTACGCCTCCTGAAACCCGCCTCGGGATCCGGAGATTACGAGATTCATGGCGAAGAAGAGTGCAAGCAAAAGTTTGGCGTGATGCCAACGCAGGTAATCGATGTGCTGGCGCTTATAGGCGACACCAGCGACAACATCCCCGGTGTGAAGGGTGTAGGCGAGAAAACTGCAATCCCGCTAGTGCAGCAGTATGGTTCGCTGGAGAATATTTACGCTCATTTGGAGGAGATCCCCAAGGAATCGCTGCGCGTGAAACTGCGTGACAATCGCGCAATGGCGGAGCTGTCGAAAACGCTGGTCACTATAGACTGCGCCGTTCCGCTGGATCATGGTTACGAGGAGTGCTTGCCCGTGGCGCCCGATCCCGCTCGGGTAGTGGAGTTCTTCGATACTATGGGTTTTGCTACGCTGAAAAAACGTTGGCTTGCTAAGCTCACACCTCAAGGTGAACAACCCGATTCCGCAGCGCAGGCCGCAGGTTCCGCCGCGCAGATGAGTTCTACCGCGCAGACGAGCACTACCATGCACACGAGCGCAGCCTCCGCACCGGAACAACCGGCTCTGCTTCCTCATAGCTCTCCGTACTCCACACTGGCCGATATATCCCACGAGTATATCACCGTGAGTAGCAAGGCCGATCTGGAAGCCATGATCATGGATCTGCAATCGCACCCTGCCGTTGCCATCGATTTGGAAACCACATCGCTGGACGCTATGCAATGCGAGATCGTTGGTATATCCGCATGTGCCGAATCAGGTAAGGCCTACTACATCCCTGTGTTTCCTTCGCACGCGGACGATCGCGACGTTTCGGGCAGCAATGCTAGTGCGGGCTCCGGCCATGTGCGCGAGGCCGGCATGTTCGATGATGATCCCGATGCGCAGAGCCCTGCTCGCCCCGTTCCGGATGGTTGCATGGAGACGCGCTTTGTTCTGAATGCCATGCGTGAGCTTTTGGAAACATCTGCTGTGGCAAAGTGGGGGCAGAATATCAAGTACGACGCGCTTATTCTGAAGCGGCACGGAATTGACGTTCAGCCAATTTCTTTCGACTCCATGATTGCCAGTTACGTGCTGAATCCGGACGCTTCGCACGGCATGGATGCCATGGCGCAACGACTGCTCAATTACCACCCCATTTCTATTACCACACTCATCGGCGAGAAAAAGTCCAGCCAAATCTCTATGCGGGATGTACCCGTGGAGCAAGTGGCCGAGTACGCCGCCGAGGATGCCGATGTTACCTATCGTTTGTGTACGCAGCTGCAGAACGATCTGCAGGCCGAGCCGCGTTTAGATGAGGTGGCGCGCAGCATTGAGTTCCCGCTCATCAGTGTGCTTCGAGACATGGAGTACAACGGTATTGCTGTAGACAGCGCACAACTCGGCACCCTGGGCGAGTACGTTGGCAAAGAAGTACGCGCGCTGCGCGAAAAGATTTTGGAAGAAGCGGGCGTTCCCTTCAATCCCGATTCACCCAAACAATTGGGCGAGGTGCTATTCGAAAAAATGGGACTTCCGGTAATCAAGAAGAATAAAACCGGCTATAGCACGGATGTGCAGGTATTGAGTGAGCTCGCACCGTCGTTTCCCATTGCGGAGATGATGCTGGAGTACCGCCAGCTGCAAAAGCTGCAGTCTACATACATAGAATCTCTGCCGCGGATGATCAATTCGCGTACAGGCCGCATCCACTCTACCTTTGCGCAGCATATCGCGGCAACGGGAAGACTGTCCAGCACCGATCCGAATCTTCAAAACATCCCCATCAAAACCGAGCTTGGGCGAAAGATTCGCGCTGCCTTTGTACCCGTTGGTTCCAATCTGATTTTCTCCGCCGATTATTCGCAGATAGAGCTGCGTATCATGGCATCGGTATGCAAAGACGAAACATTAACGCATGCATTCCAACAAGGGCTGGATATTCATACTGCCACTGCAGCGAAGCTCTTCGATGTGCCGCTGGAGAGCGTGGATTCGTCTATGCGTCGCAAAGCCAAAACGGTGAACTTCGGCATCATGTATGGCCAGGGAGCTTTTGGCTTGGCCAGGCAACTGGGAATATCCCGCACCGAAGGAAAAGAGATTATTGATCAGTATTTCCGGCAGTACGAACGCATTAAGAACTACATGGAAAGCACAATTCGTACCTGCGAGGAACGTGGCTATGTAGAGACCTTGTGTGGACGCCGGCGCTACCTGCCCGATATTCGCAGTGCCAATGCAAACATCAAAGCAGCCGCAGAGCGCACAGCGGTAAATACGCCAATTCAAGGCTCTGCAGCAGACATGATAAAGATTGCCATGATCCGGCTTCATAAAGAAATGGCCCGGAGGAATCTGCGCTCATTGATGATGCTTCAGGTGCACGACGAGCTTGTGTTTGAAGTTGTGCCCGAGGAATTGGACGAGATCAAAACGCTGGTGAAGGATACCATGGAACAGGCATTGCCGTTGGGTGATGTACCGGTGTTGGTCGAGACGGGCGTGGGGAAAAACTGGGACGAAGCCCACTAAGCGTGATTAGTCACAGAGAATAGGTGGTTTGCGCATGCGGTTACATAGCTAATGGCCCGGCAAGACAGAAACTGTGGAGTTGAGGAAGTATGAAACTTTGGAAGTGTGGAGTATAAACTCAGAGAAAAGTGAAGTTTCGCTGTTGAAGCGACGCTACGAAATCACGATCGCATAGCTACGTTCACGGCGGTTGGCACGAAGATTGAGAAGCACAAGAGTAGAGAACTCACGGTGTTGTTGGAAAAGTACACGAAGGTAGTGACGCACCGAGTTTGCATTAGACAAAAGAGAACAGTTAAGGATTAACGGAGAACTTCAGGATGAAGAAAGCGCTTATCACCGGGATTACCGGTCAAGACGGATCGTACCTAACCGAGTATTTGCTCTCGAAGGGATACGACGTTCACGGTATTATTCGCCGTTCCAGTGTGTTCAACACCAATCGTATTGATCACGTATATCAGGATCCGAACGAAACGCAAACCGCGCTGCATCTGCATTATGGCGATCTCACCGACCCGGGATTACTCACCGAAATTGTGTACAACATCAAGCCGGACGAGGTATATCACCTGGGCGCTCAAAGCCATGTGCGTGTGTCGTTCGACATGCCTGAATACACCGGCAACTCCACGGGCTTAGGCACTGTTCGTATTCTTGAAGCTATTCGTCGCAGCGGAGTTCGCACCAGATTTTATCAAGCATCAACATCGGAGCTCTACGGCTCTGCGCCTGCGCCTCAAAGCGAGCTTACGCCGTTTGAGCCGCAAAGCCCATACGCTATTGCCAAACTGTATTCCTACTGGTTGGTGAAGAATTATCGCGAAGCCTACAACATGTATGCCTGCAACGGCATCTTGTTCAATCACGAATCTCCTCGACGCGGCGAGACCTTTGTGACACGAAAAATCACTCGGGCACTGGCACATATTCTTAGCGGCAAGCAAAAGACCTTATTCCTTGGAAACCTCGACGCCAAGCGGGACTGGGGCTTTGCTGCAGAGTATGTGATGATGATGTGGCTTATGCTGCAGCAAGATGCTCCCGATGATTACACCGTAGGCACGGGAGACACTCACACCGTGCGCGAGTTCGTAAACGATACCTTCAGCTATGCCGGCATAGAACTGGAATGGGAAGGTGCCGGCGCCAGGGAGAAAGCCCGCGTGAAGAGTGTGGTAGATCGCTTTGCCCACACCGTGAAGACTGGCAGTGTTGTTGTAGAGATCCTTCCACGTTATTTTCGTCCTACCGAAGTGGATTGGTTGCAGGCAGATATAAGCAAAGCAAAGAATAAACTTCAGTGGGAACCAAAGGTGGGCTATCGTGATCTGTACCGTTTGATGGTAGACTACGACATGCTGTTCGAAAAACTCGAAGCCCCTATGCAGGGAATCGAAGCTATAAATGCCCTTGGTTACAACTGGATTCGCCAGCCTTTGCATAATATCACCGGCGGTATGTTCTAACAGAACACCGCGCTGCAATCAAACCCTCCGTACCGTAACTTCGAAAGCGGTTACGAAGCGCATCTTTGCGTGTACTTATCATAACGAGCGCGTGCGCGAGGCACGGCGCTTTGTTTTTTTTCCATTCTGTTCTGCTATACCTCCACTCGTATGAAACAACGCGGCCCAATTTCTCAATTCATGGAAGAGCATTATCGTCACTTCAATGCTGCAGCAATGATGGATGCTGTTACCGCATATGAAAAACACCTGGACGATGGCGGCCTGATGATGATTACCCTAGCGGGCGCTATGAGCACGGCGGAGCTAGGCCGTTCGCTGGCCGAAATGATTCGTCAGGACAAGGTTCATATCATTTCGTGTACCGGAGCGAACCTCGAAGAAGACATCATGAATCTGGTGGCTCATTCGCACTATAAGCGCGTACCGAATTACAGGGATTTGTCGCCCCAAGATGAATGGGATTTGCTCGAGAATCACTACAACCGTGTTACCGATACCTGCATTCCCGAGGAAGAGGCCTTCCGCCGTTTGCAAAAGCATATACATGCTCTTTGGAAAAAAGCCGACGATGCAGGTGAGCGATATTTCCCCCATGAGTACATGTATCAAATGTTGCGAAGCGGAGTGCTTGAGCAGTATTACGAGATCGATCCGAAGAACTCATGGATGCTGGCCGCCGCGGAAAAAAATCTGCCTATTGTGGTACCCGGCTGGGAAGACTCCACCATGGGCAACATCTTTGCTTCGTATGTAATCAAGAACGAAATCAAAGCCTCGACGATGAAGTCCGGTATTGAGTACATGGCATGGCTTGCCAAGTGGTACACGGACAATTGCGAAGGCAAGGGCGTAGGGTTCTATCAAATAGGCGGTGGTATTGCGGGCGACTTCCCCATTTGTGTTGTGCCCATGTTGTATCAAGACATGGAAATGCACGACATTCCATTCTGGTCGTACTTCTGCCAGATTAGCGACTCCACGACGAGCTATGGTTCCTATTCGGGCGCGGTACCCAACGAGAAAATTACCTGGGGCAAACTTGGAATTGAAACACCCAAGTTTATCGTGGAAAGCGACGCCACTATTGTAGCACCGCTGATGTTCGGCTGGCTGCTTGGTTGGTAGAATCTGTGTGTGTACACTCTAACCTATGTTGCATGCCTTGGCCAAGATTGTAGCATTCCGGGCAATCACCGGTGGTATGGGCACTGCTGTGTGTTTGATTGACTGAAGGCGCTAGCCTGCATTGTATTTGCAGAGTTTGAAGCGCCGTATACAATGCATTCTCACTTTTGATGAGTTTTTTTCATAATTGTCTGAAACAACATCAGGCAATACGGTATGTTGACAGTAGATATCCTTCGGGATGTCCGACTTGTTGTGTGCGGGTCCCGCTCGCACGGTAGGAATGGTTGGGGATGGGGGTTGGCGATGTGTTGGGGATTGGTTGGGGATTTGTTCGATTATAATCCTCGTTTTTTTTTGGCTACGATTTCTTCTTTGATTCTTTTTGGGGGTTCCATGCGTTCCATTCTACGACTATCCGTAGGTGTATTTCTTTTCGCGATATGGGCTACTATGCTCAGCGCCCAAACGCAAGATCCGGTGCGGGTTCCGCTGTTCAGGCAGGCATCCCAAAAACCGCTCACAGGCGCGCGATTACCGGAGTCTGCAAAGACAACATCGGTGAATCCCTATGTGTTTGATGAAGCGCATGGCTCGTTGCCATCTACCTTCCTGATACCGGATGTGCCACTACCGGGCCGCGGAACTGTGTCGCTGCAATGCACTACCATGAAGATACTCAGCGACGATGCCGTAGTGGCTGCGGGCACACGCCACGGAGACCAAGAGCGCAGCATTGATCGCCATATTCTTGTTCACGGCTCCATTGCCTCGGAGCCCGGGTCGTTTGTGTATCTGGCCTTCTTCCGCACCTATGCGGTGGGCTATGTGGAGATTCCTACTGCCGACGGTATGAAACGCATATTGTTTGCACCTGATAATGCCGAGGCCAAAGAACCTGTGATGATCGTGTACGACCAAGCAGATGTGCCCAACCCTAAGCACCCCGGATGCGATGCGGAAAACCTGCCGGATTATTTCACACGCACGCAGGAGTCCTTCGGTCAGTTCGCTGCAATGCGCAGTGAGTTGAAATCGAACGATCTGCAGAACGCACAAACACTGCTTGCGCGGGTGGCTGTGGATTGCGACACCAAGTACTACAATCAAGCCGGTAGTAATTTCTCCCGAGCTGCCAATTATATGATCGTTGCAGTCGGCGCGGTTAGTGCCGTGTATCAAAGAGATATCAACGTTGCAGTTCAAGTACCCTACCTGCGTATTTGGACAGAGAACTGTCCGTACACCGGAGACTTGGGATCGTACCTGAATCAAGGACGCAATTACTGGAACGCGAACATGGGCAGCGTTTCTCGCACCACTACCTTCATAGTTACATCGTACACCGGAGGATTAGCCTGGGTAGGTGTTCTATGCGGCTCCTATGCGTATTCGGCTGCGGGGGTAACAGGTAACACAAACTTCCCTGCCAATCAATACGTGTGGGATGTTGATGTGCTCTCGCACGAACTTGGACACAACTTTGGATCGCCGCATACGCACAATTGCGGATGGGCTCCGCCTGTGGATTCCTGTGTGAATGCAGAGGGAGGATGTTACTCAAAGCCGAATCCCCGCAAAGGCACGATCATGAGTTACTGTCACCTGACAAGCTATGGCACCGAGCTGCGCTTTCATCCTCGCGTGGCCACGCTCATGCGCGCTTCAGCGGTACGAGCGTTGTCCTCCTGCATGCGGAACCTTGCGTCAACACGTCCAATCGATATTCAAGCTAGTTCAATTCTCTCTCCCGCAAACGGCAGTATGATGAAACCCAACACGAGCTTTGGCGTTCGCGGAATGATTACCAATGTTGGTGCGCAGAAAGCTCAGAGCATACCGGTAACCATGACCATCACAGCATTGGGCGGCACGGCACCGGTGTACACATCAACACGCACCGTGGCGTCGCTGGATGCAGGTAGTTCGGTTACGATCAGCTTCGACTCAGCGCGCGTGGCAGCGGGCACCTACATCGTGGCACTAAATGCTAATCTTGGCGGCGACGGCGATGCAGCCAATAACACGATTACACGAACCTTCCAAGTAGTCTCTACAGGTGCTTCGTCGGTAGACCTTCTGTACCCTAATGGCGGCGAGCAGTTCGTGTCGGACAGCAATGTTACCATTCGCTGGAAGGCCACCGGCACTGCCACTGTGTTGCTGGAGTTCAGCCCCGATAATGGCGTAAGCTGGACCACCGTGCGCACCTATCAGAACGCAGCCGATGGCAACACCACATGGAAGGTACCGGCAATTACCACTCGTTTGGGATTGATTCGAATCCGCGATATGCAGAATGCCGATGTGACGGATCAATCGGCAGCAGTGTTCTCTGTGGATTGCGATCGTGATGTTCAGTTTCTGGAGTTTGTGATGCCGTCTTCAGATACTACCGTTACAGCACCGTTTGTACCTGCAGTAAAGATTCGTTCCAATGGAATTCAGTCGGGTGCGTTCCAAGTTCAACTGGAAATGATCTGGCGCGGCAGTGGAGATATCGTGTATTCACGAATAATGACAGTTCCGTTTTTAGATATGAACAAAGAGGCCCTCATTAATTTTCCGGAGGTCAAAGCATTGCCACCCGGACAGATATTGATGATGGGTAGAGTATTGCAGTCACCACCGGACAGAAATCCTGCGAACGACACACTTGGTCGTACCTTCAACCATAATGGTGGCATCTCCCCGCCCACGGGTATTCGTGCACAAGGCGTTCCCGATGCCGTGCTCCTTTGGTGGGGTGCGTCATTAACAGCTGATATTACCGGCTATAAGATTACAAGAACCACTACTTCAGGCTCTGCTACGGATGTTGCAACCGTTGGTACGTCTATCTTGAGTTATGTGGACGACAATGTGAAGAACGATACCACATATACCTACTTTGTAACTGCCATCAAAAACACCGTGAGTTCGGTGAGTACACGTGGAGCTGATGCTACACCCGGCCGGCGAATTAAGTACGACTCACTGCAAACCCCGCGGGCGCTCACTCCGGAGGCGAACGCAAAGACGGTGCCTAATCCTACGCGCTTTGTGTGGTCTAATCCCAAAGGAGCGCAGTGGTATCAAGTGCAAATCGCTCAAGGCACCGACATGCGAAACGTGGTTCGGAGCTATGTAGTAGACAGCGAGACACCTATTGCTTTGTCCCTGACCTTCCGCCAGAATTACTGCTGGCGCGTGCGAGCATTTAACTTCAACAACTCCACTCCGTGGAGTGCGGTAAACCCTTTCACCATTGGTACCAGTTGCGCCGGAAACACCTTGAGCTTTACCCAAGCTTCGGATAAGTTGTCGGCACCTACCTTCGAATGGAAAAGCGGTGGCGCAGTTACCGTTGAGTTTTGGAACTATGTTACCTCTACAAGTTTAGCTCAGCAAAATGCGGCGTTGCGGGCGGGTCCGGACGACGCCACCAACCGTTTTTTGATTCATGCTCCCTTCAGAGATGGCAACATCTATTGGGATTACGGAAATATCAATACCTCGGGTCGTATCTCCACAGATTACAAACCGTATCTGGATAAGTGGACGCACGTGGCGGTGGTATCCAACGGCACGAGCTTCAAGGCAATATATCTGGACGGAAAATTGGTTGCATCCTCCGAGGTTGCTGACGATCCAAAAAATCTCACGGGACTTATCATTGGAATTTCTCATTTCGGGAAGATAGACGACTTCCGTGTTTGGAATGTGGTGCGAAGCGGTGAAGAAATTTATAACTCTATGGCCGAGAGTTTGAATCCGGGTACCAAGAATCTGGCAACCTATTACCGATTGAACGAATCGCTGAACGACACTATAGTAGCAGACGTAGGTTATATAGCTGCCCCGGGCTACGTGGCCCGGAAGGCAGCAAGAGTAGCTTCGGACGCACCGATTAATTGCGCCTCGACGGCCACGCTTCCTGCTTTGCAACTTGTTTCACCGGCAGATAAAGGCAAGGCAATGTTCCCGCAGCCGCAGCTCTCATGGACAGCAGTGTCCTCGTCTTCATCGTATGAGGTTCAAGTATCGGCAAACGCTGATTTTTCAAACCTTGTCTTTGCAACTCTTAATGCCTACGCTACTGCGGAAACGGCTCTGGGATTGGCCCCACGAACCACCTACTACTGGCGTGCGCGAGCTGTCAATTCATTGGTCACCGGGCCATGGTCTGCAGTGCGCACTTTTACAACCGATACAATTTGCCCCTCGGGCGTAGCATATCTGGACGGCTCTATAAGTGCCACCGTCAACGACTTGGCTTTGCAGGCCGGCAGCGCTGTGACCATTGAGTGGTGGCAGAAAGTAGACTCGGCCGACGTGCGTACTTCGTCGGCATTTACCATAGGAAGCAAAGACGATGCAGCAAATCGCTGTCAGGCGCACGTGCCGTGGAACGATCGCAAGATTTATTGGGACTTTGGGAATATCAATGCCGGCGGCCGCCTGGTGGGCGACTACTCCAAGTCTCTGAATAAGTGGACACACGTTGCGCTGGTAAGCGACGGCGCTCGCTTCAAAGCAATTTACCTGGATGGTCAGCTTCAAGTTTCGGAGGAGCGCGCCAGTGCTATCACCACTCTGGGAATTCTTCGTTTAGGTCAGCTTGCCGGCGGTTCAACTTTAGTAAAGGGTGGCATGCGTGAGTTCCGCGTGTGGAATAGAGTTCGTACCGCCGAGGAGATTCTTCGAAACATGAATGAGCGCATCGACGCGCATCCCAATCTGTTGGGCTCGTGGCACCTTGACGAAGGTTTGGGCGCTGTTGCTCGAGAGTCTCGTCAGGTGGACACAGTAGTAATGGCAGCGGTGTTTTCCAAAGCTCCGTCGTGGAAGGCCGAGTCCATTCCGGTGCGTTTTTTCACACCGCAGATTTCCGGCCCCGATACCGTTCGCCCGGGCGATACCGTTCTATACTCAAGCAACACGCCTCTTACAGGCTTGCGAGCATGGTCTGTACCGGCGAACACTACTCTTTGGCCCGGACCTAATGCGTGGAGCACCTATTCATCGTGGTCAGCATCGGATACCGCAGTGTATATCACACTTAACTACACAACGGCCGACGGATGTATAGCAACAGCTACGAAGAAAGTAATTGTGCTTCCGCTCAGCAGCGTATTCGAGAACAACGACGACTTCGCCTGCCGCGTATGGCCCAATCCGGCTTCCGGCGAACTTCGCCTTATGGTGAAGAGTCTTGGCCCGGTTCGCATTTCGTTACGCGACATGCTCGGGCGCGAGATCACAGCTAGCTCTGCGGATGCCGCCGGCGATCAGGAGCAGATGATCGTGCTGCCCATACTCAATGTGCAATCGGGCGTGTATTTGTTACGCTGCACCTCCGGCGAACAAATGCGCGACGTGGTAGTGCATGTGGTTCGATAGAGATACCTCACTGCACGAGGCCATCACGTAGCAGAGATCTTGTATTCAAAACGAAAAAGGGATTTCGCATTGCGGAATCCCTTTTTTACTGTTCGTGTGTTTGTAGTTGTTCTCTATAGCCTTAGGACAGCGGCACCACATAGCGTGCATCGGGCTTCAATACTGCCTTGCGCACCCACGCGCCACTCTCCTCTACCCATTTGCGCACAGCCAAACGCTCGGCATTGCAGGGGCCGTTGCCGGCGATAACACGATAGAACTCGTCCCAATCGGGATCGCCGAATTCCCATACACCGGTTTCTTCGTTCTTACGCAATTCGGGATCGGGAATCGTCAATCCTAACTCCCAAATCTTCGGTACATAGCTTTCGAAGAACTGCTGGCGCATATCATCGTTCGTGGCCATCTTCACTTTCCACCGCATCAAGATCTTGGTGTGCTCGCTCATCACATCGGGCGGACCGAAGAAGTGCATCAACGGGCGCCACCAACGATTCAGTGCCGCTTGTACCATTTCGCGCTGAACCGGTGTGCCGGTTGCCAGCGTTACCACATTGTCGTGACCATACTTCAAGTGGAACGACTCTTCCGTGCAAATGCGCTCAAGTGCGCGGCAGTACGGACCATAGGAACCTTTGGAATTGATTACCTGATTGATGATTGCCGCAGCATCCACCAGCCATGCAATCACTGCGGTGTCGGCCCACGTTACCGCCGGGTAATTGAAGATGTTACAGTATTTGGATTTTCCTATAAGCAGATCGTTCAGCATTTGCTCGCGAGGCTTGCCAAGTGTTTCGGCAGCCGAATACAACAAGTGGCCGTGTCCAATCTCATCTTGTACCTTGGAGAGTAAAGCCATGCGGCGGCGGAATCCCGGAGCACGGGTAATCCATGTTCCCTCGGGCAGTGCGCCTATAATCTCTGAGTGCGCGTGCTGCTCAATCATTCGAATCAACTGACGGCGATACTCTCGAGGCATCCAATCCTGCGGCTCTATTTTTTCGCCACGATCAATCTTGTCCTGAAACTCTGCAAGGAGTATAGGATCTTCATCATAGCGGTTATCGCCTGTTGGCTTATCAACGATGCTGACATTTCCGTACATAATTGAGTCTCCAATTATAACCGAGTGTTGTGTTGTGTTGTGTTGCGTTGTGTCTTGTCTTATTGCGCTACGTTGCGCAGTGTTGTGCTTTACTGTACCTCTAAGTGCTGCACCTGTAGGGGCTTTACTCTTTGGTATCGGCCGCCGTTTTCATCTTGCCACCAACCGATAGGGACGAAAATACGTCGCAGCAATTCACCTGAAAAACAAACACATTGATATGGACAACGAGCTTGATGTGAACCCCTTGATGCCACCGCGTTTTCTTCGAAGCAATGACGCTGCGGAGGTGTTCTTAGTCTACGTTGCGTCCAATCCATGCTGTACTAATTTTCTACTGTTTCTTCTCTAGTCGTTCTAATCCACCCAATCGCACACAAAAACGTTCGTGTCACCGGGCTTGGCGTTGAAGCGATTGGAACAGAAAACTAACTTCTTGCCATCGGCCGTAAACACAGGGAATCCGTCAAACTGCTCATAGAACGTGATCTGCTCCAGGCCGGTGCCATCGGTGTTAATCATCCACAAATCGAAGTTACGACCCTTGGGATCCGCCATGTTTGAACTGAAAATAATTCTCTTGCCATCCGGGTGAAAGAATGGTGCAAAATTCGCCTTGCCGTTGTTTGTGAGTTGGCGCCGTCCGGAACCATCGGCGTTCATCACGTAAATATCCAGTGCGCGCGGGCGTACCAGGTTCTGCTTCAGAAGATCGGCAAACTCCACCGAGTCCTTAGCTTTTGGCGATGAAGCACGAAATACAATCTGCTTTCCATCCAAACTGAAGAAAGCTCCACCATCGTAGCCGAAGTGATTGGTGAGGCGCTTGATATCCTTGCCCTTGAGATTGCTGGAGTACAACTCAATATCTCCATCGCGCGTGGAGGTGAACACAATACGGTCGCCGCGAGGGCTTACCGTGGCCTCGGCATCGTAGCCCGGACCACCGATCAAGGTCTTAACTTTAGTTCCGTTGGGCTTGCATTCATAGATATCGTAATCACTATACAGCGGCCATACATATCCCTTAGACATATCAGGTTTGTCGGGGCATGCCGCCGAGGCCGCATGAGTACTTGCGTAGATGATATTTCCATTGGGCAAATAATACGCACACGTTGTGCGCCCCTTACCTGTGCTCACCAAGGTTTTGTTCGAGCCATCCAGATTCATGGTGTAGATCTGGTCGCAGGCGGAGTCACCTACATGAGCTTGGTATACCAGGGTCTTTTCGTTAAAAGCCAGATAAGCTTCCGCATTCTCGCCGGCTTCAGTGATTCGGCGGAGGTTTTTGAAATGACGTTCTTTACTGTCCGGCTGAACATCGCCGACCCCAAGGCTCTTCGGAGTTGCATTAGATACATTCGTGAAGAGACAGACGATCAGGCTAAACAAAAGTGAAGTACGCATGATGTAGGCGGTGAAGTGATGATGCTTTGCTATGTTCGAGTGAACAAAAATACGACCCTATGGAGATTTGTCTTGTGTACGAAATGTACGTGGAACAGCAGGCAACCGGACTCAACAAACAGAATACAAATCAGTGAGTACAAACATGAACTCGAATATGACCACCGATTCTCACGGTAGCTCCCCTCGTGCGCGCAATCCCGTGGTGGAGCTCGTTATCAACCTTAGCACAGCCAATGCCTTCATTAGAGCAAAACTTGACGAGGCATGTAGTCCCTTTGGGTTAACAGGTGCGCAATACAATCTGCTGCGCGTTCTGCAGCACAGCGGCAAGCCGGAGCTCACTCATAGCGACCTTGTGAACATGATCGTGGAGAAAAGTGTGGACGTAACACGCTCCGTGAACAACATGATCAAGCTGGGATTTGTGATGCGCCGCTCTCACGAGAGCGATCGGCGAGTGGCATTGCATTCCATCACTGATTCCGGAAGGAATGCGCTGCGCCGGATAGACGAACGGTTTCGTGGACTGCTGGTAGCAATTTCTGAGGAATTCTCTCCGGAAGAGTTGAGCAATTTCTCGGGCTTGTGCGGACGTTTGGTTTCAATTGATGTACCTTCACCGGATACGTATCACTCCCCCGAGTAGTGTGGATGAGTGGAATGATCGAGGCTGTAGATGTGTTCGTCAAACTGCGACGCACACGACTCGCCGATGTAGAGAGTTAAAGGAACGTCCACTTCACACCCAAATTCAAGGCTCTGGGCATGGATGGTCTGTAGCCCTGAGGCAGGTTCGCCACAATAGCGCTCGAATTCCCCACATTCGTAACTGACCCCGAAAGCACAACGCCGCCGGCTATTCCAACATTGCATGTAGCATCGACAAACATGGTAGCAGCCAGTGCATTTACACTTGTGTATGATGTACCTTCGCCGGGAATAATCAAGGAACCACGGCCGGGTTTTGTGGCGGTAGCACCGGTGTATCTACCGGTACACAATAACTGAACATCGCCTGTAGAAACGCCGCATTGCAGAGAAAGCTGGTGAGGAGTAATGAACGGGATTACATCACCTTGGTTGATTACTCCGCTACCCCAGTCACCGCCACCACCTTTAAAGGTTTGATCGAAACGAGCATCTGTGTACGTGTACGAAAGATTTATCGGAACGGAAAAACTGCCCACCGAAAGGTGCACGTCAGAGAATTCATATCCCATATTCAACTCCAATCCTTGTACTGTTGCGGCTCCTGCGTTAAAGAGATCGCCGGTTCCCTGTCCGCCACCGGACACGTTGTCCGATCCCAAGATGCTTTCATAGTCACTGACAAAAGCCACTGCAACCGCTCGAATTCCTCCTAACATCGAACGCACACCTACCTCGTAGTTCCATGCCTTCTCGGCAACTGCTTGCGCCGAACCGGAAGTGGTACTGGGCATGCCCGGCGGAGAGAATCCACGGTGAACTCCGGCAAATGCACTTACACTATTTGAAAACTCATAGTTCAAGCCTGCACCCGGAAGAATGGCGGTGAGTGTGTTGGCGGCTGAAAGTAATGACGATCCTTGCCGAGCATTATCAGCCGTTCCATAGTTCAGAAGTTCAAGCGTGATGTGTTCAAAACGAACTCCGGGCGTGAAGGTAAGGGGCCCTGCTATTAAACGATATTGAGCAAAAGCTGCCGAAGCGGTGGCTCGTCGAATCTGATTCTCAATATTTCCCAATATCCCGGCAGAGCCAAGGCTCATGACGTTATCTGACATCTGAAATGTGGAGCTCGTGTTCCAACGATCTGATTCATCCGTGTGATAGCGTACACCAATACGAAGACGATGCGCTATCTCTCCCGTAGCAAAACTGTAATCGGCCGCTGATTGCACTCCGGTAGAATAATAAGTTCGTGCTGCACTGCGAAACTCAACACTTCCGTTTGCAACTCCTTTCATTACGCTATCCTCCGTAGCATACTTCTGCGGCTCGCTCAATACGTTCAACGCACTCACGCCGGAGATACTGTTCACTCTACCCCATTCGCGAAATGTTTTGGTGTAATACGCCGTTGTACGAACGTTCACCCCTGCCGAGGGGTTGATACTGTGGCTCAAGGAAAAATGAGTGTGATTCATGTCAAGCAGGTCTTTTTGCGTCGCTGAATATCGACGCACAGGATTCTGCATGTAATCGTCGTACGACAGGCCCAGATACGACTCGTTGGCCAATTCCGATGACTGAACGAACTTCAAGGTAAGCGCTTGATCGATAGTACTTCCGGCAGATGAATGCCAACGTACTTTACCCATCACATCACGACGGTCGAAGCCGGTGGCGTCGCCATTATCAAGAATCTTGAAGCCGTCGCTGGCTAAGCGATGCGCTTCAAAAACATAATCGACGTTCGATCTGCTGTCACCTATCCAGAGTCGTTCTTTATTGTTACCGAAGCTACCGTACGACAGCTCTGCGAATCCGCTGAACATATCAGGAAAACTTGTAGAAATCAGGTTCAGAGCCCCACCGATCGTGTATGGCCCGTATTCAATTTGACTGCTGCCTTTAAGAATCTCCAAGCCCTCCATTCGCGAAAAGGAAGGAAAGAAATACGCATCCGGGTCTGCATACGGAGCAGGTGCAATAAGCACTCCATCCTCCATCAGTGTAATCTTGGCGCTCCTGTTTACGGGAGTACCGCGTAGACCGATGTTTGGCCGTAATCCGAACCCTTCTTCGTCACGAACATTTACACCTGCAACCAATCGTAGAACTTTATTTACATCGGGTTGATTGACCTGTTCTATCGTTTTCTTGTCTACATAGATTCCGGAACCGGGTACCTCGTGCTCTTTGAGACCTACAATCATTACCTCCTCGAATCTCTTGGTCGTATCTGCAGCAACGTCGAGTGCACGCGCCGGCGAAACGCATAACAGCAACAGTGCTACGCGCACGCATGTGCCAATGCGTAGGGCGTATGCAGCGGCGAACCGATTCCATGGGCGCATCAAATGCGCGCCACGGCATACCGAGAAAAGTTGTGAGCAGTGTATACTGTTTGGCATGTTGATGCGTTTTGAAGAAAGCAATTTCTGTTCGGGCTTCCGGCTTTGGTCTCCGGCTTGAATCTCTTGTTTAGATTTTGTCTAAATTAGCAGGAATCGCGATTTTGTGCAAATTTTTAGTGATTATACTTTGTTAAACTCGAAGTTTAGCACTTCCGACCCTTTATTTGTTTGCACAAGCAATTCATGATAGAGGGGTAATACTTCCCCAGGATGTAACTTTCATACCACAGAGGTTCATCACTTCAAACGAAAAGGAGAGTACACATGGTAACTATTGATGTTGAGTATGCGGGTGACTTGCGGTGCACCGCACAGCACGGACCATCGGGAATGGTTATCACCACCGACGCCCCGAAGGACAACATGGGTCAGGGTGCTGCGTTTTCGCCCACAGACTTATGTGCCGCGTCGCTTCTTACCTGCGTGGTGACCACCATGGGTATAGCTGCAAAGAAAAATGGATTCGAGTTAGGTAGTTGTGAAGCTCGCGTGGAGAAGATTATGACAGCTGTTCCTACACGCCGCATCGCCTCGCTGCCCATCCACATTGAATTAGCGGATGCGTACAGTCCTGAACAGCAAGCTGTGCTGCAGCACGCGGCGGAAACGTGTCCTGTTAAGGAGAGTTTGTCTCCAACGATTACTATTCCCATCACGTGGGAATACTATTAGGAAGATGCTTAGGCTGCGTCGGCAATACCGCGACGCTTTTTGGTTCGTATGTAGGTGGGATCACCTTCGCCTCGAATACACGGACCCGTGATTATCACGCGGCGCAGATCGTCCTGGCCGGGAAGAGAGTACATGATGGGGAGCATAACGTTCTCCATTATGGAACGCAAACCGCGCGCACCGGTCTTTCTGTTTTTTGCCAAAGACACTACCTCGCGTAGGGCAGCTTCTTCAAACTCCAGCTCTACGCCCTCCATGTAGAACAGCTTTTCGTATTGCTTTGTAATAGCGTTCTTGGGTTGGGTAAGAATGTTCAGCATGGCGTCGTCGTCCAACTGCTGAAGCGGAGCAAACACCGGCATTCGACCAACAAACTCGGGGATGAATCCGAAGCGATTCAAATCGTCCGGCTCGGCGAATCGGAACAGATCGTACGATTCTTCCACGATTTCCTCCGACGCACTATGGAAACCTATGGTGGCAGCTTTCATTCGCCGAGCAATAATCTTCTCTAAACCGTCGAAGGCTCCGCCGCAAATGAAAAGTATGTTCTTCGTGTTCACATGAAGTAGGGGCTGCTCGGGATGCTTACGACCTCCGCGCGGCGGCACACCGGCCACAGTTCCCTCGAGAAGTTTCAGCAAGCCTTGCTGTACTCCTTCGCCACTTACATCGCGAGTAATGCTGGCGCTATCGCTTTTACGCGTGATCTTGTCGATCTCGTCGATATAGATGATACCTATTTCTGCGCGAGGTACATCGAAGTCTGCATTCTGCACCAGATTCACAATGATGCTTTCAACATCATCACCAACGTATCCGGACTCTGTTACCGTAGTGGCGTCGGCAATGGCAAAGGGTACATCAAGAATACGCGCTAAGGTTTGTGCCAACAGGGTCTTGCCGGTTCCCGTAGGCCCCATCATTAGGATATTGCTTTTCTCGATTTCTACATCCTCGTACATGCCAACCATGCCATGCGACATAATGCGCTTGTAGTGATTGTACACTGCAACTGCGAGCACACGTTTGGCATCGTCTTGACCCACTACGTACTCGTCGAGTTTTGCTTTTATCTCTACGGGTTTGGGAAGATTATACTTTACCGGACGTTGCTCGGCCGGCTCGGTTTTCTTTTGGTTCTGCTGCATCAGCACCAGCGAGTTCACCAGGCAGAGGTCGCAGATATTCGCTCCGGAGGGCGACGTAACCAAGGTGGTTACTTCATGACTCATTCTGCCGCAAAAGGCACAACACACCTCGTCAACTTCCTGCTGCTTCATTGCTGGAACTCCAAAATCACATTTGATGAAAACCGGTTTTGGCACACAATCCGTGCGCTGCTTCACACCTTAGCCCGAATCTACTTGTTACTCTCGAGTATAGTATCGATAAGACCATACTCCAATGCCTCTTTGGGCGACATGTAATTATCGCGATCGGCATCAGTCTTGATCTTGTCGAACGGTTGCCCTGTGTGGCGCTCGATAATCGAGTACAGAGAATCACGAATGCGGAGCATCTCTTTGGTGTAGATCTCGATATCCGTTGCCTGACCTTGTGTTCCTCCAAGGGGCTGGTGGAGCATGATGCGTGAGTGAGGCAACGCAAACCGCTTGCCCTTTGTACCTGCACACAGCAGTACTTGAGCCATCGACGCCGCCATACCCACACAGTAGGTGGAAATGTCGGGCTTGATAAACTGCATTGTGTCGTAAATGGCTAGGCCGGCGGTTACACTGCCGCCCGGCGAATTTATGTACATGAAGATATCCTTGGTAGGATCTTCACTGGCCAGGAATAACAGCTGCGCTATGCTCAGCGATGCCACGTAATCATCTATAGGAGTACCGATAAAAATGATACGTTCTTTGAGCAATCGAGAGTAGATGTCGTACGAGCGCTCACCGCGGCTCGTTTGTTCGATTACATACGGTACTAATTGCTGGGTAATGGTGTTTGGATCGTACATAAGAATTATTCGCGAAGATGATGAAGACGAAAGAAGGTATGCGCGCACTTGCTAAGCATGGTTCAAGGATGAACGTGTGCATTACGTAGTGCTCTTACTCAACGCGGGTACTGCTCTACTTAGTGAAACTTCTGCCCCTCCCCGATGGGAGGCATGATGTTGCCATCGTTGATACTGATCTCGGAATATTGCTGTTCGTACCGCAGGATATTATCATTGAGAGCGCCGAGCAGAAGCTTGGCGTGCTGGGGCGTCATGACAATTCGTGCAAGAACTCGTGCTTTGGGAACACCGGGAAGTATGCGCGTGAAGTCCAGCACGAACTCGGCCGGTGAGTGAGAAATAATGGCAAGATTGGAGTAGATGCCTTCTGCTTCTTTTTCACCAAGCTCGATGTTGATTTGCTGAGGTTGTTGTTGATCGATTTGCGACATAGTCTAATAGTGAAATGGTGCGTGAATGATTGAGCGGCACTATCTCGAATGCCGCGGCGTGGTACGAATGGACGTGAAGATACAACAAATATTGAGCGAACAGCGCGCAGCTCAAGAAGCCGTTGCAACCTAAGCATCAGCACTGCCTGTAGTCACTACTTGTTTCGGACTTTCACTTCGTCTGCTTTGCGATAGGCGCGCTCGGCGCGGTCTGTCTGTTTGGCTCGGCTGTATACTCCACCAAGCAGTTCCCAGTATTTCTGAATGCCGGAGAAGGTACTCTCCGCGGCTTCCAGATCGGCTACTACTTGATTCACTTTTGTTTTATCGCCGGTGACGTCATAAATATTCACCAAGTGTTCCATTGGGGCCAGCTCCTCGCGGTGAGCGCTCAGCTCGCGGTAACGCTCAAACAATTCAGCTGCCTTGTACAACAACGGAAAATACCGCTGCTCATTTTCGCGATATCGATTGTCCCGCAACTTCATATCACGTTCGGCTTTTTGTAGAATGATCGCTTTGTTCTTCAACGCTGCTGCACAATTCAACAACGCGATGTCGAAATCGGGATCAAGATTCAGCACCTTCTCGTATTGCACCACTGCATCATCATAACGTTCAAGCCGCAAAAGTGCCAACGCGTAGTTACAGATAAACACTTTGTTTGTGGGATTCTGCACCACCAATTGATCAAGCAACTTCAGAGCGTTTTCAACTTTTCCTTGTTCGTTGTAGATCTGCACACGCAGGCTCTGAGATTGCTCATCTTCAGGACGAATCATGGCAATGGTTTCGGTGAAAGCCAGTGCGCGGTCCAGCTCATTTTTTTTGTACACAATTGATGCAAGCTGCGAGATAGGGCGCGTGTTCAGCGGTCCGTATCGCTCCTTCTCTTCTTTGGTCCAGTTCACCGGGGGATTCACGCGCCACCCTTCCACCACATAGTCGGAGTTGTCGCGCCGAATCGACGACAGATACACCACATCACGTCCCGCAAACTGATCTGTTGCAAGTGAATCCACACCGCTCATTACATACTGGGTATTCACGGGGCTTCCAAGCACGCTCAATGCTTGCTTGCGGGTCATACCCACGTACAAACCTTTGGATAGTGCAAAGTCTATGGACTTCTTCTGCAATTGAATGTACAATTCATACTCTTCAATCATGGCAGAGGTGTCCTGGCGGGCCTCGTACAACATCCCCAATACCGAGCTATTCTCGGGATATTCCGGCTTTAATGCTTTGGCGCGCTTCATCAGATCGATGGCTCTGCCCAAACGCGAAGTATCGCCGTTGTCGGCGTATCGATTGTATATCTCTACGCTGGTATTAAAGTCCTCGGCCCAAGCACTGAAGCGGGCTCTGGCAATGGATGTTTTGAAGTCGTCGGTCAGGCCGCGCTCTGCCACCGTGTAGGCATCGTTCATCAGTTTCATCTCGCCTAACTTTTGGTAGGTCACGCCCAAATAGTACCAAGCTTCATAGTTGGCACGATCTCTCGATACTTCTTTTTCCAAAAGCTCCTTCGCCAAGTTCCAGTCTTGCTTGTTGACGGCATCTTTGGCCACAATGTACTCTCTGGTCATTCTAAGACCACCGCAACCAACGAGGCCCAACACCAGCGAAAGAAATGCGGCATGAATTGCAAACCGAGAAAGAATGCTACACCTGTTCATATTCAAATTCCAATGATTTTATACCATTCACCGATCACTGCAGAAACCAAGGCACGCTCTCCACTGTAGGCCCCGTCGTTGCCCTCTGCGCGAACGAGCCTTGTTGCGTTGCCGTCTGCATTGTATGCCCGGCACCTAAAATTACGCATTTCCGTGGCATGGCGCGGGCCTCTGCCTGCCACCTCAAGCGGATAAATCTCTTATTCACGTGCCCACAAGATGGAGGCTCAAGATGCCACATACAGCCCGTATTTTCGGGCAAAGCAGGCAATACATGATTGTTTGCGTACGAAGTTGATTGTCCGAAAAAGTCTACCAAAACGTTTATGAGTTTCCCCAGCACCCTCGATGAAGCACGTCACGCAGATACCCTCGACCCTCTGCGCTCGTTTCGACAACGATTTCACTTTCCTCAACACGAAGGCGCGGATTGTGTGTACTTCTGCGGAAACTCACTCGGGCTGCTACCCAAAGATGCGGAGGCTGCGGTACAGCAGGAGTTTAAAGATTGGCAAACGCACGGTGTGGAGGGCCACTTCAAAGCCAAGCATCCGTGGTATTCCTATCACTCCATGTTCAGAGAGTCTCTTGCCCGGTTAACGGGAAGTTTGACCTCGGAGGTGACCTGTATGAACTCACTGACGGTGAATGTTCACTTGATGCTCTCCACCTTCTACCGACCATTGGGTAAACGCAGCGTTATACTTTTACTTGGCAATGAATTTCCGTCGGACCGCTACGCTGCGCAGAGCCACGTACGCATGCACGGCCTAGACCCTGAAGAGAACATTGTGGAGATTTTCCCGCAACCCGGCGAGGAGTGCTTGCGCACCGAGGACATTCTCTCTGTGATCGATTCCCTAGGCGATCGCTTGTGTGTGCTGCACTTCAGCGCTGTACATTATTACACAGGCCAATTCTTCGACATTCGCCGCATTACTGAGTGTGCGCACGAGCACGGCGCAATTGCCGGGTGGGACTTAGCGCATGCCATAGGCAATGTGCCTTTGCAATTGCATGAATGGAATGTGGATTATGCCGCGTGGTGTTCATACAAGTACCTCAATTCCGGACCCGGTGGCGTGGGCGGATGTTTCGTGCACGAACGTCATTGCAACAACATCGAGTTGCCGCGGCCGGCCGGCTGGTGGGGCAACGACGAGCACACGCGATTTACCATGCCGCACCGGTTTACTCCCGTTGCTTCGGCAGACAGCTGGCAATTGAGTAACGCGCCGGTTTTCTCGATGGCTATTCACAAGTCCGCTCTTGAAATTTTCGATGATGCCACAATGAAAGCGCTGCGCGAAAAAAGTTTACAACTGTCTTCGTATCTGATTCACGTGATCGATCGCGAAGCAGAGCTTTTTCCTGACGATGCATTACGCATTATCACCCCGAGGCCGGATGATATGCGCGGAGCGCAAGTTTCTACTATTGCATCGCGCAACGGCAGAGAAATGTTCGACACACTCACACGTGCGGGAGTTGTGGCCGATTGGCGCAATCCCAATGTGATTCGCATGGCTCCGGCACCGCTCTATTGCTCGTTCGAAGACATTTATCGTTTCGGCGAAGTTCTTCACTCGTATTGTTCATCGCGTTAACCATGGCATGGGCACAGGTTTATACAACTTCTTCGCTGTTTCATGCGGGAATACTCGAGGGATTCCTGGAGTCGCATGATATTCCCGTGCGCATTGTATCGGCGGCGGATTCCTCGCGCGCACTTACCGTGGGTGCACTCGCAGTAGTGAAGATCTATGTTCCGGCCGATTGTGCCGTGCAGGCAGAGGAACTTCTTCGCATCATGGAGCAATCCACCAACGAGAACGACGACGACATCACCTACCGGGATTCGTGAGATACCAGTAGCGGAGTTATACTCGCGAATAGCGTGCTGCATACACATGATTTGCCCTGGAGATCGGGTGCATCCCCGTGGTATATTTGCGCAGACCATTTGCAAGTTGATACACCAACGAAGTCAAGGATGACCGGCCATCGAAGAACGATTCTTTTTACCCCTATGATACGTGTAGCTCTTGCGTGCTGCTTTGCCGTGGCGTCGTGCATGTTCGTACAAGCACAGCCCGCCACAAACTCCTCTCCTGCCAGATGGACCACTCCTCGCGGAACCTATGAAGCTTCGAGAGCGCAGCCGTTTTCTTCGTCGCCGCAGGCACTCGATTCCCTGATACTTCGCTGGTCCACAAACCGCATTGCCGGAGATGTGCATCCACTGGTAGCGAATGTGGTAAATGATTCAGTTATTCCGGGAAACAGCTATGCGCCGCAGGAGATTGTGGCAGTAGTAGGTGGCGAATTGTTGATGATAGATGCAAATGGCCGCGTTCGTAATCAAACTCGCTTGCCGGCGTTTATCAAATCGGCAAGCGCAATCTTCGACGACTCTCAGCTTCCGGCCTCGGTGTCTGCTTTGTATCCGGCTGTTGTTGCGCTTGAATCTATAGAGCGGCGCGACTCTAAAGATTCATTAGCAGTAGCCTACTTGGCAGCTTTTGATGCTGTTGCGGACACAGCTGCAATCATTAAACGCCTTACCCTTGATGTAGCCCCCTTTGCTCCAAATCTATTTGCTTCCATACGCCCCTTCTTTGCGAAGGCACAAGGGAACAATACCACTGTGTTTTGCACTGTGGACATGAGCTCACCGGTTGTTGACACCGCAGCAGCAGTTGTCACGCCGTACTTCCGCGGCATGACGTCGTTCACGGCCGACCTTCGTGCCAGCTCGCGTCAGCTCAACGTCAACGATACGCTGATTAATCAATTCACCGTGGCACCCTCGGTGTCGTTTACTCAACCGGCAGTTACGGCGGTGGCACCCGGCTCGTTTGGATGCATTCTTCCGTCGTATCCGGACACCTCGAGCACGGCTATTCCCTATGTGCTTAATCCGTCGCGAAGCACCGTAGCAAACAAAGCATACATTACGGGTGCACTCCTAAGCGCGCCACTGTCGGTAGGTGTATCTCCCTTCGAGCTTATTCCCGATACTGTTTCGTTGCCAAGAAGCGCGCGCCCGCGTGTTGTGCCGTCTGTAGTGCAGGTGACCGATGCCGTGACAGGCACCATTACACCGTACGTTTTGGTGGCTGAGGAATACACCGGCAGAGATGGTTCGCAGGGAATCTCCAGAGTGCATCTGTTCGACGCAGCAGGTGCGCCGGTGACCATCCCTCGAGATTCGGCCAATCCAAGTTTCTCGGGTAAGCGCAATCACGCATGGTCCGTATGTACCGGGGATGTTGACGGTGACACGTCGAACTACTCACTGCCTTTTTATCCGCACAACGCGGGCAACGAGATTCTTCTTACCCAAACCACGCAGGATCTTGCCAGCGCAGGGTCCAGACTCATGGTGCTGCGATACCGTACGGGCGCAAGGGTGCAGAAAGAGACAAAGAGAACGGAGTATTTATACCCTCTGGACACCGTCGTTACCCAAGCCATACCGGGCTGGGTGGCCTGTGTGAGCGATTTGGACAGCGCCGCAGATGCAAAGGCGGAGATCATCATGGCCGATGGCGGGACCTTTATGATACTTCGCATGCGCGATTACACGGATAGACGCTTCACCCAAGACGATGCTTTCGATACCGTCTACACAGCATCATTTGCCGGCGAGAATATCAATGATATTGCCGTGGCAGATATTGACGGCGACGGCAAGAACGACATTATCGTCACAACCAATATGCGCTGCGCTGTTTTTGGCCAGCCCATTCGAAACACCCTTCGAGTAACACAGCCCGGCCCGGCCTCTGCCGCTACCGTTGCTATTTGTCAGGGCGATTCTCTGAACGTGCAATGGCGCAATTTTACCATCACAAAGGCAAGCGCGCGAGTGCTGTTCCGACAGTATACGTCGGATTCAGTGGCCGGCAACATCATTCGAGTGGTGGCCGCGTCGGTGCCCAACGGAACGGATAGTGTTCGGTATAGCTTCAAGCCGGACTCCTCGTATGCCGGCCTGATGGGAAGATTCATCGTTCAGAGCACCTCTGATTCCCTGGTGCGAGACTCATCGTGCGTTGTGTTTTTCAAGCAGTCTCTTATCAGCTTGGATTCATCGGTTCTTGCAGCAGGTATTCGCGCAAACGAAACACTAACTCTGAGCGGCTCCATACAGTGTGTAGACTCCGTTGTTCTGCGTTACACCATTGGCAGTGATACCACCACAAAGTACCAGAATAGCGTGTATCGTTTGCAGTCGGACACAACCTATTCCATAGACTTCACTGCTCCCTGCGTTACATTCCCTTTGCAGGGCGTAAATGCAGTACCGGTTCGCATTCGCGCTGCGGCCTATAACCAAACTACTCAACGTTGGGTGCAAAGCGCGGAACGTCAAATAGTGCTTTTGCCTGCGGCGATAAATGTTACCGTCGCGTCGCGAGCCGATACCTTGTGTGCCGATCAAACGGTGCTTTGGTATCTACCGCCCGATTCAAGTGTTTGCGCATCGATGACGGTAGCGATTTCTACAGACGGCGGCAGGAGTTTTGTGCCGGCTGACACCTTTGCTCGTGGCAATAATCGCTTCGAATACAAAGCAACAATCACTTCCCCCGATAGCATCGTTCTTCGATTTTGGTGCGCGGGCTCGTGCTATCGATCGGACACTACGCTCTATTCTACTCGCCCCAAACTGGTAAAGAAGATAGCGCCGAACCCCTTCGAGCCGGGAGCAGAGTCGTGCGGAATCTACAGCACTCCGCCAGTTGCAGCGAATGCTACGTTGAGAATCTTTGACGAGCGCGAGGATCTGGTGAAGGAATTGGTTGTGGACGAAATGCGCGAAAAGGGAAAGGTATACTGCGATTATTGGGATGGCACTACTGCCGACGGACGTGTTGTCACCAACGGCATGTATTACTTGGTTATCTCGTATAGCGAGGGTTCTAAGGAGTACTATCCCATTTTTGTTCGCAGAAGATAGCGTGACACCGCAGCTGATTTCAGGGCCAAAACGCAGTTGATGCATGATTGCGGTTTTTGAGGCTGAAAACAGATGTGTAAAATTCACGCAACTCCGTGAAAAAACATCATTTCCGTATGCCGGACCTTTTCTATCTTTGTGCACTACTGGGTCCGGTTTGGTTCGATCTGTAATTCATTCTTAGGTTCAGTTGTAGAGTTCTTGTTTCAGATTTTTCAGGTAGTAGTTGAAGAATAGTAGACCCTTCTCCGGTCCGTTCGACCGAAACCGCCGCGATAGCCGCAACAACCGCGAAACCAATAGCGGAATACGAACAAACGAAGACATCAAAGCCCAAACCGTACGTCTATTAGACAGCGAAGGTGGAATGCTTGGGATTTTCACCATTCGTGATGCGCGTGATATGGCGACCCGTGAGGGGAAAGACCTGGTAGAGATTGCGCCTCAAGCCAATCCCCCGGTATGCAAGATCATCGACTTTGGTAAGTTTCTTTACGAGCAACACAAGCGGGACAAGGAACAGAAGAAGAAGATTCACACAGCTCAACTCAAAGAAATTCGATTCAAAGCTCACACGGATACTCACGACTTCGACTTTAAAACGCGCCATGCACGGGACTTCCTTACACATGGTGACAAAGTAAAAGCATCGGTGATGTTTCGTGGCCGCGAGATGCAACACCAGGAATTCGGCGAAGTGCTGCTGAAGCGTTTCATCGAGAAATTGGAAGACGTATCCAAGGTAGATCAACCCTTGCGTTCCGAAGGTAGAACCATGGCAGTAACCTTGGCTCCGGACAAGGACAAGATCAAAAAAATTCAGGCGTCGGCGAAGCCGCAAAAAGCAGGTTCGTCGGATTCAACGCCGGACGAGGATTCTCAAGCTACAGGCAGTGAGGATTCGGCAGAATAAGAGGAAAAGAATCAGTAATCAGACGGGATGATTGCTCAGTTTGTTCCTCGGTCAGTACTCAGGCAGATTTTTAGTTTTGATTTATTAGAGGTATTTATGCCAAAGATGAAGTCCCATGGTGGTGCCAAAAAGCGCTACAAAGTGACAGGTTCAGGCCAGATCAAACGTCAAAAGGCGTTCCGGGCTCACATCCTGACATCAAAGACACGCAAGCGCAAACGTCAACTTCGCCAAGACTCGTTAGTTCATACAGCGAATTTGAAGCTTGTACGTCGCCAGTTGGTCATCGGATAAGACTCGGTTGATTTCGTTCGACGAGGTCTTTGTTCGATTGTAAAGTTTGAATGCAGTTTTTCATGGTTGTAAGGTCCTGAGCGCTACTCTCCTTACGCCTGTTTTTTCACACTCTTTATAGGAGACTCCTATGCCTAGAGCAAATAATAAAGCAGCAGCGCACCGCAGACGCCGTAAGTTTATCAGACTTGCGCGTGGATACTGGGGCGCTCGCTCAAAAGTCTGGACCGTTGCCAAAACCCACATTGAAAAGGGTTTGGGCTATGCATATCGCGATCGTCGGGCAAAGAAGAGAATATTCCGCCGTCTTTGGATCGTACGTATCAACGCAGCCGCACGGATGAACGACACAACATACTCGCGTTTAATCAATGCGTTGCACAAGAAGAATATTTCTATTAACCGCAAAGTTCTAGCTGATCTTGCCATGAATCATCCGAATGTTTTTTCGGCGGTAGTAAAGCAAGCAATGGCATAGCGCCTGCGGATTTTTTTGTTCCACTTTCAGGTATTTTCGGATGAAACTCTATGTCGGTAACCTTAGTTACCAAACCCGTGAGAACGACCTTGAGGCCCTTTTCGGTGCCCACGGCGAAGTCACTTCCACACAAGTTATAATGGACCGTCAGTCTGGTCGAAGCCGTGGATTCGGTTTCGTGGAAATGGCGAACGACGATGAAGGTCGCAGTGCTGTAGAGGCATGCAATGGTATGTCCTTTATGGGCCGCAACATCACGGTAAACGAAGCTCGTCCTCAGGAAGATCGTCCTCGACGTGATTTCAAGCCCCGCGGAGATTTCCGTAGTGGCGGAGGCAATCGGTACTAAGTGGTTACCACATTGTTACCTTGTCAATAAAGAAAAGCCGTATGAAATTCATACGGCTTTTTTCTTTTGGTATCGGATTTGTTTCGAAGTATTCGTATCACGAATGGATCAAGCCATCCATGCATGCGAAGATGATCTGCACTACTCGCTCATTACCTCGTTCTCTTTGGCTTGAGTAACGGTGTCGATATCCTTCACGTATTTGTCCGTGAGTTTCTGAATCTCCTCTTCGCCTCTCTTGCGATCATCCTCCGAGAAGCCTTCTGCTTTTTCGGACTTCTTTAGAAGCTCCATCATGTCTCGGCGCACGCCTCGAACGGTAACCTTGGCGTCTTCGGCGGCCTTCCAGCATTGCTTGGCAATTTCTTTGCGGCGCTCCTCTGTCATCGGCGGAATAGGCACACGAATCACCGTGCCATCGCTTTGGGGTGTTAGGCCCAGATTCGCAGCAAGAATTGCTTTTTCAATGGCACCGATCAAGTTGCGCTCCCAGGGCTGAACGATAATCAATCGTGGCTCGGGCACCGAAACACTGCT
>JBKCNS010000054.1:0-9833 GCA_046297095.1 Kapaibacterium sp. (SeqCode) | reverse complement strand
TCGATATACTGCTCAGTTGCATTTCCTCCTGCGGTTCCGAATGTCGTCTCTGTTTGCATGATTCTTTCCTGAGGGAATCCACCCGGAAATGGAGAATCCGACTCGTACCACTGACCGTGTAAGGGATTTCCTGGCGAGTTATAAACGCCAGTGTAAACTGTTTTGAAGACTCGATATGTGAGTGAAAGCGCAGCATTGCCAGACAAAGCACCAGGGCAATCAACCCCATCGATTTCAAAGCAGATTTCAGAAGCCTCACCGCATCCGGTAGACTATAATACGATTGTAAAAGTTAACACACTAAAGACAGACATTGCGCCGGCAACATATTTACCTATACTCATGGTCTCTTTCCTTTGGCAGGGATTGGTCATAGCCACATCAACGCCGTTTTTTTTGAATGGATTTTGCATGTAATCGTCGTTGGATTCTTTTTCTTGCAAAATCTACACACACACACACACAAGTAAAAGTTTTCCACATGCGTCGAGAATCAACCTACGCATAAACTAGTCCGGAAACTCGTCTGAGATAAATGAGCCGCAGGGCTTACTCCCCTTCTTCCTTTCGTGACACCGGCAGTGACGGCTTCTATGCGGTGGTAGATGGATGGGGTGGGAGCTATTTATTGAAAATCAAGGTGGTAACTATCTGCCGAGCGCAGCCACTTGGGTTTCCAGCACCGACTCCACCGAGTCCGGAAGAGCGCGAAGAAAATCATACCCCGTGGCTTCTTCAATACTGCGCACCGTGCATCGGTATTGTTCCCAGGAATCATCGGCCACGCCGGTGGTGTTTGGCATCAGCACCGCAATGATGTTCGTGGAAGTAGTTACATCGGCCAGAGCCTGCCCTTTGTCCAGCACTACAACAATTTTAAAGCATGATGAAGGAACTTTGATATTCCTTCCTATTCCCGCCGCGTTCGCCTGATACACCGGGCCGGTAATTACAAAAAGTTCTTTATTGAATGTGGCGCACAGAGACTGACAATAGCGCTCCAGCCGCAGCCACGGACCTGCGTTGAGCTCATGTGTTTGCGGCACCACGTTTGTCATATAGAAGGTGGACAAGTTGTCCTCTGCAGTGCGCGTGCGCTCTTCGCTGCGGCACATGTGGCCGCGGTCGAAGCCGCTATTAGTGTAATCTTTATGTGTGGTTTTAAACGCGGCGTCGGGTAGACGGGGATCGGGTAAAAACTGACCCTTGTGGCGAGGCACATCCCCGTACCACCATGCACTCAAATTGTAACTCACCCAATTGGGATTGTGCGTGAAAGGATTGTACGATACAGCATACTGTGGCCGCCGGATAATCAAGTCGTCTCGCGGATCCGCATCCGTGGGTGTTCCCATTTCTTCGTGAATATCAACATCGCCGGCTCTCTTCTCCGCCAGGAACAATGGTAAATCCCCGAGCTCCGGCACATCAACGCCAATGCTCTGGGCACATACCGGCTGTATACTTCGAATAGTAGCACCGGCAGCAAGCAGTAGTAGTACAAGAATAAAAAGTGCACGGCGCGCGAGTGACGAACGCATAGGTTGAGCGGTTAGAATGGAGATTTGGTACTAGAAAATAGCTGAGAAAATAGCTGAGAAAATAGCTCAGAAAATAGCTCAGAAAATATCTGAGACACTTTCCGAGAGTATGCGCACAAGAGACAACGAAGCAACGAGACATCCAAGCATATCCTGCCGGTAATAACCGTTATGTCAGTGACTCGCTACGCATTCGCACCGGTGCAAGATATGCGGGAAGTATACACATGGTTCTTGATGCGCATCCTGTAAGGTGCCTCCCATCTGATACGCACTATCCAACGCACCTGCATGGCGCATGAGCACCTTCGTGCTATTTTTGCCAATCATTGCAGAGCAGCGAAGCAGGAAATCACCACAACGATTCCTTGAGTTGATGCAACGCAAGCAGGCGCCCGTAGCTCAGCTGGATAGAGCAACAGCCTTCTAAGCTGTGGGTCACAGGTTCGAATCCTGTCGGGCGTGCTTCTTCCCTTATCTCTTTCAGGCAGAATTATGAATGCTGACACACAGCGCCCGAGCGCGCGGAAGTATATGTCCGGGTTTGGCAACGAATTCCGTACCGAGGCTATAGCCGGAGCATTAGACCCGCGGCAAAATTCTCCTCAGAAGGTACCATTCGGCTTGTATGTGGAGCAAATCAGCGGCACGGCGTTTACCGCTCCTCGAAGCTCGAACAAGCGCTCATGGATGCATCGTATTCGCCCAAGTGTGGTGCACACACCCTATCAATTGATTGATAACGGCCACCTGCGATCCACTCCCTTCGACGAACTTCCGCCTACTCCCAATCAGTTGCGGTGGAGCCCGCCGGCTATTCCCTCTGCGCCCACAAACTTTGTGCGTGGATTGATTACAATAGGCGGAAACGGCGACGCATCTGCGCATAGCGGTGTGGCAATTCATATCTACGCCTGCAACGCAGACATGCACGACACGTTTTTCTATAACGCCGATGGCGAGATGCTTATCGTGCCGCAGCTTGGCGCGCTCACATTGCATACCGAAATGGGTATACTGGATGTGCAGCCGGGCGAGATTTGTGTGATTCCGCGTGGAATTAAGTTCCGCGTGGAGCTTCCGGATACCCAAGCACGCGGTTATGTGCTGGAGAATTACGGCGCACAATTCCGCCTGCCGGACCTTGGCCCTATTGGCGCAAACGGACTTGCCAATCCCCGCATGTTTCTTACGCCCGAAGCCTGCTACGAAGACCGTGAAGGCGACTTTGAAGTACTGGCAAAATTCCAGGGTAACCTGTGGCGCGCATCCATCAATCATTCGCCGCTGAATGTAGTGGCATGGCATGGCAACTATGCGCCGTACAAGTACGACCTTACCACGTTCAATTGTATCAACACGGTGAACTTCGATCATCCCGATCCGTCTATCTACACCGTGCTTACTTCGCCTAGCGACACACCGGGCACAGCGAATTGCGACTTCGTGATTTTCCCCGACCGTTGGATGGTGGCCGAACATACTTTCCGTCCGCCGTGGTTCCACCGCAACTTCATGAGCGAATTCATGGGATTGATTTGGGGAATCTACGACGCCAAGGAAGAGGGATTTGTACCCGGCGGTTGCTCCTTGCATAATTGCATGAGCGGCCACGGCCCTGATGCCATCACCCACGAAAAAGCAACCAACGCACAGCTTGCTCCGGTAAAGCAAGAGCACACGCTGGCCTTTATGTTCGAAACCCGCTTTGCCGTGCGCACCACTGCTCACGCAATGAACTTGGGTGAATTGCAGCATGAGTACTACGAAGTATGGCAAGGATTGAAGCGAACATTTACGCCACCGGCCGTGTAATTCCGCCCGTGCGATCTGGAAGGTGAGCCGATGAATACCATGCGACTCCGTTCATAGAACGTGAGTCGCATTTGTTTTTCTACCTGCTCCGCTACTGCTATTTTGAGCGGTGCAGAGCATGGTTGTTTTGAACAGCGCAAAGCATGGTTGTTTTGAACAACGTAGAGCATGGCACTAGAGCAGGGTTTTTATTCACGCATCCTTCCGCACATGTCACTCGTACTCGACGTTCGTAATCTTGTTACCGAATTCCGCACAGAGCATTACACTATGCGTGCCGTGAACAATGTATCGTTCCAGGTGCGTCGCGGAAAAACCTTGGGTATTGTGGGCGAGTCCGGTTCGGGTAAATCGGTTACCTCGCTCTCGGTGATGCGATTGATACCGGATCCTCCGGGAAAAATTACCGGCGGACAGATTCTCTTCAGCGAGAAGGATGGCTCCACTACCGATCTGCTTACTCTGCCGGAAGATGCCATGCGCTCGTATCGCGGCAACCGCATTGCCATGATTTTTCAAGAGCCGATGACGTCGCTGAACCCGGTGTTTCGCTGCGGTGATCAAATCATGGAAGCGATCATGTTGCACCAAAAAGTAAGTAAGCAGGAAGCTCGCGAGCGCACCTTGCAACTCTTGCACGAAGTGCAGCTGCCTCGGCCCGAAACAATGATCGACCAGTATCCGCACCAGCTCTCCGGCGGACAGAAGCAACGTGTGATGATTGCTATGGCAATGTCCTGCAATCCGGATATTCTTATTGCCGACGAACCCACTACTGCTCTCGACGTAACCGTTCAAGCCACGATACTGCGGCTGATGCGCGACTTGCAGATCAAACACAACATGAGCTTGATGTTTATCACGCACGACCTTGGCGTGATTGCCGACATCGCCGACGACATCATCGTGATGTACAAAGGAAACATTGTGGAGCAGGGCTCGGTGCAAGAGATTTTCGAGAACCCCCAACATCCCTACACCAAAGGGCTGCTGGCTTGCCGCCCGCGACTGGACAAGAAACTTCGCATACTCCCCACCGTGAAAGATTTCATGGAGGAAAAAGAAGACGGAAGTATCGTGGAACGCGCTCGTATCAGTGTGCACGAACGCATCGAAGAAGTGGAAATTCTGCCCGAAGAAATTGCCGCACGCAACGCTGCCTTTGCCGCCCAAGAGCCCTTGCTGAACGTGGAGAATTTGCAAGTGCACTTCCCCATTCGCACCGGCGTATTTAGCCGCACCACCGGCTGGGTAAAAGCTGTGGATGATATTTCCTTCAACGTAAAACGCGGAGAGACACTGGGCTTGGTGGGCGAAAGCGGTTGCGGTAAAACAACCACCGGCCGAGCAATACTGCGCCTTATAGAGCCCACTGCCGGCACGGTTACTTTTCAGGGTAAAGATGTGCGCGCCCTTAGTGCCGATGCATTAAAAGCCATGCGCAAAGATTTTCAGATCATCTTTCAGGATCCCTATTCATCGCTGAATCCGCGCCTCTCTGTGGGCAGTGCCATTATGGAAGTGATGCGCGTGCACAATGTGATGGCCGGAGACAAAGAGCGCAAAGAACATGTGATGTATTTGCTGAACAAGGTGCAAATGGAATCGCGCCATTTCTATAATTATCCGCACGAGTTCAGCGGCGGCCAGCGCCAGCGCATTTGTATTGCGCGAGCATTGGCATTGCAGCCCTCGTTTTTGATTTGCGATGAGTCGGTGAGCGCGCTCGATGTATCTATTCAAGCGCAGGTGCTCAATTTGCTCGTGGCGCTTCGCGAGGAGTTCAAGCTTACGTACATCTTTATCTCTCACGACCTCAGTGTGGTGAAGTTTATCAGCGATCGCATCGCGGTGATGAATCAAGGTAAGATCATCGAAACCGGCTCTGCGGCAGAGATCTACAACTCGCCACAGCAGGAGTACACGCGCAGCCTGATACGCGCCATTCCCGAAGGAACGGTGGAGTCCATCCGCAAGCGCATGCGCGCGGCTTAACCGGGCACGTTGTACCTGCCGAGTCACTTCAGTTACCGCAGCTACGGCAGCTACCGCAGTAACCGCAGTAACCCGCAATACCCCGCAAAGCCGACGGCAACCATGAGCATTCCCTGTGCCTACGGGCCGCCTACGTATTTTTGCACATTACTTGTGCACGCCAGATGATAGAACTACGCAATCTTACAAAGTCGTTCGGACCGAAGCAGGTGCTTCGCGATGTATCGCTCACCATTCCCAACGGACGCACCACGTGTATCATTGGAAAATCCGGTAGCGGCAAAAGTGTGTTGCTCAAACATATCGTGGGGCTGCTGGAAGCCGACTCCGGTGATGTAGCTGTAGACGGCGATGTTGTGGCAACCATGAACCGCGACGAACTTTTTTCGATGCGTCAGCGCATGGGATATGTGTTTCAGGGTGCAGCGCTGTTCGACTCGTTAACCGTGTGGGAAAATGTGGTGATCAGCTTGTACGAACACGGTGAGCGCAACGAAAAAGTTCTGGATGCAGAGGCGCGGCGCGTGCTCTCGGCTGTGCGCCTGTTACCCGAGCTCACGGACAACGGCTCGCCCGCCTACGAAAAAGAATATGCCATCCTTCGGGATAAAAAACCATCGGACCTTTCCGGCGGTATGAGAAAACGTGTGGGCGTGGCGCGCGCATTGGTAGGAAGCCCGCAGTATATTTTTTACGACGAGCCAACCACCGGACTCGATCCCGTAACCTCCGAGCAAATCGATTTTCTTATTCGCGATCTACAGCAAACATTGAACGTTACATCGCTGGTGATCACGCACGACATGTTCTCTGTGTTTCACATTGCGCACCATGTGGCCATGCTGCACGAAGGCAAGGTGCAGTTTGAAGGCACGGCCGAAGAACTGCGCTCGTGCACAGATCCGGTGGTGAAAGAGTTTATCGATAGGTTTATGTAGGTAGTGCTGCACTCCTTTGCAATTCACCGATTAGCCTGCGCGAGGGTCATTTCTTTTCAACATCTGCACTATTACCCCGACCAAATCGTTTGCTTTGCATTGTCCACACCCGCACTATGATGTGCTGATTCACGTGCACTTGACCTTCTCGTGAATCTCTCGAGGGTAGCTCAAGGGCGGCTCATGTGCGACTCATGTGCAGCTCATGTGCAGCTCAAGGGCGACGGTGTTGTAGTGTGAGGTTCACAACACAGCGGACGGTCTTCACTCTTTGCGAAATGACTTTATGGCTCTGAAGATTTACACAAAAACCGGTGATGCCGGCGAAACAGGATTGTTTGGCGGTCAGCGTTGTTCCAAAGCCGACTTGCGTATAGAAGCATACGGAACGGTTGACGAGCTGAACGCTGTGCTGGGTGTGGTGCGCTTACACGCAGGCATGGAGCCGCTCAGCGAGGATATTGCCAAGCTTAGTTCGTTGCTGTTTACTCTGGGTAGCGATTTGGCTACTCCACTGCATCCCGCTCCCGCCTATGCCATCCCGCGTGTGGATGAATCGCATGTGGCGTGGCTGGAGGTCTGTATTGATGCGTACGACGAGCAGCTTGCGCCGTTGAAAAATTTTATTCTGCCCGGCGGAAGCCATGCCGCAGCACATCTGCATGTGGCGCGCACCGTGTGCCGCAGGGCCGAACGCCTCACGGTGAGCTTAGCCGCTCGTGAGGATATCGGCAATTATGTGGTGAAGTTCCTGAATCGTTGTTCCGATTACCTGTTCACCGCCGCTCGCTTGGCGAATCATGTGCAGGGAATCGAAGACGTGCCGTGGAAACCATAAGCACTGCAGAGCATTGCTTCGAAGTATTTTTGCATGGTAATGGATTTGCGCAGCCGGGACTGTGCAAGCCGTTCCTTCTCTCTTTCTTAACCGCTCAAAGGTTCTCGTGGAGTACCAGTATTTGCTCGACATAAATTCAACGGCCGATTTGCGTGCCCTCCCTGTTTCCGCATTGCCACGCGTATGCGAGGAAGTACGGGAGTACATGGTGGACACCATTACCAAAATTGGCGGACACTTCGGTGCCGGCCTGGGTACGGTGGAGCTTACCGTTGCATTGCATTACGTGTTCGATACACCTCAGGATAAAATTGTTATCGATACCGGTCACCAGGGATATCCGCACAAGATCCTCACCGGTCGTCGCGATCAGTTGTCGTCTATTCGTCAGTACGGCGGGCTCTCCGGCTTTTTGAAGCGCAGCGAAAGTGCCTACGATGTTTTCGGCGCGGGGCATGCCACCACGAGTATCAGCGCAGCGCTTGGCATTGCCACTGCGCGCGACATCAACAAAGACACCTACAAAGTAGCGGCAGTGATTGGCGACGGCGCTATGACCGGCGGCCTGGCCTACGAAGCAATGAACAACTGCGGCATACAGCGGCGCAGTATGCTTGTGGTGCTCAACGACAACAACATGTCCATAGCACCGAACGTATGGGCGCTCTCGAACTACTTTACCGAGCTGTTCACAAAGCCCACAGCGATGCGGCTTCGTAAAGACTTCAAGGAAGCCACGAACAAAATGTCCGGACTCGGCGATCGCATTCGCTACACGGTGGGAAAAATTGAGGACGGGTTCAAAGCCGTGCTCACACCGGGAATGTTGTTCGAGTCGCTGGGCTTCAAGTACTTTGGTCCTATCAACGGACACAACGTGCTTCAGCTGGTGCGCATACTGGAGCAAATCAAAGACGTCGATGGTCCCGTGCTGCTTCACACCATGACTCAAAAGGGCAAGGGCTATGTGCATGCAGAGAATGACAAGCAGTTCCTGCACGCTATAGGTAAGATCGATAAAATCACGGGCAAGTCTCTCTCCAAGCCACCGGAGAAAGCGCCTCCGCCCACCTATCAAAAAGTATTCGGCGATGCACTGGTAGAGTGCATGAAGGAAAAAGAATCTATTATCGGTATCACGGCAGCAATGCCGGATGGCACCGGGATGGATGTGGTAGCCAAGGCATTCCCCGAGCGCGTGTTCGATGTAGGTATTGCCGAAGGCCACGCCGTGACCTTTGCTGCAGGTATTGCCACGCAAGGCATCGTGCCGGTATGCGCCATCTATTCGTCGTTCTTGCAGCGCGCATTCGACATGATCGTGCACGATTGTGCTATACAACATTTGCACGTAGTGTTTGCGCTGGATCGCTCGGGTGTGGTCGGTGCCGATGGTCCTACGCACCATGGTGTATTGGATATCGGGTACCTGCGTATCATTCAAGGCATGGTAGTGATGGCGCCAAAGGATGAGCAAGAACTGCGCGACATGCTCTACTCTGCTATCCACGATTACACAAAGGGCCCGGTAAGTATTCGTTATCCGCGTGGCAATGCCCGCGGAGTGCAGATGGGTGCCATGAAGAGCTTGCCGCTGGGCAAAGCCGAAACCTTACGTGCCGGCAAACACATTGCCATCATGGGCTTTGGAACGGTAACCGGCGCAGCGCTGGAAGCCGCAGAAATACTGGCTTCGCAGGGCATAGAGGCAGAGGTTATCAATGCGCGATTTGCCAAGCCGCTGGACGAAGAATGCATACTCGATTGCGCGCAGCGCTTCGATCATATTCTCACGGTGGAAGATGGTCAGAAGCAGGGCGGCTTTGGTAGTGCCGTAGCCGAGTTCCTGGCACAGCACACCGAATTTGCCACAACGCTTACCATTCACGGTATCGACGATGTGTTTGTGGAGCATGGCACGCAAGAAGAACTGTGGCGCGATCTGCGCCTGGATGCCGCAGGCATTGCCGGTGTGGCGCAGGAGATACTGCAGAGCACCAAAGCTTAATCAGCCGATGCTGCTGCGTTTATGCGCACCTGATCATTACGAGGGCATGGCTTCCCCATACCCCGAAGTTCACCAACTCTGAAATTGCTATGGATATGTTTAGTCTGTTGCATGTGTTACCGGCGCTTCCGGGAGTGTTGTTCCTGCTTGTGGGCGCACTCATGAAAGCCTTTCCGGCAAAGAACAGAAACTTCCTGTACGGCTACCGAACCACAACCTCCATGAAGAGCCAGGAGGCATGGGATGCAGCGCAGATTTTTGGCGCACGCGAATCCATGCGCCTTGGCGCCATACAGGCAGTGGTGGGATTGGCAGTGGGATACACGGTAGCAAACGAGGTCTTCCCCGTTGCCTATATCATTGTGTCGGCCGTGGCCTGCGGAATTGCCTTGATAGCCCGCACGGAAATGATGCTTCGCAAAGACGAACGTTTTGGCGCTCTGCAGCATACGTCGCAGCAGGCACCGCAGCAGGCACCGCAGCAAAACAACTCGCAGAGCGATACCTAGTACGTGCTGAATCGCAGTACCGCGAAGCAGCAGTGCATTGCCGTTCCTTCAACATGCCGTAAGTTTGCAACTCTTTAGTGGACGCGGCCCGAAATACCGGCGCCTTGTTCACGATGATCTCGTAGCTCAGTGGTAGAGCATCTGACTTTTAATCAGAGGGTCGTGGGTTCAAGTCCCCCCGAGATCACA
>JBKCNS010000053.1:0-6747 GCA_046297095.1 Kapaibacterium sp. (SeqCode) | reverse complement strand
GCTTGAAATCTTTTCATGGGCTCGTTCATGGGCTCGGAACTTTGCTTGAACGTGTGGCAGTGAATTGGAGCCACAACCTGCGCTTCAATGATCGAAGCCATGTGCACAGCCTGTTCGGGAGTGCAATGATTGTCGGTAAATCCCGCGTAAGCACCGATGGGCATGTATGCCAAATCTATTGGTACGGATCGTAACTCTCTCCACGCTTCGGTGAATGCGGTATCGCCACCGAACACAATATTTGTGCCGTGGGAACTGATCAGATATCCGTTGTAACTGCGTCCGCTACGTTTAAATCCTTCGCGGCGATCAGGCTCCCATGGATATCGCCAACCGTTGTGAAGCACCTCGATGGCAGAGATGCTAAGACCTCCGAATGATAGTGAATCCCACCAGTCTAATTCCTTACATGTTCGCCAGGGCATTGAGTCCACTATATCTTTTGTGTTTTTCGCGCAAATGCAGGTGATGGAATCCGGATATGTGGTCGCGAGATACTCAAGAGTGTAGATATCCGTGTGATCCATGTGTGCATGAGAGAGCAACACGATATCGGGCTTTGGAATGTTCTGTAGAGCTATAGCCGGCGCTGCCAGTCTTGGAATGCCAATAGTTTGTCCCAGCAGGTGCACACCCGCCGTGTCACCAAGCACCGGATCGGTGAGAATGATGGTGCCGAAAACATTGAGCAGAATGGTTGAGTGACCAATCCAACACGAGGTAATGGTGTGGTTGGACCATTGTGAGGGTTCAGGAACCGTATGAAGGCGGGATTGGGGAGTGATACTCTTTGCAATCATACTCGATGACGCAAATGCAGATGTGGCAAACAGAGAAGAGGTGAGAAAGCCGCGACGGTTCATGGAGTTCCAGGTATTAGTGTTGGTACGGACGCAGAACAATCGTGCGCAAAGATGCCGTGGCACTGTTACCTTGATGTGTACTTCATGTAAGCAATTCACAGCATGGCATTACCCTTCGGTAACATGAACAACACGGCTCTTTGGGTATGTCACCTCGGGATGGTCAATTTTTTACGATTTTTGCCGACCGACAATCAGAACCCAAGCAATGGATACAACCGCATATCAGGCGAAAAACACCATACGTGTGGTAACGGCAGCATCACTCTTCGATGGGCACGATGCTGCTATCAACATCATGCGGAGAATTATTCAATCCACCGGTGCAGAGGTTATACACCTTGGCCACAACAGATCTGTACAGGAAGTGGTGGATTGCGCGCTGCAAGAAGATGCTCAGGCAATTGCCATGACAAGTTATCAGGGTGGTCATGTTGAGTATTTCAAATACATGGTAGATCGTCTGCGTGCTGCAGGCGCGGGGCACATCAAAGTGTTCGCCGGCGGCGGTGGTACTATTCTTCCGCAGGAAATCGAGGAGCTGCATGCCTATGGCGTAGCCCGCGTATACTCGCCGGACGACGGCCGCGAAATGGGCTTGCAGGGAATGATCAATGATCTGATGAAGCAAAGTGACTTCGTAACTCCCTGTACTCATGCCAACACTTTACACGCGGATGTGTCTCAACGTGTATCAACCGCATTGGCACAAGCAATAACCATGATTGAGCGCGGAGAGTCTGATGGCTCGGAGTGGAAAAAGCTTGGCACTTCCGGAGCTGAGCCGCCTACCAAAGCACGATGTGTATTAGGTATCACAGGCACAGGAGGCGCCGGAAAATCTTCGCTGACCGACGAAATGGTTCGTCGCTTTCTGGAGGATTTTCCAGATTTAACGGTTGGAATAATTTCTGTGGATCCCTCCAAACGCAAGACCGGTGGTGCATTGCTGGGTGATAGAATCCGCATGAATGCCGTGCACAACAATCGTGTGTACATGCGTTCCTTTGCCACCCGCGAAGCTAATGTGGCAATGAACAAGAACGTGCGCGCGTCCATCGATGTTCTGCATGCCGCGGGATTTGATTTGATTATCGTTGAGACAGCCGGTATAGGTCAAAGCGATTCGCAGATCACCGAGGTGGCAGATGTATCCCTGTATGTTATGACACCCGAATACGGCGCAGCTTCTCAGCTGGAGAAGATCGACATGATCGACTATGCAGATGTGATTGCACTGAATAAATTCGACAAGCGCGGAGCTATGGATGCCTTGCGCGATGTGAAAAAGCAAGTGCAACGTTCTCGTGGTTTATGGGATCAGTCTCCGGATGCCATGCCGGTGTATGGCACCATTGCATCACAGTTCAACGATCCGGGTGCAAATCGCTTGTATTCTGAACTGGTTACCTTGTTGCAACGCCGTTGCGGAGTGTCCTGGACTTCCACCATGCACCTACCGGTGGGCGACAGCGAGAAAATCTACATCATTCCACCGGAGCGCTCGCGCTATCTTTCGGAGATCGTTGAGGAGAACAAGCGCTATGATTCTCTGGTCACGCAGCAGAGCCAGCTTGCGCGCAGACTGTATCGCTTGCAGGGCTCCATTAGGGAACTGGATGGCCCCTCGAATTCAAAGTAACAGTCTCTTGGGCTATATCCCGAGCTGCATGATAGGTGTGATTCACCGCATCATGCCCGCGGCCGCGATAATCCTGGTAACGCTTCTCATTGCGTCGTGTTCTTCTGTTGCACCATCGGCTAAATCTACTGCGGGCAACAAATTGAAGCGAGGCGATGGAGTACAGAAGGAGCTCAAGTCCTCTCGCGAGTCTATAGACTCCTCATTGTTGAATCCGCTTCAGCGTTCGTTGCTGAGAGTTGCTTTTGCAAATATTGGAAAGCAATATTGCTACGGCGGTCTTGGTCCTGATTGCTTCGATTGTTCCGGTTTCGTGGGACAAGTGTATAGCAGCGTGGGGGTTAAACTTCCGCGAAAAGCTTCGGATTTGGCTGAGTCAAAGCTTTTTGAAAAGGTAGATGGGGATGATGCCAAGCCCGGTGATATTGTATTGTTCGACTTAGCCGGGCGCGGATACGTTGATCATGTAGGAATTCTTCTGACCGATTTTCGAATGATTCATTCATCTACGTCACGCGGCGTAGTCATCGACGATATTCAGAAACCCCCATTTTTGAGCGGATTAAATGGTTTTAGAGCGCTTATAGGGAAATAGCATGGCTTCAGTCCGTACGTGTACAACAATGAACACATGATGATAGAAAATTCATACGAAATTATCCAAGTTTTGCTTCGCGAAAACGGCTGATATCACTATTTTGAGATCGAATTGATAGCGTTGCCCATGTTAAAAAAGATGTATCGCAACGTGTGCGAAGAGCGCAGTGCGAGTATCATTTGGTGCAGAGCACTATTGAGGGGCCACCACTGTCGGACTCCGGGAGTGGGGGGCAATGGGAGTGAGGGACGTTGAGAGCATCACATTGGTTTTGCGACGGGGACATTTTTTTATAACGTATTATTGGGATTGCGACTACACTGAGCAGAGGTAGCGGTGCATAGTTACACCTTCATCACCTGCAACAGCGTGATTTTTCTAACGACTACGATCTAAACTTTAAACAAAGACATCTTTACTATTTCCATTTTTTCATCCTCTAATCAGGAGTTTCTATGAACGTCTTTACGGGTATCCTGCAAGGAAAACTGCGGTCAGCACTGATCGCACTTGCGGTGATGATATTCGCCGGTAATGCAGCTTCTGCGCAATTGTGCGTAGCAAACTGTTTTCCGACGTATGCATACGGATGTATGTATATAGCGGCCTTTACCTGCAACGGTACTGCATACAGCTCAAGTGCTTGCGGTGCATCGGATGTTGGTACAACCAACGACAATACAAATCAGTCCTTCAGCGCTACGCCGGGATCAACGGTAACGTGGTCGATGACTGCCGGTAATTACTTTGGTTCGTACTATGCCGGATACTACACCATTTTCGTTGACTGGACCAACAACAACACGTGGAGCCAAGTAGGAGGTTTCGCGTACATGAACGTGAACTCGAGCGGATCCTTTGTAGTTCCGGCCGGTACCACTGCGGGACCTCGCCGTATGCGCGTGCTGTTCAGCTACTATGGTTACTACGGTCCGTGCGTGTACGACTATTACGGAGACTGTAAAGACTTCACGTTGAACATCGGTTACAACAACGACCTTGCATTAACAGGTATTGGAACATCCACAGCTGCTCCTTTTGCAGCCGGTTCGAACAACGTCCTTGTTCGTGTTACAAACAATGGTTTGAATCCTATTACCGCAGCAACGGTTAACTACACAATCACACCGTCCACCGGTTCGCCGATGTCAGGTACCGCTACATTTGCAGGTACCATCGCTCCTGCTGGCAACACGACCATTACTCTTGCATCCGGTTACAACTTCCCCGCGGTTGGTAGCGCTACCGTTACCGCTTCGGTGAATACAGTAAACAACACAACGGACGGCAATACTTCGAACAATAATGCAAGCGGCCTGCTCGGAGCAGGTCTAAACGGTGTCTACACCGTGGGTGGGGCCAGTCCAGATTTTGTGAGTCCGGCTCAGGCTGCAGCGCAGCTTACTGCCGGTGGAACAATCGGACCGGTTACTTTCAACATTCGCCCCGGTACCTACACAGAGAATATGTACATCGCGAATATTCCGGGTAGCGCACTAGCAAAGCCTGTAGTATTCCAATCGGAAAACGGTAATAAGAATTCCGTTATCGTGCAGTATTCCAATACCAGTGCAGCGGCAATTACAGGTACAACATCCGTTGGCGGCGTACCTACACTTCGTTTGAATAACGCTGACTACATCAGCTTCAAGAACTTTACTATCGCATCTCTCAATACCGCAGCTTCTTCAGGTTTGGGTGTAGAGTTGATCGGTGCTACCGGAGGAACTTCCGGTTGCGACAATGTTACATTCGACAACATGGTGTTCAACGGCGTTGCCTCAACCTCGTTCACACTTGGCGATGTATTCTTCTTGTCAACAAGCAACGGATACCATCCGAATCTTGCGATCACTAACTGTACCTTTAACCAAGCATCAATTCCATTCTACCACACGTACTCAGGTACAACACTGCCTGCAGGTATTCGTATCACGGACAATACATTTTCGAACTTCGGCGCGTATGCAATGCGTCTGGAAGGTACCGATGGAGCCACTGTATCCGGCAATTCATGGAGCACATCAAGCACGGCACTCTCTGCCGGCGTTGTGTTTGTGAACCACAACGGAACATTCAACTTCCGTAAGAATCGTGTTAACCTCACCATCAACAACGGCATCTCTGCTGTTGTCTCGGGTTCCAGATCAGCTGCTGCTCAAGGTGTGTTTGCCAACAACTTCATTCGCGTTGCAGGTGCCAGCGCAGTTGGATTTGCTGCAACAGGTAGCACCAATGCTGCTTGCTTACACAATACCATTTTGAATCAAACAGCCGGCTCGGCATACACTGCTACCAGTGGTACGTCGCTGTCGACCGTTAACAACATCTTCTTGAATACCGGTGGCGGACCTGCTTTCACAGGTGCTTCAGGAAATGCTTCTAACTACAACAACTACTGGACAACCGGTGGTGTGCTTGCAGTATGGAACGGTATCGGTAATGCCACAATGGCCGGTCACCGTGCTTCGTCGGCACAAGATGCAAACTCCAGCAATGTAAATGTTGCTGTTGCTGATGGCGCTAATAACAATCTGTCGCTGACAACAGTAGATGTAAACCTCTACGGTATCGGTTCCACCTCGAACGGTACGTTCAACTCCGGTATTCGCGGCATTGTAGCCGACGATATCTTCGGTACAACGCGCAATCGTTCGGAAGTATTCATGGGTGCTCACCAGATCGTGCCTGTGATCAGCTTCAACCCTGCGCCTCCCTCAACTCTTACAGGTTGCGCAAACCAAACGTTGACCATCTCCGGTAACGCAGCTGTATCATTTGGTGCGCAGTTGTCATTCACATGGCAGCGCAACGGTGCTCCCTTGCTGGATGGTGTAAACGGAGTTTCCGGTGCAAGCACCGGCGATTTGACAATCACCAACGCACAGCCTTCGCTGAACGGCGGTGACTATGTGTTGCGTGTAACCGCAACGGGTGGTGCAGATCCTTTGGTATCGAACATCATCAATGTTGTTGTAAACGCTCCTATCGAGATCAATGCACATCCCGCTTCTCGCGTGATCTGCCGCGGTAACGAAACATCTATGGCAGTAGTAGCAAGCGGTACAATCCTTGGCTATCAGTGGCAGAAGGATGGTCGTGATATTGCCGGCGCAACAGGTCCGATCTACGTAGTATCCAACGCAGGATACGATATGAGCGGTCGCTATCGCTGTGTACTTTCCGGTACATGCGGAACAACAACGGTTGCTTCAAACGACGCTGTTGTGTACGTAGCTTCCAATACTCTTATCGGTACAGAGCCGGAAACAATCGGTGCTGCTGTAGGATCAACCGGATATCTCACTGTTGAAGCAAACGCTGCAGCACAGTTCCCCGGATTCAGCCCGCAGTTCCAGTGGTACAACGGTTCCAACATGCTGAGCGATAACGGTCGTATCAGCGGTACCACTACCAATCAGCTCACTATTCGCAACATGCAGTCAGCAGACATCAACCAGAACTACTACTGTGTAGTAACCGGTGTTTGTGGCTCGCAAACTTCGAAGCTTGGTGGTTTCTACGTATCTCAAATCACGGTACAGAACCAACCGGCAAATCAGGAAGTATGCTCGGGTAAAGACGCAAGCCTGATGGTAAGCGCAAGCTCGAACATTCCGAATGTAGTGTACAGCTACCAGTGG
>JBKCNS010000052.1:0-20824 GCA_046297095.1 Kapaibacterium sp. (SeqCode) | reverse complement strand
AGTTTTTGTGCATCCGGTGTGTATGTGATGAACGACATTCTGGATCTTGAAGCCGACCGCGCTCATCCCCGTAAACGATTGCGACCATTCGCATCCGGTGCGATTCCCGTGCAGACCGCACTGGTACTGGTTCCGACGCTGTTTATCATCTCAACGCTGTTGGCGTTTTCCCTTTCCACTGCCTTCTTTTTTGCGCTCATGTTGTATGTGCTGTTTACCAGCATGTATACACTGGCGTTGAAGCGTATTACCCTGGTGGATGTTTTTGTCCTTGCCGGCTTGTATGCATACAGAGTGTGGTGCGGTTCCATCGCCGTTGATGTGCCCATATCGGCATGGATGCTTGCCTTTTCGATGTTTATGTTCCTGAGCTTGGCCTTTGTGAAGAGGTACTCGGAATTGAGTTTACTCAAGCGCAACAACGGAGCGGAAACCAAAGGGCGCGGATACTCTGTTCAGGATGCGGATGGAATTCGAAGCATGGGTATTACCAGTGGCTATATGGCCGTACTCGTGATGGCCTTGTACATCAACAGTATTGATGTTCGCGGACTGTATGCTCACCCCACGCGCCTGTGGTTCGTGGTGCCGCTGCTTCTGTATTGGATTTCGCGTGTGTGGCTTATTGCGGAGCGCGGCGAGATGCGCGACGATCCCGTGATCTTTGCTCTTGAAGACAAAACCAGTTACGCCGTGGCAGCAGGAATGGGCGTTGTGATTGTTCTTGCAACCGTATCGTGGTAACCATGGCGCGCATCGAATCATGGGGACGCACCCCAACAGTGGAACATCGCGGTGTTACATCCGTGCAATGGCGAGACTCGCTGCCCAATCTCTCTGAATTCGACTCTTCCGTTCTGCCCTTTGGAAACGGGCGCAGCTATGGTGATTCCTGCCTGAACGCAGACGGCTTTTTGCTTCACACCACCTTGCTGAATCACATCATCTCGATAGATGAAGATGCGCTCTTGGTGCGATGCGAAAGCGGTATCACCTTCGCCGAACTCTTGCAAGTGCTGGTGCCCAGGGGATTGTTTGTGCCGGTCACTCCGGGCACGAAGATGCTTACCGTGGGCGGCGCCATTGCCAACGATGTTCATGGGAAGAACCATCATTCTGCCGGTACCTTCGGCTGCCATGTAACCAAATTCGAGTTATATCGTTCCGATGGTTCACGAACTATTTGTTCCCCCACGCAGCACTCCGAGTTATTCCGCGCCACCATTGGCGGTTTAGGTCTGACGGGACTAATTACCTGGGCTGAGTTTCGTGTGATACGCATTCCGTCTGCATTCATACGGCAGGAAAATTTCCGCTTCGAAAATGTGGGCGAGTATCTGGCCACATCCACTGCTCATGATGCTGCATTTCCGTATGCTGTCTCATGGATTGATTGCTCCACACGCGGGCGTGGCCTGGGGCGCGGCATTTTTATGGGAGGGTCTTTTGCAACGCTGCAAGCCGGCGAAAACTCTACACCACCCAAGGAACATCTTCGTACACTGCCCTTCAACATGCCTTCGTGGTTTTTGAATACGCTTACTGTTCGATTGTTCAATACGATGTATTACCATAAACAATGGAAACGGCATTCGCGCTTTCGTGTTCATTACAATCCCTTCTTCTATCCGCTGGATTCTATTCACGGTTGGAATAAGTTGTACGGTAAACCGGGGTTCTATCAGTATCAATGCGTCATTCCATTCGCTGCGGCCTCCGATGCCATTCCCGAGCTTCTGCGCACTACGGCTCAATCGGGCAAAGCCTCGTTCCTGGCGGTGCTGAAGAACTTTGGCAGCATACCCTCGCCTGGAATGTTGTCCTTCCCTATGGAGGGAGTAACCCTGAGCATGGATTTTCGCAACGAGGGCACTGATACGCTTCGCCTGATGAATACGTTGGACGATGTTGTGAATGCTGCCGGCGGCAGGCTGTATCCGGCCAAAGATGCACGCATGAGTAAAAGTGATTTTCTGCGAGCTTATCCCACATGGGACGAGTTTAGAACATATATGGACCCAAAGTTTTCTTCATCATTCTATCGCCGCATGGCCGACTAATCTCATGATTACTAACCTTGCCGTGATCGGCGCAAGCTCTGCAATTGCACAAGAGGTAGCTCGCATTTACGCGCGCAGCGGTGCGGCCTTGGTCATAACGGCGCGTTCCGCTGAGAAGTGCGAAATTCTCAAAGCAGACTTATTGGCGCGCGGCGCACAGGCGGTAGACACCGTGGTATATGATGCAGAAAAAAATGTATCAGGCAGCAGTGTTATGGAAGAAATTGCGCGGCTGCAACCTCAGTGCTGCACCATACTCATTGCTCATGGTGTGCTGTCGGACAATGACGCCTGCGCACACGATACTGAGCGCACCGTACATGACTTCACACTCAACGCTACATCGGTGATAGCCTTGAGTGCCGGGGCCGCTGCCTGGTATGAGCAGCATTCCTATAGCGAGAAGCCGTGCATTGCCGTAATCAGCAGTGTTGCGGGCGACCGTGGCAGAGGCAGCAATTATGTTTATGGAGCTGCCAAAGGTGCCGTGAGCATTTTCCTTCAGGGATTGCGAAATCGTCTTTATGCAAAAGGCATACACGTGCTCACTATCAAACCCGGATTTGTAGACACGCCCATGACAGCCCACATAGCAAAGAACCCGTTATTTGCATCGCCCCAAAGTGTGGCCCGGTCTATTGTTCGAGCTATGGAGCGGCGCACAGATATAGTGTACACTCCCGCCTTTTGGCGATACATCATGCTTGTTGTTCGTCTCATTCCGGAGCGGGCGTTTAAGCGTCTTGGGTTGTGATGATTTTCTGCGGACGGCGCGTATACCGGGCAAACACATGGCATTGGACACACACATCATCAACGAACTTCTGCTGCAAGGTGGCGGGCAACATGGTGTGCAGGATCTTGACTCGGCCTATGCCTTTTGTTTCGGCATAGCATCGTCGCACTACGAGAACTTCCCGGTGGCATCTCGCATTCTTCGAACGGACGTACGCCCACACATAGCGGCTGTGTATTCGTTTGCGCGTCTTGCCGATGATATCTCTGATGAGACGGTAGTACCTGCAGCCGATAAAACAATACGGCTTCAAGCTCTGCTTGATTGGCTAGACGACAGTGATTCAACCACTCACCCCGTGGTGCGCGCCATGCGGCACACCATGAGTGAATGCAAACTGCCTGCAGAGCTGCCCCGCCGCTTGGTGCACGCGTTCAGCATGGATGCGGACTTCCGGCAGCCCCAAACGTGGGACGACAATCTTCACTATTGCACGTATTCCGCTAATCCCATTGGCGAAACAATTTTGCGCATTCATGGCATACATGATGCCGCGGCAATTGAGCTATCGGATCGCATCTGTTCGGCTCTGCAGCTTATCAATTTTTGGCAGGATCAATCGGTGGATCATCCTCGCGGCCGTTGCTACCTTCCTGCTAAAGAATGCACGGAGCACGGACTTCGCTTTGACGGCGCCTCGCTAAGCGTGGTCAAAGAGGGCATGGCCACAGAGGGCAGTCTGGGGCGGCATCTGCCGAATGATACCACGTTCGATTCTCGAGTGAACACATTCTACGATTCACTCTACGCCCGCACGCGGCTTCTGATGAATTCCGGGGTGCCATTACTTGACCATATTAGAGATCTGCGGCTCAAGGCGGAGTTGAGCATGATCATAGAAAGTGCGTTGAGGGTATTAGAAAAGTGCGCATCATTGCACGAAGAAATACTGCACAAACGTCCTTCACTGGGTGCCGCGGATGTGCCGGTTATTTTGATGCGATCCGCACGACTATTTTTTGCGAAGAACACACTGCATGCTTGAAGCTGCCACCTATAGTGCCCACGAGGGATCATCACCCACTCGCTCTCGGACGAATTTCTACTATTCGTTCTCGTTTCTGCCCAGAGCTGAGCGTGAAGCTATACATACGGTGTATGCTTTTTGCAAACACATCGATGATATCGTGGACGAAAATCCTTCTACCAATCAAAAGGTTGTATTGGAGAAGCGTGAGCGCTTGCAATGGTGGCGACAACAAATCGACCAACTCTATGCCGGTGAATCATGCCACGCCATGGTTGCCACTCTAGGCCCGGTGGTGCGCTCATTCAGCATACCCAAACAGTATTTCCTGACTCTTATCGATGGCTGCGAGCGAGACTTAGTGCAAAATCGCTACGAGAACTTTGACGACCTTAAAGACTATTGTTATTCGGTGGCAGGAATAGTAGGCTTGATCAGCATTGAAATCTTTGGCTATAAGTACGAAGAAACTAAAGAGTACGCGGTAAATCTGGGTTACGCATTGCAGCTCACTAATATTCTTCGCGACATCAAGCATGACAAGGACCGCGGCTATGTGTATTTGCCGAAGGCCGACATGGCCAAGTTCAAATACACCGAAGCCGACTTGTTCAACGAGGTATACGATGAGCGCTTTGTCAACCTTATGCAGTTCGAAGCGCGCCGCGCCCGGGAGTACTATAACAAAGCCCGCTCTGCATTGCGTTCCGACGAACGCATCACCATGTTTGCGGCGGAAATCATGGATGCCATCTACTACCGAATACTGGAAAAGATTGAGCTGAAGAACTACAATGTGTTCGAAAATCGAGTGCGTGTGAGCACCATTCACAAGGTGTGGATTGCGCTCAAATTGTACGTGTACACCAGAATCATGGTGCAGCGCTTGAAATCCTAAGAAATCGCCGCTATCTCTTCGTTTTTCCTTCAGCGATCCCCCTCTGTTTTCTATTTTGCGCCCGCCAACAACCACCGTGTTTTATATGGAAAATTCAATAGCATTCAGCGCCGAAGAACTGGCTACCATCGAGAAAATCAAATCACGCTATCCTGAATCCAAGGCCGCGATTATGCCTGTGTTGTGGATGGCTCAGAAAAAGTGGGGCTGGTTATCTGAAGACGTCATGAAGTACGTGGCTGAACTCATGAACCTCCCCTATGCCCATGTGATGGGCGTTGCTACTTTTTATACCATGTACTTCAAGAAGCCCATGGGTAAATACCATGTTCAGGTATGCACCAATGTGTCGTGCATGCTGCGTGGTGGTGACACTCTGTACGATCAGGTGTGTTCGAAGTATGGCATACGCCACAATCAAACCACTGCTGATGGCAAAATCTCTGTGGAAGAGGTGGAGTGCATGGGTGCTTGCGGTGGCGCTCCGATGATTGCCATCAACGAAGACTACTTCGAGAATGTGTCTTGGGACAAAGTTGAGTCAATGCTTGCATCGCTGTCCTAAGTGATCTCAACGTCCGCTGTATGGCCTGTGTTCGAAACTGCGGAAACTATTTCCCCAAGCGCTTGTTATTAGAGCACAAACTGTTTCTACCAAAACCCTTCAAAGGATTTGCCATGAGTATGGATACCGGTCGGCGTGATTTTCTCACGCGTCTTTTCACGGGCGTTGTTGTAGCCGGAACCACCGGCAAGGCGCTTGGCCAGATTATTCCCCGCATTATCGAAACCGACTCGCCGAATACCATTCAGGCCGAATACGAGATCGATTTATCACTTGCCAAGTATGCCAACTTGCTTCAGGAATATTCTTCGGTTTCTATCACCGGCACAGGTATTTCTGCCGCTCCCATTATCGTGATGCGAGTTCCAACCGATTCCTTTGTTGCACTGGAAAACTCCTGCACTCACGAAGGCGGCCGGATGGGAACCTTCAGCAAATCAAACATGATCTTTACGTGCTCGTCACACGGAGCCACTTTCGACAGCACCGGAAAGCATAAATCGGGTCCGGGCGGTGGAGCGTTAAAGTCCTTTCCCGTTACCTACGACAAAGCAAACAACAAACTCATTCTGAATCGCCTAACGGATGTGCGGGATCTTACACCGGATACCTATACCGTTCGCTGTTATCCCAACCCGGCATCCACAGAAACCGTGTTTGAGTTCGGCGTAGAAAGTGCCGGGCACGTATCCCTTGAGGTTTTCGATACACGTGGCACGCTCGTTGCTTCTGTTGCAAATACACACATGGAAGCCGGAGTTCATCAGATACCCTTTTCTGTAGAGAAGTTGGCAGCAGGCAGTTACACCTATAGTCTGCGCACTCATCAGGGATTTGTCACGGTTCGCCACTTGAATGTGGTTCGGTAGATAGTCTGTTTTTATTGCAATGATGATTCGTCGATTATATCGCACTGCCCCGCTACTTTCTCAGAGCCTGTTGTTGTTGGTAACAATGGGCTTTTTGAGCAACGTGGTTGCGCACAACATAGCTTTCGACCTGCTTTCGCTACCGGCGTCCACAGTGGTTTCGAGCAATGAATGGTGGCGCTTGGCGCTGTATCCTTTTGCCAGCATGAACAGTGCCAGTGTAATCTTGATTTGCGCGGTACTTTCCTTATTCGGACCGGCCGTAGAAAAAATGCTTTCCACCCGTACCTTGGCCGCGTACATAGGCATTCTCATTCTTGGTCAAGGAATTCTCTATGCTGCATTTTTGTCTCAAACACCGCAGCCCGTGGTGCTAAGCGGCGCAGATAGCATTTCGTTCTTTCTGCTTGGTTTGTTTGCCTTCTTAATGCCAAGGCGAGTACTTCGAATCAACGATCTGGTTGAGATACGCGGACTGTTTCTCGTGTTTGTTTTATCGCTCACAGCTTTTTGCGTGTCGCTGCTCACGGCTTATCGTGATCCTTCATCCTATTTCTTTACCGGAGCGCTTTCCAGCGCTATCGGTGTAGCATTCGCTGTGTTGGTGAGCACCAGGCTCCAGCTCAAGCTTATGAAGTTTCGCTCGTACGCGTTCGAGACCGAAGCAGAGTCGTTCGCAGATCTGCCGGTGGAAACACCCCGTGTAAAAGTATATGTACGTCAAGCTAAAGTGGAGAATAGGGTTGAGAACGTGGTAGAAGCGGACGTTCCCGTATTGCCCCAACTACACCTTACCAGAGAAGACGAACTCAACCGCTTGCTTGACAAGATTTACGCAGAAGGTCAACACTCACTTAGCGACGACGAGCGAACGTTTCTTGAGCAATATGCGCGAACATTACGCTAAGGTTCGGAATACTTCACGTACATCGTTTGTCACCCCCGCACGCAGTATCTCTCATTGTTAGTATAGTTTCTTCGAAAAATCAACGAATCATTCACAACACTCAACGGCCACCTGCCCGTTGATCATTCTGGCTTCGTTCCCTTATGAAGGCGTCATCTTCTTTTTCCTTTTACTCCGAGTCTCGTGAACGAATCTTCCGCTTCCTCGTGCTCGGAGTTGCCATTCTTTTTACTCTGCGGCTAGGATACCTGCAGATTATACGCGGCTCGGAGCTGATGCAACGAAGCGAGGCGCAGGCAATCAAGCAGCTCACCAAGGAACCCTATCGCGGCTGTATCTACGATCGTAACGGCAAAGTGATGGTGCAGAACTCTGCGTCGTACACTCTGGTGCTAACACCCAACGACTTTGATACATCCTGCGTTTCATTACTTGCGAACATCGCGAAAATGAGCCGGGATACTATCATGCACTTGTATCGCACGAACAAGGTTAATCGCTTTGCGCAGGTAAAAATTCTTCGAGATGTGGATGCAGATATAAGAGCTGCGATTGAAGAATCTCATGAGCTGCTGCCCGGTGTTGATCTTACAATAGAAACAAAACGCACGTACGAGATCAAGGCTCGAGCGTCGCACCTGTTTGGGTATAGATCAGAGATAGGGGCGGAGCAGATCAAAAGATTTGGCAGTTACTATAAGGCCGGCGATTTGATTGGCCAGAGTGGATTGGAGAAATCCCATGAAACATTTATTAGAGGATCCAAAGGAATTCAGTTTATGGCAGTGAATTCCGGAGGTCAGCCAATAGAGAACTTTAACAAGGGCAAGAGCGATATAGACGCGGTAGAGGGTTCTGATATTTACTTAGGTGTCGATCCGCTATTACAGCAGGTAGCCGAAAAAGGCCTCAACTCGGACAATGGAGGCGTTGTGGTTATGGATCCACGCAATGGCGAAGTGATGGCATTAGCAAGTTCTCCGGATTTTGATTTGACTCAATTCACAAGTGGAAAACTGTCCAAAGAGTATATGACGCTTGTAAACGACCCTCAAAAGCCTTTGTTTAACAGAGCCACACAGGCGCAATATCCTCCCGGTTCAACATGGAAGATGCTCATGGCCTTGGCGGCACTTCAAGAAGGTATGATTAATGAGCACAGTTCGATTTATTGCCGGGGGTCATATGCCTTTGGCGGCCGTTCTTTCGCCTGCCACGGAACGCATGGTGCGATTTCCGTGCAGCGGGCACTACAGGTTTCATGTAATACGTTTTTCTACGAGCTTGGACGGCGTATGAGTATCGAGGTATACCACAAGTATGGTTCGATCTTCGGATTTGGTCAGCTTACCGGAATAGACCTCGCCGAGGAAGCCAAGGGCACCTTAATGAACAGAGCTTCTTTAGCTCGTCGTGGCGTTACTGGCAGCCTCATTGAAGGTCGTATGGTAAATCTGGGTATAGGTCAAGGCGAGATAGGTGTTACTCCATTACAAATGGCAGCGTATTGTTGCGCATTGGCCAACAAGGGAACATATTATCAGCCACACATAGTACGCTCATACTACTATAAAGACCGTAGCCGGATGGAAAAAAATGCATACGATTCAATCAGCATACCGATAGAGAAGAAATACTTCGACATTATTCATCGCGGAATGTATGATGTATGCAATACTCCCGGTGGTACAGCAACGATGGTACAGGTAGAAGGCGTGAAGGTTTGCGGGAAAACGGGCACCGCGCAAAATAATCACGGAAAGGATCACTCCTGGTTCATCTGTTTTGCACCTGCCGAAAATCCTACCATTGCCATCTGTGCCATGGTAGAGAACGCAGGATTTGGTGCTACACGTGCCGCACCTATAGCCCGAGATATATTAGATGCATACTTCCACCCGGATAAGATCCTTAACCCACCCAAGGCAGACAGCAGCGCGGCAGATTCATTGCATTCTGTGCCGTCTATTCCCGGCAAATCCGTCTCCCCTGCTGCGACCGCTGTACCGGCAAAGTCGGGTTCGCCCACTCGCCCTGCACCGCCAAGCAAACCAAAATCTACCCCGCCGAATGTAAGAACGGCGAAAACTACAGCTCCGGCTCCAATCAAGGCTAGACGGTAATATGAGTGCACGTTCCATTCACCGCAGGTGTAGCCGCGCAGCCCTTCTGGTTGCGGTACTGGCTTCAGTTGTGGTATGGACATCCTGTTCGCGCTCCTCAACCAATCAGGCATCCAAAACAACCATACGATTGTGGCACTTTTGGAGTGAGCCGGTACAGCGCAATGCGTTGCAGCTTCTTGTGAAGAATTTTGAGCAAGAGCATCCTGATCTGATCGTAGAGCTAACGGAGCTAAGCTGGACCGATGGCAAAGCAAAATTGCAATCGGCGTTCGCCACAGGCACCGCTCCGGATATTGTGCACCTCGGTCTGGAGTGGGTACAAGAATTCGCCTCGGCAGGAGTATTGTTGGCGCTGGATTCGCAGCTTGTGCAGTCCGTTCCCCATACAGTGCGCTCGAACGTTCGCACCGGGGCAAAGGTCTATGCGCTGCCGTGGGTGATGAACACTCGAGCATTGTTTGTGCGTAACGATGTGCTCCAAGCGGCAACGGCACGAAGTTCCCGCGGTACGGCCGCGGCATCCGTTCACCTGCAAATGCTTCGTACTATTTGCTCAGAGCAATTGAAGAATGCCACCATTGGCGTTCAGTCGTTCGAGCCGCATAATGTTTTGAAAAAAGTTCTGCCCTTTCTGTGGAGTTCGGGCAGCAGAATCTTCAGCACAGTGCCGCTGTCTGCATCGGTTGATTCAAATGCGGTGGCCGGCTTGGAAGAGTATTGTGCGTGGGCGCGAGCAGGTATCATCGAGCCATCGCGCATGTTAGACGCCCGCTTGCGCAGACGTGAACTTGGTGTATGGATATCAGGAATGTGGAATCTAAGCGACACGGCAATCACCAACCATTACACAGTGATGCCCTTGTTCCCTACCGTCTCGGGTGAGATTTCCGGAGCAGTATCAGAAGCAGTATCGGAAGTAGTATCGAATGCTCTGCGGAATGCGCTGCGCGGATCATCCATCTGTAGTGCCGATTGTTTTGCTCTAAGCGCATCAACATCCGTAGCATCCGGGGCGAAGTTGTTGTTGCAGTACCTATCCTCCCCTGGCTCGGAGCTTCAGTTTTGTGCTCTCGTTCCCGACGCCGGATTTCCCTGCACAAACATTGATACTAAAGACACCGGCGTTTCTATGCGAATGGTGCTCAACCGCCCGCTTGCACGGAACTTTTACGCGCAAGTTCAAGCATCTATTGTTTTGCCTTCTCCGCCGTACTTCTTACAGGCGGAAGAGATATTGGAACAAGAGGTTATGGAGGCCGTGTACGCAAGGAAAACGCCCTCACGAGCACTTCAGGAAGCGCGCCAACGCTTGGCGGTGCTCGAAGCCACGCCTCGTTAGCCTACCCTCATTCCCGACATTGCTCTGAAATATGATTCTTAGTTGATCATGAGAGTTGCCGTGCCGTCCTTTGCGGGTTCGCTTTTTTGGGGGGCAAAAAAATATGCCCTGCCATCGGGGGGAATTGATAGCAAGGCATGCAGCATAAAGAGGAAGTGATGGCTTGCGCCATCGAGCGGGAGACGAGGGTCGAACTCGCGACATTCACCTTGGCAAGGTGACGCTCTACCACTGAGCTACTCCCGCTTACCGTCATTTGGGCTGCTAACATAACACCTGGCAGGCTTTCCTCACAAGTTTTTTTTCACTTCCTGAAAACGAGTTGATGTTATCTCTTTGCAAACTTTTGCAACTTCATGAAAATCAACTGCATACCCCAGCTCCTCGGATATAGATGTAACGCTTTTATCGGCAATACCGCATGGAATAATATGGCCAAAAGCCGATGTGTCGTTTACAACATTCAAAGCAAATCCGTGTGAGATCACCCACCGCGAACAGTGAATACCTATGGCGCAGATCTTTCGGCTGTTATCAACCCACACTCCCGTCAGGCCATCGATGCGATGCCCCGTAATGTGGTACTGCGCAAGAGTTTGAATCATGCATTCCTCGATCTCCCGTAGAAACCAGTGCAAGTCCTCGTTAAAATGCGAGAGATGAAAGAGCGGATACCCAACCAGTTGCCCCGGATTGTGCACCGTAACGTCGCCGCCGCGGTTGTTGGAAACGACGTCTATACCCAGAGCCCGCAAACGCTCATTGTTGGTAATCACATGCCCATCTTCGGTGGCGCGACCCGCGGTAATCACCGTAGGATGTTGGCAGAACACCAGCGTGCTTGGACGCTCGCCCTTTTTAATCTGCTCAACGTAGTCGATCTGTCGTTGGTCTGCAACGGCGTACTCAATCAGGCCCCAATCTTCAAACTGTATCATATGGTGTAAAGTGCGCGCGCTGTGATGAAGCAAAACATGAGTCGCGCGGAAGTATTTATAACATGAGTCACTTGGAAGTACTCGTAACAAAAGTCTAAAACAAAACAAGCTCTTTACCAACGGGTAAAGAGCTTGTTTAAAGAACTGATGACATTCGTATATGAAGGAACGGACCTTAATGCGTGCCCGTTGCCACCGTGTTTTGCGCCGATAGAGCTACAACATCGTTTTCCGTAAGGCGGCGAGCGCCTACAAGGTGCGAGCTGTAGTAATCGCTATTCAAGGGCGAAACCGTAACGCCAAACCGTGAACTGGAGTGCGCAAACAAGTTGTTACCCAAGTAAATACCCACGTGCGAAACATAGGCATGGCGTGCAGTGTGGAAGAATACAAGATCGCCAAACTGCAAATCCTCTACGTTTCTGATGCGTTGTCCAACTTCGATCTGGCTTTGAGCCGTACGAGGAAGAACCAGATTCGCGCTGGAGGCGAATACCGCACGAACGAATGCCGAGCAATCGATTCCGGTGCGCCCTGTACCACCGAAGTGATAGCGGGTACCAAGCCATTCCATGATGGCATTCATCATGCTCTGCTTCGGAATACCACATGCCAGCGTTAACTCTTTTTCCTCCGGGTCCGCAACGGGATCCACGTAGGACAACCACAACATGCGGAAGTTGTCAGCGTCGATTTGAGCATCCTCTTCGTTCTGCAGATCCGTAATGTCTTCAACTTCTTGAAGAAGCTGCTTCTGAACGGATACATCCAGTGCGGGGGATGTTTGTACTTCAGACTCATCACCTACACCGGCGAGCATTTGCAACTCAGGTGAACCTGATTTCAAAAGCTCCAATGCCTGATGTTTGCCCACTACTGTGTTGCAAGCGCGTGAGCGACGATGTTTTCTCTTTGAGCGACTTTTAACCTTCTTAGAATGAACTTTCTTCCCAACACCATGGGTAGACGATTTGGAACTTTTTGCTGCTTCAATCTCAACAGATGAAATAACGACCAAAAACGCCAGTACCACGGTAAGAAATGGAAAGAGCTTACTACGTAAACCCATCTTACCTCCAATAATGAAAAAATTACTACGCCTGTTCTTGGTCGGGATGATTGAAAGAGTTCTTTCCTTGGGTGCGGACTCTTGCCGCAAAACATGAAGACCTCATTTTCATCCCGTGTTATCGGTTCACCGCGATCTCTCTACGGCAACCATAACAACAGGGAAAGGGTGTGGCCGGACGGCAGAGTATTGAATACCTATTTGCAAAAGGAGTTCGAAACTCTTCTTCCGACATCACCCGAAACCGACTACCGAGTGGAACGAATTTTACGAACACGTTCCAGAACCAAACGATCGGACCCATCTATGGGCAAACCGGTAACGTTCGGCTGTACTAACCGTTGAATAACGGGGTAATAGAGGAAAACCCAAGGGCAATCTTCCAGTATCTGTCTTTCCGCTTCGTGAACCCAGCGATACCGCTGCTCCGATGAAACGGGAGACGATGCAATCAATCCGTACAGAGAATCGATTGACGTTCTTTTATAGTGTGTTGTGTTGGGTCCGCTCGGGGAGAAAAATTCTGATGCAAAAAGCGCCAGGAAATTTTCCGGATCCGAGTAATCCCCTATCCAACTCGTACGCCAAAGCGCAAGCTTCGACGCACTTACCATCTCTAAGTGCTGAGGAAAGTCAACTTGCTTGAGGTTGACGGTCACCCCAATCTCTTTCCACATTTGTTGTATTGCCTCGCCTACCGAAACTGTGCGGGCGCTATTGCCCATTTGTAAGGTAACCGCAGGCAATCCTGCTCCGCCGGGATACCCGGCTTTTGTTAACAACATTCGTGCACGATCAGGATTGTATCTGTACCCATGGACTTCCGGAGAAAAACCCGGCATGCCCGGCGGAATAACTCCGTGATGGGCAGGTACCCCTTTCCCGTGCAATACATAGCGGACGATTCGTTCACGATCTATGGCATAATTCAAAGCTTGCCGAACAAGCGCCGAACGGGACAATGGCGATGCCTTACCGCTTTCGCATGCAGTATCCAAAAGAATACCGTAGTACTCTATGGATTCAGCGCATACTTGCTGAAGCGAGTATGCTGCGAAAGCCCGTTGCAAAGTGCCGTCGCTATTCACAACAGCTGTTGCAATGGAAGGATCCAAAGCGGATAGCACATCGAGCTTGCCTTTGCGAAACTCCATGAACTCCGTTTTGGTGTCGCGCACAAACGTGACGACCACACTCTCCATATATGGAAGACGATTGCCTGTTTTGTCGATCTTGAAATACCGAGGATTGCGTTGCAGAACCAGTTCGATATCCGGTGTCCAATGATCCATACGAAATGGCCCTGTACCTACCGGATGTCTGCTGAATTCCTCTCCGTAGTACTCAACTGCCTCGCGGGGAATAATCCACGCGTACGGCATACTGAGCAGCTGAAGAAAAGGCGCGAACGGTTGGGTCAAATCAATTTGAATAATTGAGTCACCCATGCATCGAATACCCTCGCACGAAGGCGGTAGCCCGCGGCGAGTTTGCTCTATGCAGCTCTCGGCTCCCTTGATACGCTTTTGAAACACCCATAGCCCCGGCGACTTTGTACGAACATCCAGCAATCGAAGAAACGAATACTCGATGTCCTTTGCTGTCACCAAACGCGTACGGGCTGAACCAAAACATGCATCATCATGAAAAGCAACATCGCGTCGCAATCGAAATTCCCATCGAGTTCCGGTGGGATCCGACTGCCACGACTCGGCTATACACGGAACGATCAGCGAGTTTGAATCACGCTCCACTAATCCGTTATATATCTGAGTGCCGGCCCAAATTGCGGCCTGATATCCTGCTCGCGCAGGATCCAATGATGTTATACCATTAGGTTCGTTATACGTAAACGTCGTTTCCGATAATCGCGTTTGCTCGTGTGAACACGAACTCAACGCGACGAGAAAACACACGATGATAACCAACATATACGATGTCAAAGATCCATGATGCCCGTTGAACCCGGTCCATTGACGAGTGTAATGTGCAAAGAATCTGACACTACGGGGTTTAGACATCGCATAAAAATCGGAAAAAATGCCGACCCGGCCAATGAAAATTCCGTCACAAAACACGGAAGTCCTGCGTTTTAAGGCATTTACGAAAAAAAGTTTTCCCCAGTTCAGCAAATACCGTCACCATTCTGCCCTGCCCGTACCACGAAAAAAAAGAGAAGCGGGCATGCTTGTATCAAGCCGTGAACCCGATCATCTATGGTTGTCACTACATTCTACGCAACCTGAATGCGCAGCGAGGTATAGCCGCAAAGCTCGGCTTCCACCACATCGCCTGCGCTCATCTTCCCTACTCCTTCGGGCGTACCTGTAAAGACGCAATCCCCGCGGCGAAGTCCAAACACGGAAGAAATGTAGGCCACTAACTCACCCACCGATCGTTCCATCATGGCTGTTGAACCACGTTGACGCTCGTGGCCATTTGTGCGCAGCACCAGCTCCAGCGCGTCGGCAGAGCTGACCTCTGCTGCAGGAACTATGCGGGATATGGGAGCGCTACCGCGAAAGGATTTACTCACCGACCATGGCTCTCCCTTTGCTTTTGCCTGCGCTTGAACATCCCGAAGTGTGCAGTCTATGCCTACACCGTATCCGGCGATGTATGCGCTTGCCTGCTCGGCGGTGCAGCCATCGGTGTCGGCTCCTATTACTACCACCAGTTCCACCTCGTGATGCACATTGTCTGAAAACGTGGGAAGCTTTAGCACGGAATCGCTTGGCAGATAAGCATTAGGAGGTTTGATAAACACCAGCGGTGCGTCCGGCAATGGTGCATTCATTTCTCTGGCATGGGCAGCGTAGTTCCGGCCAATGCAATACATAGTACCAACAGGAATTCGCTCTCCATTGGTACAGACAAAATCACGATTCTCAATCATGGTAATCTTCGCGGTGGGTGGATAATAAACGCTTCACAGGCACAGAATAACGGATACAGGTTACCGGTCACGCGGTACATGTCACGTTGCACAGAGTTCAGAGTAAAGAACACAAGGTACAGGGCACGAGCGGAGCGAAACTGCACTACACCGGTTTGAATTGCTCGAAGCTTTGTGAGCATGCTGAGCAGGTATACAATGCTCGGCACAATGTAGGGCCAAAGGGCGATACAAGCCTGGTGTTGGAGCTTCCGCAAAACGGACACTCTGCATTGAGCATGATTTCAGGATCGAACTCACCTTCGAATCTCATGGGTAATGCCAAGCCATGTTTGTGCAATGCTTCTCTGCCGCGATCCGATACTCTGTTGCTGGACCATGGAATAGAATAATCCACCTGCACATGAACCTCGCTAAACGGCATTTGCTTTACCCTTTGCTCGATCTCGTTTCTCATGTGGTCTACCGCCGGACAGCCCACAAAGGTAGGCGTCATGGTCACCTGCACGCTACGATGCTCGGCATCAACATCGATCTTCGTGATGATACCAAGATCCACCACGGATATCGTAGGTATCTCGGGATCCTTTACATCCAGCAAGGCCTGCGAAACATCATCCGCTGTAGGCAAAGTATGTGACGATATCTCTACCATTTGGCTGTGGGATCTATTCTAAACACTTCTGTCATCTCGGCAATGAGCGGCGCTAAAGCATCGGTGTGGTATCCGCGTCGTCCGCCATAGTGCGCAGTCTTGTCGGCCACATCCGGCACAACCAGCGACGACTCGGCAAACACTTTCGCCACTTCCTGTATCCATGCGGTCTGCAGCTCTTCTTCACCCACAAAAACACCTTCGCTGCGAAGTGTGCTTTCGAATGCCGACGGCTCGAATATCGAGAAGGCCATGGGATAACACATGTTGGCAGCCGACTGCATTCGCAAGCGACTTTCTTCGTTGCCCTGAGCACCCAGTACCTGCACCCAGGTGCGCGCATGCAACGTGTGGTACTTTATCTCGCCGCGAATCTTCGTAGCAAGCTGCGACAGCTGCTCCACCGACGAGCGTTCAAGAAAGGTATAGCGCAAACGCTCGGCAGTATCAAACAAAAAGTGCCGCATGAGTGCTACCGCGTAATCAATGGTCTCGAATTCCACAAAATGACAGCACAGAAAATCCTTTTCATCGCGCATAAAGGCCGCGGTATCGGGATCGGGACCGCCCATGGTTTGCAGAAAAGCATACAGCGATTGCGCATGCCCGAACTTGTCCTGTGCGGTGGAGGAAAACGCAATGTCTTCTTCCAGCGTTGGCGCTAAGCCGGTCCACTCTGCATTTCTATGACCATAAATCAACGCATCATCTGCCAGGCGCATAGCCAGATTTTTTATCGCATCTTCTTTCATGCCTTCGCCTCCGATGATTGACCCGCACTGCTCTGTGCGTCTTGTTCCTCTTTTCTGGCCTTCTTGAAAGCGTTAATCTTTTGCATCACTTTGTAACCACTGGCCTCGCGAAAATCTTTATCCGGAGTCGTGGTGAAAAAGTCGGCATCATCGGGCGCAATGGAAACAATGTCCTCCGTTTTCACCACCCACATATTCACCGTTTGCGAGCGGCGTCCAAACTGCTCCTTTGCAAAGAGCACGGCAACGGCATGGGATGGCGCGTGAACAGAGCCCACATGCACATGGCGCGCACCGGTTTTTGCTTGATGAAACACTTCATAGGTTTCCAAATGCTCTAGAGGAGCAGTTGGCGTGAAACTCTGTGTAGACAAATCGCCGGGAATTCCAAGGCGTGTTACGCGAGGGTCTAGTGACTGCAGCACGGCAGAGTCGTTTGGCGATTCGCTTGCAGAGCCGCTTTGAGAAGTGTGTTGAGAAGTTGGTTGTGAATCGCTCATGGTGATGGGAACGGTGTGGCTGTGATGATGTGTTGTTGTGTTACGTCGATGCTGAGATTCTGAAATGCTGTGATTCTCCGTGGTGGCGGTAGTGGCTACTACCCAAAATTATATGATAACGTCCTCGAGTACACTGCGCTCCACACTAATTGCGGAGCCGTATTTGGCATTGTGCGCTGCCTGCAGAACGGGAGCAAAATCCTTGCGGTATTGCTCAATCTTGTCCCAGGAATCGGCTCTGTAGCGAATGGCATATTGAGAGGTATGATCGGGATGCGGCTTGATGACGCGTTGCAGAGAATACTCAACAAACATCTCCGTATTCATCACATCCTTAATGTGCTCGCTCAGCATCCAATCGCGCCACTCGTGCTCGATATCTTCAGGAACCGTACACAATACTTGATAGGTTATCATGCCGTAAAATTACGAGGGAGCAGGCAAAGATGGAGTGTTTTACTGCGCGTTCAGGAAGCCTGAGAATTGGTTGCCAGGGCGGGAACCTCCCGCTTCATTCACAGTCTCATCAAAGAGTTCAGATGTTCAGGTGCAGGTGAATGACTTTCAAAACTTTCAGGGCACTCTATATCCACTGCATCGACATGGTGGAAATAGCCGATGCTGCGTGTTCATCCGTTGACCGCTGTGTTTCTTGTTGGAGTACTTGCACGCCATTCCACTGCTGAGCATACTCGGGAAGATCGGATGTATGCATCACCACAGCTTTGATAAATCTTTTTGCTCGCGCGTTTTCGTGGAATACCTGAGCAATTTTCGATGCATCGGCGTCGTATTCTACCAGCACGGGATCGGCATGAGCAGCAGACTGCATCGACATGGGCTGCAAGCGGTCTTCCAGAAACTCTATGGCCTGGGGTAAAAGTGTTTGAACCTCGAGTGCCGCCATACAATCTCGCTTGCAAGTGGGCTTTAGCCAGTAGCACGCTGTGCAACCATGCGCTGAGTTTCGCACAGGCACAATTGTATTACGCTGCATGTTCACAATAAGCTCCATGCGGGAAACCGTTTGCAGCATCAGCGTGGGTTTACTCCACAAGTTGTGAACAACGTGCAGAAATGAGCTGTCGATGGTAATAGCTTTTTGGCAATGACTCATGGCCGCAATGTGCTCGCGCAAGCCCCACTCGGGGATAGACGAACATTCCAGAAGTCGCTCATGCGAAAATCCCAACTGCTCCGTTCCGGCGTTCACCACGCACAAGCTTGGATATCGCTGAAGCAGCGCCGATACAAGCTCCGCAGCATGAGGGTACGAGCGCTCTGCGTCTTTGTTGGTAGAAAAATGTACGCCCAGAATGAGCTTCTGATCCACATGGCTCCACCTGTTTTCCAGAACTCGCCGCGTTGATTCAATCTCCTGCTCGGTAGCCTCGTAAGCTATGTCTTTGGAGGGTAAGGCAACGCCGGCAATGTTGGCGAACACATCGAACAGGTGAATACCGTGGTAATACTCCGGCAAGCGATCCATGATGAAATTGTACTCAACCACTTCGTCGGCATCACGTTCACACACAAGCTCTGCGGCCGAGCCGCGGAGCACGGTGCGCGATACATCAGGATGGGTGCGGTACAAATCCAGTATATGCTGCGGCCCCGAAACCGTAATCTCCGGATGAGGATAACGCTCTTTGATTGCACGCACAACACCGCTGATCATCAGCGAGTCTCCTACCGCCGTCGAGCTCTTGATCAGTACCTGCTTTGCGGTTGCGTACGAGCGTTGCCAGAACACAGGATGAAAGGAGCTAAAGTTGTTTCGATGAACACCGGTTATGAGTGTGGCGGGGCGCTCCTCGCCCTTCACGGCTCTGCAGAGTTCCTCGGCACTTGATACCGTTTGAATATTGCGAAAGCGCGAGTAGATATACTCTTCCCTGTCACTCACATAATCGAACATGTCGATGCCACGCATAGGGGCGCAGCGTAAGCACTGCACTCCATGCAATGCCGCAATGACCAGCTCAGCAGAGTCGCTACTCACAAACATCGTAGCGCGAGAGAGCACAGCGCGTTGATCTTCCGTAGAAGAGCTACGCATATCGGTGCTTCCGGCCGGTGTAGCATACACGTGCCGTAGTTCCTCGCTGCCGGTTATAATGATCTCTGCATTCAGCTCGCCTAGAGCATGCATGAGCGGTGCCCACCAACGCGGATTAATGATGGGCCGGAGGGTACGTCCTGCAGGCACGCATATATCGTGCGCATGAACAACCACGGTCGGCCGCTGCTGCGCTGACGAGTGAATATCCGTTTTTTTTACTACTGAGTTTTTTACTGTATTCACTGCAATACTGCCCGCTATATCAACGCGGCTAAGGCGCTCCCGCTCTTCGGTCGAGAACAGAGAGGCGAAGCGTGCATCGAAGGCCTTTAAGCCCACACCACGGCAGTTTGGAATGGCACGACTGATTGCCGTAATAATGGATTGAATTTGACCAAAATCTTGGCTGTGTGCTTGAGGTTGAGGCTGGCTCCCTAAGGGGGCATCCGGGCTTGGTATCACGGTAACGGAGCGAATCCAGGAACAGTCCTGAAGATATTGAATACACATATCCTGCGCCGACGAGCACAACACCACGTGATCAACACCTTGGCGCTGAGCATCGGAAAGCGTGATCATAGCATCGTCGGTATCGCCGAGCACCAGTACATACGGAGGCTGCTCAACTAAAAGGCGAATAAGATTCTCGCCATTTTTTTCTTGAACAAAGGCACCGGATATCACTTCCCTCGAAAGAAATCGAAACACCCCGTGGCTGCGCTCTGTGAACTGATCTGTTAGTGTATGCACGTGTTCGCCCGCGTGAGTAATCGTTAGTACTTGTTTGTTTCCGTGATATGCAACCTCGTTCTATTGCAAAGCCCTCTACTTTCTTTCTCGTGAAGCAGCAATGTGATCTACAGCCGAGGCAACAGGTATGGCTCCGGGTACACGAATAAAATCGTGTGACTGCATCAGTGATGGCTTACGTTTCTTTGTGGTCAACGTACTTTCCGCTGAGTCTATAGGGAATGCTTTTATGGTATCAACCACTCGCTTTACCTCCGCATCGGATAGTCCCGGATGGCTGGGAAGGTTGATTCCGCGAAGCGCGATGTTCTCGCTGATGGTATGACGCTCATATCGCTGAGAATACATGGGCATGGTGTGCACGGGATAAAACGTGGGTCGCGTTTCAATTCCATTCAATGCCAAGTGATTGCGAAGCTCGTCTCGCTGTGATGCATGAGGCGTAAGCAAAGACATCATCCAATATGAATGTGTTGTGCCCGGACGCTCCAGATGCATTTCGTACGGAGTGCCGTGCAGCATCTCTGTATACATGATGGCAATTGCACGTTTGCGTGCAATAAACGCCTCTGCCTGCTCAAGCTGTGCAAGTCCGATGGCAGCGCAAATGTTTGTCATGCGATAATTGTAGCCAACGACATCATGCCAGTACTCGCGATACTTTGCCAGTCCCTG
>JBKCNS010000051.1:0-83638 GCA_046297095.1 Kapaibacterium sp. (SeqCode) | reverse complement strand
TGGATGTAATAGCAAGCGCCGGTGGCCGCAGTATTGAACTAGAACCAACCGCACTCCAACGAACTCCCGACGAATTGATCGTGGATGTTTCTTCTCTTCCCGTAGGTACCTATCTATTTCGATTGCGTTCTCCCGGTTTGGCGCCGGAGACGGTGAATGTGATCATTAATCGATAGGAGTACAACCATGAAAACCATACTCATCTTGCTGGCAGGAATCTGCGCAGCAACAGTTGCGGCGTTCTCGCAAGACTCTTTCGATCCGCAGCCCATTATTGGCCGCTCCGGTACCGGCATGATTACTAAGCCGAGTCAGACTGCCGCATTCACGTTCGAAAAATACGCAGGCACATTTATACGCGGATGGAACTGGGGAGCTGCAGGTTCTCTTCTGGACGAAGCTATGCACATGAATATGTACCATGGTATAGCCGACTATACACGCTACGGCCTCATAAACTACACAGGGAGTTGGTCGTTCAGTGCGGACTTCAAAAAAGGAATGTTTGTTGTTGAACCCTTTCTGGATTGTAAAGATCAGCAGATACTTAATAGTATACTTCCGCGACAGTATCTAACAACTGATCTTGGTGCCGAAGTAGCTGGTTCCGAATGGACGAACGCCATAATGAACGCGCAGGCACTCCACCTCGAGCCTACGTTGGATGTGGTTACCTCGGAGCTTGGAGTGCAAGAATTGGAGGGCACAATCTTTGGTTTCAGAGAAAAGCAGGGACGACTGAGCGTGATAAACAATCTTCAGTATCAGCGATTCGAACCAACCGACATACCAATCACTCAAACGGCTCTAACGGCACTTAAGGGAGCATGGCGCACAGACATCTTGCGATTCCAAAATTGTCGTAGGCCACCACTTGAAATAGGTTGTTCAGGGAAGACCAGTAAGGAAGATCTTCGGGACCAAAATGAGAATCAGCCATTAGACCGAAACACCTTCCACGAATTCAACGGTAAACGTTTCTACTTGAGCATTAATCTTCAAGCCGAGGGAATACCTCCAGCATCCACTGCCCAACTACCGGATAACCTTGTGCTCCTTACGGTGAAAATTCCGGCACGGCACGTTAAATGGGCCAAAACCGGAAACCAGGACGATGCTCTTGCACATAGTCGCACGTACACCGAGCGACAATTTGTAATGTTTGATAGCACACCAAGAGTTAGCGGACCAAATGGATTACTAAACAGCACTGACACCATACAAATTCGTTCGACCGAGCCACTTATCAGTACGAATATTCTTGGTGTTGCAAACCGTGCATACAGCTATGTGCAGAGCAAAACAGAAGAGTTTCAGATTACGGTCGGCATGCTGCGCCAGTTCGCGTCCACAGGTACACCTATTACGCTTTCAGCTCACATGACGTTTATGGGTGGCACTGAACCATCGAATACTGACCCATTAATAGGATTAAATGGCTTGGATGCCGGAACCACACCTTACGATAATCCCAGGCTGCTCCCACGTGATTTTTCCTACAGGACCGGCGAAGAGGAGGCGGATGGTGAAAGGGAACAAGTGGGGATGACTTATGGGTCGACCTACATAGACAGCCTTGATGTTGAAGTGACTTACCATGGAAAAGTTCCGGTATTAATAAACTGGGTTCGCTTGGAAACACCCAGGGCGCAAAAACTATTTCGAGGATATTACGACCTATACTTAAGAGCAAACGTACAGAAAGTGATAAACCTTGTGTATCAACCCGATGATAAACCCACTTGGGTGCTTTCCGACAAAGCACCGTCCGGAAGCGGAAACAAGACAAATGGAGAAACTGATCCGCTGGGGTGGAAGCTGTGTGGCATATACGGCATGGACGAGACGGGCCCGTTACACTACTCGTCCATGCGGTATGTTAATAGATTATTGAACGGAGAATTAAAACAAGAGCAATTCTCGAGAGCGTCTATATACTACAATATTAACCGGGACATAGAGAACAACTGCGCCTCGCACCTTCAAACAATGACAGGCATGGGCGAATTCTGGAACGGCTCGAACATCTTTTTAGGTGGCGGCCAAATGAGTCCACTTGTGCGTTGGGGGAAGCAATACTTCGACGATAAAGTACCAGACAATAATAAGGTGGATATGCTCGGTTTCAGCGGCGGGTACGCGGGGTACGAGACGGATATACATGGAACGCATGTCTCAGATTCATTAAAAAGTGGTTATGAAACAGACTTTATTTCCAATCACTTTTGTATTGCCCCAAACACCGGTGGCGGTGCCATTCGCCAAATCAGTTACGATGATGATCCTTACACGAAAGAGTGGCCGTATCCTCATGTAGTTCTTTCGTCCGTACAGAGTAGAATGGAGCGAGACTTACATGACTGCTATTATAAACAACCGGGATTGCTTTTCTCGGGTAATACATGGTGGGCAAACGTATGGATTGATCCCGGAATCTTAATTTATCCATCAATAAAAGATCCGTCTATAAAGAATAACCTGCGAACAATTGGCCATAAGGATCGCTTCCGCACAGCAGAAGAAGTTCGCGCGCAAATATGGTTGCCGGTTCTTTTTGGTGCAAAGGGCCTTGTGTACTGGTACAAGAATTCTAACGGATTGGTTGATGAGGGAGATAATGTAGCTCAACGAGATGCTGAATCTAGCGCTCAGCTCGGCCTTTGCTCGTATGATTTTATTCGTGCAAAGCGGACATATGAGGTAAAACCGTATTCATTCACTGACTTGCATCGTTCCAATTCGCCGTGGCAGAACGCCTACAAGGCGCTAGCCGATAATGCGAACATGAAGCCCGCCGACTGGCTACGCAACGAGTTACTAGGCGGTGACTATCTGGATCGAAATCAGGAAGATGCTACTCCGCATCTTGGCAAGAAGTACGCCTTTGTCGATAATAAAGGTGTAACTCTAAAGAGTCGGGATCCGTTGCTGAATATGGCGGGGTACGAATGGGAGAAAATGGGCTGGAATACGTGTACAGAGACAAAGGATAAAAACGATCCTAATAAAACGATTGTCACGACCAATGCCTACGAGACAATCTATACCGGCATGAAGAATACCCGCATTGAAATCGAGAAGCTGCATCGAATGATCATGGACAATGAATCCTATATCATGGGCTTGAAATTCATGGCGTGCTACGGGAAGGGCTTTATCAAGATGTATGCGCAAGACCCCTCGAGCGGATCTGCTTTTGATGGTTACAAGGACACGATTTTAAAAAAGTACCTCGACATCAGCGCTACGCTCACACGGCCCCTAGTCCGCATTTCTCAAGAGGGTGCCGCAGTAGCCGAGTATGAGCAGAACCATGGACTAGACTCCGGGTTCTACGACATTACTCTGTTCACGAACCCTGCCGTAAAAATAGAATCGTCAGCAATTAACAGGACCCATGAGGATTCTTCTATAGTGATCGGCGTTATGAATAGGCGCACTGATCCTTTGTTTCGGTACGTGCGCACGCAAGCGTCGGCCGCCGGTCACGAGGGTGACACCTACAATCGCGGCCAGATGACCTATCTAACCACAGCGGAGTGGGATAGCCTGAAGAGTACCGGTGGAGTCCATTGGAAGGTTCCAAACGATAGTCGTACTAAGGAGTGGTGGCAGGCCCGGTACAATGAGCGCTTGGGTGGGCGCGAAATCACGCTGAAATTCCTGTACAAGAGCACCGCAACAAGTGATCCTGATTCCAAAGGTAAGTTGCTACGTGTACGGGAAATTGTAGCATCCGGCGTTCGAGGTCTTGATACCATTGTATCATCAACCTCTTACTTAGCCATAAACTTTGAGCCCGGCGAAGGGAAACTGCTGGAGGTGACTATGCGTGTGCCGGAGAACTCGGTGAGTGAGGGTACAGGCGCTAATGATGGAGTAGGATCCCTCTTGAACACCGGACAACGAAAGATTGTAGCAGTACCGAGGTTTCTTAGAATGGAGAACGGTACGCCGGTGTATGACAGCAACCAGATACGCTACCACCTGGTCTATCACCGAAAGGCAGGCGAAGCTACCAATGGAGCAGAGCTACGCGACGTTTATTACAAACGGAGTCGATACGTGCAGCGTAGTTTTTCCGGAATAGGGGCTTCGAGCAATCTCGTAAATGGACTTGAATGGGAGCCCGAAGTACTGGTGTCTCAGTATCTTATGCCACACAACATTCCAAGTACAAGACCACATAATGATAAAGCATTTCCATCAATTGTAGTTCGTTTCGACAATGAGTCGCAAACGATGAAAGCCTTTATTGTATTCGCTGCTCAAAGTGTCGGGAATAGTGGAGGGTTGGAGACCACCGGCGGTATCTATGAATCTTGCTTTAACGTAGATGAACCTAATATCGCTAGCATACTCACTCCGGCAAACTACCTTGACTCATTAGCGCGGCCGTGTATCTATGACGTGAACAAGGGTGAAATACTATCGAACTACGGCCATCCTGTCATTAATGCACATGCAGACGGACAGTATGTTTGCTATTCCGACAGGTCACGCGGAATTGTGGCATTATGGCAGAGTCGCAATTGGCCGAATAACTCAGGGCTTCTGAGACGTGAAAATATATTCGGCGATAGATCATACAATACTGTAGAATACATAGAAGTCGACGACCAGACGGGATATCCCGACCGCAGCAAGTACGCCAAACTGCTTGAAGAGATTTCTGTCAAGGAACATTGCGGCCCCAGCAGCTTACATCCGTCTATAAACACGTATACTGATTACGAAACCAACAATGTGGATGCTCTTCTGGCATGGGATGAAACAAGCAAAAATCTGTACGACCAAGACAGTCGTCAAATCTTAGCAGCAGTCTTGTCGCATACAGCAAGTTCAATAGTGATGCGTCCGATAGAAAGGACCCAATACTGTTGGACGAACCGCGATGGAACAATTGCTTGTATTTCAGAGTGCGGCAGAGGAAAGAAATTTCAGGAGCCTGTTGTTATTGAGCAACCAACTGTTGCCCTCACTAATGCAAAGGCACGGAATTACTATCAAATAGCTTGGAGAAAAGATCGATTTACGCTCTATGAGAAGCCAGCCTGGATCTCTGCATCCAACTCAGGAACACCCTTTTACCCTAATGTCTACAATACGGCGCCTTTTCCGCTACTCGATTACTCGCTGACCGCAACAGGTAGGGACCTTTCAAGTCGGGAGTTATGGGGAAACACTAAGAGTTTCCAAGCAAAGAGATTTCCACTGGATATTGAAGTATTAGATGGCGTCAACCACATTCTCCTCCAACCCCATATGGAGTGGTCGGAAGACTTTTCGGTTCGTGGCGCCAGTCAGCCTCGGTTGGCTGAATACATGCTCATAGACCAACCTGCCCAGAGTAATATCGCTCGGCGTGTGTATCGAAAACCGGATGCTTCGCAGTACTCGGCAATAACGGCATCAGCCGCACATCTTATGAAGTCGCCGGCTGCATCCAACGGCTTGGATAACGTGCAGCTCTATGGCTATGGTACGCGTTCGCAGCGTATGTGCATGGAAATCAGGGACCAAACCGATAGGCCGTTACAGCTCGGCATGCTTGCGGAATCCGAAGTGGACGGAGATTCGTTGGCGGCGAATTCGCTCGTAACGAACTGGTTCACCGTAGGGGCTGAGTATCCCTTCCATCTGTTGTACAACGGCACAGGTACGGATTTTATATCACTGAGTATTCAGCGACGTGGAGACTCCCGTGCGTATTCGGCCGAATATCAATGCACCGCGGAGCCCTCGGAAAGCAACGAGGTTCGAACGGTAAGCGGACGACTGCTAAATGGCAACAACGCCGAATACCGATTTATTGTCAAGCCCAATCGTAAGGAGCTGGAGCCCACGTACAGCTTCTTTGTGCAGCATAATGACTACGATGACGCACGCGATGAAGAGTTACCAAAAGTGCTGGCAGACCTCTCAACATTAAACGCGATTTCTGCCGAGCAAATCTACATTGTCGCGTATCCGAATCCTGCATCGTCCCGTGTAGACGTAAGTATACAGTCGCCGGGTGCATCAGTCAAACAGGGCGCGACTCTTACGGTAGTCAACATCTTAGGTGAAACCATGTACAAAGGAAGTGTGGGTACCGGCGGAGTGACGACCCTGGAAACTGACCTTTGGCCGGAAGGGATGTATTCGGTGCGCTGTGAGTTTCGAACAGGATTAACGGAATGTAAAACTGCTGCTAGAGATTTTATTATCCGCCGGTAAATAACATCACTGTAATGCTTGTTGCTGCTGCTGCATCGAATAGGATGCAGCAGCTTTTTTTTTAACTCGTGAAGGCCAGGCGCGAAAGTTGACTCTAGGTTAAGTACGTCAAGATGATTGCAAAATCTGTGAAGATCGAATGCTGCTGGATGTGCAAAGCGCAGCGTGCGCGGGTGTTGAGTTTCCATGCGCACAGCGCCCTCGGCCCTTCGACTCCGTGGTTCCCGAGCGGAGACGAGGGACTCAGGGACCTCGCGGGGGGATAAGCCTCGCTTTCGTTGAACCTCCAGACCTCGCGGGGACAGGTCTCGCTCTCGTTGGGTTTCCAACCCTCTTCACCCGCTTGCTTCTCGACTTCGCTCGAAGACCTCGCGGGAAGAACAACTCGCGAACGATACTTCGCTCGAAGACCTCGCGGGGAGGAGCCTCAACAACGTCTCTTCGCTAAGAGGCGCCTACGTCGCCGCGGCGGCCGGCATTTTGCAGGTCCTTGAACTGCGAGAAGTCGTGAGCCAAATCGGTGAGATTCTTGGCCACGCCGCCGCTCATGCCCAGGTACACGTCGCTGAAGCGTTGAGATATTTCCTCGTTTGCGTGCTCCAGCACTGCAAGTAATCCCACGCGCATTTCGTTGAGCGACACCGAAAATTCCTGCTCGAGTTTTATGAAACTCTCGCTACCGGGTTGAGTTTTGCGCATCACAGAGAAGATGCGCCATACAGCAGATCCATGAAAACTCATGTGCGAAATCACATCGGCATTCAGAGTGATCGAGGCCAATTCCAGAATTGCGAGTATGTCGTTTTTCTTGCGCAAGGAGTTGTTGGAAAAACGTTCCAGATACTCCACTACGGTATAGGTGTCTTCAGAGATTTCCATGAGTTTTTAGTACAGAGTAGAAGGCAATAGCAAGGGCGCGCACTTTACAGCAACTGTTACTGCGAGCGCACCGTGAACAACAACACAACGGTGGTTGCCAGAGCGCCCACCACAAGCAGCGGCTCCAGAATTTCGTCCCACATCGTTAGCTGCGGCGCCGGAAGCGCCGCAACGAAGGCCTCATGGCGCGGAGACTCGGCGCGTGATACATCGGCTCGCGCAATGGTATCAACATACATACACTCCACCGGGCTTATCACCTCCGAGCCGGCAATGCCACGAAGTTCCACGCGGCATCGGCGTTGAAGGGAGTCTTTTTCCGGAAGCGAGGTGTAGAGCACACCGCACTCCACGATGTTCACCGTGCACATACCAACATTACCGCGATGAGCTTTGTTCTGAGCAGCAAGCAGGTGCTGGCGTACCAGCCACGATGCCGGATGATTTGCCACCGTAAGCGAAATGTCAGTAACATAACTACCGCCCGCTAAAGCAGTGCTGAAGCGCTGTGCAGCGCTCGCGCACAACGAATCCATGATAGAAAAATTGCTGCGAAGTTCGGCCTGCGTAGCAGTAAAGCCGGGCACAATGCTTGCAGTCTGCACGCTTTGCATTTGCGCCACGCTCTGCATTTGCCGCGCGCTCATAGACACATACGCCAATAGCACTACCAAACTCAGAAGCTTGCGTAGCACAACTATTCGCGGCTCGAGCCATGAACGAATGGGCGTGTGATGTAGGGGCAAAGGCATACACGAAGTTACACGCAGCAGGGATAATCCCTTCACGACTTTTTTCCGGGAATATCGCCCCGAACGCGCCACAGGGTGTGACCCGCTTCCGCATATTTTTTTTCGAAAGCGGTGATAGGTGAATCGGGTACGAATTGCTCTGCCCGGGCCTGTACGCCGTAGTCCCCCAGCACCACTGCGCACTCCCGCACATACCACTGCATGTTGCTCCGCACTTCCATCGACGAGCTTATACGCATAGCTGCAGGAAAGGCCGGATGTGCATACCACCTTCGCATCAGATGCTCGCTTTTAGGATAGGGGTTGGGGTAATAGATACTGTGGTAATCAAAGCGCAGAGAGTTGCGCGCACAGAGTTCCCAAAAGTCGGCGCACTCGGCACGCAGAACGATAGCGTTCGAAGGCAGGTTTGGTGCGGCTTCCAAGCGCACAGCCGATCGATCAATGCCAAGTACCAGAGCATCCGGATTGTGTACCGCAAGATGCATGGTGCTCTGCGCTGTTCCGCAGCACGAATCAAGTATGCACTGCCGGCCGACAGATGCAGCCTGCGTTAGTATATCGCGCACCTCGGCGAAGGCCTGAACTGTGTGGGCAGATGGTGGCTTTTGGAATACTGTTGAGCGGTGCTTATGCACGGTGTGCAACAGGCGCGCGGTGTTTGTCTCCCGGCCGGCACTCATGCGCGCTTCGCGGCTTGCACCTTTGCGCTGCCTGAGCCGCTGCGGCTCGAGGCTTTGACGGAACTTTTACTCGAGGCTTTGCCGGAACGTTTATCCGAATCACTGCCGGCAGGCAATGCCGCGAAAATGCGTTGAGGAAAGTTCGTTACGATGGCGCTGACGTTGTACTTCAGCACCTTGTGTAATTGCTCCTCGGTATCTACACCATACACACCCACATACAACCCATGATCCACCGCATCGTTCACACGCTTGTGCGTGCATTCGCGAAGCGAACACACAAAGGCCTCGCATCCTATAGCCGCCGCAATTTCCGACGGCATGCGCTTATCGCCGGGTACCATTATGGCCGCCGTGTGCGCCGTGGGGTGATGAGCTTTAAGAGCGCGCAGTGACTCGTGATGAAAGGATCCGAACAAGGTGTTCTGCAGCATGTTTTGTTCTTCCACAACCTTTACAATGCGCTCTACGCGATCGGCAGCATTGTCGGTGGCCGAGGGTGGTTTGATCTCGATATTCACATAGCACTCGTGCTCGCGCAGCAAAGCCAGCGCCTCGCGCAGGTGCGGTATACGCTCGCCGGCAAACCCTGCACCGAACCACGAGCCGGCATCGAGCTGCTGCAGCTGCGCCCATGTCATCGATTGCATTTTGCCGCTGCCGCTGGTGGTGCGTCCCATCACGTGGTCGTGAAGCAGCACTACTTCGTTGTCGCTGGTTAGGCGCACATCAATCTCCATCATCTTCGCACCGGTGGCAATGGCCTCGCGAAGCGCAGAGAGAGTGTTCTCCGGTGCAGTGCCGGACGAGCCACGATGGGCAACCACAAACTGTTGGGAAGAAAGAACGAATTCGCGCAGTGTTTTCATGGCACAAAAAAACCGGTGGAAATAATTATGCGACTTTCATCATTCACGCACAGATACAATATCGGCATTCAGTGCTCGCAACCAAACGCATGGCGCCAACAAATGCGCAAGCAGCGCTTACTCACGAGCAAACAGACCGCTTTTGTCTCCGCGCCATCCGCGTAAGAAATCCTCTGTCTTCATTGGCGGCTTGCCGGGTAGTTGCACTTCGTCCAGCCGCAGAGCCATATCGCCGCATCCTACATACCAATCGCTGCCATCCATCTTCCAACTTCCGGCGGGCATAGCGATGCCGCCGGCAACAGATGCCCTGTAGATCTTCACACGATCGCCGTTCATCATGGTCCATGCACACGGCAAAGGCGATAATCCCAAGATAAATTGCCGCACACGGCGTGCGGGTTGTTGCCAATCGATACTGCTTTTCTCGCGCCACACTTTAGGCGCTGCGGAAGCCAGAGACTCATCCTGTACTTGGGGTGTTATCTCATCCTGCAGAAGCAGGTGCACGGTTTGCACAGCCACATTGGCAGCATGAGGCATCAGCGCTGCATAGAGTTCGCCCGTTGTGGTTCCATCCGGAATGGCTTGCTCCGCTCGGCACAGCATTGTACCTGTGTCCACTACATCGTTAAGTAAAAACGACGTCACGCCGCTCACATCATCGCCGTTCATTATTGCGTGATGAATGGGAGCCGCACCGCGGTACTTAGGAAGCAAGCTGCCATGCACGTTAAAGGCGCCGCGCTTGGCAAGCGAATACACGACGCGCGGCAGAATACGAAAGGCAATCACGCAGATAATATCCGGCTGCAGTTGCCGAAGTTCTTCCACAAACTCCGGATCGCGCAGAGAAGCGGGCTGCAGTATAGTTTCGATACCAAGATTCAGCGCAGCCGTTTTAATGGGCGACGGCTTCACACTGCGGCCGCGGCCAACAGGTACATCGGGAATAGTAACCACTGCCTTCACGCCAAAGGTGTGATGCAACGCAGACAATGCGGGAACACCGAAGTCCGCAGTACCCATATACACGATGCAAGGCGCAGTACTCATTGAATGGATAGAATGGATTGAGTTTGTTGAATGGATTGAATCTTCTCATCACTCATCGCTTACTCTGAACCCACGATACGAACCTGCGTCCATGCGGTGGCAGCACCAAGAGCTTCGGCAGTGGATTTCATATCTGCCATAGTCACGGAGTCTATAGCTTCCAGAGTGTGGCGAACTTCTTCGAATACACCTTCTTCCAACTCGGCTTTGGCCAGCGAGTTCATGCGGGCAGACATGCTTTCCAACGACATAATCATTCCGGACTTTACTTGTTCCTTGGCCCGTCGAAGCTCGGTGGCACTCACGCCGGCGGCAAGACTATTCAATTCTTTTTTTAATGCCTGTTCGATGCGTGCTGCCGAAGAGCGCTCCACGCCGGCATACACTGCCATCACACCGCAATCGGTAAGCAGCTGCAGGGTTGAATTCACCGAATAGGCACCGCCAAGTTTATCGCGAATGCGTTGATGCAAGCGCGAGCTCATGCCATCGCCAAGAATGGTGTTCAGCAATGTAAGCGCCCAGCGCTGCGGATGGCGAACACCTGTGGTGCGCCGCACAAAGCACAAGTGCGTTTGCTGAAAAGGACGTTCCATGGAATGAACCGACGCTCGGCGAGCTCGGGGCAACGTGCGTGCATTCGGCACTCGGTAGCGCGAGCCCCGCTTAGCCGTATGGTGCTTCATTACCTCGCTCACGGCGCGGACTATATCGCTATGCTCCATGCCTCCGGCCACAGCCACTGTGATGTTTCCGGGATGATACCACGCACTGTGAAACTCGCGCAGATGCTTCACGCGAATTGCCTGCACGGTATGCGCATGCCCGGCAATAGGCAGCCCCATGGGGTGATCGCCAAACAAATGCTGCTCGGCAATATCCAGAATCAACTCCTCGGGTTCGTCGTCGTAGCTCTTGAGCTCCTCCAGAATCACGCTGCGCTCTTTCTCAACATCGCGAATGTGAAACACCGGGTTCATCACGATATCGCTCAGTACTTCAAGGCAGGAATGAAAATGCGCATCCAACGCACGCACATAGTAGCACGTTTGCTCTTTGCTCGTAAAGGCATTTACATAGGCGCCGCGCGCCTCGAACGCCGATGCAATCTGGCGCGAACTGCGTGTGCTGCTGCGCCGAAACACCAAGTGCTCGATCATATGCGCTATGCCGGCCGTGGTTGGGTCTTCATCGCGCGTACCCACATTCACCCAAATGCCCAGCGCAAACGAGTGCGCGCCGGGAACATGCTCGGTGATAACGCGCACGCCATTAGGAAGAATGGATTTCTCCGTTCCCGAAACACCGGTGGGCACTAGCTGCGCTGCGCGCAGACCTGAAGTCATAAGGTTCCTGAAAATGTATGAAGGCATATGTATGCGCTCGGCTTATTCACTTGCTGCTTAAGCCATCTGCTCAAGCTATCTGCTCAAGCTATCTGCTCAAGCTATCTGCTCCAAGCTTGCTGTCACCACGGACGTTATGCCTTTTCAACCTGAATCACCACATCCAATTCGTTGATGTCTGTGGCCTCGCCGTCTGTGAGTTCATGGTGCTCCAGCGCAGTGGCCAGTGTTTCCGTGCAGATATACTCCGAGGTACTTTGCAAAGCACTGCGAAGAACATCACTGCCGGTGCTATATCGAATCACCACGCGATCGGTAACCTCCAGGCCCGCCTTCTTGCGAAGGTTCTGCACGCGATTAACAAACTCGCGAGCATGGCCCTCTGCCACCAAAGCGGGAGTAAGCTCGGTATCCAGAGCAACGGTAGTGTCGCCCTCGCTTGCCACCAGCCATCCCTCGATATCCTCGGAGAGAATTTCTACATCCTCCAGGGTAATCGAGTACGTTTCGTTTTCTACCGTTACAGGAACAAACTCGCCGCGTTGAAGAATGCGTACGTGATCGTTCGTAAAGGTGCGAATGATATCGGCAATGGCCTTCATGTTCTTGCCGGCCTTTTTACCCATCGACTTAAAATTAGCTTTGGCACTGCGCCGCACGATACCGACATCGTCGGTAACATACTCGATGCCCTTTACGTTGATCTCCTCGCAAATCAAACTCTCCACAGCTTGGATGTCTCGGCGCTGCTGGGGAGTCATCACCGGCACAAGAATGCGCTGCAATGGTTGCCGTGTTTTGATTTTTGATTTTTCGCGAAGCGATCGAGCAAGGAACACAATGCGCTGCGCTGCAGCCATGCGGCGTTCCAGGTCGGCGTCTACGGCGGCGCCATCGCCCGGGTGCAAGGTGCGCAAATGCACGGAGGATATATCTCCGTCCACTGCCAAGCGTTGATATAACTCTTCCGCCAAGAACGGCGCGATGGGAGCGATGAGCTCGCTAACATCCATGAGCACCGTGCGAAGTGTTTGATACGCTGCGGTTTTGTCGGCGTCGTTCTCGCCCTTCCAGAAGCGACGTCTGTTGCGACGAACATACCAGTTGGATACATCGTTGCGAACAAAGTCTTGCACGGCGCGGGCTGCACGCGTGATATCGTACGCATCCATGTAGGTGCAGTACGAAATTCGAAGTGAGTGTAATGCACTCAATATCCAGCGATCGATCTCCGGGCGCTCATCAACGGGCACCATGGGCTCGGTGCCGGTGAATCCATCCACATTAGCATACAGTGCAAAGAATGCGTAGGTATTGGTGAGCGAGCGGAAGAAATCGGCAATCACGGTATCGGCAATATCCTTCTCTGCGAATCGCGTGGGCTTCCACGGCGGATTGCTTACCATGAAGTACCAGCGTAGCGCATCGGCGCCGTAGGTGTTCATCATAGCAAAGGGATCTACCGTGTTCCCCAGGCTCTTGCTCATTTTCTTGCCGTCTTTGTCCAGCACCAATTCGTTCACCACCACCGAACGATACGCGGGTTTATCGAACACCGCGGTGCCGATATTGTGCAGCGTGTAGAACCATCCGCGAGTTTGGTCTATACCTTCGGCGATAAAATCTGCAGGGAACGACTTTTCGAAAAGTTCCTTGTTCTCGAAGGGGTAATGGAATTGCGCAAAGGGCATCGAGCCGCTGTCGAACCACACATCGATTACCTCGCTCACGCGCTTGTATGTTTTGCCGTTGCGCTCGAACACAATGTTATCCACGAAGGGACGATGAAGATCGAGCTCTGCATCGGAAACTGCCACGGGTACGCGTGCACCGCCGGGAGTAAGGTAGAAGCCCTCCATGAGTTCCTCTATAGATCCCACGGCAAAAGCATCACTGCCGTCTTCGCTTACCCAAATGGGAAGCGGTGTACCCCAAAATCTGTCGCGAGAAAGCGACCAATCCTTAACATCATCCAGCCAGTTGCCAAAGCGACCGCTGCCGATTTCCTCGGGCTGCCAGGTAATGGTCTTGTTGAGTTCGATCATGCGCTCGCGATACTTGGGCGAGCTGATAAACCAGGAGTCGCGCGCGTAGTACATCACGGGGTTTCCGGTGCGCCAGCAGTGAGGGTAATTGTGAAGGTAGTCCATGGACGACTTCAAAATTTTTCCCGCTTTTTTCAGAGCAATAATGATGTCCTTGTCCGATCCTTCTTCCACACTGCCATCGGCATAGGTGAAGGTCTTGATGGCACGTCCGGCAAAGTCTTTGATTATCTCTTTGAAGTGACCGTTGGGAGTAACATGTACCGGCATGGGCAGGTTGTACTTCTTGTGCGCGTCAAAATCATCCGTTCCGAATGCAGGTGCTAAGTGCACCACGCCGCTGCCGTCTTCCGTGGATACAAAATCGCCATGCACAATGCTCAAGGCATTGGGGTGTGCGTGAAGATCCAACTCCACATCAGGGAAAATTGCCTCGTAGCGAGAGCCTAGTATCTCCTTGCCGCTAAAGGTGCTAAGCACTTCTACGGTTCCATCCAGAATGCTCAACCGCGATGTGGCAAGTACATAATGATTGATCTGCTCGTTGCCATCGTGCTGTGTGGTTACACGAACATGGGCGTATTCGATGTTCTCTCCCACAGCCAGCGCCACATTGGCAAACAAAGTCCAGGGTGTCGTGGTCCATACCAGTATCGATGCGCCATTGAGCTCGGTTCGCGGCGATTCCGTGATACGCAAACGCAGATACACGTTGGGATCGCGCACCTCCTTATACCCCAACGACAACTCGTGCGACGACAACGGCGTCTCGATAGTGGGCGATTGCGGCACCACCTTGAATCCCTTGTAGATAAGCCCTTTATCAAAGTACTGTTTCAACGCCCACCACACCGATTCGATATACTCGTTGGTGCAGGTGATGTACGCGCTGTCCATGTCCACCCAATAGCCCATGCGGCGGGTAAGCGTTCGCCAGCCACCTTGCATGGTGATATGATGATTTACTAAGTCGCGGCAGGCTTTGTTGTAGCGGTCTATACCGTACGCGGCGATGTCGTCTCTGGTAACCAGGTTCAACTGCTTGCTCACGGCAATCTCTACAGGCAAACCGTGTGTATCCCAACCGGCTTGGCGCCGCACGTAGTAGCCGCGCATGGTTTTGTACCGGCACACCAAATCCTTCAGGGTACGCGCCATCACATGGTGAATGCCGGGTGCACCATTGGCAGTGGGAGGTCCCTCGTAGAAATTGAACCATGGCGCATTCTCTCGCTCGCGCTGTTCAAGCGATTGCTGAAACACACCGCTGGTTTCCCAGAAGTCCAGGATGTTTTCCTCGAGCTCAGGATAGGAGATTTTTTCCGGCAGGGGATTGAACATACACGCAGTAGGCAGTAGTGAAGCGAGCGCAAATATCGCACCTATGGGGCAGAGAGCGAAACAGAACGACGCAGCGGGCGGGCCGGGGACACCACGGACACATCAGGATGACTCGGAGTGAATCAGGATCACTCAGAAGCGACTACTACTTCACAACATCACGAGATCACAACAGCAGGACGGAAGGAGAATAGATCAGATGCCGATCTCTTTGTATAAGTCGGGAAGGTCGTCCACGTTTACATCTTCGTAAAGGTCGTCGTTTACCGCTACCACGGGGGCATGGGTGCAGTGGCCCAAGCAGGTGGTGCGTTCTACTACCACGCCACGCGATATCGCACCTGCGGGGTCGTCGCACTTCACATGCCGGCAAAGACTGTCGAACACATCATCTCCGCCGCGAAGCACGCACGAGACATTAGTGCAAACACGAACATGTATCTTCGGTGATAAACGCATAAACCAATAGCGGCAAACAAGTACGTCTGCAAAAAGTGTAGTGGCGGTGGTAGAGATTAGGAGTTTTCTATCGAATAAAAAACCCCGCGCCACTGCAGGAATAAAATAGCACTAAAGGTTGGCTTGAAACTATTCTAACGAAAATATAATGGAGATAATAATTATACCTTTTTACCTTTAACTAAAAATCGACGAAGCATAAACACAAGCGCTCCAAGCATAAACACCACAGTGCCGGCTATGGCGTTGCCGGGCTCGGAAATAGTGACGTTCAGGGTAACAATCAGCATTATTCCAATGAACACAGCCGGTACCACATAATGACTAATCCAAGATAGAAGAGAAGGTGCGGGAATATTTTTGGTGCCTTTACTTTTAGCAGATAACACATACACGCAGCCGGCCCCAAGCGCAAGCGCCATGGAGTCGGTAAACATCACGTAGTTCATGAGCCGCTGAAACGTTCCCAGCCCGAAATACAACACCAGCATGAGCACGGTAAACACGGTAAGGGTGCGGGCGTTCACTGCTTCGCCGTGAATGGATCGCGAGAAGTACGAGGGCAGCATGCCGTCTTCGGCCATGGCTGTCATTGTTTGCGGAAGGCACATCAGGCCGGAGTTCAGGAACCCCAACACCGACACCGCAATGACAATTCCTGTTACACGCATGCCATTCTCGCCAAATACCGCCGACGCAAGCTGCGCCGCCACCAACGGTGAGGACTTCACGACCTCGAATCCCAACACATACACATATGCAAGATTGGCAAAGCCATACAGCAGCAGCACGATGATCATTGCGGTGATAATTCCACGAGGAAAAGTGCGCTGCGGCGTGTCGATATCCGAACCGATATTAATGGTGCTTTGATAGCCGCCATAGGTGAAGAATACCGAGATCAGGGCGGTGCCAAGCGCGGAGTACCACGGCGCCTGATCATGGAGCGATGCACCGCCGGCACTCTGTTGTACTGATTCGTGAATTGCTTGCGGCACCGACTCGCTTCCTATCACGAAAAACATCAAGGAGCTGAGCCCAAGAATCATGACAATCTTTAAAAGACTGAGCGCGTTCTGAGTTCCTGCTCCCCAGCGCAAGCCACGCACGTTGAACATGTACAACGCCAGCACAATGGTACACACTATACCATGAAGGTGAATGTCGCGCACCGGGCCCTGCACAACTACCGGCGCTAAATACTCTGCTCCTATTAGTGCCACACCGGCCATGCTCGCGGCGTTAGTTACCACCAACGACCAATTCATCGCGAATGCCAAACCCGGATGATAGCTCGTGCTGAATATGGAGTAAAAACCCCCGGCCACCGGATGCATTGTTCCTATACGGGCAAAGGTGAGCGCGCCGCACATACTACAGAATGCGCCCAGCACCCACGCCAGCGCAAACAGCGGCAGTGTACCGGCTTGCTGAGCCACAATTTGCGGCGTGCGGAATATCCCTATACCAATCACTAAGGATATCACCAACATGGTGATGTCGAAGCTGCGCAGACGATGTGACATTCTTCTCCCCTGATGTGTTAGGCTCACAAAGCAAGACGGCGCAAGATAGTTTTTTGCAACGCAGTTCACTGTGCATTTTCGCGCATTTTCGCGGCACAGTGTACGCATTCTCTCAAACGCATTTGCTGATATATTCGCACATCACACTTTACTCCTATAACCATGAAACTCTCCGTTGCTGTTCGCGCCGCTTTACTTGCGTTGTTCCTCACCGCAGGTACCGTATATGCAGATGTAAACACCCTATGCAGTCAGTTTGACTCTCAGATAGAGGCACTTGATGTGCGCGGCGCGAAACAAACTATTGATAAAGCTTTGCAGGAAGACCCTTCTTCCTGTCAGGCATTATATCGTTTGTCCAGAGTGCTGGTACTGCTTAGCGATCAAGAGCAGGACGAGAACAAGCGCATTACGATGTACAACCAAGCAGTTGATGCTGCTAATAAAGCTTTGCAAAAAAACTCTTCGTGCATGGGTGCTTATGTGTATCGCGCAGCGGCCAACGGAAAAATTGCTTTGACCAAGGGGATATTCAGTGTGGGCGCGGTGGTTACTCAAGTACGCGATGACGCCACAAAGGCCATTCAATTACACAATGATACACCCCAGCGTCTGGCTGCTGCCTACTACATTTTGGGTCGCACACATTTAAACGTTCAGCGCAAGCCGAAATTTGTTCGCTTGCCATTGGGTTTGGGTTGGGGTAATTACGACGAAGCTTTGCAGTACCTCAGCAAAGCCAGAGAGCTGCGCAAAGATTTTATCATGTTCGAGCTGGAATATGCGCGCTGCTTAGCCGAAGGAGACCGTGAACAGGAAGCATTAGCTGTGGCTCGCAGAATATCAACATTGAAACCCCTGGAGCCCGGTGATCAGAAGCGCCAGCAAGAAGCCATCGAGTTTATTAAAGACATAGAGTAAGAGTAATCGTCGATGTGCTTATACCGTCTGCCATCCGCTATTTGTGCATCAGAGCGATAGTTAATAAGTCCGGGTGCCCTTTTCCTGAGGCCTTAAAAAGGTCGCTAATCCGCAAAGTGAATTAAATCTCTTCTTTGTATGTTATTCGCAGAATAATACTACCGAAAGAAAGGAGAGAGTATGCGCACTCTTCGAACACTGGCTGACGTGGCAGTACAATTAATTCAGCCGAGTTCCGCGGCGCAGCAGTCGGATCACGGCACCGGAACAACAAAAGTTCAGGAGCTGTTTTCCGCGCTGCGCAATGGCGCAATCATCAGCGACGATGATGCACGAAGACTGCTCTATCCTGATCGCCACCAAATTCCCGCCACTACCTACCGGAGCATAAAGACTCGTTTATTCGACGACCTTTGCAGAATAATTGCCGGTGGCACTTCCGGCGAAGCCACTGATTTTCCCTACGATAACGCCCGCGCAAACGCACTGCAGTACCTTCATGTGATCCATGTGCTTAGGTCTGTTGGCGAGGACGAAGCTGCGGAAACGGTGGCGCTGCGATTGCTTCGATTAGCGAAGCGATTCATGCTGAGCGCCGAAGTAGTAGCGGCACTCAGAGCGCTGGCCGGCGTGCAGCATTCGCGCGGCCAAGCAATGCCTTATCCCGCAGAGCCGGGCGACGCGCGGTATTGGATACAAGTACTGGCTGCAGAGCAGGAAGCCCTGGACCTTAGCAGCGCGCACCTTTGCTATTCGGTGTGGCAAGGTGTACGCAAGGATATACAACCGGAGCTTGAAAAAGCTGTGCAAGAAATAGGTAAGCTACGGGCCATGTATCCTGTGCACACCCTGCACCTGCTGTGGTACGAGGCGCGGCGAAAGCTCGCGGTGGCCTGCCGTGATTTTGATGATGTTCTTTGCGTGTATTCAGAAATGCATGAGTACTTCAAGGAGTATCCGTTTTTGAAGTCCGGACTGTGCATGGCGCGTATCACTATCGATGCCATGCTCGTTTGGCACTGGAGGTGCCAACCCGAACGCGCGGACCGACTGCAATGGGAATGCGAAGACATGCTTCGCGCCGGTACCGATGTGTGGATGGAGTATCGCATGCGTGTTGTGATAATGAACCTGGGGCAGGTAAAGCACGACGCCGCTGCGGAATATCTGCGTGAGATGCAGCAATATGTCGGAACATCAATGTATAGCGGCGACGATTACTACCGGGATGTATGCCAAATGCTACGTGTGTATGTGCAATTCGCGGCCATCATGAACGGCCACGATCCCGATGTGCATGCAGAGCACGGGCACTCGCCTCCGGTCACACGCAGAGCGCATGAGGGCAAATACAGCACACTCAATGCCTGTATCGCCGTGGCGCACATACTCGATGCCTTTATGAGGTGCGATTATGCTGCCATTGAACTGCGCGATGAATCGCTGCAAACACTTCGCCGAAAAAAACTGAGGCATATAAGTGCCAGGCTGGATGTGTTTGTACGGCTGCTGCACATCATGACGCAATGCGATTTCGATGCCGCGAAAACACAACGGCAGTCCGCGCGGCTTGCCGCAGAACTGCGCACGCGCCGCCTAATCACCGACCACCGGGAGCCGGAAGTGGTGGAGCTTTTGCCCTTTGATCAGGTGTGGCAAACAATAGTACGTGTGATGAAGGAGCGGAAAGAGGCAGGCATCGGAGTGCTGTAAGCATCGTGCTGCCTCTTGAGTTTATTATTCGTATTCGTGTGCTGTAGCGTTTGCTGTAACACTAAAGGTAATCCCGAAGATAGCGGCGCATCTCCCGGCGGGCGCGCTGAACACGCTTGTGCGCGGCATCTCTGGAGATATTCAGCACGCCGGCAATTTCCTCGCAGTTAAAACCTTGCGAATGAAGTTCAAAGGGAAACCGCAGCGAAGGCGATAAGCGGTACAAGGCCGAGCCAATATCCATGCCTATATCGGATTCCGCTGCGGGAGCGGTGGTTGCGTGTTCCCGAACGCCAAGAGGAATGTCGTCGTCGGTGTCGGCGGAGTCCGCAAAGTTCTGCAGATACCGCCGCCCTCGATGTGAATCCACAAGCATTCGCGTGGCCACACAATGCAGCCATTTACGCATGTCATCATCGTTCATTATCAGTCCCGACGTTCGCTGGAGCGACAGCAATCGCAGGAGGGCATTTTGCAATGCATCGGCACGGTCTTGAGCCGATGTGTATCCGAAGGAGCGGTACAATTGTCCGGCAACGGCAGTCATGGTAGCGTGCCAGGCAGGTGGTGTACTCATACGTCCATCCATAGATTATGTGAAGAAACAGCGGGCATGGCGACGTGCTCGATTCTCTAGGTAACAGTTCACGGTTGTGTACCAACGGTAGCAGTGCTGCTGCCGCAGGTGTTGCTTTCAGGTGTTGCCTTACAGCAGATACACCGGGCCGATTGGAACGCTCTGCTCCTGCCCGGGTAAAGATGAAAACATGTGGGTACCTTCTGCCGTGAAACCCTAGAGGTAGACTGATCCCGCATTTCGTTCACAGGGATGAACGCCCCTGCGCTATAACACGAAGATGTTACTTTTCATTCTGCATTCATTGATCTTAACGCCCCGGAAATACGTACCCGAAGAATGAATTTTGAGTATGCGAATTGGCCTTATTTTTCAAAAAAACAGCTACGGAATAGCTTTAAAGTCAGTTTTTTCGAGAAAAATCTATGCTGATTGATATGTCCGTATTAAGGTTTTTGCGATTGGACATTCGCGCCCGGCCGGGTTTTTTCCACCAAAACATGTTCAGCTAATGGGATGTGGTAACTCGGGGAAGGAGTATGCGGAGAGGAAGGGAAGCAAAAAAAACGCGGACAAAAAAAAACGCCGCACCAACGAAGTTGGACGGCGTTAAAAACGTCTCATTGCAGGAATCTAGTGCGAGCTTTTTTCGAGCTTAGTTCAAGCTTAGTTCGAGCACCATTTCTCGTACACACCATCGAGCAGCAGATTGATAGCATCGGCACCTTCGCGAGCCGCATCCAGTGCAAGGATTTGCTGCTCTTCCGTGCGGCAGATGCGAACAAGAGCGTCGCGAGTTACCTGGCGGTGAATCTCGTCGGCATGCTCGTGAACTTCAAAGAATACCAAAGCATCTTCGCTGTCCATGTTGTAATTCTTCTTCAGGCCTTCAATCTTCGTGGTTGAAACTTCGGGAATCTGAGACTCGTACGCATACAGCGCAGCAAGGCCCACAGCGGGATTCTCGTTGCGAGAGAGCGTTTTGAGAATACGAACCGACTCCTTGGTGTGCGGCAGATACTCACGATTCTGCATTTCCTCTTCGCTTAGGCCAAGCGAACCGCCGAAGCGACGCCACAAAGCCGGGTGGTTCGAAGCTCCATGCTCTTCTTCCATGAGGTTTTCCAGAAGCATCTGGCGCGCTTCCATATCGTCGGCGCATGCAGCGTGCGTGGCACTCACATACGTGGGGAAGTGAAACACCTGATGATAATACTCTTGCGCGTATTCGCGGAGCATGTCCTTGGTCAGCGTTCCGTGATTCCACATCTGATAGAAGGGATGCTGAAGCATGTGACGCTCGTTGATAATGGCATCGAGCTTGTCGAGAAACTCTTTATCTGTCATACCGGTACTCCTTCGAAAAATCGTTCAAAGAGAAAAGAAAAACTAATTGATTGCCCTTGAATGGGAGGCAAAACTACAGACATTTCCTATTTTCGTCGCAAGTTTTTCCACACAGTGGTATTTGGTTCAAAGCCTTGGTATGAGCAGTGACACCGTAGAAACGCCGGAACTGGCGGTTGAGGACCTAACAACCGACACACTATCGGCTAAGTGTATTCTGTTTAACGACGAATGGCATACGTTCGACGAGGTTATTGAGCAGATAATGAAAGCCACAAAGTGTTCGCGGGATAGGGCAGAGCGCCACACCATGGAAGTGCATTTGAGCGGACAGTCGATCGTCTATTCGGGAGATTTGGCCCGATGTTTACAGGTAAGTACAATCTTGGAAGAGATTGCGCTTAGAACCAACATAGAATTCTGATCGTCTGTTTCGGTACACCTTTAGTATTGCACGGCATTTTTCGCCCCCGGTCACTCATGTCTTTTTCGCAACGACAACGGCAACTTATTACCTTGCTCACCGAGCGCGGCTCGCTGACCATGGTGGAATATGTGCTCAGTTGTGCTACGGAAACACGTGAAGCCGAGATGCAGAATTGGCAAGAGGTAATAGGCTCCGCTCCGGGGCGCTACCACATGTTTATTCCGCAGTGGAATAACCGATCGTCGTGGTTGCTGTTCGGGATCAAGCCGAACGCTCATCAAGAGGTGCTCGAGTTTTTCACGCTGATGCGCGATCTTCACGCCCGCAAACTTGTAACGATTATCACCGATCCCAAGCGCCATGTGCGAGCCTCGGCTGTGGCCGGCGTGGTGTATTCGGCTGCTGCAAACGAAAGCGACAACGCTGCGCTGGAAATCGATGCCCTGCTGCAAACACCCAGTGAGCTCTTGGGGCTTTCCGTATCTGCCGAGCGCGTGTATGCATTGCCTGCTTTGCATGAGCTTCGCGCACGCCAATTTGTTCCGGCGGAAGATGCTCTCTCGTTGCGCCAGCGGGAACTACTGCAAACTCAACAGCGAACAATCTCGCGCCTGGTACCGCTATTTGCCATTGCCGTGATATGCTGTGTGCTTCTTGCCGTGGCAGGATTTTTAACCTATCGCTCTATGCACAAGAGCGCGGTGCCAAGCACGGATGGCAAAGCAGTGCAATACGATGCTCCCGGTTCGCTTGAAGCTAAGCTCAAGCCCGCACCCGCACAGCAGGTAGTAGTGCAGCGCGATACCATTATCATTCGTGATACGGTCTTCAAGAAACCCGCGTCAAGCCGCAAGCCTCGTAAACTCTGGTATATGGAGTAGTGCTGAAGGTAGTCTGCACTATCTTCTGCGTACTCTTCTCCACCTTCTCCTTCGTCCACTCCCTCTCTACAATACTCTCTTTGCTGCCGCGTGTGAGTGATTGGCAGTGCTTTAGTATCCTTTCACCACACAACCCGGCCTCGATTGCCCCGTGCGCGGTGTGTATATTGCCCGCGAAATCACTGCCCGCAAGCGCCGCAGCTCCGCATTGCGCGTGATATTGGTTCATCGGAAGGTAGATCATGAACATTGGCAAATACGAATTCCTCGGTCCGGCAGCCCGGAGTCTTCGCGCGCCGGCCACCTTCCTTCGTTTGCTTTTTCGTTGGATCATGTGGGGCATCATTGGCGTTTTCTCGCTGATGTTTGTGCTGGGTGTGAGTGGCTATATCGTGGTGCAAACCGAGTGGTTTCACCGCTGGGCTGCGGGGCAGCTTACCACTATACTTTCCGATCAACTGGAAGCTCGTTTGAGTTTCGGTGCCGTCCGTTTCAATTTGTTCCGGGGAATTGAGCTCGATTCCGTTTCGCTTACCACGCGCGGAGACACCGTGCTTTCCGCTCGTTCGTTACGTGTTGCCTACGAACTGGAGCCGCTGCTTATCCGGCATATCGTGGTGCGCAGCATCATACTGGACCGGCCGAACATACGAGTGCTTCGCTCCCGTGCAGACAGCACCTGGAATGTAGCTCATGTATTCAAGCCAAAAGCCGACACCACAAGCAGTCCTTTTAGTTGGGATATAGCTGTTCGTGCATTTGTCCTAAACTCTGCTCGTGTTACCGTGTGGGATTCCGTCCACAATCTCTCACGCACAGATCGCTTCAACGCCACACACGCCTTTTTCGATTCACTGAACCTTCGCATGAGCGCATCCGGCAACCTTGCCGCTAATGCCTTTGCCCTGAGTATCGACGAATTGAGTGCGCGGGAAAAAGTATGCGGCCTGCAGGTGAGTTCCATGCATGGTTCTGTTGCCTTAGACTCAAACTCGGTGAATATTCTGCACATGCACGTTCGCACTCCCCAATCATCGCTGACGCTCTACGGCTCGGTGGATGATATTCATGTGTACGATGCAAATCCGGGCATCGAGACCGCGCCGTTGCGCCTTACGATCAGCAACTCCGGCTTGTGGGCCGGAGATATAAACCTGTTTATGCCCGAGACATTTTCGTTACGCGATCAATTCAACCTAAGCACACGCATCACCGGCAATCTTACCAAGCTGCGATTCGATGTTGAGAATCTTCAAACACGACAAACCGATTTGCATGGTTCGCTGGTGCTGGAGAACGTTGCCAACAGCAGGCCCTTTGCCTACACGGTAGATCTAATACCGTCGCGTGCAGTGTATTCGGATATCGCAACCGTACTGCCCACATTATCACTGCCAAAAACCACCGTTGCCGATCGCATTGTGTTCGGGCCGTCGCACATTTACGGCACGAAGGATTCCCTTGGTACGAGCATTGATATCAGCGGAGAGTTTGGCGGTGTGAAGGGAGTTATTGCGTTGAAGTTTGCAAAGCAGCTGCGCTACAATGCAGACGTGCGCGTAACGCAGTTCGACACCTACGCATTCACCAACGATTATGCCACGGGAAGCAAGCTGAATGGAGCCATTCATGTGCAGGGCTCGGGCCTTACGATGAACGATGCCGCAGCCCGCGTGGAAGCTGATTTGCAGGAGTCGTCGTTCGGAGGGCACGACCTGCTGAGCGCGAATTGCCGCGCGTCGGTGAGCAACAGCACAGTGGTAGTTGACACGCTGGATGTGGCTTTCCCCCTAAGTGCCGCAGACAGTGTGGCCTTTGCCTTCGATGGTCTAAGCAAGGGTTTGCAAGCTCATGCGGAGATAGATTTCCGCGATGCAACGCTGCCGGTGGCGAACATCATTCTGAATACTCGTCATCTTCCGCTTTCCGATCTGCTTCACGACAAGCAAATGCCGGTCTCGCTCAGTGTGTCTGCGCAAACGTCATTCACGGGTTTTCATCCCGATAGTTTGTTCGGAAAATTCAACGCCGATGTATCCGAGTTTCTTCTGTCGGACGGAGCACTGTTTCCCTTCGACATTCAAGCACAAATAGAACGCACCGACGCGCGGCACCGCACGGTGAGCATACAGTCCGACTTTCTGCGCGCACAAGTGGACGGCCGCTTCCGTCTTCCCACGGCATGGTTCGTGTTTCTTACTCATCTGGGTATCATGGACTCGTATGTGCGCACACAATACCGCACCGTGCAGAGCGATACAGCATCGGCGCCGCGCATACAGCCGTACACACTTCCGGACGATACGCTCGATTGCCGTTTTGCAATGAATGTAAAAGGCACGGCAGTGTTAGCGCCGTTTATCAAAGGCATCAGGCTGGACGCCAGCGGCGACATTCACGGCCGTTTAGCAGGCACGCCGGCAATGTATACCTTCGATGTAGACACCGCGAACGTAAAGCGCTTGAACATGGACATCGACAAAGACGAAGTGTTCAGCCAGCCGATCAATGTGTCTCTGCATTTGCGCACGTTGAACATGACCACGAACCCCACCATAGATGTTGCGCGTATTGCTTTCCGCTGCGACTCGGTGTTTCGCGTCAACCGATTGCGCTTTGTGCGTCCCAGTGCCGACATCGAGATCAGCGGTAACGATGCACGATTTGTGGTAGGAACTCGCATCGAGAATCACATTCCGTTTGTGGCAGCGGGTTCCGTGCGCGCTGTGCCGCGAGCATTCATCATGCAGCTGGATACTCTGTACGCAGGGTGGACAAAGTCGTTGTCGTTTGCATCGTTGCATCCGGCCACAATCAGCATGCGTCCCCGCGGAGTGGATATAGACAATCTGGATCTGCAGCTGCTTCAATCGCCGGACAGAATCACGGTGAATGGTCGCGTGAACTCTACTCGTTTTGATTCCCTGCACGTGTATATGCGCCGCGTGGATATTGCTACCATTCAGCGCATACCCGAGCTTTATGCCGTGGACGCATTGCAAATGCTGAAGGGACGCATAGATTCACTGGGCGTGATGATTGATGGTGCCTATGCTTGCCCGAAATTTTCCGTAGGTGGCATGCTCTCTGCTCTGCGGTACAACAACGTTGCTATTGGCGTGCAAGAGATTCGTGGCGGATACGATGGCGTGAATGTTACCGCTCATTCGAATGTGCGCAAGAGCGCCGCCGATACAACCACCATAATGTCTATAAACATCGCGGCACTCCCAATGGATTTGTCGGTGCAGCCGGTAGCGGCTTCGCTTCGCGACAACGAGAATGTGGATATCACCATTCTTGCCAATGATATGTCGCTGGCAGCGGTTTCACCTTTTGTGCCGGGCATTGCAAATCTTGATGGGCATGGCCGCGCTTCACTGCACATAGGCGGCACCACGCCGGATGCCGTGGACTACACTGGCTCGGTGGAGTATGACCACGCTACCTTTACCGTGCCGGCCACAAACATGCGCTATCGCAGTCAGGGAAAGCTCAGTCTGCTTAATACAACAGTGCGTATGGACTCACTTCGTATTTACAACGAAGAATCCGACCTGCGTGGTGGCAAGGCCCTGGTGCTGGGATCCATGCGCATTCGGGGATTCAGCATTCGTGAGCTGGACATCTTTGCCGAGATTACCCGCAACGATAAATTCCAAGTGATGAGCGAGGCCACTGCTGCCACCAGCGACTTCATGTACGGCCGCACACTTATCTCCACGCAAGACAACGACGCAAACAAAACACTTCGCCAACTGCACTTTCACGGAACACCCGAGCAGCCCCTGCTCAATGGGTTTATTATGATTGAAGATGCCGACGTGAAGTTTCCGCCAACAATCAACAAAACCACGCGCGCATCCACGTTCGAGTATCAGCGTAGCGGCAACAAATACGTTTGGACCGAACCTCTGCGAAAGATTGCGCGAAGCGATAGTGCCATAGGCGATCTGCCTGCCGAAGAGCCCGCGCCGCAATCAGGTTCGGTTAAGCTGGGCAAGAGTTTTACCGATATACTTCGTACAGAGGTGGATGTAAAGATTGCCGGGAATATGTCTGTGCAAATGGACTTCGGTTTCAACGATCAGTTGCTTGCCGTGGTGCGCCAGGACAATCCCAAAGATGCCATGCGCTTTATTCGCTATGGCAGCGATTCAACTTCTCTTCGCTCGGATCTTATTGTGGACAATTCCTCCACGTATAAATTCTACGAAACATTCCGCGCTTCCGGTAAAATGAATATCAATGGCCCCATTGATAATCCGCAGCTGGACTTGCGCGCAATGCTCAGCAACGAGCGAATCGTGAACGATAGAAAGTCGTTCTACAAAGTGTATTTGAATATCACGGGAACAAAGAAGAAGCCCATTCTCAAGATGGACTACGAGATCGACGGAAACGATCATCCCGGTGATGTAGGCGAAACCGAGATCACTACGAACGCTGTACTGCTTACCTTGTTCGGCTACACGCAAGTGGAGCTAAGCGGCTCGGCAAGTTCTGCCACGGGCGCAGTGGGCACGAAGCTGGGCGCTTCAACGCTGGGAGTATTGCTCAACAGAGTATTGCAGGGCGGCGTGATAAAGAATGTGAATGTCGATTTTTCCGGTGGCGGAACTGATTTCTCGCAAGCGCGAATTCAAATCACTGCCGGATTGTACGGAGCAAATGTTACTCTTGGCGGCACGGTAGCCGATCCCACCGTTACACTGGATTGGGCATTAGGTGAATTCATCGGCGCCAACTGGGTAACACAGTTTATGCGAGCCACAAACCCGGGCTCTACTATCTCCCGTCAGCAAAAGCAATGGGAGGTACGGGTAGGCGCGAGTATTCCGTAGAGCGATGGTCTGTTGCAAATGAAATCTTGATCCACTTATTTCAGATAGAGCTATGAATAAAATTCTACTCGTTGCCGCAATGGTGCTTGCCATGAGCGCTGCTCCGCAAGCCCTGATGGCGCAGTCGCCCAAATCGGTTTCGGTTCTTTTAGAGACCGTTGTGCAAGATGGCACCTCGCCCACGATCACCTTGCGCTGGCCGGCAGATTCCAAAGCCGTTGAGTATGTGATTGGCCGCAAGGAGCGCACGTGGTCGTCGTTCAATCCCATGACTACGCTGCCGGGAACGGCTACAGAGTGGATCGACTCCGAGGCGGAGCCGGGTGTGTTCTATGAATACGCGGTAGAGAAAACGGTAATTAAAGATTCAATCTATGCCTATGGCTATGCCTCGGCCGGCTTGAGAGTTCCTGTAGCGCCCGTGCGCGGGCATTGCCTGATCCTTGCAGACTCGGTGATGTACACGGCCCTTTCGCCGGAGATTGCCCGCTTGCAAAACGCAATGACTTCCGAAGGGTGGATGGTGACGGTGCTGAGTGCAGCGCGTGCGCCAAAGTTTAATCCCACCGCCGTGAAGGCAACCAAGCAAATCATTCGCGATTGGTACGAGACCTGCCAGGGCGAGCCCGGTACGGTGTTCATCGTGGGTCGTGTGGCTGTGCCGTATTCGGGTATGGTGTATCAGGGAAGAAATCAGGTGGGGCCCGATGCGCATCCTGAACATAGCGGCGCATGGGCAGCCGATTCCTATTACTCGTGCTTGGCCGATGAAGTACTGTGGCTGGACGAAGCCACAAACACCGTGGGCGCATATCCGGACACAAAGAACCTTCCCGGCGACGGCCGTTACGACAATCTGTTTATACCAAGCACCACCGATCTGCGCTTAGGCCGAGTAGACTTGTACAACATGGGGTTGTTCTACAAGGACAGCACACTGGCCGGCACGGTGAAGAAAGTGGATTCCTTGCAATCGGAAATTTCTCTGCTGCGCAAATACATCAATCGTAATCTGCAGTATAGGAGCGGCGGAATCAAAGTAGTGTCTCGAGGCTTGATCGACGATAATTTCGGTTCGTACGGCGAGGCCTTTGCACGCTCTGCATGGATGAACTATGCACCGTTGTTGGGCGCAGCCAACATCAAAGAAACCGACTACCTGACCACCCTGGACACCGCATCATATCTATGGTCGTACGGTTGCGGTGGTGGCGGAAGCGATTTTCAAAGTTGTGGTGGTGTAGGTAACTCCGCAGGATTTGCCAAACAAAAACTCCAAACCATTTTCACCATGCTGTTTGGTTCCTACTTCGGTGATTGGGATAAAGCCAATAACCTGCTTCGCGCGCCGCTCGCGGTAGATCCCGGTGCTCTTACCAATTGCTGGGCCGGACGCCCGTTCTGGTATTTCCACACCATGGGTCTGGGCGAAACAGTTGGCGACTCGTATTTGAATACCATCAACAACACCGGCACGTATATCGATGGCGTGTATCCTCATGGTGTGCACATCGCTCTTATGGGCGATCCCACGCTGCGCATGAATTACGGCACGGTGCCGCCGGTAACCGCATTGCAAGCAGAGCAAGTGGCTACACCAAAGAAAGGCGTGAAGCTTACATGGTCTGCGCCTTCGGGCGGCGGCATAGCGGGATATTATATCTATCGTCAAGAGGGAACAGGTGCATGGCAAGTCTTGAATGGTGATGCCGTGTGGCCCGAGACCTCGTACACCGACGAGCGCTTGGTGGACGCTACCGTGCGCTACGCTGTACGCACCGTGGGCTTGGTGTCATCCGCTTCCGGTACGTTCTATGATATCAGCCCTGCCACCGAAAAAGCAATTGCGGTGTCGGACATTCACTCTACAGACCAGCCCCTGCTTATGTGCTCGCCCAATCCGGCTCAGCGCGCCATGACCATTCGCACGGCTGTGCAAGCACCCGCTGAAGCTCAGTATGATATCTACACCATGAGCGGCGAACTTGTTCGATCGATGAGCACACCTGCATCCACCGATCACACATTACTATGGGATCTTCGCAACAACGCGCAGCAGCGAGTGGCAGGCGGAGTGTATGTGCTTCGCATGAAGATTGGCGGTACAGTGACGGCAGCAACCATACATGTACTTCCCTAAACGTTGGTTCATAATCAAGGTGGTGGAGTAAGCGCTGTGTATCTTCATGTCACTTGCGTTGTGTAATCTTTATTATTGACTATGGAACACTTACAATACCCTATAGGAAAATTTGCTCGCCCTACAGAGTTTAGCGAAGCCGCAGCGGCGGAATGGATGGAGAGTATTCGCCACGCACCAATGAGCCTGCGGGCCTTGGTATCGAAGCTCTCGCCCGAGCAATTGGTACAGAGCTACCGCCCCGACGGCTGGAGTATTCAAACAATCGTGCATCACTTGGCTGATATGCATATGAATGCATTTCTGCGCTGTAAACTTGCGCTTAGCGAAGAGAATCCTGTGGTGATGGTGGTGCCGGAGGGAGCATTTGCAACTCTTCCCGATGCGTCAACGAGTATCGCCGATTCTTTGAACATTCTGGATGGCGTGCACGCGCGGTGGTCGGTGTTGTTTCAATCGCTCTCCGGTGAGCAATGGAATCGCGGCTTTGTGCATCCCGTGAGTCAACGTGTGTTGTCTCTGCATGTAACACTCGCTATGTATGCATGGCACGGCAAGCATCACATAGAGCACATCAAACTTGCGCTTTCGAACCCTGCCTAAGGCGAAGTAAAAACTCGCAAGAAAAATGTCCTACAGCGGCGCGAAGAGATTTGCGTCGCTGTTTTTTTTTAGGTCCAGTTTGGCGAAAAACGATTTACGTGATGCAAAGATTTTCTCTGTTGTATCACTCCTGTATCAGCGATGTTTGCCGCAGCGCTACTCGGCTATCGCTCTCCCGCCACCGCTACTCGCTCATCGCCTGCCCGCCATTGCTTTCACGCGCTCTTGTAGCGCGCGAAGCCGGAAGCTTTGTATCACCATGATGAGTGTTGTGCATGTATGCAGATGAGAATATTCACGACCTTGCGCCCGCAACCAATTCCACACAGAGTGAAGTAAACGAACGAGGTTCCGAAGAGCAGGCAGAACGTGAAGCTCGTGTAACGGTACACTACGCTGCGTTGCGCAGGCCGCGCCGCAGCGCAGCAAAGAGCGCAACGGAGCGAACACCCGGAACTACTATTCGCGATTGGCGTAACGACGAGATTCCCAGTCAGCGCCTGCGCTTGCATGGCGCTCACACGCTCTCTGATGCCGAGATCGTGGCAATACTCGTTGGCAGTGGAACGCGCGGCCGGTCTGCCCTGGATGTGGCGCGCAACCTTCTTGAAAAATTCGGCGACCTTCCCGGGCTACTCTCTCGCGATATCAGTGAGCTTACATCCATTCACGGCATTGCCGGCATGAAAGCAGTGCGCCTGATTGCTGCCCTGGAGTGCAGTCGCCGCCTCCGCGTGGCCCCCTTTACCGCCCGCCAGGTGATTCGCACACCCGAGGACGTTGCCTCGTATTACATCCCGCTACTGCGTGGTGCGATGCGCGAGTCGTTCAGAGTGCTGCTGCTGAACAGCGCCAATCAAGTGTACAGAGAAAGCATCGTGAGCGAAGGATCGCTGAACTCCAGTCTTGTGCATCCGCGCGAAGTGTTTCGCACGGCCATCACCGACACTGCAGCAAGCCTGATTCTCTTGCACAATCATCCCTCCGGAAATACCGAGCCGTCGCGGGAAGATCGCGCTATTACTCATCAGCTATGCGAAGCAGGAAAGATCGTGAACATCAAAATTCTCGATCACGTAATTATCGCCGGTGAAACATACACCAGCTTTAGCGAGCGCGGTTTGCTGTAGCGAGCGACAATTGCCGCGACCACTTGATACTCTCGTCACTTTTCTGTCTCTGTTCCGTAGCCGTTCTATCTCCGATCTATCTCCGTTCCGACCGCGAGACCAGTAGTGGAGCGCTTTGCAAGCCACGTGAAGTAGGCACGGTTACCATGTATAAACCCGAGGGCAGCGACGAAGTATCTATGCGTGTTTCGCTTTGCGTGGCCGTGGCTTGCAGCAACACGCGGCCCGTTAGATCCAGCACCTGAAGCAGCCCCGTGGCCGGCTCGGTGATACGAACACACACCAGCTCCGCACTTGGAGTGGGCAGAACACTGATACGTTCGATGCCCGCCCTGCCGGAGTAGTTGCCTCTCTCGTTATCATTGCCCTCGTTGTCCTCATCTTCATCCTCAACATCAAGCGGCGATGAACCCACACTTCCTAAAATGAACTGCGCGGTAAAATTCGTATCGCCGGCAAAGCTCACTGTGCTCCGCACGGTGTCTGCACTGCGCGCGCTTGACCGCTCTACCCAGGTGTTGCGATACTCCTGTGTGCCGCGGGCATACAGACGCAGCGTGCCCGGATTGGCGGCATCTGCGGCAGAAATACTGCCGGTGCCGCGAAGCTGCATGGAGTCTGTAGCAAATGCCGTAGCTGTGCCATAACTGCGCACCACCCAGTAATGCGGCGATACGCTCGATGTATTAGCTGGCAGCACATTAGGTGCGGCATCAATACGGGTTACCACAATGGTGCGTTCAGCAGCGCCGGAGTGGGATATAGTCATGCCTGCATCGGCAGACCACACGCCCTCTTTTTGCAGGATACTGTTGCTCACGCCGGCTCCCACAGGGCAGGTAGACGGCGCTCGTTTGCCGCCGCTGTTCTCTGCATGCAGCGCGCCGGTTCTGTTGTAAAAGCGCGTGAACGTTGGCTCGTTGAATTGATAATAGGCCACCGGAACCGGCGCCTTTGTGGTGTCTACATATCCCGGCGGATTGCTGATAAGATTCATGCGCTCGCGTATCTGTGTGCTGTCCAACGCGCGATCAAAAATCTGCAGCTCGTCTATCATTCCACGGAAGTTGCCGCCCTGCCCGGGCAAGCCGCCACCGATCTCCCAAGCAGTAGTGGAGAGATTCGGTGCATAGAAGTTCGCGTTGGCATTTTTATACACCCACGGCGTACCATTTCTGTACAGTGTTACCTGACTGCTGTCTACGCTGATGGCCACGTGTGTCCACTCATCCACCGGCAGATTGAACGGTGAAGTAAGTTGATAAGGAACGTTCTTCCAATAGAAGGTAAGGTTGGTGTTGGCGCGGTATCCCTGGAAGGAAAATCCCAGCGAGAATCCTACGGGACTGTTCCAGTTAGAAAGTATCTGCGAGAATGATGCTTGAATGGTATCAAGCTTCACCCAACAGCTTGCGGTGAAGCCCCGCCCCGTCTGCAGCTGCGGGAGGGCGGGAATTGCGGCTGCATCGTTCGTTGCGCTTAAATCCAGCGCGCTGCCGGCAATGCCCTCTACGTCGCACTCACTTTTGGTGATGTTAATAACATTCTGCAGCGTCTTAGTGCTTGTGCCGTAGTCGTTAGTAACGGTGAGTGTTGCGGAATACACGCCGGGGGTGCTGTACAACACCCGAGGGTTCCGCGCTGTGGAGTCGCTCACAAAAGTTGCTCCCGGGAAACTCCAGCGCCGGCGCGCATTGGCAAGCTCCAGCACGGAGTAATCATCAAAGTAAAAAGTGTCTCGCACACATGCCGATGTGCGCTTGTCCACGCAGGGTTGCGCCTCGGGTTTGGAATGCTCGTACAATGGTGCTTCCCACACACCCATCGATGATCCCGTTCGCAATTTGTTGTCTCGGTAAAAGGGCTTGAGCGCGCGAGTAAAAAGCGCGTACGGCAAACCCTCGCCATGCAATGCCCACTCGGTCATCGACGCATTGCGGTAGTACACCTTTCCGTTGTAACAGGCTATGTACACGCCATCGTCTGTACCGTATTGCACAACGATGTCGGTGATACCCTGATTGCCAATGAGGTCTGTAGTCAGGTTGATCCACGTTGCGCCGCCATTGGCGGTCTTGAATACCTTGTTTGTTTTTGAACCGTTCAATAATGCCACGAACAGTGTGGAGGACGACTTACTGCTTGCGGCGATCTTCATCACACGGCGCTCGGAGCGAGTGGTGCCGGGCAGTTCGGCGCATGTGGTCCAGTCTGCGCCGGCATTTGTGGACTTCCAAATCTTGCCGTCGTACAGCACGTTTGAACGCTGCGATACATACATCACATCGGGGTTAGAGCGGCAAATCTCTATGTGTTGAATCACGGCACCGGTGTCCGGTGAAGTAAACACACTGCTGTACGATGCGCCGTTGTTTGCACTGCGCATGATGTTGTTCTTGTTGCCCATCCACACTTCACTCGTGTACACGGGGTGCCACTTCATAGCGCTGTATTCCATGGCATAATAACTCTCGTTGGGGAACATGCCCACGGGCCGTGATTGCACGGGTTGATTCGAGGCCGTGGGAATAGTATATGCGCCGATGTCCGAGAAATACACATCGCGATTTCGCATGGGATGCACATAGCCCGTGGCTGCTTCGCCACCGCCCATGCGCAGAAACTTCGTTCCATAGTTTTCATGCCAAGCGGTGTTGCCGTTGTGATAACGTCCGCCCACTAGAACGTCTTCGTTCCATCCGGCATCGAAGCCCCAGAAGTCCGCGCCATTCAGCCCAATGGTTCGCGCCGCATAGTTCGCTCCGAACATATCCGTGGAGTAATTCATACCGCCATCGGTGGCGATGTAACAATCGTCGCCCAAGCATTTAATCTCTTGAATGTCCGGATGGATAGCGTGCACGCCGCTGTAGCCGCCTATGGTGACGGGGAAAGTATTGCCGCCGTCGTTGGAGCGATAACAGGTGGTGGTACCCACAAGCAGAACATTGGCATCGCGATGCGAAGCAGCGATGCCAAGATCATAATATCCCTGACCATTGGTCATTGCCAAGCTGTCGGACTTTCCACGCGCACTCACGCGCCACGACTCGCCGGCGTTATCGCTGCGAAGTATATACGGCCGCGAGGAATCGCCGAGTAGTACCGCGTATACACGTTCAGGATCGGCCGGTGTAACTGTCATGCGGCCGGCACCTTTAGAATCGCTACTTGTTAGCCAGCCGCCGGAGCGTTGCGTAAAGTTCAGGCCGCCGTCGGTGGATTTCCACATCTCCGTGCGTGTGCCCGCGCTGTTTGCACGCAGAGTGTACACAATGCTTTTGTTTAGGGGATGTGTTTCCAGATCACAGCAAGAACGGTCCATGGAGCGAGTCCACGAGCCGCCTGCATCGGTGCTGCGGTAGAATCCTTGATTGGTGGCAGCAAGGAGCACCGAGGGCTGATTGCTCATTACTTCAATGTCGTAGATCCACAAGTTGCTCACCTTCCACACCGATGTCCAGGTGCTACCGCCATTGGTTGTTTTTATCAAGCCGCCGGAAATTCCCACATACACTACATCCGGATTGGAGGGATGAATGGCAATAGCTTCGGATGAAGAGTATACACCCGGCTCCAGCTGTGTCCATTGCACACCCTTGTTGGTGGACTTAAAAAATCCACCCGTTTCCGATACGGCGTACAGAATGTTGGGATTGGATGGAGCAATGTCGAAACCATAGATGTTTACTTGCCATGGGCACAGCGCAGGTGTGGATGTGCCGTTCGAAGTAAAATACGTTTCCATGGGGCCGATGGGCGTCCACTTCACCGTAGCTGCGGGGGATTGAATCTTGTTTGCGGATTTGTCGTTGCTTGCATTCGCGTTTGCGTTCGTGTTTACGCTTCCATTTCTATTTCCATTCCCATTTCCATTTGCATAACCGGTTGCCGATTCGCCTTCGGAGCGAAGTACGTCCTGCGGAGTAAGAGAACGCAGCATGCCGTCGGCGCTCACAAACGGAGCCGTTAAACGCCGCATGCGCCGGTAATACTTGGTGTAATTATTCTTCTCCCCCGGGTGAGTAGCTATGTAGGCATCGTAGGCGCTGTCCAGCGCTGAAATATTCACCGGTTGACTATACATAAACCGCGCCCACGAGGGCATGTCGGCCGATTCCGGCGGCATGGAGAGTGGCGCAATGAACTGCGCTGAAGCTATGCCTGCGGCAGCTATACCTACGATTATGGCAAGAAGAACTCGCGTTACTCTGAGTGTCATAAAATCCCCGGTTATTGAAGCGACGCAAAATATACACGCCGTGCCTGTTCGCAGCATGGCGTACCCGGCGGGCTACGCAGGCTAAATCCAAAGCCCGCCAAAGCCACTAGGGATGCGCTTTGTATCTTTGCAAACGCGCGCCGCAGTTGCGGCGGCATAGTCTTTCATCCGGAGTTATCATCCGGGGCTATCATTCAGAGCTACCATACAGAGAAGAGAATATGAAAAGCATGACCGGGTTTAGCAAAGCCCAGATCAACGAACACGGTGTAAGTGTCAACGTAGAAATTCGCAGCGTGAACGGACGCTATTTAGAGCTCTCCTGCAAGATGCCGAAGCATCTACAGCACAAGGAAGCCGAGCTTCGTGATATGGTGAAGAAATCGCTGGAGCGCGGTTCGGTATCGCTGTTCTTGAAGGTGGAGTCCGAATCCAAAACACACTCTGTGGTAAATGCGCAGAAGGCCGAAGCGTATTATCGCTCACTGGAAAGTTTGCGCTCGAAGCTGAATATCTCCACACCGGTTTCTATGGCCGATCTGCTTGGCATTCCCGATGTGATGAGCCAGGAAGACGACGACGAAAAAGAAACAGAAATGCAATGGAAGATTGCTGCCAAAGCAATTCAATCGGCGTTGGCCTCGCTGGATACCATGCAGAAAAACGAAGGCAAAGAAATTCTCCGCGACATGCGCGAGCGCTTGAAGACCATCGAAGAAACTCTGGACAAGGTAGAGGAAATGGGAATGAAGAGAATTCCCGAAGAGCGCGAGCGCTTGCGTGCCCGAGTAGCACAGTTGTTCGAGTCTGATGAAATTGATGAGCAGCGCTTGCAGCTGGAGATTGTATTGCTTGCAGACAAGCTGGATATCTCCGAAGAATGTGTGCGCCTGCGCAGCCACATGAAGTTTATGAACGATGCCATGAGAACCGGCGAAGGCAACGGCCGTCAAATGAACTTCATGCTGCAGGAAATGAATCGCGAGATCAATACCATTGGTTCCAAAGCCAACGACGCTACCATTGCCCGCATGGTTGTGGCCGTGAAAGACGAGCTGGAGCGTATTCGCGAGCAAGTGCAAAACATCGAGTAGTGTGTGCCGGCATCAACGCCGACAGCGCCGGGTACGTGCAAGCATCGACACTAGCACCAACGTATTGTAAACAAATCATCAACCACTCCATTCCTGCGCAAGCAGGATTGAGGTACTACTGTTATTCCTGCCAAGAGGACTTCGCGTGCGAAAAAATCTCATTGTACTTTCTGCACCCAGCGGCGCCGGTAAAACCACGGTAGCGCGGCATTTGCTTTCGGTTCATCCCGATTGGCGTTTCAGTATTTCGGCCACCACACGCACCAAGCGCCCGAACGAAGAACACGGTCGCGATTATTTTTTTCTGACACGTCAGGAGTTTGTGGATCGTGTGGGTTCGGGAGACATGATCGAGTACGAGGAGATCTTCGGTAATCTTTATGGCACATTGCGTTCAGAAGTACAACGGGCAATTGATGCGGGCGAGACTATACTTTTTGATGTTGATGTGAAAGGCGCGCTGTCTCTGCGCCGTGCCTTCCCGGAGGATACACTGCTGGTGTTCATTGCACCGCCAGACCTTACTATTCTGGAATCTCGGTTGCGTTCGCGCAGCACCGAAAGCGAAGATCAGCTTCGCGTTCGTTTGGAGCGCGCGGAAATGGAGATGTCGTTTCGCCACGAGTTCGACGAGGTGATTGTGAACGACGATCTTGGTGCTACGCTGCAGCGCGCGGAAGCCTTAGTGCGCGGCGAAGATTGACGCAGGCTCGATTTACCGGAGTGGTCTCTAATCGGGGTCTATACTACTCGGCTACTTCCACTGCCGATAAAGCAGCGGCCTCATCGAAGCGATGCCACACTTGTTCTAAGTCGTAGATGATTGCATCGCGGTTTGCCACAATGGCTGCCTCAAGGCGTCTGGACAACGCATCTCGGAATTGCAACTGTACAAGCGAGCGCGCATTACGCGGCGAGAAGGTGCTCCGTACCATGCGTAAGTCCGGAAGCAACTGACTGCTGAACTCCTGCAACGCCATAAGCTCGCGGTCGCGCTTGCGTTGCAGATTCACCACCGGCGCCAAGGATTTCTCCAGCAGTTTCATTTCGCTTTGCGCAGGCACGATTTGCGTAAGAAGCGCACCAACACTGTCTTGCAGGGAAGTAGTGTCGTCGAACTGCGTGGTGCGATGTTCGTCCGTGCGATGCTCCTTTGCTTGGGCATGCAGGCTGTTCATGCGTGCCTTGATACTATGTACCACGGCCTTCAGTTCTGCCATACGCTCCATAGCTGCGGTCTCGAACATGCGCGAGCGGGGAATGTTTGCCGTTACATATTCTTCGCGGCGGCGCACCATAAGCTCGGCAAGATTTCGCGGCGCTTGTTCTGCAAGCTCATCAATACTGCGCAGTAAAGACTCGGCCTGCTCGTCGTGCCGCACCAGTTTACGCACTAAGTCCGGGCACAAAAACTCCAGCAGTGTTCTGCTTGATACATCCAACTCAAACCAGAAGTTCGTTCCCTTGCGCTCGGCTTGGGCAAGTAAGGCATCCATCCATGTGTGAGCTACTACCGACGCTCCGTACAGCGACAATACCGTGCGATCATCATCGATCTCCCACCACCACTCGCGGAAAATTGCCCGTGCTTGACGTGGCATAAGCACGCCTTCTTTGCTGATATCTCGCTCGAAGGTGTCGTGCAATTCACTAATGCCCGCGTCGGCAATGCCAAGCAGCGGGGCCGTCATGCTCCACCACACGGCAAAGGAGTAGTGCGTGCGTACCTCTGCGTTCTTCAGTGCCGGAGCGGAAGCCACGGCAATGCGAAGCAAGCGCCGGTCTGCTATCAGCGGCTCGTACACGGCATCGCGGGCATTGAATCGAAACAGCGAGTGCACATCAAATCCCCGCATGCGCATGCGGTCGTCGAGCTCATGGAATTCAGCTGAACCAAGCACGGCCGAGGGTTCGGGTGTTGTGCCTATATGCACATCGTGCACGATGTCGGTATGATCGCCGAGTGCCACCACATCGTTGCGATGCAACACGCGGCAATGGCGCCCTGCAGAGCTGAATCGTTCACAGGCCTCGGCAATGGTCTCTGCACTCAAGGCATCGATACCCGGGCCGTCGAAGGGATCGATATGATCGTAGAACAACACGCGATGCCTACGCTCCACCGGCTTGCGTCCGCGAAGTATCATCACGTGCCATGGCGCGCGCACGCCGCTGCGCAGAGTAACAACGCAATCAAGCACATCGCGGTCCAGAAGCAACGACAAATCTTTCTTTGTCATGCATCCGGCTGCGATGTCCGAAAGTATAAGCGCGCAAATGGTATGCTCGCCCATTCGCCGCAGTACGCCTGCGATATCGGGCACGCGGTCTCGAGTTTCCACAAACATGCGATCGAACTCACGCTGCGAATTCATGCTTGGAGCCAGAGCTGTTCCCGATGGCGACATCGTAGCCGTAAGGCCACACAAATACGCCAGCAGACGAGCTCTGCACTCGGCATCTCTGTCGTCTTCTTCCAGTGAGCAGCGCAATGCACGTGCAAGCGATGTTCCTGAACTGCTCTCGAATACGCGCCGCTGTGCCTGCACAGCTCGCAGCCCCGAGCCGCATTGCATGTCCAGCACCGATGCACTTCCATGCAAGGGTATCAGGCGCAGTAAGAGCGGATTCAGAAAAAACGATTCTTCAATGGTGGCATGCTGAAAGCAGAAGGCCTCGGCAGCACGAGAGATAAGCAAGGCATCGTCGGTGCGTACGGATGATACCGCTGCAATGGCCGCCTTGAGAAGTGTTGGCTCTATGGGCCTTCCATCCGGAAGGTTCTCGAACGAGATTAACGTGCTGATGTTTCGAAGCAAAGGATCCATGCGCTCCAGAGAGCTGAGCGCGGTATTAAGATTGCTTCCCAGTGCAGTAAGAGACTGCTGATGCGGCGGAAGCAAATGCGACTTGGATAACGCAAGCAACGCCAGAACGTGCGCCCGAAGATCGGCAACGGATGAGTCCTCCCGCAGAGTTTCCAGCGCTGCGGTGCATTCGCGAAGTATATCCTGACTTGTCACTACCATGACGTGTTCCCGCGGAAGGTACCGATGTTTAGGTACAATACTGCTGTTCTTTGCAAATGCCGCTGCGGCTTATGTCCAATGCCTGCCTTTCACAATCCTTGTTGGTGCAACTTACAAAAACCCCGCGTGAGCATGAACCGATGCCGGCGGGCCCGATGCCGTACTCTCACATCGGCTAATTGGCTCAGGTACCTCAGAACGTGTTGATTTTTTTCCTATCCTTGAATCATGATGAACGCCGATTCCCGCATATACATTGCCGGCCACAGTGGTTTGGTGGGCAGTGCCATTACCCGCCTGCTTCATGCCAAGGGTTACGCCAATACGCTGTGCGTACCGCATGCCCGGCTGGACCTTCTGAACCAAGCCGATGTCACAGAGTTCTTTGAGCGGGAGAAGCCGGAGTACGTGTTTCTTGCTGCTGCGAAAGTTGGGGGTATTTATGCCAATGCCACCTATCGCGGTGAGTTCATGTATCAGAATATCATGATCACCACGAATGTGATTGAAGCTGCACGGCGTTCGGGTGTGCGTAAGCTGGTGAACCTAGGATCGTCGTGCATTTATCCGCGCCGCGCCGCTCAGCCTATGACGGAAGACATGCTCCTTACGGGCCGGCTGGAGCACACAAACGAACCCTATGCCATTGCAAAGATTGCCGGTGTGAAAATGTGTCAGTATTACAACGAGCAATACGGCACCGATTATTTGTCGTTGATGCCCACCAATCTGTATGGCCCGAACGACAACTACAATTTGGAAACATCACACGCATTGCCGGCACTGATACGCAAGTTCACGCTCGCAGCACTGCTTGCGAAGCGGGACTTTGCGTCTATACAGCGAGACCTTGCACAGCGAGACGTAGGCTTTGGTGTGCTGAAGTCGCAACGCTTTACCGATAACGAAGCCGTTGCATTATTGGCCGAGCGGGGTATCACCGCCGATGCAGTAGTGCTATGGGGTAGTGGCCTGGTGCGGCGCGAGTTTCTTCATGCAGACGATGTGGCTGCAGCGGCACTGCACTTTATGAATAATGTTTCGGCCGGATATGCCGGAGAACTGGTGAACATCGGTACCGGTATGGACCTAACGCTGCGCGATGTAGCTCAGCGCATTGCCGATATGGTGGGCTTCGCCGGAAGCCTTGCGTACGACCGCTCAAAGCCCGATGGTGTGCCGTCTAAATGCCTGTCGGTTTCCCGCGCTGCCAAACTGGGTTGGAAGGCAGCCATACCCTTCGAGGAAGGCTTGCGCGCCTGCGTGCACGAGTATATGCGATCGTGCACCGAAGGGTGAGCTGATTGTTTGCAACTACCTGCAAACACCTGCACATACTCAGGCAGCATTCTTAGGTTCCGGGAAGCGGAATCTTCTTTGCACCGAAGGCCTCTACCAGAATGCGCTCAACGGTAGATTTCTCTGAAGGCGTGCCCTGAGCGGTGCCTTTGGCAGTGCTCTGAGCAGCACCATGAGCTGAATTCCCCTGCATGGTCCCTACTGCTGCTGTGGTATCGGCACTCACAGTTGCATCGCCTGCAGACGCGGCAGTATCAATGTTCTCGGCACCGGCGTACGACACACGCACACGAACGTGAGAGCCATAGAATTTCTCCAGCCGGGTTCCTAATGCTGCCTTGGAAGCGGAAATGTCTTTATACATAAACTCTTCCGAGCGCACCACTACATGTATGTCGGCGTCGGAGAATTCCACCATGCTATACTGACCTGTCTTTAACGCCATTTTCACTCCGGCCAACGATGGCGGCAATGAGCTCACAAACTCATCCCAACGATTCTCTAAAACAGACGCGCTCACCGTGCCGGTAGCAGAGTCGGTAGTAGAGCCGGTAGCAGAGTCGGTAGCAGGCGCTGTATTGCGTACGGAGGTAGTTGCTGTCGCTGCAGGCCGCGTTGCCACACGCGTTGCAGCAATGGGCCGGGTCTGCACAGCTGCCGTTGCAAGCATGGTGCGTGCTTCCGCAGCGGCTGCTCTTTTAGCAATGACCTCGGGCGGTGGTACCGGCGTGGTGGCATGAACGGCGGAACTCAACATATTCACTTTAGTGCCGCCTTTCTTTGCTTCGCGAATCTCGCGCACCAGCTCGGAGATCTCTACGATATCATCCAGCGATGCCAAACTCACCAAGAGAACTTCGAAGAGTGCTCGCGGCTGCGCTGAGAGCTTTAGCTGTTGTTCCGTTCTGGAAATCATGCTCATGATGCGCAGCACCTCTGCCTGGCGGAAGCGCGCGGCCGATGCGGTATAGCGCTCAAGTATTGCCGACGACGACTCAATCAGATGTGTGGATCCGGTAGATACCACACTCAGAATATTCCGGAAGTGCATCTGCATTCCGCTCAAGCACTCGTGAATGTCGTAGCCTTTGCTCACCACCTGATCCACCAGTCCGAACATGATGGCAGTGTTTTTTTCCAGCATGGCATCGCTGATAGCAAAGAAAAACTCTTCGTCCAATAAATGCAGCGCGTTGGCCACTTCGCTGAAAGCAATAGTGTCTCCGCAAAAGGCGCGCACTTGATCAAAAATGCTCTGCGAGTCTCGCATGGAGCCGTCGCCCTTTTTTGCAATAGCCATAAGAGACTCTTCATCAATCACCACGTGTTCCTTTGCCGCAATAGACGCCAGGTGATGTACGATGGACTCAATTTGCATGCGCCGAAAATCAAAACGCTGGCAGCGGCTTACGATAGTAGCAGGAACCTTGTGCGATTCGGTTGTGGCAAACATGAACAGCAAGTGCGGGGGCGGCTCCTCCAGTGTCTTCAACAGGGCATTGAAGGCCGAAGTGGAGAGCATGTGCACCTCGTCGATGATGTACATCTTGTACTTGCCGTGCACCGGCGGGTACTTGGCGTTCTCGCGCAGTTTGCGGATGTCGTCCACAGAATTATTCGAAGCACCGTCTATTTCTATCACATCCAGAGACCTGCCATTAAGAATATCCAAGCAGGATGAACACTCGTTGCACGGCTCCACGCCGCCAATAGGATTCGAGCAATTCAATGCGCGAGCGAAAATCCTTGCGGTGGTGGTTTTACCAACGCCCCGCGGTCCGCAAAACAAATACGCATGATGCACGCGATGCTGCGTAATAGCGTTGGTGAGCGTTGTAGAGATATGCTCCTGACCCACCACATCGCCAAACAGCTGCGGGCGATACTTGCGCGCCGTAACCGTATATGCAGGTGCCGTCTGCATGGAGTCCATAGATTCTTGAGTGCTTGCTGACATAATCGATGCTTGAATTTCTGAAGATGAATTTCTGAAGATGAATCTCTGAAGAGATAAACGAACGATATCCATGGCGAGCGCCGGCGCGGAAGAATCGCCGGGGCTAGCAGTGCTAGCTACATGTGATAATGCGCCCTGGAGTACGAGCAAGATCCGAAATTTCCCGCTGCCTGTTCGCTGCTTGAACAGAAAAAAAACGAGCACCGCCGGAACCGCTTGTTTTGCGGCTATAGAGGGCCAAAAAGCTGTTACGCCGCCGCCACAATCTTGATATTCGTGAACTCGCGAATGCCATGTGCGCCCAGTTCGCGTCCCCAACCGGACTCTTTACAACCTCCAAAAGGAAAGCGCACGTCCGAGCGCACCATATCGTTGATAAATACCACGCCTGCCTGCAAGGCACCGGCAATGCGATGTGCGCGCTGCTCGTTGGTGCTCACCACCGTTGCACCCAAACCATAGCGAGTGTCGTTGGCTACACGAATCATTTCTTCCTCGCTGTCCACGATGATAATTGCCAGCGCCGGACCAAAAACTTCTTCTTCATACATCGGCATGCCGGGCTTTATATCAGAAACAACCATGGGGGCAAAAAAACAACCGGCGCCGGTGGGGCCGCCATCCACCAGTACCCGCGCGCCTTGGCTGATGCTTTGCTGAACTTGCTCGTGAAGTGTATCGCAAAGATCACGTCGAGCAAGAGGACCCACGGTAGTGGCTTCATCTTTGGGATCGCCCGTTACAGCGCGGAGCACTTCGCGGCTTACTGCCTGCTCGAACTGATCTGCTACTTCACGCATCACCACGCAGCGCTTAGCGGCTATGCAGCTCTGACCGCTGTTCACAAGCCGGGACCGCATAGCGATGCTTGCCGCAAGAGAAATGTCGGCGTCGTCGCACACGCACACGGCGTCGCTTCCGCCAAGTTCCAGCACGGTTTTCTTCAAAAATCTTCCGGCCTGCGCTGCCACTTCTTTACCCCCGCGCGTACTGCCCGTGAATGTAACGGCAGCCACGCGTTTGTCCGCAATGCATTGCTGCGTTTGCTCGTTGGTGGCGCGTAGTGTGCACACAATGCCATTGCCTAAGCCGGCGGCGTCGAACAATCGTTGCAGCATCTCCGCGCTCAAAGGAACTTCAGGAGCCGGCTTCAGCAGTACGGTGTTGCCCGCAAGAATTGCCGGGACCACTGCGCGAATAGCTTGCCAATAGGGAAAGTTCCATGGCATGATAGCGAGCACCACGCCCAGAGCTTCGTATTCCATACGCACGCTGCGGAAGTCCGCCGGGGTTGCGCCGTGGGAATTAGCAAGCAAATCCTCCGGCGCCAGCATTGATGCGGCTTCCCGGGCATAGAATGCGCATGCAGCAGCACATTTTTCTATCTCTGCTCGAGCTTGCACAATGGGTTTGCCCATCTCGTTGCACATCATGAGCGATGTTTCTTCCGCATACCGGCGCAGCAACGCGGCAAGCGCCGACACCCGCTCGCAGCGTTCGTCCAATGGCACCTGTTTCCAGCCCGCATAACTGCGATGAACCGCAGTAAGAGAGTGCTCAATCTCCCATTCGGTCATCACGTCCACTTCCGCAAGCAAAGAGTTCGTGGCCGGGTTGATAGAGCGAAGCGTCGACAGCGGAGTCATGATGGACAGCTATGGAGGTGAAACAGGATGTGATACGGAAAGGCGAACAGCTTTGTCACTACTCAGAGATGTCGTTTTGCATGCGCTCGAACAGTGCGCGCATTGGTTCGATGTGGCGCAAGAACATAATCATACACATCATGTAGATCACACCTTTGAGCAAGCCCACATCAAAGGGTGTCATTAGCATCGTTAAGCTCAGCAGTGTGGTGGGCGTGGTGTAGGTAAGCACAAGCAGTCCGAGTATTCCGGTGATGCTCCCCACATGGATATCCCGCCGAATCACATAGTACCCCGTCAGGTACATCAAGGCCCACAGCAGCAAGGGCAAGGGATTGATGACCGCACCAACGCCTGCGGCTGTGGCAATGCCGCGCCCACCGCGAAACCTAAAAAACACATTGTAACAGTGGCCCAATACCACTGCAACGGCAGAGTAGGCAACCACTGTAGGCGTTGCTCCCAGAGCATGCGCACCCCAGCATACCAGCGCGCCCTTTGCCGCATCAAACAGGGCAACAGCAATTCCCACCCTGCGCTTGCCGGTTACTTCGTAGCTATTCATGCCGCCCATGTTGCCGGTGCCCTCGTGCAGAACATTTTTTCCGGACGCAAGGCGTACAAAGAGATAGGAGCTGGGAAAGCAGCCCACAAGGTAGGCAGCCAACGCAGCCACGACGGGGAGAATATCAATGTTCATCACGCACCTTCGGTTGTAGTACAAAACAAAATACGAACGCTGCAGGGAGGAAAGCCCTGTTTGATCCAGACGCATCTGCTGTTTCTACACTGCAGCATTCCGCACCGTCGATGTTACCTACAGGGACGAGTGAATCACGTGCACACAATCCGGTGCGCCTAGCACGTTTAAAAAAAGATCCGATGGTGGTTTTTTCAATAGGTAATACTATGCCCGGATTTGGTAACGAAGAGTTTACCCTGAGGTTACGTGCAAGCCGGAGTTTGCCTCCCGTAGCAATCGGAATTTTTTTCAATCAATTTCAGGGAGTGACAAATGAAGGTTTTGGGTCTGTTTGCCGCTGCTGTAATGGCAACGAGTAGTGTAAGCGCGCAGGATTTTCCTGTGAAGATCGAGCCGGTAACTATGATACCGTATCTGCAAGGTAGAGTGGTTGTTCCACCGTCTCCTTTGAAGTATCAGAACATTTTCGTTGGTGGAGTTGACTCCGTGGAGACAGGCACAGGACGTACACTGGCCAAACAGTGGCATGACTATATAGGTTATGCTGCCGACGAGTCCGGATCATCGATGGGTTACTTCATTGTTAATCACGAAATGATTGAAGCCAACGACAAAATTGGCGACGGTGGTGGGATGACCATGTTCAAGCTCGGTAAAAAAGCCGACGGATCTCTTGAGGTTCTTGAGCAAACATTGGCCGATGGCCGCAAGGGCAAGTTTTTCAATGTAGACTTCAAAAACACTGTTGGCGAAACGGGTATGAATTGCGGCGGTATGTCCGGATTTGGCCGTGTGTGGACTGCCGAGGAGTGGTACCAAACAAACAACAAGATGATAAACTCGGATGGCAAGGGTTTTCGCGACACAAGTGACTTTGTGATCGGTTCGAAAGTTGCTTCCGGATTTCCGGGTTTGGATGGCAAAGTGATTAAGCGCTTCGAGAATCTTAACTGGATGGTCGAGATCGATCCGAAGTCTGCCAAGGCTGTTCGCAAGTACTATAACTGGGGCCGTCAAGGCTTTGAAGGTGGTGTTGTGCATCCCGATGGCAAAACAATTTTTCTGTTTGAAGATGGCGCAGCAGGCCGTTCCATTCTTACCAAGTTTGTTGCAGATGTTGCGGGTGATTACACCAAAGGAAAAACATACTTCTACAAGCAAAACAAAGGAAGCTTTACAGGTTCGTGGGTAGAGGTGCCGAATGATCCTGCAAAAAACTGGGACATACTTGTAGCTCCTCACAACTGGGCTAAAACACAAGGCATCACCGGATTTACACGTCTTGAGTGGGGTGCATTCAACAAAACAGATGGCAAGATTTACATCACCGAAACCGGCGTGGACCGCCCCGGTAGCGGCTACAAATCTGCCGTTGCAGACGGATGGACTCTTCCGCAGCACGCTTACGACAGAGCAAAAGAGCAAGGTGTGGCGCTCGATAGTACCGCATACACTGATTATTATGGTCGTGTTCTTGTGCTTGATTTAACCGACAACTCCGTGCGTTCATTTATCGAAGGCGGACCGTACATCACCGACGCACAGGCCGTGCCCGGCAAGTATCCTGAGAAACATCTTTCCAATCCGGATGGTCTTGGATTTCTCTATGTGAATGGTAAAACATTCATGGTTATCGAAGAGGATCTTAATGGCACAAGCTTTGGCAGAATGCCGAACACCGGTATGCGTGGCACAAACTGCGAAGCATGGCTGTTAGACATGACCAAAGCACCCACAATCGACAATCTCTATCGCTTGGCTATCTCGCCGTACGGCTCGGAGATTACCGGATTTGCTTCGCTTGATGATGGCAATACCGTGTTGATCAATTCGCAGCATCCTGATAATGCAACGATCAGTGATGCAGCGGCGAAAAACTCACTGACCTTTGCTGTGTCGGGATTGAAGCAGCTGGTTAACTCTATAGACAAAGACAGTGATGAGCGAAACGCTGTCGCTGTAACCGTGTACCCGAACCCCACATCCACGCAATTGAACTTTTCAACGCCGTCGGATGCCGCCTTGTATAATGCAACCGGTGACAGAGTTCGCGTGGTTCGTCAAGCTTCGTCCCTGGACATATCCGACGTTGCTGCAGGCGTTTATTACGTTCGATTTGCAGATGGTACAACACAACAAGTAGTAGTGATGAGATAATCTCGGCTTTTACCGGTATGCAGGACCGATGCGCTTATGGCCTCGGTCCTGTTTTTGTATTACCCAACCGGCATTTTCTACTATTCCCCGCATAGGTAATGAGCAAATTCATTCTCGGTTCAACGCTGATACTAACCTTAGCTGCACTTTGTACTGCGTTTGTGAGTGATGTACACGACGATCGCCGCAGCGATCAGCGAAAGATTATTCAAACTGCTACGCGGAGTGCAGAGCAAGCCGCCGACATGTTTCTGGCAACATGCAATAGCGCCCGCCCCGGAGACAGTACAAAAAAGATTCGCGAAGCGCTGGAAATGGCACGCCGAGAGTATAAAGCATGTGAGTTTCTTGTGGAGTATCTGGATCCAGGTATGGTTACTTCGTACCTGAATGGTGCTCCTCTTCCGAAGCTCGATCCTAAGTCTACATTCATCGATGTTCTTGAGCCCGAAGGCCTTCAAGTATTGGACGAAGTAGTATATGCGCAAACCACACTTGATACGGAATCCGCACGATTGTTGCAGGATCTTTCCGGGAGATTCGCAAACTCGATGCATCAGGCTATGAGCTTGGCACGGAATGCTCCGTGGACTGATAGAATGATGTTCGAGAGTATGCGCTCGGGGATTTTACGAATGACAAGTTTAGGTATCACAGGTTTCGACCGCCCTGCTTCGGAGCAGAGTCTTGAAGACAATATTCCCTTTCTCAACACCTTTCGTGCACTCATCGTTACTTACCGTCCGTGGTGCGAGTCACGCAATGACGCATCCGTTATCGATTCCGTAATAATCAGAATTGAAGATGCTCAGTCACGGATGAAACTTGCCTTCGATTCCTTGGACAGAGCGGAACTGATTCGCGGTTGTTTAGATCCGCTGTACTCATCCATCGTACATATACAGCATATACTCTACGTTGAGTTTGCCGACGAAGCTGGGATAGGCCAAATAGTGCTCAATCCTCGGGCAACTAGTATGTTTTCGGACGACGTTTTCATAGCCACGGCAACTGCCGGATTATCGCCCAAACTCTATTCTCCCGCACTTGTTCACCTGGGAAGAACGCTGTTTTTCGATCCGATACTTTCCGTGAATAATCAGCGTTCATGCGCATCGTGCCATCGGCCGGACGCTGCTTTCACGGACTCGCGGGTTACCAGCATGGCACTTGGCGGCCGCAAGTCAATTCAGAGAAATGCACCTACTCTCATCAACAGCGTGTTTGCTCGAAGATTCTTCTACGATCTTCGGGCTCAGAGAATAAATGATGTTGTAGCCCATGTTGTTACTCATGAAGACGAGTTCGGATTTTCTCTTTTGGAAATGGTGAATCGCTTGCGCACCTCACCCGAATATGTGACCATGTTCGAAACAGCTTTTGGCAGTAGGGGCGAATCGGTCATTGATGCCTCGAACGTAGGGTTGGCAATTGGCGCTTATATCTCCACTCTTCGTTCCTTCAATTCCAGAGTAGATCGCTACCTGCGTGGTGAGTCCGTATCACTTACCACAAGCGAGAGAAGTGGAATGAATCTTTTTATGGGAAGAGCAGCGTGTGGCACTTGTCACTTTGCCCCTACATTCTCCGGCTATGTTCCTCCCGGATTCGTTGAAAGTGAGTCGGAAATTTTAGGAGTTCCGGCCGCAGTAGATACTATAAATGCTAAGCCCGATAGTGACATCGGGCGAGCAGGCGGTATACGTCGAGAGAACTCTCATATCTATCGTCACTCATTCAAAACCCCTACTGTGCGAAACAGTGCTCTTACTGCACCGTACTTTCACAATGGAGCATACGGTTCACTCGAACAGGTTATCGATTTTTATGCACGTGGCGGAGGCAGGGGCATAGGTTGGGCAGTTCCGAACCAGACTCTTCCATTCGACAGTCTGGAGCTTTCGCGTCAAGACAGATCCGACTTGATTGCATTCATCAATGCACTCACAGACACCGCAGGCTTAGGCACTAAACCATCCCGTTTGCCGGTATTCCGTGGGCCTCTCAACGCTCGTACTATTGGAGGAGAGTACTAGCATAAGCCTGCCGCCTCAGCGGGAGTGCTCATGGCACGAGAACAGCATGCATACTGTCCCTGCACAACACCGCCACAACATCGCCGCAACTCAGGCACAACTCCGGCGTTCGTTACTCGTTATTCCTTTGTGCGATCGCCGTATCACGCACCTTCGGTTGTAGTTTGCGCCAAATTACACAAGCAAGCGCAAGGTGCCTATGTACGCGGAAAACGAGGACGTGCAACGTCAGAATATCATACTTGTCATTATTACCTGCGGCCTGCTGCTGTTCCTGGGATTGGGCGCAAAGGAGCTTTCGCACACTGAAGCAATTGTTGCGTTCCGGGCCAAGGCAACAGCCGAGAAACAGGCGTGGACGGATCAGTCTACCTTCACTCCCGGCGGCGTGACAAACGCAACGCAAGCGCCCCTGCTTGCATGGGCGGAGTCTGTGTTCGTGCGCACCGCGGGCTGGAACAAACCTTTTATGCTACGCTTGTGGAGTGTGCTCAGTGGGGTAGCAGCATTGGTGCTGGTGTACTATATCACTGCTTTTTTTGTTGGCGAATCTTCTGCCATGCCGGCTCCGGTGCTGCTTGCGGGCAGCTTGATGTGGAATCATTTTGCGCGTAGCGCTCAGCCGGATGTGCCTGCAGTTGTGTTCTTTATGCTATCGGTGCTGGCAGTGCTACGTGCGGTGCATGCCTACGACATGCGTGAGCGCTACACCTGGAGCGCCGTATATGCAGTGGCGGTGTGCTGCGCGTTACTTCTCGATGTGGTTATTGGCGCGGCGGCAACGTTGCTGCTGCTCTACACGCACCGGCGTGAGTCTGCACAGGTAGTAGTGGGCGGCCTTGTGGGCATTGCCATTGCACTGTGCTGGTACGTACATATGATTATTGTTCAGGGCTCGCTTGCGCTTCGCGCTATGCTCGCGTCTTCCGTGGTGATGGATACAGCGCATGCCTTTACTCTGCAGGCAATAGCAACGTCTGTGACCGACCTGCTTATCTCGCAGCCGCTTGCTGTGGTGGCATTACTTGCGGTGATCATGTATGTGCGTCCCAAGCGTGCCGACGAGGACCTCCAACCCTACAAAGAATCCGATAAACTACTGCACGTGTGGGCTATGGGCGCGCTGGCATTGTTTGCTCTGCCTATTAGCGACTCCACCCGCGTGGTGTTTGCTCTGCCGCCGTTGGTGATTCTTACTGTGAGCAATCGCTACAACGTGTTCCGAATGTATGTACGGTCGCGCGTGTTGAGCGCGGCCTTTCTTTTCATGGTATTCCTGGTGGTGTTTCGCCTGCTTGGACTTGTGCAGGTGTCGGACCTGAACGCCGCTAACGGCGCGGGTTTGGGGCTCGCTTCCTCAAGCTCTGCATACCCACCGGTGATGCTGCCGATAATCGCGTTGTTTCTCTCGGCCGGTATACTGCGTTTGATTTCGCCGGGCGCGGCAGTATCAATGAACAACGCCATGATGCGAAGCACGCGCATGGTACTGCCGGTGATACTCGTGCTGCACTGCGCGTGGCTGAATACCACAAGCACGCGCCGCGAGCGCGATGGCGCTAAAGAAGTTGGTGCCTGGCTGGAGCAGTCGCAGCAGCGATTGTTCACTGTGGTGTTACCGCCTGATGGTTCTGCCGATACGGGCGGCGGTGCTTCCGGCGATACATTGGTGCCACAGCTATCGTGGTACACGCAGGGTTGGGCCGGCTGGACGCATTCTCAGCCCTGGCGGCCCGCCTATGGATGCACTGTTCTGCGCCTTACTAGCGACAGCTCTGCCAATGCTTCTGCGCTCGCGCAAGCAGAGCGCAGAGATGAACCCATCGTGTTTGTTCGCGGTGCCAATAGCCACGCTTCGCTCAATCTGCAACGCGCTCGTATGCGCAAAGAAACACAGCGCTACGTAGTGTATTCGCGCATAGCATTTTCCGTGGAGGAAGAGGAAGAGGATTGATAAGAAGATTGATAAGAGGATTGATAAGAAGATTAGGAAGAAGATTAAGAAGAAGAATGATAAAAAGATTAGGAAGATGAATGATCACCCGCCTGACCAAGCTGTGGGACTCATGGGCCTTGCCGGCCGTATTTTTGCAGAGCACATGTGTGATTGACGAACATGCAACCGGCACAAACCGGTGGTGCCATTCACAAGTGCACGCAACGAGTAGCCTGCATTTCAGGTACATCATTTTAGCATCGTAAACCGAGAATCAAACATTGAGCATAGTAGAAACCATAGCTAAAACCGATCGCGCTCTGCGGCCTGTAATGACGCGGCTTCCGGGCCACATGGCCACACGCGTGTACTCGCGCGGGCGGGAGATTTTTCTGCGCCGCTTTGTTCGCGAGCGGCCGGCTATGCCTTTCATTCCGGACGAGTATGGCGTCGAGCTGTGGGGGTTGCGCTTTAGAGTGCCGCTCTTTAATGCCGCCGGCATTTTCAAAAATGGCGAAGGGTACGAAGTGTGTGCGCTGCAGGGAGCGGGTGCATATTTGGCGGGCACAACCACATCGCGACCACGAATGGGCAATACGCGCAAGGGTATTGATCATCCCTTTACGCCATATCCGCACAGCGGCGCTGCATCGAATTGGATGGGCTTGCCGAACCGCGGTCATGCAGTGGTGGCCAAGCGGTTGTCCGGCATAGAAAAAGTGAGCGGCTGCCCGCTGGGAGCAAGTGTCAGCGCCGATCCCGAGCTTAAAGGATTGGACGCTCTTGGTTCGCTGGCCGAAGGCATGCACATGTATATCAGCGCGGGTGTGGATTTTTTGGAGCTGAACGAAAGCTGTCCGAATGTCCCCTCGCATGCGCATCAGCCAAGGCCGGACGAGTTGGACAAAGATTTGCTGGAGCGGCTGGAGTATGTGAGCGATACGGTTGTACGGCGCAGTGGGCGGGGAAGCGAGCGGCCCGTTCCCGTGATTATCAAAGTGTCGAACGACATTCAAACCAACTTGCTGCCGGCGCTGATTGATGTACTGCTCGATCTGGGTTTTGCCGGTATCAATATTGGCAATACTTCTACCGCATATGCTACACACGAAGCACAGATAGACAGCCGCGACCTTGCCGCCTACCGGCGCTTTACCGGTACCTTTGGCGGCGGCTTGAGCGGCAAAGTGGTGAAAGGCGCATCAATACAGGCCTGCACGGTAGCGCAGAATCATGTAACAGCTTGTGGTGCAGAGAATTTTCATGTGATACGCACCGGTGGTATTGAGCAGTTTGCGGATGTATGCGCTACTCGAGGTGCTGGAGTGCATCTTGCCCAATGGTACACCGGATACTTTGAGCAATTCGCTCACAATGGCCACGAAGTGTATGCACGTATGTTTAGCGAGCAGAACCTGACCGCATGGAATGCAGCGTTGTAGCGGCCCATCCACGATAAACGATACAATCAGTTTTCTTTATGGAAAAGTTTCTCACGCCGGGATATACCTTCTTGCTTATCGTGCTTGTAGCCGGCATCACGCTGTTCTCCGTGTACAACGTGGTGAAGGTTAACGGGCTGCTGGCAGAAGTACGCTCCATGGAATACACCAGAGACTCTTTGGTGTCGGTGAACAACGCCCTGCGCAACGAGGTGTTGCGGCTTGAGTCGTCCGAGCGAATCACCAAAGTGGCGCGGGAGCATTTGCAATTGGAGCAACCCACCAATGCCCCCATGATGGTGGAGTACTTCCCCATCGAGGAATCCAAAGAAGTTGAAGATTTAATGCCCTGAATAGAGAGTCTACCGAAGGCATGCGGCGCGAGCATGCGGCGAGCATCAATCACCAACGATTAACCAACAACCGGCAGCCCGGAACAAAGCCCCACTAGAGGAATGACACACGAAGGAAACGAACAGAAGTCTGCATCGTCGCGAACACCTTGGCGTTTGCGTTTTTTTGCTTTGCTCTTGCTTGCAGGATTGGCGGCAGTGGCCGTGCGCTTGTTCGTGGTGCAGGTGTTGAATTCTTCGGAGTACCGGGAACGCGCCCGAAAGCAATACGATGTAACTGTCAGTTTGCGGCCATGGCGCGGTATGATACTCGACCGCGAAGGGCGCACCATTGCTTCGTCCGTGCAGAGTGTGTCGTATGCAGTAGATCCCAAGATGGTGCAGAACCCCGCGCGCATTTGCGCGTTGCTTGCGACGGCGAGCGGCAGTTCGGCCGATTCATTGATGGCAAAAATTCGTGCCGGCTCTAAACGAAACTTCGTGTGGCTTGCCAGAGGCCTAACGGTATCGCCCCAAACAGCAGCCCTTGATACACTCAACGATGTTGGCTTTATACGGCTCACCGAGCCCAAGCGGAATTATGTGCTGGGTAGTTTGGCAGCTCAGCTTGTGGGCTGCACCGATGTGGACAATAGGGGCTTGGTGGGGCTGGAACTTGCCTACGATTCTTTGCTTCGGGGTGAAGCGGGTTTCGAGGTGATGCAACGCGATGCCAAGAACCACTTGCGGCAAATTGTAGGTGCTTCCTCGAAGCCCGCCAGAAACGGATACTCTCTGGAGCTGACGATCGATGCCGAGCTACAGGCAATAGTGGAAGAAGAATTACAAAACGGGTTAATCAAAGCCGGTGCGGAGGGCGGTATTGCTATTGCCATTTCGCCGCGCACAGGAGAGATTCTCGCAATGGCATCAGCGCCATCGTTCAATCCCAATGCCGTGCATCAATCATCGCCCGACGCCATGCGCTTGCGCGGCATCACGGATATGTACGAGCCGGGATCAACCTTCAAGCTTATCACCGCCGCCGCCGCTCTGGAGTACGGTGTAATAAATGCTGCAGCCACGGTGAATGGATTGAATGGTGTACTGCAATTAAAAGACGGCACCGTAGTGCGCGACCACGAGCCGCTTGGCGTATGTACACTTCGCCAGGCGTTGGAGAAATCCAGCAATATTGTGTTTGGCAACATTGCGCGCAGTATGAAAGACCGTGACTTCTACAAGGTGACACGAGATTTTGGCTTTGGCATTCCCATTGGTTTTGAAATGGCGGGCGAGGCGCGCGGCATTCTTAAAACACCGGCGGAGTACGACTATTCCACAAAGCTCTTCATGGGTTTTGGGTACCAGATGGCAGCCACAGCGTTGCAGCTTGCAGGAGCGTATGCCACGGTGGCAAACAAAGGCGTTATGATGAAGCCCTATATCGTTCGGGGAATATTGGACGACAATCAGCAGCGCGTAGCCGAGTATCAGCCGCAGCGCATTCGCCAGGTGGTGTCCGCGCAAACCTCAGCGCAATTGTCCGACCTGTTCTGTTCGGTAGTGGACCGCGGCACGGGTGTGGAAGCGCGCGTACCGGGATTACGCATCGCAGGCAAAACAGGCACAGCTCAGCAGCTTGTAGAAGGCAAGTACAGCAAGCAAGCATATACCGCGTCGTTTATAGGATACTTTCCGGCCGACAGCGCGGAGCTGGTGGTACTGGTAATGCTTGATAAACCCAAAACGGATATTTATGGCGGGCGTACGGCTGCGCCAATTTTCAGATCCATAGTGCAACGCATTCTCTCCACGCCGTCGGTGCACGAGGATTATCCCGCACTCTCCCGCGTGCAGATTCCCTCGGGTGCCGTGGATAGCAGTATCATACCCGACGTTCGCGGCATGGTGGTACACGATGCCAAAGAATTACTGCGTAGCAAGTTTCTGCGGGCAAATGCAGAGAGCGAAAGCGGCGTAGTGCAGCAGCAGTGGCCCGCGCCCGGAACGCGTGTGGCACCCGGCAGTGCCGTGAGCATTCGCTGCGCAACAGCACCCGCAGCTACATCCTTGCAGCAGGGTACTACATCCGCTCAGCAAGGCACTACTTCCACGCAAACAGCGACTGCGCCTTCGGGTGGGCAAAGCACTCGGCAGAATGCAGGAGCTCTAACCTCGCAGCAACCAATGCCGCACTCTTCGCAGACTCCACAAACCGCTGATATTCCCGATGTGCGCGGCCTGAGCGTGCGGCGCGCAGTAACAATTCTGCATGCTCGCAATGTGGCAGTGCGCATTATGGGTTCGGGCCGCGTGCGCGAGCAGCGCATGATTAAAGAAAACGGTAAAAAGGTGTGTGTGCTTGTGGCAAGGTAGCAGTGGGGGTAGGGAATGGATGGGGGGGGGGTGAAAATTCCGTGGTCGATAATAACTAATTGCCAATATTGTGCCCGCAATTGAGTAATTATGAGAGTGAAAACGATGTCAATTGTTTTGCGAAGAAAGAGCTCAGCTTGGTGATATTTTAACAGTATGATTATTTTACTGCAGCTACGACACTGCAGCGTACCTACTTCTACGTCGCATTAATTCTGCGTCTGCAACTTTACCTATCGAAACGTCGAGTAAGCCGTCAACCATTCTTCCACATCTCCAGGAGTTCTTCATGAGCAATCCGTATTCCTTTCCTTATCCCAAAGAGCTAGCCGTGACGGGCATAGTGCGGGCCATCATACTCTCCATTATTACCTGCGGCATTTACGGTTTTATATGGCAGAACCGCCGCTTCGAAATTTACAACGCATGGCTTGGCCGCTATCAATTCTCGTTTTGGAAATGGTTGGGCATTGGAATTGTTACCTGTGGCATATACTTTATTTATACAGAGTATATCGTGGCTCGTAGTTTGAACGAAGTGCAGCGCAGAAACGGTTTTGAAGTGGAAACAAATTATCCGCTTCTGTTTGTTATTCTCTCCATTACCGGCCTGAGCATTGTTGCTCATTGCATTGAGCAATCGGAGATCAACAGCTGGTACGAGCGCTATCCGGCGCCCGAGCAATACGCAGAGCAGCAAGCGCCTCAGGGATAATGACTCTTCGCAACCGATCAATACTCGTTGGTGGCGCATTGTGCGCACTGACGGCATTGCTGTATACAGTGGATCCGTCGGCGCATACGCTATGGCTGTGCCCTGTGCATACCATTACCGGTCTACAATGTGCAGGCTGCGGCATGACTCGCGCTGCTCACGAACTCCTGCACGGGCACATAGAGCAAGCATTGCATTTTAATGTGCTCAGTTTTGTGGTTCTGCCTTTGGTTCTCTTGGTTTGCTGGCGAACTGTATACGCTTGGTGGCATGGTACTTCACCGGCTCCGGTACAGCTGCCGCGCGGTGTGGAGATGACAGCGCTCGTCGTAGTGCTTGTGTATATGGTGATGCGTAACGCGCTTTAGAAAGCGCTCGCGTACTTTGTTTGTAAGCCCGCCTTGTTTTCAGGGTGGGCTTATTTTTTTGCCATAGCCATGATGGTAGCATATTCATTGTCCGTGAGGGGCATCACGGATAGCCGGCCAATGGTAATGAGTCCGATGTTCGCCAAAGCAGGAGTTTTCTTCATATCTGCAAGCGTTACCGGCTTGGCAAGCAGCTCTCCCGCACGGATATCTATAGCAGACCAATCTCCGTCCGTGGCAGTGGGATCGGGGTAGGCGGTCTTTGCTACCGTGCAGGTACCCACAACGGCTTTGTCTGAATTGCTGTGATACACAAGCAGCTCGTCGCCCTTGCTCATGGCGCGAAGATTATTACGCGCAGCGAAATTCCTCACACCGGTCCACGATGTCTTTTTGTCCTTACGCAGATCGTGAAACGAGTATTCCTCGGGATCGGATTTTATAAGCCAGTATGCCATAGACGTTTCGTTGAATGAACGACGGTATGATCTACTTCAATGTGAAAGCTACTAACGAGTCGATGCGTGTAAGAGTGTCGGTGGGGGGCTCAACTCGCCGAAAATCGTTGGACGCGCCACGAACAAAATAGAATGTAGGCAAAACGCGAACCGGGTATTTGTCTGCGTACGGATGCGGTGTTGCGGCATTCAGCATGTTGAACACAACCATCGACGAATCCGGCACTCCGGCAGCCTTAAGAGTGCTGTATAATCTGGGAAAATGCAATAGCGTGCCGCTGCAGGTACAAGCTTGGTTTACGTACATATAGGTGGTAAACGGCGCGGCTGCATAGGCAGAGCGAATAGCGGCAACATCGGCGGCATTGGGAGTATAACGACCAACTTCCTGAGAGAACCACGCGAATCCCGGCTGACCCGAAACCTCGCTGACGGTGAGTTGATCTGCCTGATACTCTGTTGTATTAGTGCACGAAGAAAACCCCAGCAGGAGGGTGCTGACCAAAAGCAAAGAAAGAAATCTCATGGTGGTAGAGTAGATGGTGAAACCCTTGGGTGCCGGGTGAACGGCAGGTCAAATTTACAATAACTATATTTGAACGGCAACGTGCTTCCCGTCTCACCATTGATCGCCTATGACAGCATTCTCCATGATTCTCAGCTTTGTGTTCCTTATCCTGGGCGGCTACGGATTTTCTTCCACAAAGGTTGCTTCGCTGAATCTTCCTCTAATGGAAAAGATTGCACCCACCGTGCACAGCTGGGTGTTTCTGCATCCGCTGGTATGCGGATTGGTGCTCTTTGCATTTGCTGTGATGAGTGTGTCGGACAAACTCAAGCATAAGGCACTTCAAGCTGCCCTTGCAGTTACCACACTTGCTGTACTCATTGAACTGCCTGCAGCTATTCATTCCATTCAGGTGTATGCTCAAGGCATGAGGCCGTCGTTGGAAGATTTGCTGCAAACGGAAACAGGTGTACTGTCGTTGATTTTTGCCATCCGAGGCGCTATGTTTTACAAGAAAGCTTCGGCTGCCGAATAGCTGTTGTACAGTGTGTACGGCCTGCGTTTGTAAGCGCTGATCGGTATGTTTCAAGAAATATTTTTGATACCTAATAGACGCGATTGAGATGCGATTGATCATGAAAGCTGTTCTTCTGATTGTTTTGATACTTGGCGCTGTGCATGCCGGAGCGCAAACCATTCCCGATGTTCTTTTGCAGGGCGAAGGAAAGCTCTCTCCAACGGATGAGCATGCCATGCATGAGCATCAAGCCCGTGCTCGTGGCGCGTGGCCGTCTCTGCAGTCACGGCGACCATCTGCTATTGTGCGCCGTCCGTATGATGTGCTGACGTACGATTTGCTCATGGACTGGCGCACGCCTCTTACCCGGACGGGAGCAGGATCGCGTGCATATACAGGAGTTAATACTATTCGAGTGAGAATAGACTCTGCGAATACAACGGCTATCACCTTGGATGTGCGCGATCTGCGTATTGACTCGGCCTTTGTGAACGGCGTTCTTGCGGGAAAAGACTACAAGCAAACAAACGGCACGGTAGATATTGCCGTTGGCACGCGGGGTGTGGGTGATACGCTTACACTTGCAGTTCATTATACCAATGTCAGTACGTCGAACCCCGGCGACTATAATGGTTTTGTAGCTGTTCCTGCCGGTGCTTTTGGAAACAGAACTCCTCCGGATACCGTGTTTGCCAATATTGCGTACACAATGAGCCAGCCCAATGGTGCACGTGCGTGGATGCCATGCAATGATCGCCCGTATGACAAAGCGATTTCATCGATTACAGTGATCGTTCCGATTGGTTACAACGTTAGCTCTAATGGACTCCTGGTGCGATACGACAATGTACCCAATGGTGAACTCTATCAGTGGAAAGACAAAACTCCTATCCCAACCTACCTGATGGTGGTGTGCGCGTCCAAGTGGGCACGTTACGATGGCAAGCCGTATCGACGTGTTACAGACAGCACGCAAGTGGTTTCCTCGCCCATATATCTTTGGGTGACGGATGCTGCGCGCTTTACGGAGAATTTAGTTTGGATGCAGGAGATCACCGTACGCATGCTCGAGAGTTTCTCCGGTTTATACGGAGAGTATCCCTTCGATACCTATGCTCAAACTATTCTCTTTCCGTACTTCAGCGGAGCAATGGAGCATCAAACGAACTCCACGTATAATCGCCGCGCTCTTACAGATCGCTGGGAAGGTGTGGTTGCACACGAGCTGATGCACCAGTGGACCGGAGATAAGGTTACATGCGCCACGTGGAGCGATATATGGCTGAACGAAGGTGGCGCTACCTACGGTGAGTTTTTGTGGATAGAGAAGGAGCGAGGAATAAAGGCTGCACGCGCCGACTTTGCTCAGCGCCGTGACAGATCGTATTTCGGTAATGATGAAGGCGCAGCGCAACCGGGAATTTATAGTGTGCAGTTGAGCAATCTTTTCAATTACGGCACCACCTATGTGAAGGGCGGTTGGGTGTATTCCATGCTGCGTTCGTTGGTGGGAGACAGCACATACTTTTCTGTGATGAAAGAGTACATGCGACGTTTCGCATATCAGTCTGTAGAGACTGAAGACTTTGTTGCGTTGTGGGAAGAGCTTGTACCGAATCCGAAGGTATCGTTTCGTCAATTTTTTGATCAGTGGATTTACAGCCCCGGCCATCCCTACTACACGGCCACCGTACAATCGGTAACGCGTGTTGGCGACGAGGCAGACGTAGTACTGCGCTTCAATCAGAAATCCGGTCCCACGAGTGCGGCTCCGCCGGTGTTTGTAATGCCGGTGCCGCTTCGATTCCATGCACGATACTCAAGTGATACCTTCGACTATCTTTTGCTCAATGATTCATTGGAGCAAACGGTTACCGTGCGCGTACCGTTTCTTCCCGACACAATGATTATCGATGAAGATCAGACCTTGTTGTGCATCAAGCCGCAAGGAAGCATTATTGTTTCGGTGCAGGACAACAACAGCTCTGCAAGCACAAGTGATGCACCTGCGATATCCGTGTTTCCGCAGCCTGCCACGGGAAGCGAAACTGTGAGTGTGCGCTATACGGTAGATCAAAGCGCGCGTGTTGCCGTGGACATTTGGGATGAACAGGGAAGATGTGTGAGTGCACCGGTGCAGGGCACTACCGACGCCGGAACGTATACCATGCCGCTATCGGTTCAATCGATGGCATCGGGCGTGTACACGGCACGACTTCGCGTTGGGGAAAAAATCTTCTTCTCTACGTTCATCGTTGCGCACTAAATTGTTCCGAACGAAATGTATGATTGATGTAAACGCAACAGCATGCAGCATTGCATGCTTGCAATGCAGTTGCAGAAGTCATACGATCAACCGATCATAAAAACGTTCATCATGCAGAGTCTTTCACGACGTATCATTGCTGCCACAGAGTCTCAGACTCTGGCTATTGCTGCGCGTGCGAAGAAATTGAAACAACGAGGGGAGGATGTTGTTTCGTTGGCTACGGGAGAGCCGGATTTTCCCACGCCGTCCTGCGCTAAGCATGCAGCAATCGAGGCTATTGAAAGCGACTTCAGTCATTACACCGACTCGAACGGTATTCCTGAATTGCGTGAAGCGGTAGCAGCCAAGTTCCGCCGTGAAAACGGGATCATTGGTGCAGATGCTTCCACTGTGCTTATCTCTACCGGAGCCAAGCATAGCATCATGAATGCACTTTCGGCGATGTGTAATCCGGGTGATGAGGTAATTGTTGTTGCGCCCTATTGGGTAAGCTATCCTGCCATGATCTCCATTGCGGGAGCCACTGCGGTAGTGGTGCACACAACTCCGGAGTCGCGTTTCAAAGTTCAGCCGGAGCAGATACGTGATGCGTTAACAGCAAAGACAAAATGCATCATTTTGAACTCGCCGTGCAATCCAACCGGTATGATGTATACCGCAGAGGAATGGCAAGGCCTGGTCAGCGTACTTGAGTCGCATGATTGTTTTATCATCAGCGACGAGATCTACGAGAAGATTCACTACAACATCGTGCCCCATGTAAGCCCGGGTTCCTTTGCTTCCATAGCACATCGTGTTGTTACTGTGAACGGTTGTTCCAAGGCATATGCAATGACGGGTTGGAGAGTAGGATTTATGAACGCACCGGCCGAGCTGTTTGCTCAAGCCGCAAAGGTTCAAAGTCAGGACACATCGAACGTAAACTCTATTGCTCAGCGCGCTGCGCTGGCAGCGCTGCTCCACGCGGACAGCGATGTGGAACGTATGAGAGTGGAATTTGGGCGCCGTCGGGAATTGGTTTGTGGACTTGTGGATGCAATCGGGGGCATCCGCATCTTGCAGCCCGACGGTGCTTTTTATTTGTGGATCGATCTTCGCGATATCCTTACCGAGCAGGTACCCACCGCACACGCTTTTGCCGAGCGTTTACTTGAGCAACACTTCTGCGCCACTGTTCCGGGCGAGGCCTTTGGTGCTCCCGGGTTCTTGCGTATCTCGTTTGCTGCCGCAGACACCGATATTCATCGCGGTGTAGCGCGCTTACGCGAGTGTGTTGAATCCTTGCATGCAGGATAATGCCTAATGCATGATGCTTTCTGCTTATTGCAGGCAGATCACTACAGACTATCACAAACAAAAAAGGTGTGCGACTCTCGCACACCTTTTGCTTTTTTGGTTGGATGTCCGTGTTCGAACACCCCGCCGTGCTTATTATCTGACAAGCATAAACTTCATCGCCGATGTACCGTGCGCAGTGGTCATGCGCAGGAAGTAGGTTCCGGCAGATAAGTTCTGAATATGCGAGCTCAAATCGATAACATGATCGCCTTGGCTTACCATACCGGACCAGACTTCTCCCATCTCTTCTCCAAGAGAATTCACGAGCACAAGTCGCATCATTTCGTCCACAGGCATGCGGAACTTCAGCAGCGCATTCGATGCCGTGGCAGGGTGCGGCTGCAACTGAAGAGCGTAGGTGTTCACGAGAGTAGGATCGTCCACAGAGGCGATGTCTGCACGTGCAAGAATACGAATAGAGTCCGACGGCCCGTTGTAGTTGAAGCGCAGATAACCAATGGTACTTCCTACGGTTGTAGGTGCGTAGCGAATGGTAATCTTTGTGCTGTCGCCGCCCGCTAGTTTGAACGACGAAGGTACGATAGACAACGATTGCACTGATGCGTTCACGCCATTGACGATAAGCGTGTCCGTTCCGCCATTTGCTATTGATACGATGGAATCGCGAGTATCGCCAACATTCACAATGCCAAGATCGATGTTTCTGCTTTCGAGCACAATTACAACATTGGCTGCCTTGCCCTCGCCCCTCATAAATACCGTATCGGGAGTTGTGTTTGCAGTACTGCGCATGGTTGTAGATACGCTACCGCCGCCGGTAGGACGGAACGACAATGTTACTTGAGCGGTGCCGCCCGGTGCCACGGTGAACTGCGTGGGTGAAGCAGTAAAGTTTGCCGAGTTCGTGCGGAGGTTGCTTACGCGAAGAGTATCGTTGCCGGAGTTCGACACCGTAATTACGGTGTCCTTACGACCGCCCACATCCACGATGCCGAAGTCTATGATGTTTTTGCTGAACTGGATAGAGGCCGAACGCAATGCTGTACGCGAAAGCTTAAAGCCACCACGATTGGTGAATGCAAACACACCATCGGCGGTTGCCACCAAGCCGCGTACAAGGACGCTGTCCAGGCCGGCATAATCCCATGTGGCGCCATCGTCGCTTGTAGCGTACACGCCACGGTTCGGTGAGTTTGTGCTAAGCACGCCCGAGTATGCTACATACAACGACTTTGTGGAATCAATTGCCATAGCGCGCGTGTCGGAAATTGCCGACGGCGGTGTGGGAATGCTTTCCCATCCGTTTGCACCACGCTTGTAGATGTAGGACACTCCACTGACAATGCCAGTGCCTGCATACGTTGCCTTATCTGTTGCCGCCATCGAATACACAGGGCGCTTGTTCAGGCCTGTCGTATCTACACTCCAAGTGGTGGCACCGGCGGCACGACGATTCAGTATAATGTCACGCACAGTAAACCCGCCACCGCCACCGCCGCCATAAACCGCTCCGGCTATGTAGGTGAAATTCGAGGGATCTGTGTAGATCATTGATGATGCACTCGTGCCGGTGGGTTGATAAAACTCAGCAGTATCTATAGCCCACGGAGTAGAATACACCGCAATGGGCGAACCGGTAGCGATGTATTTCTTTGCAGCGTTGTCCATGCCGTAGATGCTGGGTATCTGGTTGCTGGTGCTGCCGGGAACTGCGGAGAGTCCGGTAGTATCGAGAGTCCACGTGGAACCCTGGTCCGTACTGGTATAGATAAGACCTTGTTGAGCGGTAGTACCTTGGCCGGTGCCTGCAAGTTGGAAGGACAGCGTTGAACCACTGCGAACCAGCGGGCGCGCGCCATTGAAGCCGGTGGCAGGAAACACTCTGGACCATGTTGTAGAGTAGCGATACACGCCAAGCGCTGTACTCACTACATTCACACCGTTGGGGAAGTACTGCAAACCATACAGGTCTTCGGCTTGAATACCCATAGTGGAGTTCGACCAGTCGTCGCCCTTTTTGGCAGACGACATCACGCCAACAGTTGTGCCCAGTTCAAGAGTGGCATCTGCCGCAAGGTCGTTGATACGAACAACGCCGCCTACATTCAATGTCAAAACAGAATCGATGCGTGTCCATCCCGGATTTGTACCACTCTTGCGATACAGATTGGATGTTGTGTTCGAAGGATTTGATACCGCGAACACGTTATTCATTTCGTCGTCGGTAAAGCGTACAAATGCTGTTGTGCCGGAGCCGGTTGTGTCGAGCGCCCAGCTTGTGCCGTTATTCGAAGAAAGATACACGCCGCGGTTTGCTACTGTAGCAAGCATGCGTCCGTCTCGGCACACATACAGCGATGCAGCAGTAGCAGTGGAATCGAAGCCGGATACGCGCATCCACTTTGCATCTGCGCTGCTCCATTTAAAAATGCCGCGGTTCGTTGCTGCATACAAAACTCCCTGAACATCCATGGCAATGTCCTGAACGCTCGCTCTATTAAGGCCTACAGAGTCCATCGTGTATCCGGATCCGTCCAACGGGTTGGAAAACACAACTGTTCCGAAGAACACTTTCAATGCGCTACCCATCAGTACTTTTTTGTACGTCTGCTGGTTGAACCCACCGCCTTGAGGAACGAAGGGCGTGCTGATATACTGAGCGGATTTGTCTACCGTGTTTGTGCTGACATCGTATTTCAGAACAACTACATCGCCGTTGTCAAGAAGCACAGAGTAGCTGCGGGAGTTTCCGCTTTCGCCGCTCTTCAAGGCAGCATCTACCACACGACGGCTGTACGGAACTTCAAAAAGCAGAGAGTTCTTTGTCCATATTCCGTTGCTGTATTTGGCGCCATAGATACGGCCACGAGTTGCCGATAAGCGCGCGTAGTCTGCGGGGGTTGCCGAGGTAGTGATAACATTTACCGCGATCACCGCCTCGCCGTCCGGCATTTCCAGCTTTGTTTGCGCCTGTGCGGAGGGCACCAGGTGCAAAGCGGCTGCTACGACGGCAATGAAAAAGAGTCGAAAAGTGTTCATGAATACGACTTATAGATGGAAAAAATCTTGATATCGTTTTTGGGTACAGTGGGTACGGTATTCACGGCGGTATACCGAGTGCCTGCCGCGATTTCATTCTGTTCTATACCGGCTCGCAAACTTCAACCAATGCGCCAATTGCACAACCTCGGAATGGTGAACCGGTAATGAATATTGGATCACAATAGTCCGTACAACCACGTGTGTCTGCCGAATGAATATCTGTTGATTACACCAAGCCCGACCTCTAATGACGCTGAAAATCCACTATAAGTTTAACTCCACTCGAAAATCTGTTACCAAGAGGCTCTGCGAGGGTTATTCGAACTAAGCGCTTGGTGGCAAGAAGTGGTGGCCGGTAGCGGGCTTTTGGCGGAGCGTCCGGCGGTGCGGTCGATTGTGCACAATCCTGTAGTTTGCTTCGAAATGAACGGAATGGAAACATACTCCGAGATCGAGCTCTTCTCCTTTATTCGTATTGGAGCAGATTCCGATCGCCGTCTTAGCGAGGCAGCGTTCAAGGAGCTCTACGCGCGCTTATCGCCGCGCATTTTTGCTTATTGCAAAAAGGTGCTGAACGATGTAGATCTGGCTCAGGATGTTTTTCAAGACACCTTCATTCGCTTTTACAAAAGCGCGCAGCAAGAACGCGACATGACAAATGTGGCGGCGTACATCCTGCGCATTGCTCGAAACCTGTGCCTGAATGCCAAACGCGATTACGGAAGCCAGCGCTTTGTGGAGTTGGAAGATTTTCACGGCGCACATGGCTCCAACGATGGCGAAAAGCAAGAGTTGCTTTCGCTCATCGATAAAGCAATTGAGCAATTATCATTTGAATACAAAGATGTTTTTGTGCTTCGCGAATACGACGGGTTGTCGTACGCGGAGATAGGAGAGATTGTGGGCTGTACGGAAGCAACGGCAAAGATCCGTTCCTTCCGTGCCAAGCAAAAAATTCGGGAGTTACTTGCACCGTATCTCCAGGATCTGAACAGTTAGGTGCATAGTCGGTTACGACGTCCCGTACAACGGGACATGTTGAGTTTGAATTACCACCGTACAGGTGAACAATGGAACATTCGGATATAACATCATCAGAGCTATTGCACTCGTTCGTGGAAGGGGAGCTGGACGCAAACCTAGAACCCACGCTGTTTGCAGAGCTGAATTCCAGCACCGAGCTTCGTTCGGAAATGCGGGACCTGCTTGCCATGCAGCGCGCAGTGAAGCGCGATCGTGCGGCAATCGTTCCTCCTATAGCATCAACTGCCGCCGTGTTTGGTGCTTTGGGAATGTCTACGTCGTTGCTTGTCAGCGAAGGTTGGCTCTCTGCATTGTGGTCGAAAGTTTGGGTTCCGCTGGCCGCAGCTGCGGTGAGCGGTGCCGTGACGTGGTATGCGGTATCGCCGGGCACCGCGCAGAGCAGGGTGCCTGCAAGCGCGCAGACCGCAGCAGCCATATCAGCTCCGGTTGCATCGAATGCAGCAGTTGTGGCAACCACATCGAATAGATCGAATGCTTCGAATACAGTAATTGTTCACGACACGATAGTTGTGGTGAAAACGCAGAAAGTAATTGAGCGCGTGCCGGTGGCGTCTGCCGAGCCTGCCAAGCCTGCAGAGCAAACAGTTGCATCGCAGCCCTCGCTTGCAGTAGCCCCGGAAGTGATGGAATCAAATCTTGCTCCAACACGCCCTGCTTCCATTACTATTCGCCGAAACGAACCTGAATCAACTCCATTACCCGAAGTGGTGAATGGCGAACGTGAACTTCACGGCAATGATGTCATACCACGCTCTTTTGCCCGTACCTTCTCCGTGTCGCTGCGATCAATAAGCGCTGCATCCACGGTTGATGTTGCCGCAGCCGCAGCAAACGACGGCGGCTTGAATAATCTGGCACTGAGTGTTTTCTATACCTTCAACGATTGGTTCGGTGCCGGTGTCGAGATTGGCCGCGAGCCCTTTGTGATGTCGTTCCGGGGAATCTCCGACGGTAACTTGATGCGATATGAATCCACGCAGAACCTGCTGTGGGGCTCAGCTCAAGCGCAGTTGTACCCATTTCCATCCCTGCGCGAACGCGGCTGGCAGCCCTTCTTCCAGTTCAACGGCGGCTTCACCAATTACGGATTTTTGGGCAAAGGTTTGTTTGGCACTACCTACGCGCCCACCACGAACCTTCGCATGATGTTCGGCTTCGAGACCACGGGCTTGTTCTATAATGTACAGGGAACATCATACACCACACCAAAGCTGGGCATTACTTACGGCATTGGTTATCAGTTGTAGAATAGTACTAGGCAGTAATCGCGGCCGCAGCAGCAGACGCGAGAATTTAGAGATAAGCAGATATACGACGAATACTAACACGAGGCAACGAGCAATCGTTGAACGGAAATGATGAAGTTGAGATTGAAGGTACATACAACTACAAATGCGCTATCGAGTACGCGCAAACTGTGGGCAATAGTGCTACTACCGGCTCTGGTGATGATCGGTTGTTTCAAAGATCCTATTACCGGACCTGTAGATGGAAAGCCCGTACATCCCAAACCGGCTGTTGTGTCTCAAGACTCCACATCGGCGTCTATGGTGCTACTCGACGACGTAGGCTCTGAGTATATGCCTATGGTGTTCAGCAATCGCGCACCGTACTTGGGCATTACAGACTCATCTTCGTTTGTGGTAGATACCACCGGTACAGTGCCTAAGCTCAGTATGAATGTATCGTTTTCGCCTTTGGTGAAAGATCCCTTTGACGCTCGTGAACTGAATGTGCGTAGCATTCAAATACGTTTGGATTCACTTCCGGTTCACGGAGAAGGCTGGCAGTGGTTGCATAAGGGAGAAACAGTCTTCACAATTCTAACAGCCGAAAAGCCATCGTATAAATACACCCGCATACCGATATCATCGGCAAAGCCACCTTCTTCGCCGGTGGAGTCGTTCGCACGTGTCATGGCATGGAAGGCAACGAATCGCCGAGAGATAGTGCTGATGCTGGATATGCAGTGTATCACTCAAGTATACAGGCAGGGCGGTATTGGCCGCGGCCGATTCGCCGTAGGCGGGGCAGAGATTCACATACCGTACTAACACACTGCACTGCTTGACCACTCACGGTACTGCGTTCTCATTACGAGTGCATTAGTTCTTGGCGTCTTCCAATATAGCTGCGCGAAATTCATGATAATGCAACGCACTACATAACTGATGCGCCATGCGGTGGAAGATGCGGTACTGACGTTGATTTACAGACCGAACCGCAAACGCGATGTTTGTCACCGTTAGGAGTCGGCAGTCGTCGCCGGCAGATGCTGCAGCACGGGCAGCTTGCTGCAAATGGTACAAACCTTCCGAAGATTTTCCCTGGTCGTACGCCACAGTACCTGCCACATTGTCCAGTATGCACTGAGAGTCTGCATTGGGTGCACGGAGTAGCATCTCTTGAGCTGTCTTCACCATGTCTGCTGCAAGATCCGTTCTGCCGGCTACCGATTCGCATCGCGCGCGCATCGCGTACAAGAGCACGAAGTCTCGAACGCTCAGCAAACCTTCCCACTGTTCACAAAACCTCTGTAACACTTCCGCAGCAGCACCGGCATCTCCACTAAGGAATAAATCCAAAGCTTTGTCACGCACAGCAAAGCACGCGGCATCGAGCTCGCGTGTGCCGCTGCCGTGCAGCACTGTTGCGCTGTCAGTGTCGCTTGTATCAGCATCCACGCGAAGCGAAGAAAGTGCCTGTAGCACCTGCTCGCTTTGCGCTTCGCGGAAATCCCGGATCACGGAAGTTACTTCGTCAATCACTCCCGCGTAGCCCAGGTCTGCTGCGCCTTGCGCGGTAATCATCAGCATTGCGCGGGCTGTGTCTTCATCGCCCGCCTCTAATGCATGTGCCGCGATGTAGGGCGCCAACTGCTGTTGCAATTGCTCCTCTGAAGAAGCATCAAAACACTCACGGAGAATATGTGCTATGCGATCGTGCAGCTCAACCCGTTCCTCGTGTTCAAGCTTGGCATAGAACAACGCATGATGTACTGCTTGAGAAAACTCGTATACGGTAGTCTTCATGCCGTATCGGGGCTGCGGGCCGGTGCTGCGTATCAACCCGGTGCGAAACTGCAACGACTTCAACTCGCGAAGCGCGCTTAACACATCGGTGTTCATCAGTCGTGCAATCACAAACACACTGAACTCCCGACCCTCCGCACTGCACATAGCCAGAAGATTTGCGTCGTGCTCCGAGAGACCATCGATATTTCTTGAGAGCAAAGCCTGCAGCGATGCCGGAATTGCCTGTGACGACAGTACGTCGATATCCAAGTTGCCATCATCCTTGAATGGCGAGTGGGCTGAGAAATACTCCAGGTACTCGCACACGGCTATAGGCACGCCGGCAGTGCGACGCAGCAGCCAATCGTCCAAACCGGCTAGTGATGTCTTGCCCGGGAAATACGAGCGCACGCAAGCGCGCACTGCATCGGCATCAAAAGCGCCAAGGGTAATGGAACTCTCTGCGCTGTTGCTATTCAGCCATGCCATGCATGCGGGATTGTTCTTCTCAGCCTCCGCTTGCTGTATTGCCACCACCACACTAAAGGGCAATGGGGTAGGCGAGCTTTGCAAAAACGACAAAAAGCGAAACGACTCTGCATCCATGCGATGGGCTTCATCCAAGAACAGCACAAAAGGCTTCTCGGCGGCAATAGCAATGAACGATTGAAGCAGATCGTTCATGACGGTTTCTATCGCGCTTTTAGCTCCTGCTTTTTCTTGCTCTCTGCGGTATTCGCGAAGGTCGCGCATTACCTCTTTGGTCATGTCGAAGATGGCGCCTGCAAACGGTATGAGTCCCAACACAGACAAGCCGATGTTCATCGCTAATCTCTTTTTTGCAGCCGTACTGTTCAAGTTTACAAGCGCTTCAAGTGCGCGCACAAAGGGCTGCATGGTTTGCAGCGACGACACACTAAGCTTGCCTATCGGAGCCTCGCATTCCAGCACAATGGCATTCACTTGACCGGCAGCAGAGAATTCATCGCATATCGTTTGCATCAGAAGCGATTTCCCGAATCCACTCTCGCCCTTTACCACCAGTACCCGGCCGTGTGTGGCGCGCGCACTCTCTTTTGCCGACCGTAGAAAATCCGCTTCGGATACTCGAGCTATAAGTGTGTGTGATTGATGTGGCATACTGGCCTATACCATTGTGAGAATGAACGATGGCGCTTCCTCGTCTTTGCCTATGAACGCGGACCGGACACAAACATGCGTAAGAGTTTTTCTGCCTGCCGGCTGGATGATCCCGTTGGCGAAGCACCAAACATGGTGTGCATCTCGGACATACCCATGTCCGCCGATTCGGTCTTGTTCTCTGCTTTGGTGTACATCAGCGTGAAGGCATACACGATAAGCAGAATAAACTCCAGACTAATGGCAAAGAGCACCAGCGAGGGAGAATCTTTGGGAATAAACTGTAAGCCGCGCAAACCGATGATAATGATCAATACGGCAGCACCTATGTAGATCAACCCCATCATGGAATTCTCGTACCGGATGGTGAAGTGCTGCTGCATATATAACGACAACACATCCGGAAGATGCACAAGGCGTCCGAACAACGAGCGTCGGCGCCACAGCACGGCACGCTGCAATGTTTCCAGGTCTGCTACCGTAGTGTGCCAATGATCTTCAAGTTCATGAAGGCGATGAACATCGGCTTTGGCAATGGTCTCGGAAAGTTCCAGTAGATCTTCGTCGGTATGCTCCGCATACTCGATGCGCGCATAGTGATGAAGTGCATTGATAATTTCTCGTTCAATTTTTTGGCGAATGAGTCCTATTCCCGGTGCCACTACAGCGCAGGCAATAACGGCAATGAATGCTCCCGCGCCGAATACCAAGGGTAGCGTAGCAAGCACAGGATCGAAGTAATACACCTTCGTTTCGTTCTCCTCACCGTACGTATTGCCGCCTGTTGCTCGTCCGGGCTCCACTACTACTTTCCAACGAGTCCATGCATTGAGGTTGTCACCTTGCGTATAAACGTCGGCTTTGAACGAATCGCGGAATAATGCACTAGCAGCCGGTATGACCGCACCGCGGAACAAGATAAACGAGGTAGCTACCAGAATGGCGAAGAAAAGCACCAGTTGAGAAGCAGTGCTTTTGCGCAGTTCGATATACCGAAATCGCGAAGAAGCCATGGCAGGATAAAGCATCGTGGTACGCGGCAATATACAACAAAGGCCTCCCAGATTTAGGAGGCCTTGGTGTAAAGATTCATTGGTGCCGGGTGCAACGTTTGCGCATCATGCAAACGACATACGATTCTGATTTATTTCTTTGAGCGCTTCGGTGCGCGTTTCTGCTGCTGCGGCATACGGCCTTGTGCTTCGGCCAGCTCTTGAGCCATTTGTAATCGCTTTTGCAACCACGACTCTTTCTTTGGCATGCGTTTCAAATCCTCCAGGGTAATCTTGCTCTTCGAGAATTTGGTCATGTACACTTGTTGGGCAATACCAAGGAAGTTGAATGTGAGGTAATAGAGATTTAATCCCGAAGGCAGATTGGAGAACATCATGGTCATCATCACCGGCATCATGTACACCATTGCTTTCTGGCTGGGATCCGTCACAGTCATTTTCTGTTGTACAAACATGGTGATGCCCATGATAAGTGCCATTCCCGATAGTGCATGAACACCAAGTACAGAAAACGGTAGCGTAAGGATATAATCGGGCACGGAGAGATCCGGAATCCATCCTTGCACAAACATTGCCTGGCGCATGTGAATGTTCGAAGTAAGTACCGAGTACAGTGCATAAAGAATAGGCATCTGCAGCAGCAGGGGCAAACATCCGCCCATGGGGTTAATGCCATACTCGCCAAAGAGTTTCATTTGCGCTTGCTGCATACCGGTGGGATCGTCTGCGAATTTCTTGCGCAACTTCTCTACCTCCGGTTGCAGCACTTTCATTTTCTGGGCAGATTGAATTTGTCCGATGGACAATGGATACAACAGAAGCTTCATCAACAGCGAGAACACAATAATGGCAACGCCGAAGTTTGGCAAAAACTTGTAGATGGTTGTGAACACCGGAAGCATGAAGAACTCGCCAATGGGACGCACCAACCACTTCCAACCGAAGTTCACGGTAGAAGCCATGCCATATTCTTTCACTATGTCGTAGTCCAGCGGGCCCAGGTACAACCGGTATTGCGAGGCTTGTACACCGCCTCTGTACGGTACTCGAAGCGAGAAGGAATATTCCTCAACTGCACCATTGTCCGGCGCACCGTAGCGCACGCCATCAAGGTAGTAGGTGTCTTCGCCCTTCGAGTTAGGGTTCAGCAGAGCAACGGAAAAATACTTGGTCTTGGTTCCGATGAAGTCCACTTTGCCCGACTGGTGCGATGACACCGGCTCGTTGTAATTGGGTGCATCGAGTTCCTCCAGCGAACCATTCATGGATGCATAAGCAATAGATCCGTTGGACTCTTCTACACTGTTGCCTTCCTGATATTGCAGTCCCCGCTCCCACGCTATATCGAACCAGCGCTGTGTGGACGGCATAGCATTATCCATGTTCGTCAGGGTAAAGCCTGCGTCGATATGGTATACATTGCCCGTAAAGGTTAGCGTGCGCTCAATGGACGCACCGTTACCAATATCCATGCGGCTTCGCAAAGTTTTGGCGGCAGTGCCCGTAAGCACAATCGGTTCAGAGGGAAGATCAATAAATGTTGCGTCCAGCTTACGTGTGTCTACCGGCTTGCCTTGATTTCCCGTAAAAGTGAGTCCCAATGCATGCTCGCCCTGCTTAATCAATTGAACGGGAGTATTGATATGAGACTGAAAACCCTTGAGCTCAAAACGGGCAATAGTCATGCCTTTAGAGCTTATCCATGCGGTGTACTTATCCGTTTCCACTTTTACCAGTTTCTCGGGTGCCGATACCACGGCGGGAGTGCTGCTCTGCAATGATGCAGTGCTTGGCGGAGCTTTGGCCTCGCCCGGAGCAGCTTGTCGGGCGGCTGCCGGCGCCGGCTGCACAGGCATTGTATGCGATGAATTATACACCATCCATACCGTGATAATGATGGCAATGAGAACGAAACCGATGATTGATTGTCTGTCCATAAAGGTCCGTAAAACTCTAACGTGGTAAAGAAGGTGATGACGACGACAATAACTTCAAAAACAACAGCAACGACAACTGCAAAGACCAGATTCAAGCTACGGAACTTCGTCGATGCCACCGGGATGAAACGGATGGCAGCGGCCAATACGCTTGAGTGCCAAGCCAGTGCCTTTTAGTGCACCATATCTATCAATTGCAACAATCGCATACTCCGAACACGTGGGAGAAAACCTGCAGTTCTGACCCAGCATCGGCGAGATATAGCGCTTGTAAAAACGCAGGATGATGAGTAAAAGTGTTTTCATCTCCCGGTCGTACTTTTTCGAATGCGGCCAAGTGCGTGAACGACCGCACCATACACATGCGCAAAGGAAACATCGGCGCGGTAGCTCTTGTACGGAGTTTGCCAAACAACAGCCACCGAACTCACTCCTTGCAGCAGCTCGGCGTGCTCGCGAGCGCACAACCTAAATGCAGCCCGGATGCGACGTTTGAACAAGGCCCTATCTACTGCGCGGCGTACAAGTTTTTTTCGCACCACAATTCCCACGCACACCTCGCTCGTAGTTGCGTTTTCGGTTTCAACAAAGCGCACATACAAATGCAGCAGTGGTTCGCGAACCTTACGGCCCGAGCGGAACACATCGTTGAACGAATGTTCTCCTTTAAGAGAATTGATTCGGAGTTGGTTCATGGGGTGCAGAAACACAAAAGCGATAGAGCGGTTATTGTCACCACGCTATCGCTTTATCATAAGTCAATACCATTGCGCTATTAACGCTCGTCGCTGACCGTCAGCTTGTGACGACCTTTTGCACGACGGGCAGCAAGAACGCGACGGCCATTTTTCGTTGCCATGCGGGCGCGGAAACCATGCTTGTTTGCACGACGCCGACGGCTTGGTTGATACGTACGCTTCATACAGTCACCTTACAAATAGTTTGATTTTTCTTGCTCTTTTACTTGCTCTTTTGATCAAGGGCCACAAAGATACAACGCGCAGAGCTTCGTTCTACACCCTTTGCGGTATTTTTTGTGGAAAAAGTGGCGAGACGGTGGAAATCTTATGAATGGCACAGTGCTTGCTAAGAGATTACAGAGAGCAGTGAAATGAATGCAAAGAACAGAAAAAGAGTGTAGTGTACCGCAATCGAATCCTTAATTATGGTGTTTTCAGAGCGAAATCGACGAAAAATAGCCCGCGCCCGCATTGTGAGCGTGGACACCGCTTCGTCTATACCGAACCACATCTTTGAAGAATTCGAGCGCACTATTCTTGGATACGAGCACGGCTACGAGCAGGGATTTGACGGTCAGGCGGGCCATGCCGATGGCGCTCAGGCACAGGCGGAAGCTCAAGAACCGGCCGAAATCACCATTCTGGCTGAGCAGCTGGAAGTGGATATTCAGGCAGCCTACGACCGTGGTTTTACCGACGGACAGTCTGTAACCAGTGCTCTTATGGAGTCTGAGCTGTCTTCGTTCCGCGAAAAAGTTTCGAACATCGATACAGTGATCCATGAGTTGCGCGAGCAATTCGCCATGGAAACCGAGCAGATGCATACCATTGCCGTCAACGTAGCTCTTGCCATTGCTGAGCACATACTTCACAGAGAAGTATCTGCTAATTCTCATGTGGCAGTTGAACAGGCCAAGAAAGTTCTCTCTACTATGCACGGCACCCGCGAGGTAATCATCCGCGTGCATCCGGATAGTTACGAGACAATGAAAGAGGCGAATAGTCAGCTTCTCAACGCCACATCTACCTTGCGGAAAGTGGACATTCTCTCTGATGAGTCGGTGGAGCGCGGCGGCTGTATTCTGGAATCCTCGATGGGCACGGTAGATACACAGTTCCGCCACCAGCTGGATCATTTGCGCACCACAATGGAAGAAACAGTGCGCGTTAAAGAACTCGCGGGAGAGTTTTAATGCTGGAAACACTTCAACACCGCCTTATCTCGGCAGTTCGCTCTACCAACACCGCAGAATACATCGGTACCATCACGCATGTGGTGGGCTTAACGATTGAATCTCGCGGACCTCAAGCGCCCATTGGCGAGGTATTACTTATACGTGATCATCGCCGCGCAATCATTGGTCAGTGCGAGGTAGTGGGCTTCAAAGACAATCGTATCCTTTCCATGGTTCTGCACCAGGAAGGCGAGTTGATGCCCGGAATGGAGCTCATTGCAACGCATCGTCCGCTGAGTGTGGCAGTGGGAAAATTTCTCTTGGGTCGCATACTGGATGGTTTGGGAAATCCCATGGACGGCAAAGGCGCATTTGTTGTCAATGATGTTCGCTCTATCTACGCCAAGCCCCCAAATCCCCTGATGCGCCAGCGTATCTCCGAACCCATTGCTACCGGTATTCGTGCCATCGACGGTGTGATGACTATAGGCAAAGGGCAGCGCGTAGGAATTTTCTCCGGATCGGGTGTGGGTAAATCCACAACGCTTGGAATGATTGCCCGCAACACATCTGCAGATATCAACGTGATAGCACTTATAGGCGAGCGGGGCAGAGAGGTGCGCGAGTTTATCGAGAACGATCTGGGTCCCGAAGGCCTGGCGCGTTCGGTGGTGGTGTGCGCCACCGGAGACGAGCCTGCATTAATACGTATCAAAGCTGCTCTTACGGCAACAACCATTGCAGAATATTTCCGTGATCTGGGTTTTGATGTAATGCTCATGATGGATTCGGTTACTCGTTTGGCCATGGCGCAGCGCGAGGTTGGTCTGGCTGTGGGCGAGCCGCCTACCGCAAAGGGCTACACACCATCGGTGTTTGCATTGATGAGCAAGACAATGGAACGCGCGGGTACCTCTGATGTGGGAACAATCACAGCGCTGTACACCGTGCTGGTAGAGGGCGACGACATGAACGAGCCCATATCCGATACCGCACGAGGTATTTTGGACGGCCACATTGTATTGTCCAGAAAAATTGCCTCGCAGGCGCATTACCCGGCTATCGACATTCTTCCCAGTCTAAGCCGTGTGATGGGAGAAATCACTACCCGCGAGCACCGCGCCGCGGCGGCCAAACTCAAAGAGGCATTGGCACTATATACCGAGTCTGAAGATCTTATCAATGTGGGTGCGTATCAGCCTGGCAGTAATCCCCGTCTGGACAAGGCCGTGAATCTTATTCAAGAGATACGTGCCTATTTACGCCAGGATGTTCACGAGAGCATCGACTACAACGAAACAGTCTCCAGACTTCAGCGAATGGTGCGGGAATTCTAGGCATACGAATGCCGGTTCGCCAAAGGAAAAAACAGTTCCACACAAAGCGCTCTGATTCTCGCAAATACAATCACACGTGGCGCTTGCCGTATCTTTGCGGTCCAACGTAATGAACGTAATGTTTTTCCGCCACCGGAGAGTTGTTCCCATGACATCAGCGCCGCAATTAGACGAGCTTGGCATCAACGGCTTTCGCTTTAACGATCTCTACGATCCCTTTCGTCTTCGCGATCTCCATTCAGCCTTCGATGCTTTTTACAAAGAGCAATTTCCCGAAGCATTCTCGCATTTCGATGGCCTGCGCACGGGTGCAGCTGCCGGTCTTTCCTATCCGGCGCAATCGGAGATTCTTCTGCACGCAGCACGCGTACTCGAGCTTTTCGTGGCAAAACTTTTTCATGTGAATGATTCTGTGGAAAGTCTGCGCGCATCATTGGTAAACGAGCGCATAGTTACGCTATTCAAAAGCAATTTTCTTAAGCGAGCAATTCTTCGAAAAAAAGACAAGCCGGCAGACACCTCCGAGGAGCGATTCACCGAATTGAGTGCGGCGTATAGCAACATTCGCATGAACACCCCGGCGCTGCCCTGGAACGACGAAGAGCTGGCGCTGGCGCTTCTTGTGTGGCATTTGGGTCAGGTAAACGACGAATCTGTTCCGGCAGAGCTACAGCAATTACTTCAGGGTGAATTGCACGCCGCCGACAAAGCCAAAGAGGTTTCGGAGCTCCTCGAAGACTATTATTTCCTGCGCAAAATTCTTCAGCCGCAAACTCTTGCAACGTGGATCAGTTCTCGCACACCGAAGAAAATAGATTTTGATCATCTGGTGCATGCAGAGCGTCCGCGCACGGATCTGCCCGAGTTGATCAAGGGCGATGAGCACCACTATCGCCGCCGCGATGGCTTTAAGCTTACCGATCGCCGCTTCGATGCTCGGAATATCATGTACGAAGTGGACTATTGCATGATCTGCCACGAGCGCGAAAAAGACTCCTGCAGTAAGGGCTCTAAAGATGCCTCGGGCGCACTGAAGAAAAATCCCTTGGGCATCGCTCTGCAAGGTTGCCCGCTGGACGAACACATTAGCGAAATGCACGCACTGAAGCGCGACGGATATTCCGTAGGCGCGCTTGCCATGATCACGATCAACAATCCCATGTGCGCCGGCACGGGACACCGTATCTGTAACGACTGCATGAAGGGCTGCATTTTCCAAAAGCAGGAGCCGGTGAATATCCCTGCTGCGGAGACATCTGCACTGACAGATGTATTGGATTTGCCCTGGGGATTCGAGATCTATGCGCTGCTTACTCGGTGGAACCCGCTGAATCTGCGCCGCCCGTACGCGCTTCCATACAATGGTAAGAAGATACTAGTTGTGGGCTTGGGCCCCGCCGGATACACGCTGGCACATCACCTGCTCAACGAAGGTTTTGCTGTGGTAGCTGTGGAGGGATTGAAAGTAGAGCCATTGCCCGAAACTCTTGTGGGATCGCGGATGGTGAGTGCCACTCCGGTGTATGATTATCACCGCGAGATAGAGCAGGAGCTGGACGAGCGAGTGCTTGAAGGTTTTGGCGGCGTGAGCGAATACGGTATCACTGTTCGTTGGGATAAAAACTTTTTGACGGTGCTCCACACCTTGCTGTGCCGTCGGCGCACATTCAAGATTCTCGATGGCGTTCGCTTTGGCGGTACGCTTACCATAGAAGACGCATGGGAACTGGGCTTTGATCACATAGGCCTGGCTGCCGGTGCAGGTAAGCCCACGATTATTCCGATGAAGAATAATCTTAGCCGCGGTATTCGCAAAGCATCGGATTTCTTGATGTCGCTGCAGCTTACCGGTGCTGCCAAGCTGAGCTCGATGGCCAACTATCAAATGCGCCTTCCTGTAGTGGTGATCGGCGGCGGCTTAACCGGCATTGATACAACCACCGAGGCCATGGCATACTATCCGCTGCACGTGCAGAAGTTTTATCAGCGCGCATCGGTGTTGGTAGCCGAGCATGGTGAACAAACGTTTTGGTCGATGTTCGATGCCGAGGAGCGCGAAGTGGCCCAAGAATTTTTCGAACATGGCCGCGCAATTGTGGCAGAGCGCGAGCGCGCACACCTGGCAGGTGAGCAGCCGAACCTTATTCCGCTCTTGCAGTCCTGGGGTGGTGTCACCATGGCGTATCGCAAGCGCATGCAAGACTCTCCGGCCTACAGGCTGAATCACGAGGAGATCGAAAAAGCTCTAGAGGAAGGCGTGTATATTCTTGAGTGCATGAATCCGCTGGAGGCACGATTAGACGAACACAAAGCTGTTCGCGCCATGGTGTTCGAGCGCTACCGTACCGACGAGAACGGCCGTTCCGTTGCCACCGGCGAAACAGTGGAGCTCCCGGCTCGCAGTGTGTTCGTGGCTGCTGGTACATCCCCAAACACCATGTACGAAAAAGAATTCCCCTCTACTTTCGTGATGGACAATCGCAATCAATATTTCGCGGCATACCAAGCAGTGGTGGATACATCGCAGGGTGTACTTGGGTAGCACCCATCGTGCGTATGAATCTATTTTCGATCAGCAACATTTCTAAATCCTTCGAGCAGACTTTGCTCTTCGAAGGTATTTCCTTTGGAATGGAAGAGGGCGACCGCGTGGGACTGATTGGTCGCAACGGCATTGGTAAATCCACCTTGCTGCATATCATCGCCGGCAAAGAAGAGCCGGACACCGGAGTGGTTGCGTTCAACAAAGCCATTCGAACCGAATTCCTGAATCAACTTCCGTCCTTCGACAAACACATGTCGGTGCTGGATATCGTAATGTCCGGTAAGCCCGAGGAGTATCGCATACTGTGCCGCCACGAAGAATTGTGCAACGCGGCCTCGCGCAGCGATGCGGAGGAAGAAGAGCTGCATGCGGTAACGCTGCAGATCGACGAAAAGTCCGCATGGAATCTGCGTTCCACGGCATTGGGTTTCTTGCATTCTCTTGGTGTTACCATAATGGATGCCGATGTGATGACGCTCAGCGGAGGCCAGCGTAAACGCGTGGCATTGGCGCGCGCACTGCTTTCGCAGCCCGATCTTCTGATACTGGACGAGCCCACCAATCACCTTGATGCACGTATCGTGCAATGGCTGCAAGACGAGCTTCAGCGTAGCGCCAAAGGTGTACTACTGGTAACACACGACAGATATTTCCTGGACGCGGTGTCGTCCAGAATTGTGGAGCTCGATCAGAAACGTTTGTTTTCCTTCGACGGAAACTTCGAGAAGTATCTTGAGCGCAAGGAAGCAATGATTGCTGCCGACGACGCCACCCAAGCCCACGAGCGCAACAAGCTGCGCCATGAATTAGCGTGGTTGCAAAAAGGTGCCAAGGCCCGCCGAACCAAACAGCAAAGCCGCATCAACTGGATAGAGAAGATGCAGGTAGAGAAAGCCGAGCCCGAGCAGCGAGACATAGAGCTGGAAGTGGGATCGGTGTTCTTGGGCGGACGAATTATCGACGCCTATAATATTTCGAAGACCATGCGGGACAAGGTTGTGTTTCGCGACTTCGAATATTCCGCCGCACCCGGTGATAAGATTGGATTTATAGGACCCAACGGTGCCGGCAAATCCACGCTGCTGAATGTGCTTGCCGGATTCATTCCGCCGGACACCGGATCGGTGCGTATAGGCGATACCGTGACCATTGGATACTTCAAGCAAGAAGTTCCGCACCTGCCGCCCACGCAAACAGTGATAGGCGCTGTGCGCGCCGTAGCCGAGTATATAGACGGCGGTGTAGGCCGCGAGAAATACCTATCGGCTCGTGAACTTCTGGAACGTTTTCGGTTTCCCTCGCATCGGCATGGATCCAGAGTGGAAACACTGAGCGGTGGTGAGCGCAGACGCTTGGAGCTATGCCGAGTGCTTATGGCAAACCCCAACGTGCTGCTTCTGGACGAGCCTACAAACGATTTCGATTTGGCCACGCTCTCGGCCCTGGAGGAATACCTTGTGGCGTTCAAAGGCGTGCTGCTTGTGGTGTCGCACGATCGCGCGTTTCTTGATAAGACTGTTGAGTATATCTACGCTTTTGAAGACGATGGCAAGCTCAAACAATACCCGGGTAATTACACCGCGTATCTTCATGCCATAGAGCAGCGCACGCAGGAGCAACGCCGTGCCACAGCCGAAGCAAAGAAAGACGGCGCCGCCGAGCGCGCTGCTACTGCATCGGCACATCCGGCAAAGCCGCGCTCGGCAAAAGGGTTGAGCTACAAGGAGCAAAAAGAACTGGATGAAATAGGCGTACAGCTCGAAGCCTTTGCCGAAGAACAGCGCGTGCTGGAACACGAACTGTCGCACTCCGGCGGTGCCGATCACGAGCGTCTGTCCCTCATTAGCACTCGCTTGCAGCAGATTGCGCAGCAAAGCGACCAACTTACGGAGCGCTGGTTTGAGCTGGAGGAAAAGAAGAGTGCCGGAGTGTGATTCACTCTTTGCATGAGCCCGCTTCGTATTTTTCTCCCCGCAGAGCACACTACTTACGGGGACCACAATGACTTCACGCCGCGCTTTTCTGGCCACTCTTTCCGGAACAGGTGTTGCCGCCTTGGCACACAACACTCTTGTGCCCGACGCCCTTGCCCGCTCTATACACGCATGGACAAGCATAAGCGGCGAGCGCAGCCCCGAAGATCTTGCAGAGGATGAAACATTTTGGCTGCAAGTTCAAGAAGCTTTTGATGTAGACAGATCTATCATCAACCTGAACAATGGTGGCGTGAGCCCCGCGCCACGAGTGGTGATGAATGCCTTCAAACAAGTGCTGGATCAGAGCAACACCGCACCCTCGTATACGATGTGGCGCCACTTGGAAGCGAATGTGGAACACGTGCGCAACGGTCTGGCGCGCTTGTTCGATGTAGGTGCCGAGGAAGTTGCCATAACGCGGAATGCAAGCGAGTCTTTGCAAACACTGCAGCTTGGAATCAACCTGAAAGCCGGCGACGAAATTGTTACCACCACGCAGGACTATCCGCGCATGCTCACCACGTGGGAACAGCGCGTGCGCCGAGACGGTGTGGTGCTCAAGAAAGTGGACTACCCTGTACCCCTCATGAATGCTCGCGATTATGTGCGTAGCATCGAGGAAGCGATCACGCAAAGAACGCGGGTGATACTGGTGTCGCACGTGTGTTTTATGACCGGTCAGATTTTGCCCGTGGCTCAAGTGGTAAAGCTGGCTCGCGCTCGCGGCATTGAATGTATCGTGGATGGCGCTCATGCCTTTATGCAGTTTCCCTACACGCAGAAGGATTTGGATTGCGATTACTATGGCGTGAGTTTGCACAAATGGACATGCGGCCCGCTTGGTACCGGTATGCTCTATGTGCGCTCGGAAAAAATCCCTTCCATCTGGCCGCTCATGGCAGCAGGCAAGGAGATGGATGGGAACATTAGAAAGTTCGAAGAAATTGGAACACACCCTGCCGCCACCCACAATGCCTTGGGTGCGGCAATAATGTTCAACGAGAGTTTGGGAGTGCACCGCAAAGCTGCTCGTCTGCGAGCCCTGCACCGGCGTTGGCTGGAGCCCCTTCAGCGTTACGACAACGTGAAGTTCATGAGCAATGTAAACGACACCTCGAACTGGTGCGGCATTATCGTGGTGAATATCGACGGCACGGATCTGGACAAGATGCAGAACTATCTATTCGATAAGCATCGCATCTTCACCGTGGGAATTTCGCACGCACAATTCCGCGGACTGCGCATCACGCCTACGGTGTACACGCGCGCATCCGAGATGGATGAGTTTGCCCATGCCATGGAGCGCGTTGCTCAAGGCAAGGTACCGGAAGTAATGGCCTCATCGAAATAGACCTCGCGTACACGCAGATACTCCGGACATCACAAGAAAACTCTGTTAGTATCGTTTGTTGAGAAGCACGGAGAGTAATGCGCACGATATAGGGAACAATGATATGAACGCTTCGCGACGAAAGGTGTTAGCCGGACTTGGAGCAGCAGCTGTAGGAAGCTCGTTGCCGGCGTGGGCAGCACGAGCGGCCAAGCGCGGGCACCAAGATGCTGTGCATATCACGCCCACACACCACTTGAGCGAAGCCATTGCGAAGCTCACTTACGACTTCGACTCCAACCCAAACCTGCGAACTATTCTTGGAGACTGGCAGGGCACACCGCGCGATTTTTCCGGCCGCTACTTGAACAACGAGCATCCGCACAACGATGATGTGTTCCGTTTGTTGGAGTGGCAGCTGTACGGCGAATCAACGCACGCAGCCAAAGCGGCAGATACCTTCAAACTGCGAGTGGATAGAGACTCCACCGTACTTAAGCGCGATGAAGATTGTATAGTATGGATGGGGCACGCAACATTTTACATGTGTTTGGGAGGAGTGCGCTTCCTTACCGACCCAGTGTTCGGAAACATTTTTGGCAGAGATCGCTTGTGCTCCTTGCCGTTCAGTCCGGCGGACATCAAAGACCTGGATTACATTTTGCTTTCGCATGCACATCAGGATCATGCCGATCCTCCAAGTATGTCGTACCTGCGTCATCGAAACGCCAATACCCGCTATTTATGCGGCCTGCAGGCCGGTGAGCTTATCCGGGAGTGGACCGGATCGGAGCACATTCAAGAGGCAGGATGGTTTCAGCAATTCAATACCTCCACGTTGTTTAAGTCTGCAAACCTGGAAGTGTATTACATGCCTGCGCGGCATTGGTCGCGACGCGGACTTTTTGATGCCAACAAACACCTGTGGGGATCGTATGTGATTCGCACCAACGGCAAGACGATCTTTTGGGGCGGAGACAGCGGCTATGGCTCGCACTTCAAAATTGTTCGAGAGATTTTTGGTGATATAGATGTGTGCATACTTGGTGTGGGCGCATTCAAGCCGGAGTGGTTCATGGAGCAGAATCACACATCGCCGCTCAAAGCTATTCGTGCAGCAACCGACATGGGCGCACGTACATTCATACCAATGCACTACGGCACCTTCGAGCTGGGCGACGAAAGCTTAGGCGAGCCCGTGCGCATGCTGGAGAAAATCCG
>JBKCNS010000050.1:0-34788 GCA_046297095.1 Kapaibacterium sp. (SeqCode) | reverse complement strand
GTATTGTTCGATGGTATGGCAAATGCCGGCACCACAACAGTAGTGGCAGATGCAGCAGGCCTGAGCAGTGGCGTGTACACATACACACTCACCAGTGGCTCGCATGCAATCACCCGCCGCATGGTGGTAGCTAAGTAAGCTGGCAGCGACAACATAGAACAAGGGTTCATTCAGTACAATGAATGAACCCTGTGTTTAAAAAACGATTCGAAAACGATTCGAAAAACAACTCGGAAAGCAAAAAGGGCAGGAGATTTCTCCTGCCCTTTTTTTTGTGAAGCGTGCCCCCGCGAGGCCACTGAGCGGAGTCGAAGGGCTCGAAGACCTCGCGGGGAGGGGCGCTCGACAATGTCACTCCGCTCGAAGACCTCGCGGGGAGGGCCTCGCGCAACTATGACGTTCGAGCTTTGAGTTTACATGCGTCCAGACCCGCTTGCTTTCCCTCGGCTCCGCTCGGGACGGCGCTCGACTGCGTGCTCCCTGAGCGGAGTCGAAGGGCTCGAAGACCTCGCGGGGAAGCCCTCGCTTGAATTATCGACTAATATCAGGCAAGTGCCCACTGATGCTAACATTTCATCAACGATTCCAACCGCAATCTCTTTGCTGCGTGTATCTCGTCCGGTGAGTTCCGATGAGTTCCGATAAGTTCCTGCGGGCAACCGGAGAGTGTGGAATTTTACAGCATCGAATGCGTTCAGCGACGAACGTTGTGTTGCTTTGTGCAGAACGACATCGAAACCATTTCTGTCTACTCCATCACTTGGCCCGCGGCACAAGGGCATATATAGACACCACGCGCTGGAACATTCGCTCTTCGGGGAGCAGCCGCGATGGGTCGTAGGGGGCCTCGCCTTTGCCGATGACGGTGATGGCGCCTTGAAGCTCGGAGGCAACGTTTTGCGCGCGCTGCAGACTAAGCTTAGCGTTCTCGTCGGCCGGACCCAATGGGTCGGTACTGCCCTCCACAATCACGCGGGAGTTTTGTCCTATACGGCTCTTCACAATACGGACCACGCGCCGGTGTTCTTCGCTAAGATCGGTCTTCCCAAAAGGAAACACGATAAGATCGAAGCGCTCCACAACGCTGTCCTGCACCATGGTGCGACGTTTCTCTACCAACCGCACGGTATCGGCAATCACTATCACGGAATCCGACGAGCCGATGCTTGCCCCGGCATCAAGGTTCTTCACGTTCATCACAGTGTAGCCCACACGATAGGGAAGAAGCAACGAAGGCGAGGCGGAGCTGATCTCCACGCGGCGATTCTCCTCGTCTGCCAGCACTGCTTCGTCTCCGGTGGCGCGCGAAAGATTCGCCGGAAGGCGCCGCCACTTAGTGGTGATGCGGCTTGCAGCTACACCAAAGGAATCTACAAGAAGAGTAGCCACTGCGTTTGCTCGTTGAAGCGCAACGCGCCCGTCTTGCTCATCCGCCGAGCAATGTCCGGTAAGAACAATGCGCGCTGCAGGATCCATCTTCATCCGCTCGGCAACTACCTCCGCCAATTGATGATGAAACGCGATTGTCGACACCACGCTGTCGCCATTCAACGAGCCGCGCGTGCGCGCATAGCGCGCCGGAATACTCGCGCTGTTTTTTTCGAAGAAGATGTAGGGAAGAATGGGCATAAAGCGTTCTTCTTCTATCTCTTCGATCACGATGCGTTGCTTCACTATCTTCTTTGAAGGTAGAAGAATAGTTTTCTTCTCGACAACCGGTTCCGCGATGCGTGCCGCGATCACCTTCACGGGTTGAGCAGGCGCTACTACCGGTTCCACTGTGGTTTGACGCGCAGGGAATTCATAGGATAATCGCAGCGCGAAACCGGGCACGATGATTTTCCATGAGCTGATCGATGTGGTGCTGTTTAATCCCACATGAAGCGATGCCTCCGGAGTAAGGCGCCATCTGCTTCCGCGGGCAAGCGGTATATCCAGACCCACCGCTCCCACTAAATTCCACGAGCTTGTGATGGCAGCCGGTAGGTCGCCGTTGATGGCGTTGCGAATAGTGGATTTGGAGTCGCTGAAAACTGTTCCCGGAGGATTGCGTAACTCTTCTTGAGCCTGCACGGTGCCATAGGAGCGGAGCATATATCCTGCGCCTGCGCGTAGCACAAGATTCCCGCGACGCCAGCCCACAGAGGTTTCCAATCCATACTCACTATGGGGCAGAGCCAACGTGTGCATGATGGTAGCTTGTGTAAGTGCACTGCCAACGATGATGTCCACTCGTTCCTCTGTAGAAAGAGTATGAGCGCGATTGCCGTAACCTACACGCACGCTGCCAAAGAACGACGACGACATGGGGATGTCGATGCCTGCGCTTAGCGCTGCGCCCCAGCCCGCGCCACCCTCGAAAAGCGGAGAGCAGGATGAGAAGCCGGGTAACTGCGAGAAGGATGTGTGAGCAATGGTGTATCCAAGGCCAACGCCAACATCAACGCGTGTTTGTGCCGACGTAAATGTTGCCGTAGCAAATGTTGAGCACAGAAGTATTGAAAGGAAGATGAAGAGTTGAGGTGTTCTCATCGCACCACCTCGAAGCGTACGGTGGAAACACTTGCCACATTTTGAACAACCAGGATATACGAACCTGCAGGCAATGAAGCGGGGATAGACCATTGCGCCGATGTGTTCGTGCCTTGCACCCGCTCAAGCATAATGCTCTGCCCCAGCAGATCCACAACCCTCGCTTCCGAATCGCCAAGATTATTACCGATTGCTCCCGCGATAGCGCCACCACCCGCCACAGGGTTCGGTGCCACAAGAGCCACGAGGCGTGGTTGAAGCTCGGAGAAAAGCCGCTTTGTGCCGCCTGCCTGACAAATGCCCGCAATACGCACGCCCGTGCGCGCATCGGGAAGAATCACGGAGCAGGGTTCAAACTCCAGGCTGTCGATATTGATGGAAACACTATCAAGGTTGCCCAGTGCCACATGCAGGGAAACAATGGCAAGAGTATCGCTTTGGGGTGCTCGCTTTCCTACCAGGTTGATACGACGGCTAGAATCATCGACGATTCCCCTGGGCAAAGGAGCTATGGGCAAGAGTACCGAGCGATCGAAGCTAACGCGCGCCGACCAATCTACGGGGAAGGTGCTCAGAGCATCACCGGCAGCGAGCTTAAGGCGCAACGCCACGCGCAGCGTGTCGCCAACGGCGATGTCGCCCTTATTCAACACATCCGCAACCACGATGCTTCCTATGCTTGCGCGCTTGGACTCGACGGTAACGGTGTCGGTGCTTGAGGTACAGCCTTCCGCTGAGATAAGCTTGGCCCAATACTGTCCCGGAGTAGTGACGCGAATTGTTGATGCGTCCACGATGCTGCCGCCCGACCACACCACACTTGCGATGTTGCTGCCTTGTACTTTGATAATCACTTCGGCGGTGTCGCAGAACGAGATAGTGTCGGAAGGGGTTAGCGATCCCGTAGGAGCAAGGCCCTGACGTATCACCACTGTATCCACGAATCGGCATCCTGCTTGGGTTACATATTCCAGACTGTAGGTGCCGGGCGCTTTGATAACGCGGGATGCAGCGCGTGATCCGTCATTCCATAGGACGGAATCCTGCAGAGGAGTGAGTGAAAGCGATATGCTGTCTGAGGCCGAGCAGAGCGAAAGTGACGAGGCGATGATGCGAGAGTTTTGCGTACCACATCCGAGTTTGACGATGTAGGCGTCCTGATTACCGGCCAAACTTCGTTGAAAAATCGGTCCTGCTGCGTTCCGCCCCGGCAGGTCAGTGCTCGTGGTATTTCCGCAGAAGTAGCGTGCCGTGGCACCTTTCTCAAAGCCGCCATAACCGTACAGATATTGCTCTCTACTGAGGCTGATCTCGTCTCCGTTCCCATCGTAATCCTTGAGAAACGTAGTGCCCGGCTTGCTGGAGAAGAGGAACGCAGCATAGCCCTTGATTCCGTTCTGCGTCACCAGGCCGTTCGAGAAAACCATGCAGCGGTCTTCAGCATCCTCTTTACGTGGAAACCTGTACGCAACGTCGTCTCCGGCAGAGCCTACGCTCGTGCAGAGGAGTACGTCAGGCGTTTCTGCGTCCAATTCAACATAGAACGCGTCACCCCCATAGGAGTTTGATCCCCCGGCAAAGGTCAGAGGGTTGATACCGGGCTGTCCGGGATAGGGGAAATCACTATTGTTAAACACGCCACACGCACGTACACCCGATACAGTGCCTCCCGGTATCGTGAAGGTTCCGGATTGCAGGCCATGGACTGCTTCATCACCTGTGCCTCCTAAGTACGTTTTCCATTGGCAGGCTAAACTCGAAGCGTCAAGGCAGGCCACGAAGCCATCATTGTCGGTTGATGTGCCAAGGCGGTTGGGTTGAATAATACCCGGACCGGGCAGATTGTCCGAGCGGGTACGTCCACCGATATAAATCCGTTTGTTGAACAAATCGGTACGAAGAGTAAGAATCTCGTCCAGATATCTTCCACCAAAGAAGGTAATTACTTCGGGTACTGCCTCGAGTACTCCACCATTCGGGACGATGCTCAGACGTGCCACAAATCCGTCGCCCGCGCCCTGGGCCGCGTTGCCGTCCCCACCATATACCGGTTGCGGCGCATTAACAACGCTGAGGTCGGGCGATTCGGTGATGCCCGCAACGTAGATAAACTCGTCAGTGAACGAGGTTCTGTAGCCCGCATCAACACAAGTGATAAGACTTCCTTTAAGACCATCGAATGTATATGTTCTACCCACCCGCTCGCCTGTCAAAGCGAACAAGGCAATCACGCCGTTCACATTTCCGTTGCTGGTAGCGCAGCCGGGAGCGGTACCACCGGCCATAACGAGTATATCGTTTTTCGTAATCGCGAGAGACGTAGGATGTACGCAGCTGAAATATTGAAGCCATAAAAGCTCACCTTGAGGACTAAACGAGGCCAGGTAGCCGCCGGGGCCGGTGGTGTCGAACGACGACGGAACGTTGCGCGGTTTAGGAAAGTCGGGACTCTCGAACACCCCACACACATAGAGATTATCGTTGTTGTCAACAACAATGTCTCTGACAAAATCATTACCCGAGCCGCCCAGATAGGTCGTCCATTGTACATTCAGCGGTTGCTGCGCCGCTAATGGACCAAGCAGAGTGAAAAAACAAACTACCGACAGCATGAATTTTTGCAGAGTCATGAGCTTAACAGCGTTAATGTGGGTAAAGTTCTAAAGATTTATATGATGCTTATGGCAATCATCCTGTATCGATCGCATCACGGATGCGGAGTATCTTCGCCTAGTTGAATTCTCTGATGCGTTATTCCTGACAGTAAACAGCGGACCGAAGAATAATCTGCGATTGCCGGGCCGTGGTGACCGTTCCGCGATTCACATTACACCCATCAGTGTTTTTTTTGTCACAAAAAAAAAGTTTGTGACATAATCTTTGCTCCCGGGTGTTGTAGAGTACGATGGCATCTTCTACTTCCATACCATTCGACAGCGCGCTGCTTGATCAACTCAACGATCCGGCCACGCGTAGCTCGGCCTTTGCTGCATTTTATGATGCGCTTAGCCGGCCTGTGTATGTGTACGCTCTGCGCATGACCGGATGCGCAAATGATGCAGCAGATGTATCGCAAGAGACCTTCATCAATGTGCATAAGCACTTGTGTCGAGGTAATACCATCGTCGATCCCTTGCCCTTCTGTTTGATGATCGCCAGACAGCGTATTCTCAATAATGTACGGGATAAAAAAGACGTAGTGGAAGTTGAGGATTCACATCTTGTGAGCGATCCGTATCCGCAAATCTTTAGTGCCGATATCGCTCCGCACCTTGAACGTGTGGTTTCTTTATTGCCGATTGTGCTGCGTGATGCCTTTGTGTTGCGGTATTACGATGGATTATCCTACGATGCAATAGCCGAGCTTAGTAAGGAATCCTCCGGGACAGTGCGCATGCGGGTGCAACGTGCCAAGGCTATTCTTCGATCAAAATTGTCGCATCTGGCAGGCGAGGTGAGACGATGAGAGCAAGTATGCATATACTGGCCCAGAAGTACCTGGATGGGGAACTCAACGACCTTGAGCGTGAAGCATTTTTGGAAGACCTTGCACACGATCCTCGAGTTGCGGAAGTCCTTGAGCAGGAAGCTCAGTTGGACAGGGCCGTTGTTGAAGACTCGTACTCCATAGAACCGCCCGCGCATCTGCGAGGCGCTGTGCTTGATGCTGTGTCCGAATACACTGCTCCCCGAAACATGTTTGGCTTAAGGGCAGTGTCGCGCATCATCGCAACCGGTTTGATGATGATGTCGGTAGCGGTCAATCAGCCGCGCACATTTGAAGATGTTTCCTACACATCCACAGATATGCCCGGTCTGTCGGCTGCAGCTTCACACATGTCAACAGAAACTTCACATACGTCAACAGAAACTTCAAACACGTCAACAGAAACTCCTCGCACATCTGCTGCAGCTCCATACGTATCAGTTTCAAGCGTATCGGGCACAGATAACTCTGTAATTGATTCACCAACACCTTTCACACCATCAACGATAGCGAAACAAGCGAGTTATGCTCCGGTGGAATCATCACCCATGCAGAGCATGCTTGCGTTAACACCGGCCTCGGTGTCATTGTCAGCACCGGCATCAGAATATGCCGAGGCCAACACGAGTGCTAAGCGAGCGACGATTCTCTCGGCATGGAGCCCGTGGATAGATGCGCCGATGACAAGTATGCCGATGACTGGTATGCGCAATCAGCAAGGTGCATTGCTCGGCCTGCTGTCTGCATCGGGCGCAAGTATGAGATATCAGCTGGAAGTTGTGGACGAATTGTTCTTTGTTGAAAGCGGATTTGTAGTGGCTCGTACACAGTCCACCATGTTCATGAACGGCGCAGAACGTCGTATAGAACAGCAACAGAATCTTCCCTTTGCACTTGTTGGCATGCAGGGCTCACTGGGTGTACTTCCGTTGTTGAACAGAGATGTCAGTGCTTCCGTAGCGCTTGGAATGGCGGCTATAGGTCCTCTGGTTGTAGCCGATGCTTCGGTACCGGTGTTGTATCTGGGCACCTCCTCTGTGGACGCCGGCTTGCGTATTCTAGGCGCAGCTGATCTGCGTCAGAAAAATTCTCTTCTCGTTATACCACAACCTTTTGTTCGTGTGTCGTTGGGATTGTAAGAACCCCTGAACTGTAGCGACAACAGGTACACGAAACGGCAAAGCGAACAGTTACAAAAAAAAGCCGTGAGAAAAACTTCTCACGGCTTTTTTGATGTCGGGGCGGCGGGATTCGAACTCGCGACCCCCTGCTCCCAAAGCAGGTGCGCTAACCGGGCTGCGCTACGCCCCGAAACGTTGAGGCGCGGTGCAATGCTTTTGTGAGTTTATGTATGCTCACAGGTGTTTCCACGTGTGCACTCCGAGCATCGCGCTGCGCTGACGAAGTGCAAAGATGCTGAACTTCGGGCACGCGGGCAACTTTGCCTGCGCGCGCGCTCAACGCAACTCGCTCGCGTTCAGTTGCATTCACTCGCGTTCAGCCGCATGCACAACACATCCTGCGTGCTCCTTCAACAATCGTATGTCCGATATCACCCTCGTCCGATATCACACATTATCCTTCTACCTACTGCCGGCGCGCAGAGAAGAGAATTTTGCGCTGAGTGAAGTGGAGTGAAGTGCAGAGAGAAGTGCAGAGAGAAGTGCAGAGAGAAATGCAAAGAGAAGAGGCGAACACAGCATACACTCCATCGTTCATCCTTCACGAACGGGTTCCTGAACGCTAGTGAACAATTCTTTATTCCAAAGTGAAACAAGGCGCGAGCGAGCGTCGTTATTACATGGAAGCTGCCGCGCCGGGTATGCGCGGGACTTATCATTAGCGGTGAACAGGTTGTTCGAGTACTTCGGTGGTAACTTATGTCGTACACCCCTACAAGCAGAACATACGTGTTGCAATTGCGACGTACCATCAAGGCGCCGCTGCAGCGATTGTACCAGGCCATGGAGCGCGACGAAGACAGATCTGCCTGGCTTCATTGTAACACCACGGTGCAGCCGGTGATTGGAGGAATGTTCCAATCTGCTAATGGCGCCGATGCAGAGTTTCTGGAGCTTCATCCGCATGAGCTGTGGCGCTTAGAGTGGAAGAATCCGCGCCATAAGCCGGGCTCGGAAGTGGTGATAAAGTTCGTAAAGAATGGCCGGTGGGAAACTACCATTTACGTTCGGCATTGGCGAATTCGTTGCAAAAGCGATTACGAAGAGCTGCATAACGGATGGCGGCGCGTGCTCGATTCGCTGGAAACCTATCTGGAGCGCGGTCAATTCGAAGATTCCGACCCCGATGTACCGCATAGCGCTCTGTAAAGTTTGATTTACGGGCTCTAATGCAATCACGTCACGAGCTCTGACATAATCACGTAACGAGCTCTGATCTAATCACGTAACCGGCTCCACACACATCCCCGCTCGCAACGCTACGAATATCCCGGCGCTCCCAAATGGCAGCGAAGTTGGTCAGGAAAGGCCATAGTGCTATTTTTGCCGACCTCAGGAACGTCATCACGGAGAACGAATACATGTCTGTAGAAGTTGTTATGCCCAAAATGGGCGAGAGCATTCAAGAAGGGAAAATTCTTCGCTGGTTGAAGAAACCTGGTGACACCATCGAGCGCGATGAAACGCTGCTCGAGATTTCCACCGATAAAGTAGATACGGAAGTGCCTTCGCCGGTGGCCGGTGTGGTGGCTCAGCTGCTATTTCAAGAAAATGATACCGTAGAAGTGGGTAAAGTGATTGCCATCATCGGCAATTCCGCTTCGGATGTGGTGACTGCCCCAGCGGCAGCGTCTGCACCTGTAGCTGCTCCGGCACCTGCACCTGCACCTGCTCCGGCCCCCGCACCTGTAGCTGCACCGGCATCAACACCTGCACCTGCACCCGCCGCAGCTCCTGCTCCCACAGCTCCTGCTTCCGCAGCGTCGGCAGTGGATGTGGTGATGCCCAAGATGGGTGAGTCTATTCAAGAAGGCAAAGTGTTGCGTTGGCTGAAGAATGTAGGCGATGTGGTTGAGCGCGATGAAACACTGCTCGAAATTTCTACCGATAAAGTTGATACCGAAGTTCCTTCGCCCGTTGCGGGAACGCTCGTGGAGCGTTTGGCCAACGAGGGCGATGTAATGGAAGTGGGTAAAGTGCTCGCACGCATTTCCTCCGGAGCCGCTGTTAGCGCTGGTTCTGCGCCTGCATCTGCGCCTGCAGCACCGATAGCTTCAGCGCCTGCAGTTGCTGTAGCTGCTGCACCTTCCGCTCCTGCTGTATCGCATGCCGCCGCGGCTCATGCTTCTCATGCTCCGGGCCTGCCCATACCTCGTACGTCGGGCAATAGATTTTACTCACCCCTTGTACGCACTATTGCGCAATCAGAAGGTGTGTCTCTGGCTGAGTTGGATGCTTTACAGGGCACCGGTATTGGCGGCAGAGTAACCAAGAACGATTTGCATTCGTATATCGCATCGCGCGGTTCACGTCCGGCAGCAGTTTCTGCACCTGCACCGACTGTGGCTGTGCCTGTTTCAGCACCCGCACCGGCCCCCGCTGCAGTAGTATCTACAACGCCCGCTTTGAGCATTGGCAGCGATGGTGGATCCGATCGTGAGATCATCCCCATGGATCGCGTTCGCACCTTGATCGCCGATCACATGGTTCGCTCTAAGCTTACCTCGCCGCATGTTACCAGCGTGGCTGAAGCAGATATCACCGGCATCGTGCGCTTGCGCGAAAGCCGTAAGGCCTCCTTCGAAAAACAACATGGGTTCAAGCTTACGCTTACCCCGTTCTTTGTTCAGGCAATTGTGGATGCGGTAAAGCAGTTCCCGCTTGTGAACGTGAGCGTAGACGGTACAAACATCATTCGCTACAAGAATGTGAACCTTGGCTTTGCCACCTTGTTACCCGATGGTAATCTTATCGTTCCGGTAATCAAGAAATCCGAAATGCTCAGCACCCACGGCATCGCTGCATCTATCAATGATCTGGCAAATCGTGCTCGCACCAAGAAACTATCTCCGGATGATATTCAGGGCGGAACTATCTCGTTGACCAACATGGGGCCATGGGGTTCGTTGTTCGGTACACCCGTTATTAACCAACCGCAAACCGCCATCATTGGTGTGTATGCCGTGCAGAAGCGCGCCGTGGTGAAGGAAGTAAATGGCGAAGACGCTATCCTTATTCGCCACATGATGTATGTGTCCATCACCTACGATCACCGCGTGATCGATGGCGCACTGGGTTCGGGTTGCTTGAATGCAATCGTGAAGAACCTGGAAGCAATGAACGCAGACACAGTGTCTATATAACATCATCGCTGCATCCGTACCGTAGGTGCTTACAACTGCACATCTGTTTGCAGGAATACTACCCGTTGCCTGCCGCCGCTCGTGGCGGTGATTGAACTTCCCATGCTCGAAGTGGAGTTCTTCTGCGTGTGCTCGTAGCGAATCCAAAGCGTGATTCTATCCATTGGACGAAACTCTACGGTGCAGGTGCTGCGTAGCACGTCGTCGTACAACGGCACCAGCCGCATACTTCCCGGAGCTGCAACTTCAGCCACGTACACGGCGGTGCTAAAGCCATTGGTGGAAGCAAGCGTGGAGCGAGCGTGTACGCGCAGCAGAGAGCTCACGCGCCAATCCATACCCGCGCTAATCGCGCTTCCGTAGTTCGTAGCGAAACGTTGCAAGTGAGTGCGCGCCACCGCATCTGCTCGTATGCTCATTCGTAAGGCCTCGCTGCATCGATGCTCCAGCACAACCCTGGCACCGGATGTTGCCTCCGTATACGAGAGCAACACATCAGTGGCCGAACGCTCGGACTCCGTGCGAACGCGATGGCTACCACGCAGGCGCAGGCTTGATGCAGCGTTGATCGAGTAGAGCATTTCGGCAAAGAGTTCCAGCCCGCGGGTAGGGCAGGGCATAAAGGAACGGGGAAGTATAGAGCGAAACACATCGGCAAAAAACCACCACTGCATGCCCCGCCGCGAACGCACATGCAGCGCGGCATACAGGCCCTCTTCGTTTTGCAGCGAGCCAAATTCGGTGAACGACGATCCCATGGGAATATCCGGTCCGCGATGCGCGCGCCGAGCGCGAAGCACAATGTCTGCCGATTCCGTATTCATGATCAATGTTGCAACGAGTGCCGCATGAGCAGCGGAGTCGCTGATAAATTCAGCGTTCATGATGATGTCCGCACGGCCACGAAGCAGGGCGCAATGATGCTCCCAGTTCTGACGAGAACTCTTTCGCGAGTTACTTCTCATGCTTTGGCCGGAAGTGCGCAAATCATTCTCCGGAACATCATTGTTCTCGTTTACATCGCCGCTCATGCTCATCACGCGGCATTGCCCGAACACAGAGCTATAGTTGCCGTGCGGCAAGCGTGGCACGCCGCCGTCGTCGATAGCAATTGGTTTGGTGTATGCGCGCTGCATATACGTAGCACCAACACGCAAAGCATCCCACTGTAACTCGCATCCGCCTAACAGCGATCTCTCGTGAACACCCGTAAAGCTCGTGACCTCGCGCAGCGTGCGATGCGCATCGCTGAGATCGAGTGCGGTAATCATACCCGTTAGCGAATCCTGTTTTGCGCGGCGATAAAACAGGGAGTACGCCGCCCACGCACGTGCGAAACCCTTAGCCAGCGGCTGCTCCAATTGCAAAGCCGCGCCACGATACGTTCGCAGAGCCAAGGTTCCCGTGGACGGCAATATTCCTGCGCCCGTGCGCATCACAGGAGCTGTGGTGTTACTGCCCTTCGATTGCCGCGTCGATCGCGAACACATCGAGCCCAAGCCTTCGTCCACAAGAAAGTCGCCAAGAATACACTGCAATGCCGGAGAATCGGAAGTACCTGACAACAGCCGCAAGCGCACAAAGCCCGAAACGAAATCATGCAACGACGCCTCGTGCGCATCCTTTGCCGCTACCGCGCCGGCGTCCAGCCATGGCGTAAACACGCGTATGCGCTGGGTGATGTCCGCAGGTGAACCCAACATGATGCCTTCGCGTTGGCCTTCGGTGGTTTCCAGCATCTGCATCATACGCAGGCGATAAAAGCCTTGGATGGAATTGTTGCCATGTGCAGCTGCCGATGCAGTGCCAAGCGTGGTGCCGATGCACAAGAAGGAACGCAGCGGCTCGGTGATGCCCAGCGAGTCGCACATGGCCGGAACGCCGCTCCACAAGGAGTTGTTCGCACCGCTTTTGATACGGCCTGCAAGCAGTGCCGTCATTCCCGGAAACGAGAGCAGACGCGCCATGGAAATGGATCGCAAATGTAGCGGGCGCCGAGCAAGATCGTCAAGTTCATCTGCCTCTGCTGATGTTCCGTTCTCCTGCATATACTGCTCAAAGCTCTGCTCGATTTTTCCATCGCTGGTGCTGTCCCTTCCGGATTCAACACCGCTATTCATCGCACTCTTGGAATCACTGCTTGCTACCCCATTCGGGGTCGACTGCTGCGCATACAGATGCGGGCATTGCAGGGCAAGCAGTGCAAGGAGTGCAAGCAGAAATACCACTTGGCTGAATACCAAAGAAAAGGTACTGCGTTGACTGTGGCGCATCACTGTTCCTCGTGAAGGCAGATTCACTCTGTGCAGGTGATTCCTTCGGTTAGTTTTCCTCGCAATTTTCCTCGCAATTTTCCTTTTAATCTTCTGTGCAGTGCTCCTCGTAATATTTGAACTCTTCACCACGCCCACGATAAACCTCCTCCCATGCGAGCGCCAAGTGTGGCATGCAGATGCGCTGTGCTCATCACGCGCAGAGAGGATGTAACATCCACGGCAGCTTCAATGCCAAGAAGTGTGGATGCAACGTCGGCCGCAATACGCAGACTAAGCACCTGCGCAATGCGAGCACGCAGTGCGCACTGCAAAGAGCGAGCACGCTGCAAGGCTACACGGTATTGAATCTCGGCATAGATATCGGTGTGCAGCTCGCCGCCATACGCAATAGCTACATCGCTCATGGCTGTTGATGAGTTACCATTGATACCGGACTGACCGATATTGTGAAACACAAAGCTCACGCGCGAGGTCCGGCTAAGGTCCACACTTGCGCCAATATCCGCGCGTAGCGCATGGGAAGGGCGCTCCAAGGCGATACCTATTCGGGAGTATGCCGCTGCAAAGCCCACAGTGGTAACGGGGGAGACCTGCATCGAAGCACCCGCAAGCAGTCCAAACTCGTTGTACAGTGCGCTGCCAAAGGAATGCAGAGCTGCCACACCGCACAGCGACGGATGCACGGAGGCGGTGGCAAAGGCACAATGAGATTGCAGGTCCTTCAATCCGAATGGAGCAGGAACAGTGGTAACCGTAACACGAGACGTTGTGTCCCAATTACAAGCGCCGGGGTTTGCAACACGGTAATATCCCGTGACGCACGTATATCCGGTAACTGATGTGAGCGGTTCGAGTGCGGGGGCAGAGCCAAACTGTGCCGTGAGACAGGGCGGAAGGAGACTCACCAAAGCAAAAAAGAAATTGGCTGCCGCTCCCAAGCGCACTAATTTTGGTGAGTAGTTCATCCAAACCTCGCGCAAGGAAACAAACAGGTTGTACAACCGAATTAAGGAGTGAGTCCATGCCAAGATATCTCGCGTCTCTTCTCGCAGCAAGCGCTTTATTTTTTTCCACCTATGTCCAGGCCCAGGAGTTTCGCGCAAGCGTGAATGTGAACGTAGAGCAGCTGCCCATTAATCAGCGCGACGATATCGCCACCATGCAGAATGATGTTAGCGGATATTACCAGAACCAGCGATTCACCGGAGCCGACTGGGAAGGTGCGCGAATTCCAATCGATGTTACCATTTATATCACAGCCGGAAATCAGCAGAGCCGCCGCTATCAGGCGCGCTTGTTTTACAACATGCGCACGAACTGCGACAATGGTATGTCGTCGCCGCTGCTGAAAGTGTTGGACAAAGACTGGGTTTTCTCGTACACCTTGAATCAGCAATTGAATTTTCAAACACTGAAGTTCGAGGAGTTCTCTACCGTTCTTGATGTGTACAATTTTATTGCGCTTGGATTGGATGCCGATTGCTTTGAGCAGTTGGGCGGAACCAAGTTCTACCAACAAGCTCGCGACATTGTGCAATTGGGAGCAGGCAACAGCGCTGCCGGATATGCCATGACGGTACAAGAGCCGGGCGAGTTCACCCGTATCTCGCTCGTGAGTGAACTTCTGGATCAACGCATGGAGGAGTTCCGCAAACTCATGTTCGATTATCATGCCGATGGCATCGGCGTGTACGGCAAAGACAAAGTGGCCGGCGCCAAAGCCATTGAGCAAGTGCTGGAGCGCATGGCCGAGTTCAAACAAAAGAAAATGTCGCAGCGCAGTTACTTTTTACAAATGTTCTTCGATGCTAAGCAATCGGAGCTTACACAGATTTTTGGCGGCTCGCAGAATACTGATGTGCTGAAGTCGTTGCGAGTGCTCGATCCTTCGAACTACTCCGTGTACGAGCAGGCCATAAAGAAGTAATGCGTGGTACTTGTAGTACTATCATGCGCCGTATCACACTGGTAGGCAATCATTCACGTAGCGATTTGATCTACCATTCACGTAGCGATTTGATCTACCATTCACTCAGCGTTTGCTGATTGGCGAATTCCTTACAGTGTAGTTCGTTGCTTCAGTATGAAGCTCGGTCTAAACCTCGGTCTCAACCTCTTCTCTCAATACAATGCGTATAGAATTTCATGGTGCGGCTCAGACGGTAACCGGTTCCATGCATCTGGTGGAATGCAACGGCAAACGAGTTCTGCTGGACTGTGGCCTGTATCAGGGGCGCCGCGCCGAGGCAGCCCGCATCAATGCTACCTTCCCCTTCGATGCTTCGTCTATCGATGCCGTGGTGCTTTCGCACGCACACATCGATCACTCGGGCAATCTTCCGCACTTGGTGAAATGCGGTTTTAACGGGAACATTTATGCTACCAGTGCAACGCGCGATCTCTGCGCTATTATGCTGGCCGACAGCGCCATGATTCAAGAGAAAGATGCCGAGCACTTGCGCAAGCACAACCGCGATGCGGCCGATCCTTTATACACTTCCAAGGATGTAGCTCGTACAATGGAACTGTTTACCACTATTGGATATCATCGCACCTTCGATGTAGTGAGCGGCATGCAAGCCACCTTCTATGATGCCGGGCATATTCTAGGATCGGCCGTTACCATGCTTTCGCTTCGCGAGAACGGCAAGCACGTACGCTTGTGCTTTACCGGTGATGTAGGACGCCCCAACAGACCCATTCTTCGCGATCCGGAGTTTCCCGGTCAGGCAGATGTTATCATCAGCGAATCCACCTACGGCGGGCGTAGCCACGAGGACGCCGAGAACCTCGACGAGACGCTGGTGTCGCTGATCGATCGCGTGGTGCAGAACAAAGGCAAACTGCTCATACCCGCCTTCAGTATAGGGCGCACTCAAGACATCGTGTATCATCTGAACGAACTCTACAACACCGGGCGCATCCCCGAGATTCCCGTGTTCGTGGATTCACCTCTGGCTATCAATGCTACCAATGTGTATCGCATGCATCCCGAATGTTACGACGATGATATTCGCCACATGATGCTGCGCGATCCCGATCCGTTCGGGTTTCCGTCTCTCAAGTACGTACGTGAAGCGGAGGAGTCGAAGCGACTGAACGGCATGCGCGGGCCTGCGGTGATTATCGCTGCCAGCGGCATGTGCGAGAGCGGACGTATTCTGCATCATCTTTCGAACAATGTCGAGTCCGCACATACCACCGTGCTGATCGTGGGCTTTAATGCGCAGCATACGCTGGGCCGCCGCCTTGCCGATGGCAACGACATCGTAAATATCTACGGCATCCCTCATCATGTTCGCGCTACCGTAGAGAAGATATCCGGATTCTCTGCGCATGCGGACGAAGCTGAGCTGCGTACATTCTTGGGAGCATTTACACCGGGATCGGTTGGGAAGGTATGCTTGGTGCATGGCGAGCCCGATGCGCAAGAGGCACTCAAAGCCGCACTGACATCCGATGGATTTACGCAGGTGAGTAATCCGGCAAAGGGGGAGATTCTTGAGCTCTGATTCATTCATCGAAATCTCGGTAGCCGTAGGAATTCTTGTGCGCGGCGATCAGGTATTGATTTGCCAGCGCAAAAAGGGATCGCGATACGAACTCAAGTGGGAGTTCCCCGGAGGCAAGCGCGAACGAGGTGAAGAGGATATCGATACACTGCGCAGGGAACTGTTCGAGGAGCTGAGCATTCGAGCTCGTAGTGTGAGCCACGTGCGCACCGAGAGTAGCTCCTATGCCGATGGCGGCATCTTCAGCGTGCGCTTCTATTTGGTGCACAGCTGGGATGGTGACTGCACGAACAATGTGTTCGAGGATATACGGTGGGTGCATTGCACCGAGGTATTGCAGTTCGACATGCTTGCCGGCAACATCGACCTTTGCGCCGAACTACCGGCATTGATAGCTGCGCTGCCGGCTACGGACTCGGGAGCAAGCCATGGTTGATGGAGATCAGCATGACGAAGACTTCATGGCGCATGCGCTACAGCTAGCCCGCGAAGCAGCAGCGCGCGGCGAAGTGCCAATAGGGTGTGTGATTGTGCACAAGGGCAGCATCATTGCCCGTGCCTCGAACCGCATAGAGGAACAGCGCACAAGTCTGGCTCACGCGGAACTTTTGGCAATAGAAGAAGCAGCAAAAATTCTGGGCCGCCGTTTACTCGAGTGCACCTTGTATGTAACCTTAGAGCCATGCGCAATGTGTGCCGGTGCCATTGTGAATGCACGTATACCGCGGGTGGTGTATGGGGCGGACGATCCCAAGGCCGGAGCCGTGCGAACCTTATATACAATCACGCAGGATCAGCGCTTGAATCACCAATGCGAAGTACGCGCCGGAGTTCGCGCCGAGGAGTCGGCCGAACTGCTGCGCAGCTTCTTCCGTGAACTGCGCAGCGAAAAGAAAGGAACCGCAAATCAATGAGTGAACAAAACCTGCCACCGGCGTTGCAGCCCGCGCTGTATCTGGTTTCCACGCCAATTGGCAATAGGGAAGACATAACGCTTCGAGCGCTGCGCGTGTTACGTTCCGCGCGCATGATAGCGTGCGAGGATACTCGCACCACGGGCCGCTTGCTGGAACTTCTGCAGATTCCCGCGCCCAGGTTGATTGCCGTGCACGACCACAACGAGCGGGGTGCTGCCGAACGCATTGCCGAGCATATACGAGCAGGGAATATTGTGGCCTATTGCAGCGACGCCGGTACGCCCGGTATCAGCGATCCCGGTTTTGTGCTGGTGCGCGAGATGATTGCTCTGGGAATTCCTGTGGTTCCCATTCCGGGGGCATCGGCGGTGATCACGGCGCTTGTAGCCGCCGGCGCGCCGTGCCAGCCCTTTACCTTTGTGGGCTTTGCTCCGCATAAAAAGGGAAGAAAAACATTTCTCGATGCCGTGGTACAACGCAGCGAAACCGTGGTGATGTTTGAATCGCCGTTTCGCATTGCGAAATTGGTGGACGAACTCAGCCAGCGCTGTCCCGAACGCCATGTAACTATTGCTCGCGAGCTCACCAAGATGTACGAAGAGTTCATTCGTGGATCTGTACGCGGGGTTCAAGCCATGCTGGCATCCAGGCCTCCGCTGAAAGGCGAGATGGTGGTTATCTTGCACGGCGGCGAAAGCGCAGAGCAGACCGATGAAGCCGGCGAGCGAAGCAACGCCGGCGAAACAGAAATTCTCTAAGATATTCTACAACAACCCTCGAAGCAGTCTTGTGGTCGTAGCATGCACATGATGCACGGCAGCGGCACTGCATCGGACTTCCTCTTGATCATGTTTATCAGCTTTGAAGGTATAGACGGCTGCGGAAAATCTACCCAAGTGCGCATGCTTGAGCAGGTGATGCGTGCGGCGGGGCGCGAAGTAATGGTGGTGCGCGAACCGGGAGCCACACCGCTGTCTGAGGCCGTGCGGAATGTGTTGCTGAGCGCCGACTTTGCAATCGACCCCATGGCTGAACTCTTGTTGTTCTGTGCTTCGCGGCGGCAGTTGGTAGAAACCGTAATTCGCCCCGCTCTGGAGCGCGGCGCCATTGTGATTTGTGATCGCTACGCCGATTCTTCTACCGCCTATCAGGGCTATGGTCGCGGGCTGGATGTGCATGATGTTAGCGATGCCAACCGCCTGGCCACCGAAGGCCTGATGCCCACGGTGACCTTCTTCCTGGATATCACGGTAGAGGAGTCGTACACACGAGCGGCGCAGCGCGGTGATTCGGCGCCCGACCGTATGGAACGTTCCGGCTCGGAGTTCTTCGAGCGCGTGCGCGCCGGATATCAAGCCATGGCATCGCGGTGGAGCGATCGCATAGTGTGCATACCCGGAAGCTTGGCTGTAGACGATATCCACGCGCATATCATGGCAGAGATACATCGCCGTTCCGCCTAAGATGCCCGTTGCCCGCGCCACTTCGGTGCGTAAATGGTAATTTTGCCGCTGCCGCGTTTGCGCGCGCAAATTCACGTGATGTCATCCGATTACTACTCGTGTTCTCATGTCTATTTTCTCGACCGTCGTTGTTAAGAGTTTGCCGCTTATTCCCAAGCGCATTATCAAGCAAGTTGCCAAGCGATATATAGCCGGAGCCACGCTCGATTCCGCCGTGGAAACCACCATGCGCCTTGCTGCCTTGGGTGCCGGCTCCACCATTGATGTACTGGGCGAGTTTGTCAGCTCCCGGGACCGCGCCGAGCATGAGTGCCGTTCCTCTCTTGGGGTGCTGCATGCGATTAGTGAGCATTCCCTTCCGGCGTATTTGTCGGTGAAGCTTACCTCGCTGGGTTTTGATATCGACGATACCTTCTGCGCCAATAATCTTCGATCGCTGCTTGCCACCGCTGCCGAACGCGGACTGTTTGTGCGCCTTGATATGGAGAATTCGCCATACACAACGCGCACCTTGGATCTGTACAAGCGAATGCGCGCCGAGGGCTTCAGTAATCTGGGTGTGGTTATTCAAGCATACATGCGCCGCAGCGCCGACGATATCAGAGATCTGGCTTCGCTCAATGCCGACATTCGTTTATGCAAGGGCATTTACATTGAACCGGCAGAAGTGGCATACAAAGAGCGCCACGAAGTGCAGAACAACTACAAAAAACTTCTTCGTCAGATTTTGGATGCGGGGTTGAACGTGCACATTGCCACTCACGACGATGTGCTTATCGACGATGCATTGAATCTTCTTTCGTCGAACTCCGTAGACAAGAGCCGATACGAGTTTCAGATGCTACTTGGAGTGCGTGAAGAGCGCAGAGATGCTATTATCAAGGACGGTCATGCCATGCGCATTTATGTGCCCTTCGGCGAAGATTGGTATGGCTACTCAACACGCCGCCTTAAAGAGAATCCGCAGGTAGCCGGCTACATCGCCAAGGCAGTGCTGGGTATGGAATCGTAATCGTAATCGTAATAGCATTCTGATATACACACTGAATCAACCGGAACCTTCAACCTCAACCTTAACCTCAACTTTTAACCTCCATCACCTTATACCACCCCATATGACGCAACTGCGAGTAGACGAACTTCTTTCATACCTCTCGGGTTCGCAATGGGTGTGTACAATAAGCGGCAAGCGAAAAATTTCCGGCGATGCGAATAGTGCGAATAGTGCGAATAGCGCGAATAGCACAGACACAACATTGCGTGTGGTTCTGCGCACGGTGGTGATAGATGGCAGCAGCCACATACATGTGGAACGCTTCAAGCAGCGCCAACACGAAGCAGAGAATATTCCCTTGGATCACAATATTCTTCGTGATCTGCTCGCTGCGCTTGCAGCTCAGGGATTCTCGCAGGCGCATGTGCAAACGCCGCAGAAGGATGTGTACATGCGGTGTACCAAGAAGAGCGTGCTGCAGCGTACCACGCGGCCTTCGCGATCGTCGTGGGAGAACAAGTCTGAGCACGACGAAAAAAAACGTACGGTCCTTCGAAACGATAATGCCTTCGATCTGCTTCACGCTTTGGGATTTGTGACCGATCAGGGTGAGGTGATTCCCAAAATGAGCGCGAAGTTTAGGCAGGTGAATCATGCACTGACGTTGATGCTTGCATCGCCGGCGTTCAAGGAGTCTGCGTTGTGTATTGTGGATGCCGGGTGCGGCAAGGCATATTTAAGTTTAGCGCTGGCGTATATCCTGAAGAACACCATGGGGTGCAACGTGCGGCTGGTGGGTATCGATTCCAACCCGCATCTTGTTTCCTGGTGCACGAGCACGGCAGCGTCCTTGAATATGGAGTATTGTTCTTTTGTGTGTTCGCCCATAGCAGAGTACAAGCAAGATGATACTATCGACGTGCTTCTGGCACTGCATGCATGCGATACCGCTACCGACGATGCTCTGGCCCTGGCGGTGAAGCATAATGCGCGCGCAATCTTTGCCGCGCCCTGTTGCCATCATTTTGTGAATGCACGTATGTCGTTGCAGCAGGTGCGCGCATCCCTTGCGCCGTTGCTGCGCGATGGCATTGGCAAAGAACGCCTGGCCGACGTGATCACCGATACCATGCGCCGCGATCTGTTGCGCAGTAATGGGTACAGCGCAGAGCTCATCGAGTTTGTAGCGCAAGAACACACTATGAAAAATATCATGATCAAAGCCGAGCGAAACGGCATGCCGGAGAAACATCAGCGCGAGGCCTACAAGCAGTATCAAGAGTTGCGGCAGGAGTGGCAGGTGTGGCCGCGCTTGGCGGAACTGCTGGTTCCGGTGCCGGCTGATGCTTTTGAGTCCCAAACGTCAATCGTTGAGTAACCAAGAGGAGACGATGATGCAGCATGTGTTGTTAGTAACAGGCGGTGCAGGATTTATAGGATCGAACCTGGTTCGATTTCTTCTGCACACCACGGATGCCGTGGTTGTGAATGTTGATGCCTTGACCTACGCCGGAAATCTGCAGAATCTCAGCGATGTTGAGAATCATGAGCGCTATCATTTTGTGTATGGAGATATCAACGATCACGCGCTTATCCATCGCACTATTCAACAGTTTGGTGTGAACGGTATTATCAACTGTGCTGCAGAGAGCCACGTGGACAGATCTATTGAGTCCGCCGAACCTTTTCTGCGAACGAATGTTGGCGGTACGCTTGTGCTGCTGGAGGCAGCAAGAAGTATGGGAGTGCAGCGCTTTGTGCAGGTATCTACCGATGAAGTATATGGATCGCTGGGCGCCGAAGGATTATTCACCGAGCAAACACCCCTTGCACCCAATTCTCCCTATAGCGCTTCAAAGGCCGGAGCCGATTGCTTTGTGCGATCGTTTGTGCACACGCATGGCATGAATGCGGTGATTACCAGATGTAGCAACAACTACGGTCCCTTTCAATTCCCCGAGAAGCTCATACCGCTGATGATTACCAATGCTCGGCAGGATAAACCTCTGCCGGTGTACGGAGACGGCATGCAAGTGCGCGATTGGATTCATGTGGACGATCATTGCCGAGGTATTTGGGCGGCCTTCTGCAAGGGTGTTGCCGGAGAAGTGTATAATTTTGGCGGCCGCAGCGAACGAGCAAACATCGACGTCGTTAAAGGTATTCTGCATCGTCTGCAGAAACCCGAACAGCTCATAACATCTGTGACGGATCGTCCGGGGCATGATCGCCGCTATGCTATAGATTGCAGTAAAGCCGAGCGCGAACTGGGATGGACACCGCAGGTTTCTTTTGAGCAGGGATTGGATTCCACCGTGCAGTGGTATAGCAGTAATGCGGAGTGGATAGAGAACATTATTAGCGGCGAGTATCGTAGGAATAGGTACAACCAACAACATTGATTTTTACTTCTGGGGTTATCATGGCTACGGGAACGAAAAGAACATCATCAAGAGCGTCATCGCGCACATCATCAAGAACATCATCGGCATCAACCGCTACCAAGACTGCCGCCACCCTTATGAATTCTATTCAGGACTCATCGTGCGTAGTGGGAGTGGTAGGGCTTGGGTATGTGGGATTGCCCCTGGCTGTGGAGTTTGCATCGGCCGGTATTCGTACTATTGGCATCGATGTTAGCCACGAGAAGGTGGCGATGCTGCAAAAAGGGAAGAATTATATTCAGGATATCGACGACTCTCGCATTCAGTCTATTTGGAAGAATAAAAGCTTTCACGCAACCACCGACTTTTCTGCCTGTGCCGAGTGTAATGTGATTTATATCTGTGTTCCCACGCCGTTCACCGACAACAAGGACCCGGATATCTCTCACATCGTAGAGTCCACGCGGGCTGTGGCTGCCTCCATGAAAAAAGGCACCTTGGTGATATTAAAAAGCACCACCTTCCCCGGTACTACGCGTAAATATGTGCAACCCATTCTGGACGAAACCGGGATGGTGTGCGGCAAAGATTATTTTCTGTCGTTCTCTCCCGAGCGTATAGATCCGGGTAATACCACCTGGCACACGGGCAACACACCGATTGTGGTGGGGGGCATCACTCCGCAGTGTACCAAACTTGCTGTGGCTATCAACGAGCGAATTATTTCTAAAGTTATTCCCGTTTCCACGCCCGAAGTAGCCGAGATGGAAAAATTGTTGGAAAATATTTTCCGCAGTGTGAACATCGCCTTGGTCAACGAGCTGGCGCAGTTATGCGACCGCATTGGCGTGAATATTTGGGAAGTGGTGGAGGCAGCGGCCACAAAACCTTTTGGGTTTATGCCCTTTTTCCCCGGACCCGGTATTGGCGGACACTGTATTCTTATCGATCCTTATTATTTGTCGTGGATGGCTCGCGAGTACGACTTCGTAACCAACTTTATTGAGCTTGCCGCTGAAGTCAACGAATCCATGCCCTTCTACGTACGCTCCATGATTGAGCGCGAGATTGCCAAGCAACCGGTTACTCTGAAAAAGGCCAAAGTGCTACTACTGGGAATGGCCTTTAAAAAAGACGTCGACGATTTGCGCCACTCTCCGGCACTAAAAGTAGCCGAACTGCTGGACGCTGACGGTATTACGAATATCTCGTATTACGATCCCTACATTCCTGCCGTTGCCTTGCATCACGGCAAGAAGAATCAGCGTGTGATACGCTCCATCAAATCCCTCACACCTGCACAGCTGAAGTCCTACGACGTCGTGTGCATCACCACCGATCACTCTGTGTTCGACATGGAACTCATCGTCAAGAACAGCAAGGTCGTCGTGGATACCCGCAATGCATGCAAGACGGTGAAGAAGCGCGCGAACGTCGTGTTGCTCGGGGATGGGAAGTAGGGAGCTGGTACTGAACGTCTCCATCATCATTCAAATGCCACCGACCAAAGCATGAACAGCAGGGTCCGGCGTTTGGAATCATGCGTGCGCGCCTTCCGAGACCGCCGCCGATTCACACATGTTGTCTACTTCGATGGAGGCGACGACGATCACTATCCTTCTCCGTGAGGTCAACATGTGCAACCCGAATCGATGACGAGCCATACGACGAATCGGAGGCAGCCTCGTTGTTACAAGCTGTGAGAGAGGGGAGAGAGTCCGATTGATTGTCAAGCGCCATCGTGTGGAGGAGGTGCGTCGGTAACCTTTACATCGGCTGGCGACGAATGGCAGATCTCATGGCACGGAGTATGCGGGCAGTGACAAACGTGAATGTCGTGCACATCGAAGAGCCGATCACAGAAAAACAGCAGCGTGCGCCGCACATCCTTTATTGCACGACGAACGGAATCGTTCTATCGGAATTCCTCAACCGGACTCGGATGAAATAGACGCCCGGTGTCAACCCGTTACAATCAACGGCGAGAGATGCACTGATCTCATCAACCGCGGTTATTGCAATCCTACTGGAATGGGTATCACCGTCAACGAGGATACCGACGAAATCGAAAAGAGAAATCTCCAGATCTTGAAGTGAACACGGCTTGTCCCAGTAGATCCTGGTCATCACGGTGTGTCGAGCGGGCTGCGGGTACGGCAAGGATTCCCACAAACGAAGAGTGCGAACGTCTTCCTTGACATCCGAAATCGGGATGTTCAATGAATAACGTAACAGATGCGTCTTGTATTTACGGTCCGTGTCTTTGTACTCACCGGTAACCGTAAAGCCGGTATTATCTGAAACGGGAATGAATCTTTGCAAACGAAGACGTGGGCCGTCCCACGACAATCCTGACTGTAGAGGGCTGGAATCCCAGACGGTTTTGTCATCCTCAATAAGCGCAGTGCTGAATAGTTTGCCGTCGATTGACGCAATAGCGAGTGCATTATCGGAGCTTATCATGGTTTCTCCGAGATACAGCAGATTCTGATCGAAAGGCAGATGCAACGAATCCGGTCTCATTTTATCCTTTGAATAGATGAGGAGGCGACGTTGACCCGTACTGACGACGAGAGTACTGTCGAAAACAATGGCCGGTCTGAAATCCGGTACGACTGCAGCGTACTGCTGTCCTACCTTGACATATTCGTTAGGTATGGGTAAGGAGGTCGAGACAGATTCCCACGTCCGTCCATCATCAATACTCCGATACATCGCATACGTCGGGAACACGAGGTCCGCTACATTTCGCTTGTATGATAGGTCCTCCCCGTTCGTGCCGAACAAATACACCAATCGTCCCGCTCGGATCAACATCGCCACTTTCGATACCGGCAAAGCCACCGTGTCAATAAGCCCATACTGTTTGTTGAGGCGTATCACGACACTGTACGGATAGCGCTGTAACGTGTTATTGGCATCAACATATGTCGGTGTGCCGGCTAGCAGGAAGACCGTATCGGTTTCCACCTCATTGCGAATCATGATGTTCGTTAGCCGGTACTTCGTCCTTTGAACAGAGTCTGACGCAAAAACATTAAATAAAGGTAGTACGCCTACTGGCGAATACGTTTCACCGAAGTCGTTCGTGATAAATACGTTCGAATCAAGCTCCAGTCCGGCTTGAATTATCACGCACCCATGTCCGCTACTGTCGTAGTGCGAAAACACGACACCCGCACCCTTGGCTAGATACTGCGGATAGAATTGGAAGCGTTGGGGGAGAATCGTTAACCCTGCGTTGTCGGTCCGATAAAACGCCCCTTGTGCGCACGGCATATAGAGATGGTTTGAATCCACGCCGCGGAAAAATGGCGTGGAATAAACTGCGTCGTTAGGAAAGTACGACTGAAGTTGCCATGACCGACCATTGTCGGTGCTTCGGACAATGCAATGATTGTTGCCATTGGCAACGATGATACCATTACCCAAATCCAGAAGAGAGTTCAGGCGTAGGTCCGACGATAAGGCATAGCGCTCCGGGATGGTATCGTCGGGATTGATGATACTGGAAGTGCCGGAGTTATTGAACGAAAGATACTCGATACCGACAAACCACTGATGTAACTTCCTGTTCAGCGTATCAGGTGCCGGGATGTACACGCTTTGCGGCAGTACCTTTGTTCGTAACGCGATAATCTGACTATCGCTGACGACTTTGAAGTTCGCTGTTCCCAGAGTGTTTTCATCGAATGAGTCAACCGCCGAGTATCGCTGCCATGACGATCCTAGGTTGGGAGACATATATACCTGATAGAATTCGAAAGGCAGGGCACCAACGGGATTGTTTCTCGTGTTGACGATAGCGACGTACAGTTTGCCCATGTTTTGCTGCAATCCATCGATTCTGTAGCAGGTAGGACACTGGTTGAGCGAAAGTACGTCGGTCGCTGTGGATGTCTTGGACGATAAGGAATAGTGGCGTACATATCTGTTGTCCTCTATCCAGTGAAGACTTCCTCGCGCCGAGGCAACGATGGATCGAGCACTCACCGTGGAATCCATGCTCACGAGCGTGCTGATGTCAGCCATACGCGAGAATGTCGTACGAACGATAGCGTATTTCGTGAGGACATAGATGGTGTCTTTGTCACGACACATATCCACTCCATTCTCAATGGCCGTGCGAGTCCACGTCGAGGCATTGTCGTCGGATCTCAGCAAACCGGACCTCGTGAGTGCTACATACGAAGAGTTGATCGTATCAATGCGAATGACATCATTGTCATTTCCGATTGACGTTCTGAACCACGACGCTCCCTTATCGGTTGACCTTAGTATGATACCATGAGTACCATAACTCAAGACTGTGGAGCCGTTCGACGCGACACCTTTATAGTCTGTGGTCAAATATGTCATGTCTCCAGAAACAGGACTGGACCATAATTGAGAGCTGCATACAAGCTCAAAAATGAATAAGTAGAAGAAAAACATGGAAGTGAGCAATAAAGAAATATGAAAACCTGGAAAGTGATAGACAGCTACTATGTCTTTGCGCCGGCCGAGTCGTTGAATAATTAGAGGCAGTCGACAATTGCTCCGATCTACGACGCAATATCCTCACACTCACGTTCACAAAACCTTATCAAGGACACGAATCTCCAGCATTACAAAGACCGTAGGGTATATGGTTTCCTGAAGGCGAGGGCGTTCCGGATGGTGGCGGGATGGCCGTGGCACATGAAATGCCATAACTACCATAACTGCGAGAACCGCATTCAATTATGGACCCGGTCTGTGAATCACGGCAGATACTCGTTGTGACAGTGCAATGTTTTGAACTGGATGAACATGGTTCCCACCAATAAAAAAGAGGCAAAGGGGGATTATAGTTGTAATACCATTGACGACAAGCGGGGATGTCCACTATGAAATCCGTACATCCAGAACGACAATCGGTAATAGTGCAAAAACTGTCGTAGTGTTGGATGAAAAGTGAGACAATAAAATCATTCCCGAAATCCACTCCCGAGCAAGGACCGGATTGGTACCAACCAGCGATAAGAATGGTAGTCGGGGACCCGCCGCTTGGAGAGCAGATATAACAAATGGTAACGGTAATCGAGCAGGAAGGGTTTATGACGAAGGTGGGAGTTGCTGTCGTCCATCCCGGTGGACATTGGGCTCGCGCGGAGGGGGTCGTGAAAAAGCAAAGTAATGTCAGGAGGCTAAGGGCCAATGTTTTCATAAAACCACCCAAAAAATGTTTAAAAACGTTGTTCGTCAGAAATTGTCGCGCAGAAATAACAGAAGTATAAAAAGCGGAAGAGACGAATAGTATGCCAACGATGACCGATAGATGACGGGCAAGAGGTAAAGCGCAGATTCGCGAAAGTTGTTAAGGGAATATCTAGTGCTTCGAAAAAAAAGAACCCTGACTAGCCGTAAAGCAACTTACACAAAAAATGAGAAAATATCGCGGGATGAAAATATAGCAGATCGTATCGTATGAGACGGCTGGATAGAGAGATGATGAGTATGTCGGGGAATGTATCAACGAGGGTGTCTCGGGATTTGATGAAACGGGGATAATCTGTGGGACAAGGACAACATCGAACTGAACGAAAATTGTCTTGTTTTGACATGGCTGATTGCCGGGTGAGAGACGAGAAATCCGTACCCAGAATGCGGATTACCTTGGAACCAGTTCCTTGAGCGTAAGCGCCTATGACGGCACCTTGATGCGATTCAGTATAGGACGTTCATGCAGGCGAATCCGCAGTAGTTCTCGTTCAGCTCGTACGGCGTGGTACTCGTGAAAAAGCCTTGATAAACAAAACACCCTCGCATGGATTCCATGCGAGGGTGGTGTTTTATGTGAAAGGTTGTTCGCGTTGACGTGCAGTGCGTTTAGCGACGCGGACCGCGACGATCGCGGTCGTAACCGCCGCCACGTGGGCGGTCGCCTTGCGGACGTTCGCGGCGAGGACGTTCTTCTTCCTCCGGCATGCCTTCGGGACGAGGCAGTAGTGCTTTGCGGCTCAAACGGAACTTGCCGTCGTGCTGAACCTCGATAAGCTTTACTTCCACGATATCGCCGGCCTTCATGAAGTCGCCCACTGTTTCCACGCGCTCATGAGCGATTTGGGAAATGTGGAGAAGACCTTGCTTCTTGGGAAGGAATTCCATGATAGCTCCAAGGCCTTCGCGTACTTCTTTCACCTTTGCCTGATACACCGTGCCTACTTCTGGCATGCGGATCAGACCCATAATCCATTCGATAGCAGCTTGAGCGTGTTCGCCCTTTACTGCTGCAATGGTAATGGTACCATCGTCCTCGATGTTGATCTCGGAATTGGTTTCTTTGGTGATTGCACGGATCATTTCGCCACCCGGTCCGATCACTGCTCCGATAAACTCTACCGGAATCTTGATGGTGGTAAGGCGCGGAGCAAACGGAGATAGATCGCCGCGAGGTGCGTCCATAGTTTCGTTCATCACACCAAGAATATGCATTCTGCCGGCACGTGCCTGCTCGAGTGCTTTGTGCATGATGTCTATAGACAAGCCCTGGATTTTGATGTCCATTTGGCAAGCGGTGATACCGTCCGACGTTCCGGCTACTTTGAAGTCCATGTCGCCCAGGTGATCTTCATCACCAAGAATGTCGCTGAGAATTGCCACATCACTGCCTTCTTTGATCAAGCCCATGGCAATACCGGCCACCTGCTTCTTGAGCGGCAAACCTGCATCCATACATGCAAGCGAGCCTGCACATACGGTGGCCATCGACGATGAACCATTGGATTCCAGAATGTCCGACACAATACGAATGGTGTAGGGGAAGTCTGCTTTTGCGGGCATCATTGGCTGAAGCGCGCGCTCGGCAAGATTACCGTGACCAATTTCACGACGGCTGGTACCACCCGTGCGACCGGTTTCGCCGGTGCTGAAGGGCGGGAAGTTATAATGCAACATGTAATGACGATCGTAGGTAGGGAGCAGGCCGTCCACGATTTGCTCATCGCGTGCAGTTCCCAAAGTAACGGTAGTCAACGACTGTGTTTCACCGCGGGTAAACAAGGCAGAGCCGTGTGTACGCGGCAGCAATCCTACTTCGCAGGCGATAGGACGAATGGTGGTGGTATCACGACCATCCAAACGGCGACCATCCTTGATGATCATAGCGCGCATTTCTTCGTACTCAACATCGGTGATAATACCATCGCAGAGTTTCTTGAAATCCTTGCCGGCAAACTCTTCCTGTGTAGCGAATTGCTCGTTGACCATAGCAATGGCCTCTTCTTTCAATGCGCGGCGGAACAGAATGCGTTGATCTTTGGTGCTGGGGTTGGCAAGTTGTGCGCGAACCTTGTCGGTGATCAATGCACGGACAGCGTTCTCGATAGCTTCGGGTCTGGAAGGAGCCGGCGCTTCGCGCTTGACGGCGTTGATCATGGCGGCCAGCTCGTGCTGTAGTGCATTGAGCTTGCGGATGTTCTTGTGTGCGAACTCCAAGGCCTCGAGGAATTCATCTTCGCTGATTTCCTTGGAAATACCTTCTACCATCATGATGGATTCGTCGGTACCGGCAACGGTGATTTCCAAATCGGAAACTTCAAGCTGCTTGTACGTAGGATTGATAACGAGCTCGCCATCAACACGACCCACGTGAACCTCGGAAATAGGGCCATTGAAGGGAACGTTGCTGATCATAAGAGCGCAGGATGCGCCCGTCATGCCCAGTGAGTTCGGTTCGTTTTCGTCGTCGGCACTGAACACCGTTGCGATGATTTGCGTATCGCAACGCCAGCCCTCGGGGAACATGGGGCGAATAGGACGGTCGATAAGACGTGCCGAGAGAATTTCTTTCTCGGAGGGACGTCCCTCGCGGCGGAAGAAACCGCCCGGAATTTTACCCGCCGACGCAGACTTCTCGCGATACTCCACGGTAAGCGGCATAAAATCGATATCAGGCTTCGGCTCCTGTGCTGCACACACGGTGACAAGTATCATAGTATCGCCATAGCGAACCATCACCGCACCGTCTGCCAGCTTTGCAAAGCGACCCGTTTCGATCGAGTACTCTTTGCCATTAATGAGTGTTGAAACTCTTTGGACAGACATAATAATATTCTCGTAGTAAGTAAATGAACCGCAGGGTCCGTCCCCGCGCGTTTCTCATGCCTCTTAGCTGCATACCTGCACGCCTGCATACCCACCGTAATGCGGGGTATTATTTACGCAGACTGAGCGAAGCGATGATTGCACGGTAACGCTTGATGTCGCGACTCTGCAAGAAGTTCAGAAGAGTACGACGCTTGTTAACAAGACGGATCAGACCACGGCGGCTGGCATGATCTTTCTTGTGTGTGTCCAGATGGGACTGCAACAAGTTGATGTGCTCGGTGAGAATTGCCACTTGAGCTTCGGGCGATCCTGTATTTGTTGTTGAACCACCGTATTGAGCAATGAGTTCTGCTTTTCGTTCTTTCGAAACCATAACAAACCCTGATATAAAATGATGAAGAAAAAAATGAATATTGTTCTGTGTTGTCGTGCTAAATCCTGTGCTACTACCTGTGCCTGGTACTACTGAAGACTATTCGCGATAAATGCTTCACATGTTTCGCGATCGTCCCGCAGCTGCGACCAGAAAATGTCTATGCTGTCGAACTTCATTTCGTGCCGAATAAAAGCATGAAATCGAACTGCGATGCGCCTATTATAAAGCACACCGTTATAATCGAAAAAATGAACCTCTAAACGCGGATGAATATCATCCGTGAATGTTGGTCTGGTGCCGATGTTCGCCATTCCGAAACGCTGAACGTTGTCGATAACGGCAGACACACAATACACACCATTTGCCGGCAAGAGTTTGTGAGACTCCATGCATTCCACGTTCGCAGTGGGGTATCCCAATCGGCGTCCGCGGCCATCGCCTTCCACTACTATTCCTTCTACCGAGTACGCTGCACCAAGCATCTCGTTGGCATCTGCCAGACGATGGCTTTTGAGCGCCGTACGAATTTGCGTGCTGCTCACTTTTACCTCGCCAAGCATCAACGGATCAATGCGCTCAACACTAAAGTTGTGCACCGCACCCAACGAGCGGAGCATTTCTTCGTTGCCTTCGCGGTCGCGACCAAAGGTATGATCGTAACCCACCAGAAACGAACCTATGCCCACGTATTTATGCAAGAGTTCAAGGATAAAATCCTCGGCTCGTGTATTTGCAAACTCGAAGGTGAACGGTATCACCACCACTGTGTGAACTTGAGCATCGGCTAACAGGCGTAAGCGCTCGTTCATGGAACTCAACAGCTTCAGCGGTTCGCGTCCTGCTTTGTTCAGCACAATCTGCGGATGAGGATCGAAGGTGACCACAACGGTACGTCCGCCGGTCTCTGCCGCAATCTGTTTCATACGATCGATTATCCGGCGGTGGCCACGATGCACACCATCGAAGGTGCCCACCGTCACAACGCTTTTCGCGTCGCGTTCACACTGCGTGATGTCTCGAACAATTACCATATGCCGAACAATTCAAATGATTCTTTGTGTTCAAATAACTCTTTATGCATGACCATCAACACCATCCTGTCACGCATTAACCATGGGCGGCAGCCTGTGCTTTACGATCGCGTAGATCGCGAGCCATGGGCATGAGCCGGTCTATGGTCAGCGCATCGTCTACCGAGAATTCACCGATAGCGGTGCGCCGCAGAGACTCCAGATATGCGCCGGTGCCGAGCACTGCGCCGATGTCGTGAGCCAGGGTGCGAATGTAGGTGCCTTTGGAACAGCGTACCTTCATGCTAAACCGTGGCAGAACTATATCCGAAATCTCGATGGAGCTAATGTGAACGTGCGTTGCCGGACGTTCGATGTTTTCTCCTTTTCGAGCCAGCTGATACAGCCGTTTACCCTGTACCTTGCGTGCGCTGTACATCGGAGGTATCTGTTCGATATCGCCGGTGAACCGTGACGCTGCCTCGATGATGCTTTGCGCGTGTACATGCGAAACATCTTTAATGTTCTCTTCCTCGCCCTCGGCGTCGTAGGTGCAGGTTGTTGCACCAAGCTTCACCACGGCCAGGTATTCTTTTTCTTTATCCTGAAACTCCTGAATGCGTTTGGTGGCTTTGCCGCAACACACAATGAGTAACCCCGTAGCTAGGGGATCGAGTGTTCCCGCATGCCCAATCTTCGAGATCTTCCATAGCGAGCGCAGCTTTGCCACAACATCGAAGGATGTCCAGGAAGCTTGTTTATCAATGAGCATGGCACCGCCCACAGAGACGGCACTCTCGTACCAAGCATCAACGCCCTGCGGCGTGCTACTCGTCCGAGCCGACAGCATCGGCATCTGATTCATCACGTGTTGACTCCGGATGCAGTGGAGGATTCGCTTTTAATATCTCCGTTAATCGTTCCACTTCGTCTAAGGACGAATCAATAAAGAACCGTAACTCCGGCACAATGCGTAAGCGCACACCGGTGGCCAAGGCACGTTTAAACCTAAAAGCTTCAGCGCCCAGTGTTTTCAGTAACAGTGGATGTGCCAGCTTGGAAGCAAACACACTCACATACACTTTCGCAATGGAAAGGTCGGGAGACATCACCACTTTGGTAATGGTGAGCAGCCCGCCGCCATGTTCACGCGCGAACGCGTCCATAACGGGGGAGAGGGCTTTGTGTACCTCGCCTGCTACTTTTTCCGTGCGAACAGACATACAGCGTTACGACAGTTTACGTTTGATTTCAAGGATCTTATATGCTTCGATTATATCGCCCGGCTCGTACTCATTGAAGCCGTTGATGGTAATACCGCACTCGAAACCGGCGCGCATTTCCTTGACATCTTCTTTAACATGCTTGAGCGATTGAATAGTGCCCTTGAAGATCTCGAAGCCATTGCGCAGCAAACGAATCTTGTCGTTGCGCACAATAGTTCCGCTCAGCACGTACGAACCTGCCACCTGGCCAACGTGAGAGATCTTGAACACCTGACGAACTTCCACACGACCGGTAACTTCTTCCTTGATATCGGGAGAGAGCATACCTTCAAGCGCAAGCTTGATTTCGTTGATTGCATCGTAGATGATTGAGTACAAGCGCACATCCACTTGTTCGTTCTCGATAATCTTGCGCACCGATGTAGGCACAGTAACCTGGAAGCCGATAACAATTGCATCGGATGCAGCCGCCAGCATCACATCGCTTTCGGTGATGGTACCCACGCCGCGATAGATTACCTGTACCTTTACTTCGTCGCGAGACAGCTTCAGCAGCGAGTCGGTGAGCGCCTCCAGCGAGCCGCTTACGTCGGTCTTGATTATCAAGCGAAGTTCCTTTACGCCGCCTTGCTGAATACGTGCAGAGATGTCGTCCAATGTAATGTGACGCACTTGACGCAGCTGCTGCTCACGGCGCAGAATCTGGCGCTGAATAGCAACGTCGCGCAGAGCTGCATCATTCTCCGAAGAGATCAGCACGTCTCCTGCTTCCGGCAAGCCGTCGAAGCCGGTAACCTGCACCGGTGTGGACGGACCGGCCGATTCCACTCTGTGTCCGCGCTCGTCGAACATGGCGCGTACACGGCCAAAAAACTGACCGGTAAGGAATGCGTCACCAACGTGCAGTGTACCCTTTTGAATCATGATGGTAGACACATTACCGCGTCCCTTGTCCACATGAGCTTCAATAACGGCACCACGAGCCGGACGATTGGGATTTGCCTTCAGATCCAGCATGTCTGCTTCCAGCACTACCTTCTCCAGAAGCTTGTCGATGTTGATACCTTTGCGCGCACTGATTTCCGCAGACTGATACTTGCCGCCCCATTCTTCCAGAAGCACGTTGTTGTTGGCGAGTTGCTGGCGAATGTTATCCGGGTTCGCATTCTCTTTATCAATCTTGTTGATGGCTACAATCATGGGCACATTAGCGGCCTGTGCGTGGCTAATAGCCTCGAGCGTCTGGGGCATCACGTTGTCGTCTGCTGCCACAACCAGAATCACGATGTCGGTAACCTGCGCACCGCGAGCACGCATAGCGGTAAACGCTTCGTGACCCGGTGTATCAAGGAACGCAATGGCACGACCATTCGGCAGTTCCACTTTATACGCGCCAATGTGTTGAGTAATTCCGCCGGCTTCGCCCGCCACCACATTCGCACTGCGGATGTAGTCCAGAAGCGAGGTTTTACCGTGGTCTACGTGACCCATGATGGTCACAATAGGCGGACGCGATTCGAGTGTTGAAGGATCGTCGTCGATTTCTGCCTCAACATCGATTTCCTTCTCGGTGATAAACTCAACGCTGTAGCCGTAGTCGTCGGCAATAAGCTGTATGGTTTCTTTGTCCAAACGCTGATTGATGCTTACCATCAAACCAAGCGAGAAACACTTCGTGATAATCTCTGCGGGAGATACGCCCATGAAGTTGGCAAGCTCGGCGGTGGTGAGGAACTCCGTAACGCGTAGGATGCCGCTCTCGCGTTGCAGTTCTTCCTGGCGTTTCTGCTCGCGTTCTTCGCGAATGTCTTTCTTTTTCTGTTTGATCTTACTGCGCATTCTGGCTTGCGATGCTTCCTCGTTGCCGGAAAGCGTTTCGCGAATTGCGCGATCGATATCCACTCCTGCCACTTGCTCCTTGATGGAGCGCTTCTTTTTCTTTTCGCGTTCCGCCTCCTTCTTGGTAAGCGGTGCCGCCTTCTTTGCATCGGGACGCTTAAAGCCGCCGCGATTTCCGCCGCCGGCAAATGCGCCTATGCGAATCTCCGATATGGGTGTTGTGATTGGTGTATCTGCGCCGCGCGGGCCTTTGTCGCGATTACGCGATTCGGGCTTGAATGTACGCTGCGGTTGCAAGTCCACTTTACCAAGCACCGTAAGTCCGCGAAGCTGCGGGCGAGATCCGGGCTCGGTGGTAATAACCACATTGTTCTTGCG
>JBKCNS010000049.1:0-14032 GCA_046297095.1 Kapaibacterium sp. (SeqCode) | reverse complement strand
CGGAGTTTTTACCTTCCTTTCCTACGGCCGGAGCCGTACTTGTTTCCTTTGAGTGTGAGTTGTGGGCCGGCTGTGAATACGTGGGTGCAGGGTCTGTGCGCCACTTTTTCCCGGAGCGCTAACCGGAGTTTGAAGAGAATTCCACGTTAGCAGTAAGTGAATTCCACGACAGCGGCAAGATAGCAGCAGCAGATGTGCGCATGACATTATGTCATAAAAAATGGCGCAATACATCAAAAAAGCCGCAATATCTGCCATATTGACATAGTTTCCCCGCCTAAACGTGCCCATATCCACTTTGGCACGGCATTGCTATGTACCCTTGTACATGCGCAAGCAAATTCACATTCACCGGTAATATCATTCACTGTTTTACTCTATTCACCATTATTAGGAGTAGCGATGAGATTAGTTCAAATGCATCCCGTAGCGGGATTCGATTCCATGGTTCGCCGCATGAACCATTTGTTTAACGATTTAGACGTTGGCGGACGTCGCCTTGATCGCAGTGCTACAGCAGCAGCCGGTTCGTGGGCTCCGCGCGTGGATATCACCGAAGATGCCACCGCATTTACCCTTCACATGGACCTGCCCGGTATTGCTAAGGAGAACGTAAGCGTCTCCGTAGACGAACACCGTGTGCTGAGTGTACGTGGCGAAGTCAAGAAAGAAGAAGTGCAGGAAGGCACTACCATTCACCGTCGTGAGCGTCGTACCGGCTTGTTCGAGCGTTCGTTCACCTTGCCCGAGCATATCGATGCCGATTCCATCAGCGCGCGTTTTGAGCACGGAGTATTGTATCTGTCTCTTCCTAAGAAGGCAGAGCAAAAGCCCGGCGTAAAAACAATAGCGGTTGGATAATCTCATGGAAGCTGAAGAGGCGCACAGAGGTGTACAGCAGTACACAGCAGTACACAAGCCGTGCGTCTCTTCACACCTTCCGTGATATAATGATTGAACAGGCAGAGTACATATATCTACGAGAATTGAGAGAGAAGATCTGAAGCAAAAGAAACGCAGTGGTGGAGGAACGGTGCCGGTGCAGATACGAAGGAACGCACTACTCCTGCATCATGAAGTGCAGTAGCAGTTACAGCAACAACACAGTAACAACTACATCAGCAAACAACATTCACATTTATATCCGGAGTTTATATGAGTAAAGTAATTGGAATAGACCTTGGTACCACGAACTCGTGTGTATCGGTTATGGAAGGCAGTGCGCCGGTGGTTATTGCAAATGCCGAAGGCATGCGCACCACACCGTCTATCGTGGCATTCACAAAAAGTGGCGAGCGCTTGGTAGGTCAGGCTGCGAAACGTCAGGCCATCACCAATCCCCGTAACACCGTGTATTCGGTGAAGCGCTTTATGGGACGACGCATGGACGAAGTAAACGAAGAAACAAAGCTGGTACCCTACGCTGTTAAAGGTGGCGACGGCAATTCCGCTCGCGTTGATATCGATGGACGTTTGTATTCGCCGCCGGAAATCTCGGCGATGATTCTTCAGAAGATGAAGCAAACCGCTGAAGATTATCTGGGTCAGAAAATCACCGATGCAGTAATCACCGTTCCCGCGTATTTCAACGACGCGCAACGTCAGGCCACTAAAGATGCCGGCGAGATTGCGGGCTTGAACGTTCGCCGTATTGTGAACGAGCCCACGGCGGCCGCCCTTGCCTATGGTTTGGATAAAAAAGGACAGAACATGACCGTTGTAGTGTACGACCTTGGTGGTGGTACCTTCGATGTGTCGATTCTGGAACTCGGTGATGGCGTGTTCGAAGTAAAATCCACCAATGGTGACACACACCTTGGCGGTGACAACTTCGATATTCGTTTGATCGATTACTTAGCCGATGAATTCAAGAAGACCGAAGGCATCGATTTGCGCAACGATCCCATGGCGCTTCAGCGCTTGCGCGAAGCGGCAGAGAAAACAAAAATCGAACTCTCGCAAATGCTGCAGACCGATGTGAATCTTCCGTTCATCACCGCTACCGCAGATGGTCCCAAGCACTTGAATCTTAGCATTACCCGTGCGAAGTTCGAGCAGCTCTGCGCTGATCTTTTCGAGGGTACACTGCGTCCCTGCGAGCAGGCAATGAAAGATGCAAAACTCTCACCCTCGCAGATTGACGAAGTGATTCTTGTAGGTGGTTCCACCCGCATCCCGAAGATTCAGGAACTCGTGAAGAACTTCTTTGGCAAAGAGCCGAGCAAAGGTGTAAATCCGGATGAAGTAGTTGCCGTTGGTGCGGCTATTCAGGGTGCAGTGCTTACCGGTGAAGTAACCGACGTGTTGCTTCTTGATGTAACACCGCTTACACTTGGTATTGAAACACTCGGCGGCGTTCTTACCGCGATGATTCCGGCGAACACCACCATTCCCACAAAGAAGAGCGAAGTGTTCTCCACGGCCAGCGATAGTCAGCCCAGTGTGGAAGTACATATCCTGCAGGGAGAACGCCAGATGGCGCGCGACAATCGCTCGCTTGGACGTTTCCACCTGGATGGAATTCCTCCTGCTCCGCGAGGCGTACCGCAAGTGGAAGTAACCTTCGATATCGATGCCAACGGTATTCTTAATGTGTCGGCTAAAGATCGTGCCAGTGGAAAGGAACAGAACATCCGCATTACATCGTCCTCCGGACTTTCGCAGGACGAGGTAGAAAAGATGAAGCGCGATGCCCAAGAGCATGCAGCCGAAGACAAGAAGCTGCGTGAAGAAGTTGAGCTACGCAATCAGGCAGATCAGCTTGTGTTCCAAACCGACAAGCAGATCGGTGAGTTTGCCGACAAACTCAGCGACGATCAAAAGTCGAAGATCAATTCTGCAAAAGAGCGCTTGCAAGATGCCATCAAGAACAATCCGGCAGACATCAAGCCGGCGATGGATGCATTGAACCAAGCATGGAACGAAGCCAGCACGTCGATGTACCAGCAGGCAGGTGCCAATCCCGAAGCACAGGCAAACACCGGCGACGCGGGTGCGCAAGGCGGCAACGACAAAACCGTTGAAGATGCCGAGTACACCGTGGTAGACGACAAGTAAGCTGTACAAACGTTAGCGATACTCCCGAACGGCGCTTCACCACGCGTGTTCAGAGTATCTGCAAAAGAAAAAGGTCAGGAGAAATCCTGACCTTTTTCTGTTTGGTTGAATGTGTATCTGCATCTTCATGCAAAGAAGATACGACCTAAATCCTACCCTCTGCCCGCAATCAAATTCAGCGCACTGCCTGCGTTGAACCAACCGATTTGCTGTTCATTCATGGTATGCTTGAGCTCAATTGCATCAGACGAACCATCGCTGTGATGAATGGTCATTGTGATAGAGGCACCGGCCTTTAGCGTAGTGATATCAACAGATACGCGATCATCCTCGCGAATCAAATCGTAGTCTGCCGGATTGGCAAAGGTGAGCGGAAGCATACCCTGCTTTTTCAGATTGGTCTCGTGTATACGAGCAAAGGACTTCACCACAATTGCTTTTGCGCCAAGGAAGCGGGGCTCCATTGCTGCGTGCTCACGTGATGAACCTTCGCCGTAGTTCTCTTCGCCCACAGCCACCCAGCTGATACCGCGAGACTTGTAATCACGGGCAGTTGCGGGCACTGCTGCATATTCACCGGTGAAGATATTCTTCACCGAGTTAGCAGTGTCGTTGGCAAAGTTGATAGCGCCGATGAGCATGTTGTCGGAGATGTTATCAAGGTGACCGCGGAAACGAAGCCACGGACCTGCCATTGAGATATGGTCAGTGGTACACTTGCCTTTCACCTTAATAAGTACCGGCATGTTTTGATACTCGGATGCGATGGGGGCCTTGAATGCCTCCAGCTTTTGCAGGCGCTTGGAGTCGGAGGCAATGTTCACCTGCACAGACGAGCCGTCTTCTGCGGGCGCAACAAAACCGTCGGAATCCGGAACAAAGCCACCGCGGGGAAGTTCCAGACCTACCGGAGGATTCAGCGTAACGCCGTTGACGGGTTGCTTTGTAAAATCTACTGTGAGGTCGCCCGTGAGAGCAAAGCCGATCACAGTTTCCGGCGATGCAACAAATGCATGGGTATCGGGATTACCGTCGTTGCGCGAAGTAAAGTTTCTGTTGAACGAGGTAATGATGGAATTCTTATCGCCCTTTTGAACATCGTGGCGTTTCCATTGGCCGATGCACGGACCGCAGGCATTAGCAAGCACGGTTCCGCCCACCGCTTCAAGCTTGGCTAGAATTCCGTCGCGCTCTATTGTAGCACGCACTTGCTCGGAGCCGGGAGTAATAGTGAACTCGCTCTTTGTTTTTAATCCTTTGCTTGCGGCGTACTCGGCAATCTCTGCCACGCGGCTCATGTCTTCGTAGCTGGAATTGGTGCATGAACCAATCAAGCCCACGCGCAATTCTTTGGGGTAGCCGTTGGCCTCCACAGCTTTTACAAACTCGCTGATGGGCAATGCCTTGTCCGGTGTGAACGGACCATTCACATGGGGTTCCAACGCATCCAGGTCGATATGAATCACCTGATCGTAGTACGATTCCGGATTTGATTCCACTTCCGCGTCGGCGCGCAAGTGCGCTGCGACGCCACGCGCAAGGTCTGCAACATCAGCCCGATCGGTAGACTCCAAATAGCGAGCCATTGATTCGTCGAAGGGGAAGATGGAGGTGGTAGCACCAATCTCCGCACCCATGTTGCAGATGGTTCCTTTGCCTGTTGCGCTGAACGATGCACAGCCATCGCCGAAGTACTCAACGATTGCGCCGGTACCACCCTTTACGGTGAGTATTCCTGCAAGTTTCAAGATCACGTCTTTGGCCGATGTCCAGCCACTCATCTTACCGGTGAGTTTTACACCAATGAGTTTGGGCATTTTCAGTTCCCATGGCAAGCCGGCCATTACGTCCACTGCATCGGCACCGCCCACACCAATAGCAATCATGCCTAAGCCGCCGGCATTGGGTGTGTGCGAGTCCGTTCCGATCATCATGCCGCCGGGGAAGGCGTAGTTCTCAAGCACTACTTGGTGAATAATACCGGCACCGGGTTTCCAAAAACCAATGCCATACTTCTGCGATACCGAACCAAGGAAGCTGAACACTTCGTCGTTCTCCACGAGCGATGTTGCTAAGTCGTTCTTTGCTCCGTGCTCGGCGCGAATAAGGTGGTCGCAATGCACGGTAGAGGGAACGGCTACTTTAGGAATGCCGGCGCTCATGAATTGCAACAAGGCCATCTGCGCAGTAGCATCCTGCATGGCTACGCGATCGGGATTGAAATCCACATACGATGCTCCGCGCGTGTGTGCGGCAGCGGGAATCTCCGCCATATGTGAATACAGAATCTTTTCGGCAAGGGTGAGTGGGCGCTGCACCGTGGCGCGCGCTTTAGCAATGCGCTCCGGAAGCTGCGCATACACATTGCGAATGAGATTGATATCGAAAGCCATAGCTAGTCCGTAAATAGTGAGATGAAAGTTCAAATGAAAGCGGAACCTTTGGCAGCAGAGCGCATACGTGGCGTGGCACCTTGAGCCATAGGCGTGCAAAATTACGAAATCATGCCAAGAGCTATGGCCGCAGGGATGAATGCGTTGCAGAGATCAATGAAGGATGAGCAGTGAAGCGCTGCATTCAGGCATATCAAGTATTCAGGTATCGCCTTTGAAACTGAATCGTTGCCGAATCATAGCCGAATCATAGCCAATCCGTTACCACTTCTTAGCCACTTCTTAGCCACTTCTGAGCAACTTCCACAGCGCAGATACTACCAGCGAAAAATACCCAGATACCAACGTCCCAGAGCCCAGGCCTTTCGAAAGCTAAGCTTTGTAGAGGTGCCGCGGGCACGGGGAATACTCGCAATGCCGCGCGCATACCCGCGGGCGATGTCCGGTATTCGCCGTGGATGCAAGAGGCATTCTAGCAAGCGTCGAGACGTATACGCGATGAGCACGGGAACAAGGAAGGGAAGGGAAAAGTAGGTTGCAAAGAACTCGATGCGATGATGCACCGCGCCCAGAGCACCTGACTGTTTTGGTCGGTTGTGAAACTGCTTAAAATGCAGAGTGAGAAATTCAGGATGCCATACGCTTTTGAAGCCGTGCATATACAGCTTCATGGCAAGATCCATACCCTCGGCGCCCCAGTTGTTGTGCTGCGAATACCCGCCAACCGCTCGAATGTGTTCGGTGCGCATACAGCATGCGCATTCGAAAGCATAGAGGCCTCGATAAAATCCTTTCGTCGAGTCCTTTTTGCCGAGTATCTCAAAGCCGGATGTTTCATCAATTCCGGTACGCGGTTGAATGCACCTAGTGTTAAACATCGAGACCTCCGGGTGGGATTCCATCCAGAGAGTGATGTCCGTGAAGCTACCGGCAGAGCCGGGCAACGAGTCGTCGTCCAAACAAAAGATATAGGTTCCCCTGGCACGCTGAATGTATTCGTTGCGCCCGGCGGTGCCGGTGTTCTGTGCCAACGCAACGAGCTGCACCGTGGGGAAGTAATGGCCCACCTGCTCTATGGTGTTATCGCGCGAGGCGTTGTCCACCACTATAACTTCAATTGCAGGATATGCGCACTCATAAATCACCGTATGGAGTGTTCTAAGCAAGTCATCACAACGGTTGTAGGACAGTATTCCTATGGTAATGAGCGGAAGCGATGTTTCTGTTTTTTGATCAGACTCCACGCCACGTGCAGATACGTCCCCGAACTCCCAACCATACTTTTGCATGAGTTCGCGGTCGGCCGCAGGCAGTATGTACTGTTCTTGGCGAGACATAGTGATTGCCGATAGATGTGGACTGTCATGAGGATTGCTTGCAATATTACGCAGAGCAAGGTTTCAACCTTGATCTGTAATGCTGCTTCAAAGTTCCACGGTATTTTGCACGATGCAATAGGGGACGAAGTGGCCTGCGTTGCCACTACTATTCACGCTAGGACCTTATCGAGATCGATCATAGTGTTTGCTACACTGATAACATATCTTCTTTCCGTGGTTCGAGCTCTTGCCGAATCGACGAAGACATTTTATGTAACGAAGATTGCACTATGTGCCGTTGTTGTCCTGGTTGCCTTGCCGCGATTTGATATGAACGATACCGGAATTGCCGTAGCCACACTCGACGAGATTGTTCGTGATTCCTCCGGCGCTGCAATTATGGCCTCCTCACCGGATGTTCGGCAGTATACCTCGATGGTACAGAGATTTCGTGGAGAGACGCCGCTTCAAACTCCGGAAGCGCCATTTGCGTACAGAGTTGCAATCCCATATCTGGCATCGTTTGTTCCCGCTCCGGTTCTAACTGCTCTCGATCTCGTGAACCTGGCGGTACTCGTGATTTGTGTATTACTTATGGATATGCTGTTGCTCCATCAAGGAATGGCTCGCCACGAGAGACTGATTGGAATGGCAATGTTCGCCGTGAGCTTCCCTGTGTTTTATTATGGTGCAACGGGAAGAATAGATTCAGGTGGCCTGGCATTGACTCTGCTGATCTGTGCGGCCCACGCAGCCGGAAAACCTCTGCTACTGTGGGGTGCAATATTCTTTGCACCTTTTGCCAAGGAAACTACTGTGGTTGCCATCGTATTGTGTATCTCCATGGAGTTGCTTGAACGCCGTGAGAGGGCAGTATGGAAGAGCATTTTCATGATCGCGGTGTTTGCAGCCGGGTCCGTTGCAATACGAATGCTCGTCCATAGTCCCACAAGCCATCCTTGGGTTCCCTCAATCAAGGATACAATTTCGAACCTTGAGCGTCCGCGCGCGTACATCAGTTCCATACTGGCCTTTGGAGTACCCGGCGTGTTAGCCGTTCTCTACTGTGTTCGTGTGCAGTTCAAAGACTGGTCGGTTTTTGTACAAGCGTCGGCGCTAAGCGTTTTGGCGTGTGCGGGAATTTGGGTTTTCTCATTTGCGTCTGCCTACACCGATGGCCGCTTTGTGTGGATAGCCTATCCCTTTTTGATTCCTTTGGCTCTATTGTCGTTGCGAAGAATTGAGCACCATCAACGTGCAGCCGCATCCGCATGATGCTCACAGCAAAGTTCTAAAGCTGCTGATCGGCCTGAATCTTCCTCATCCTCTTTGATCTGTAGCTAGGTGTGCTTAGGTAGAGCAGCGCAATTAGCGCAGCATACTCACCTCTTGCAGCGCATGATCAAGATCTTCCCTGGACGATTCCGGGGGAAAAACCATGGGTGTATGGAAGTGCAGAGTGATTCTTGAGAATGGCAAAGGCAGGGAAAACTGATCCCAGCTTTTTTGAAATATATAAGCGCCGGAAATACGCACACTGCAGAACACAAGGGGAACTCCCGCTCGGTGCGCAGCTACTACGGCACCCGGCTTAGCTACATGAATGGGTCCGCGTGGTCCGTCCGGTGTGAGCAGCACCCGGCGAGTGCGCGCACAGTCGATCATACTCTCCAGTGTTTCCGTGCCACCACTCGATGACGACCCGCGAATAACTTCATAGTTCCAATCGCGAAGCAACCGGGCAAGAAGGTCTCCGTCTTTACTCTTACTGGTCACTCCTACAGAGCGAGTGTGCGCGAAGTACTTCCATACAGCGGTCATGGACGAATGCCAGAACCCAAGCACACATGGGCCTTGCGGGACTGCTCCCTCCACGCGATATCGCCACGTAGAAGCAAGCATGCGAAACAATATGGAGAATACTCGGGCTTTCATGTGAACTACGGATTCGCTGCAATATTCTGCAAAGCATAGCGCAGTATGTGTTCTGCTGCACGCCGCGAAGCGCCACTCTTGCCAAGGCGGGATCGCAACTCTGCAAATTCGTTCGTCATTGTGGCGGCAGCCTGCGCATCGTGGAGCAGGCGCATCAATTCATTGCCGATGGTTTTCGCAGTGGCCTCTTGCTGAATGAACTCCCGCACAATGGGTTTGTTGGCCAAGATATTCGGCAGTGCTATAGACGGAACTTTAACAAGCAGCCGCCCCAGCCTGTAGGTAAACTCAGATGTTTTGTAGATGCTGCACATTGGCAATCCGCACAGGGCTGCTTCCAGAGTTGAAGTACCGGTTTTGATACAGCCCACCTTCGCAAACTTCATCAATGCTCGTGCATCATCATAGATCGTGAACAGGTTGTCGCTGTTGTAGTGCTGCAGAAGCGCCGGATCTATAGACCTGGAGCGTGCCAATCCGAAGCGTAGCGAGGCATCCTGTTGGCGCAGTACCAACGCCACTTCGCGAAGTAGTGGCATGTGCCTGCTTATCTCTTGCTTGCGGCTACCCGGCAGAAAAGCTACCAAGTGATCACGACTTGCCAAATCCGGCGGCGGCTCTGTAAAGTGCGGATCATCGAGCAGAGGATGCCCAACAAAATGCGTGACGATACCAAACTGCTGAAAGAACTCTTCTTCAAATGGCAACACAACCAAAAGCTCATCAATACTGCGGGCAAACGAGGCCGCACGATTCTTTCCCCAAGCCCAGAGCTGCGGAGCTATATACCACATCACGGGAATGGAATGCTCTTTGGCAAATGCACTGACCCGAGTATTGAAGCCGGGAAAATCTACAGGTATCACCACATCCGGTTTCAGGCTTAGCAGAGAAGTGCACGTAGAAGTCAGTATTCGCCGAAGGCGAGGATAGTTGCGAGCTATTTCCGCAAACCCAACTACATTCAGTTCGCTCAAAGGAACCAGAGAGTGCAAACCTTCTGCCGTCATGGCGCTGCCACCAATGCCCGTGAACTCCACCTGTGGGTGCATCAACCGAATCTCGCGCATTAAACGCGAAGCGTGGAGGTCTCCGCTGGACTCACCGGCTATGATAAATACTCGTAGTGGACGCATGTGATAGGGGAGTGCCGGTATTCTTACATGTGAAATCGATGTTCAATATGCAGCGAAGAGCCACTGCGCATCAGGAAGAGAAACTTCCGGATACTCTTGTTGTGTTTGTTCATGCAAAAATGGCGACTCGCGGGCACTCGTAGCATTGGGGAAAAAAGACAGGCTGTATTTGACGGACAACGTGTATTTTTGCCCGCTTCCGTAGCTCAGCTGGCTAGAGCAGCTGACTCTTAATCAGCGGGTCCAGGGTTCGAGTCCCTGCGGAAGCACATCGCAATTCCACCCTTGTTCTTCTCAAGAAGTTCAAGGGTTTTTTTTTGGATATGAGCATGGCTCCGCAGCTATCGCAGCTCATCTTACACTTCCACCCACGGCATGTGCTCTACGGCCGGCCAGCGCGTGGCTTGAGCATGGCGCGTAAAAGGATTATCGTGCACATCGTGGATGCTTACGGCAGGAAACAGTTCCTGTGCTATGTCGTTGCGCAGGAAAAACACGTTGAATCCCATGCGGTGTGCGCCAATCATTCTATAACCTTTAGCCTCCGAGAGTTTTTTCATAGCGGCAAGCGATACCGATCTGAAATCCTTCTCGGCACCGGGCTTATCCCAACAACTGAATGCGGGGTGGTAGGGAATAGTCAGGCTCTTATCGCCCGGAATGATATTGTGCGTTTCAAAAACGCATAGCCTGGGGTTCAACACCGAGATCGCTTCCCAGATGTAATAGTCGTTTCCATCCATGTCAAGGGAAAGCAAATCCACTTCGCCTGTAGCGCCTGCGTTCGCAAGAAGGTCGTTTACATTCTCTCGCGTGATCCATGCCGAGCTTAGATGCGGTGCCACAGAGAATGTTTCTTTGCGCTTTGCAAAGTACAAGCGAGCCGAGTCGATATTGTCCTTGTTGCCGTCGAACAAAAACGACTCATACCCGTGATGCAATATCAGGTTCGTGGCCATGCATTCTTGTCCATTACCACAGCATAGTTCTACCACTCGGCGTGTGGTCATTCCAATGCAAGAAAGTATATACAGAATGATCCCGTCTTCGTCAGATTGTGAGTAACAGCGAAATCCGGCATCGGCAATGTTCCGGTGCGAGCGAATACCGTTGCGCGCATTATCTCGGTATTGCTGCATGAGTATCTGCTGCACTTGCTGGTGCTGCGCATCTTGCCTGCTATCATGGCGTCCTTTGAATCGCAACAACGCGTTGTATGCTCGTCTGGAGCCGGGGAGTTTCTTGATGAACGATCGCATGAATACTCGAGTGAAGTCAATATCGACGGGCAAAATCAGGAAAAAACTTTAGAGCGTCCTCATGCTTTATGCGGGCTGAGCGTTAAACTCAATAATTCGGGTAGTAGTCTACCTCTCAATTATTCCACGTAGTTTCGTTCCTTCACTTCAGAAAGCACGTTCATGAAATCACTGCGAATTTTTCTTTTCTGCATTCTCGCGGCCGTTGCCACAGCCCAACCCTACGACTTCACTCCACTGGACAAGGTGTTGCAAGACTCGCTGTCGTCCATAGGCGGAACCACTGCCGACGACTTTGGTGGATTGTGTTTGCTGATTTGGAAAGACGGCAAGCTGGTGTACGAGAAATCACTTGCGCTTCCCGGAAAAAATATGAGCAGGACTCGAATCATGCCGGTTGCGTCTGCATCGAAGTGGATGGCCGGATCGGTTATCACGGCCATGCTCGATAAAGGACAATTACGACTGGATGATTCCATTGCACAGTATCTGCCCGGATCTACAGGAAGTGCGCGCTCCGCAACCATTCGTCAGTTGTTCTCATTTACCGCCGGGTTTCAGGGCAATCTGACCGGGCCTTCGGATTGTGTAGAAGATCTGAACTCTAAACTCAAATTGTCCGACTGTGTTGCAGAAATAATGGCAGGCACGATGCCGGCAAAACCCGGACAGGTATTGAGCTATGGGTCCGACGGCATGCAAGTGGGCGGACGCTTGGCCGAAATTGCATCGGGATTGAACATTCCCTCCGGCTCCTGCTGGGATACCTTGTTTGCACGAAATGTGGCGGAGCCGCTTGGGCTGAAGCGGACAGGCTGGGATTTGCCGCCTATCTATTACACGGATAACCCTCGTATAGACGGTGGCGTATGGTCCAACGCAGAGGAGTATTTGTTGCTCACCCGCATGGTGCTCGGCAGAGGAATGTTCGAGGATAAGCAAGTGATTTCCGCAGCGGCTATAGACTCCATGTTGGCCGATCAAACTCGCGGCGCGAAGATTACATTTTCACCGTACATGCAATACGACGATATAGTTCCCGGAGCTCGCGAAACCCGCTATGGGATTGGTGTGTGGCGCGAACGCGTTGATAATGCCACCGGTGAACTTCGCGAGTGCGCTTCTCAAGGAAAGTTCGGCTTTAGTCCCTGGGTTGATTTTGAGAGAAACTATTGTGCTGTACTGGCAGTGAAGTCAGACCTGACGCGCATGTATCCGAGTTATATCAAAATCAAACAAACCATTCGCAGCATATTCGACACACCCGCTTCCGTGGATAGCGAGCAATTTGATGATGGAACGTGGACGCTTCTTGCCACCTATGATCTGCTCGGCAGACGCATTGAAGATCTTAACGCAAACGGATGCTTGATCGAAGTGTATACAAACGGAAAAATCAACCGCTCGAGAACCGTGATGAGATGAGGTGTGCACGGGCACAGCGAAGCAGAGCAGAAACACACTTAATCGCGCGTTACAAGTTTAAACATACCGGCAAGCGCAAGGCACAGCAGCGCCGATCCTACAATGGGCGAACTGAAGAATGCATCATGTGCAGCAGAAAGGGCGTTGGAACTTGCCAGGCTTGTGCTGTCAATCTGAGCATGTGCGAGCGATTGCAAACGCTCATAGACCAAACCGAGGCCAAGTACAACGGTTGCTACGCCGGCCCATGGAGTATATGCCAGAATTCTCGGTAGCGCCGCTCGGCGTTGTGGCAGATGCAATTCCGGCAGCGGCTGCATTTGTGATTGTGCCATCACCTGCAATTGTGATCGCAACATATCTTCGGCTCGCAGAATGTCGGCAATCTGCTCATCAGAGAAGTGTGCTCGCAGTTCCTGCATCTCGGAAGGCAGTGCGTCTCCGTTGATCAATTTTAGAAGCAACTCGTTTTTTCTCGTATTCATAAGTTTCTCCACTGTATTCTTCTTTCAACTCTCTCATCTCTCTCATCTCTCTCATCTCCAATCTCTATTCTCTATTCCAATCTCTATTCTCTATTCCAATCTCTATTCTCTTTTCCAATCTCTTTTCTAATCTGTTTTCTAATCTGTTCAATCCTTCAACAATTTCACTGCTCTCCAAGTTTAGAGAGCACGGCATCCCGAAGCATGTTGCGCGCTCTGCTAAGTCGGGCCTTTACTGTGCCCATGGGCATGCCGGTTACACGAACAATATCCTCGTAGCGTAATTCCTGGATGTAAAATAAGTCTACTACCACAGCGTACAGCGGAGACAACTTCTCCAGCTCCGACTGCAGCACCGATCGTATCAACTCTCCGTCCATCTCGTCGAACATCGACGCACTAAACACTGCTACCTCTTCTTCGTTGATCACCTCGTGCTGCGGCGCGCGTCGGACACTTCGCAAATGATTCAAGCTCGTGGTGTAGGCAATTCTGTGCAGCCAGGTGCCCAGCGAGGAATCACCGCGAAAACGTGGCAGCTGAATATAGGCTTTGGTCAACACGTCCTGTAAGATATCCTGCTCTGTCTCGTAGTCGCGAATAAGGCGGCGAATCACCGACTGCAGACGCGGCGAATACGTCTGTGCAATAGTTCGGAAGGCAGCGTGATCGCCACCTTGTGCTCGTGCAATGATGTGTGCCGCGACGTCTTCCATAGGTATAAACTTAGACACCGCGTATCATAAAGGTTGCATCTGCATCTTCGGGTGAGTGAAAAAAATACATGCAACCCTAGCATTGTATCGGTGTCAAAACGGCAAAACGCAATCACCACGATTACTTTTTGAACATATACGTAACACCTTTAGGAGGATGTATGAAGCAAGTCAAAATCAGCTTTAACGCCGGTAACAGCGCAGACACAGCAAATGTAAATGCTGACGCAAATGTCCTGCGTGATACCATCAAGATCGGAGATAGCTCATCGATCTATACAGAGATAAAGAAAGGAGCTTCGGACGG
>JBKCNS010000048.1:0-13521 GCA_046297095.1 Kapaibacterium sp. (SeqCode) | reverse complement strand
CAGAATACTCACAGAACCTCAAGAAGCATAGACGATCGCCTTTCTCGGATACGTGCGCGTGCAGAACATTACTTTGGAGTCATGATGAACCTCATCGGCTTACGGAAACTAAGTTATAGAGGACTCGAAAGGAATAGGAACTGAGTAGTAATGACCTACACTTTGATGTAGTCTGTATGGCTCCCATGGTGCATGCGTAGAACGATTGTACATATCATCGCCGGTACTGGACTCAATCGATCCGCAGAACTTACCTGCGGGAGCAATATTCCAGTCTAACCAGGTATAGCAACGAAATACTATCGCATCTCGTCTATTTCATTTACTTGCTGATACTCTCCCTAAGGTAAATACCTAAAGCTATAAATGCAGAGGACAATAGATGCGGCGATGAAAGCAAAAGTTAATAATCCATATTTCCATTTTTCCGCCTTTGACCACTTCTCGAATTGCTGAAAGTATTTTAAATATTTATCTGCCTTAAATACAGTTGAATGACATATTGTGTATGCTAACAAGGCACAAATTATAACTGGGAGTTCAGAGGAATGTATCGGGTTGTTCATAACGCCATTCAGTATATCATACACAGCCATAAATATGAGAAATATAGCTATAACAAGCTCGGCTCCTGACATCATTATTGAAAAGCCATATCTCTTGTCTCCCCATATGTTATCCACTACCTCTGTAAGTGTAGTTCCCTGTTCCTGAAATTTCCGTTTCATTGCGGGAATTCTTCCAAACAGGGCAAATGGATTAAGTTTGTTTGCAAGCAAATGCATCTTGTAATCTGTTTTATACAAACAATAGTGTATGATGTTAAAAAACGTTTCCATATAAAATGCGATTTAGCGTCCATGAAAATATTTTACTACACTTTTGCCAAGTTGACTACCATAGTACCCGCCCGCCATACCAAACCCAAAGCCACCTATAACACCTCCTATTACTGCTCCTGGAATTGCTCCAACTCCACCGAACCAGACTCCAATCTCAGCTCCAATAAATGCTCCTGCCTGTGCACCTGCCCACCCTCCTGCAATACTGCCTGCACTGCTTACTGCCGCCATTTGTGCATTGTATCCAAATTGGCCTCCATCCTTCTTATAACCTTCTCTTGTACTGTAATAACCAATTATTCCAGATAACATTACAGTAGCCCCACCAGCAAATTTATAATTACGCGCTGCTTTAAACGCTCCAAAACGGCCGCCTGTGTATTGGTTTCCTCCCCAGGAATTGCTATAGTATTTCCCATTTTTACCTAACCAGTAACCTTGTGAAGATGTCAATCCTTGTAACCCACCATAAATGCCGCCAGTGATGTCTAACGTTAAACTTGAGTTACTAATATCCGCCGCATCTCTATCCCTCATCTGCAGATTCCATGCGTTTTTGTTCGCGCGGATAGTCTCCTTTTTCACGCGTTCGCTGTATTCGGAGGCAGCTTTGATTGGGCTGGCCTCTTCTTGTTCTCCTCCGCATTGCTATTCCAAATCCGTCAACTGATTCTTGAACCCATCCGGCTCCAATCCAAACGGATCGCGCATCATTATGGGATTGTTGAAGCAGTAGTGGAAGGGGCTGGAGCCGGGCATTTCCTCCCACAAGGGATTGACGCTGGTAAACCATTCTATGACCGTACGTTACACAAAGCACTTCGCACGAGAATACTCACAGAACCTCAAGAAGCATAGACGATCGCCTTTTTCGAATACGTGCGCGTGCAGAACATTACTTTGGAGTCATGAGGAACCTCTTCGGCTTACGGAAGGTTCGTTATCGAGGACTCGAAAGGAATAGGAACCGAGTAGTAATGACCTGCACTTTGATCAGTGTTTATATGTTCCGCATGGACATGCGTAAAACGTTTGTGCATAGCATCGTCAGAAATTGACACAAACTAACAACTATGAATCCGCAGTGCTTACCTGCGGGAGCATTATTCCGGTCTTACCAGGTGTAGCAACCAATTATTATCGAGTCTTGCTTGGTTGTTACACTTGATCGGACTTTACAAAAACATATTGCTGCTCTGTAAAACAGATAAGCCCGCACAGCGGGCTATTTCATTAATTACTACTCCAGATTGTAGCGCCTTTATTAGCAAGTAAGTACAAGTTGTTACGATTATCTAATATCTTATACCTAGCTGTATCTATCCCCTGTACGGATTTGGCATATATGACAAATCTATCAAGGTCGGTTTGTCTATCCGCCATGTAAATATCTGCTCGGTACATATAGTAAAAGATGTTGCTCTGAATACTGCAACCAGACAATTTTTCATTATACAAGTATATGGCAAGGTTCACAAAGTGCTTGCGTTGTGAGGTATCAATAAAATTCAACAATTCGCTTTTGTACAACAAGCTGTCTGTTGTCATACCAACTTTTCGAATCTCATCGGTGTCGTCATCAATATAAAGAAACAATTCTCTCTCGTCACGATCAATATTGTTCATATCGACATCAATTCCGTATGTGTATATCTTATTGTTAGATTCTGAAAGAATATTATTCATAGCATTCACACTATCCTCAACCGCACTGACACCATGTGCAAATACTATTTGATTTCTCTCCTTTGGGTTATCTAAATCACTACAGGACAAGAAACAAAATGCAGTTCCAAATATGATTGCAGTTAGTGAAAGAATTTTACTTTCCATAATATCCCTTCAAAATCATTCGTGTATCTTTTTTCTCATCAAACAATCCGTAGAAGTTAGTCCAGTCAGTTACCGAACCACTAAATATGGCGTAAATGCCTGCTCCTTGGACTGCATTAATAGTCAATAACCCCATTGACCTTGCAGCAACACCATAAAAATAATTCCCAAAATCATCAAGAGAAAAATAATGACCATTAACGTATCCACCACCATTCTTTGTAAAAGAGCTTGTTTTGAAAGCTTTCGGATTCATAAATTCGGTTTTAGCTCCTTTGTATTGTATGTATCCAAATGCAGCGATTTTTGAAAGATAAGACGAAATCGGACCACCATTCAGAACATTCATAGTATTTCCGACTGCTCCAAAAGTTGCCTCCATAGCTCTTATACGTTGGTTGAATTGATCTGTTAAGTCACGACCCCTACCCACCTTATCCGCAGCAGTTGGCTCGCCTTTACGTGCAGCGCCTGTGCCTGCCATCCATTCCTGGGAGACTTTATTGACGATCGCTTGTGTTTCATCGCTTTGCCTCCTTGTTTCTACCACAATCTGATCAGTGATCCCTTCGTAGCAATCATCGCAAAGGTGATTGCGTATTGACTGAGATCTGCTCGCTGAGCGGCGAGTATTTGAGAACGTTCAGCGCGGGCTTCTGTAAATGCCCATGGGGAAAAGCCTACCACTGGTCTTCGCAACACGCAGAGTTCAATGAACAGTGGGGTCCACATCAACTACTTTTAAGCGTAGTGATTCTGCTTGCGTGTTTCTATTGCTTAGACTCTCAACTTCATCGGCCTTTAGTAGCGTTCCGTCATTCTCCCTTCCATTTACAACACCAACAGCATTTTCGTATAGTATGCTATATCTGTCGCCAACCGCACGAGGTATCAAGCAACGCTGAATAATACCCTTTAGAATAGGGTCGTCAATTCTCCAAATAGGTACAGTGAACGTTCCGGTGAAAACGTGCATTCGATTCAGTTGTCGGCGCGTATAGAGATTGTTGTACGGTTTTGTGTACTCTACGTGAACTGTTTTACCAACGGGTATGAGAATAAGTTGTGTTGGCTGATCGCTCAGTTTCTTGGTAAAAGTAGTGTGCTGCAAAGGTCCTTTCGGTGGCATGGTGTCAATAATTAGCTCCATGATGAAAGGCGCTATTTCGTCGGGATAATACGTTCGTAGCGACGGATTGATGTCGGCATAGAGAAAGCTAGGCATGAGTGCCAAGTCGCCCGCACTTGAATTGGCTAAGCTTAAGGAGATCTTCACGGAATGCGGATTTACATGTACTCGAAAATTAGCACGGCAGTCAACTGTTTTTATCTGTGGCGCGTCATTAAGAGCCTTTTGCGGAGCTGTTGTAATCGCGTCTAAAGAAACGTTTTTCTGATAGGTTGGATGATTAGTGATAAGGATAACTATACCCGTCAGAGTGATGATTGCTGTCATGATAGCAAACGCGCGTCTATTTTTCATTTTACCGACTCCTTCTCGGCGCGTTTTATTGCCTGCTCAACTTGCTGATTGCCATGGGTTGCGCTGGTTGCAAGTCCATACCTACAAAGTAGAATGAATCGGGCATGACCGTATAGTTCATGAGCTAGTGTTTTTCCTGCCATATGGTTTGCGGGCGACGACTGTGAATCACGAACAATGACTTGAATATTCCCGGATGTAGAGAATGCCGTCCCATCCGATGCTCCTGAGGTATTTTGCTCTGATCGCGGGGGTAATGTTATTCCCAAAAGCGTGCGTCCGGGAGTTTGTTTCTCGGTCTCCGAAAACGTTATTGTCTATTCCGTGCCTTGTTTGTTGCGATATGAAATAGTTTCCTTTTCAACACTTACTTCTATGGTATTCGGATTCTCCGCGAGCCTGTTTAAAATAACAATATTACTATTCACATCCTGTCCTGCTGCCGCCTCTTTCACCATTTCTGTGTTTAAAATTCCATCCTGGAATTGAATACTTGAACGGAACTCCGAGGGTACGGAATTACGAATCGCGAGCTCGGCAGTTGAAGACGCGGCCGATATCCATTTTCCATTGTTATCGTAGTATCTGATTGGGCTGTTCGCGGCATACTGATATGGTTGAAGGCCAAGGTACTTCTCCCACAAGGGATCCACACTTGTAAACCTTCCTAGCTCGGGGTCGTACTTGCGGGCTCCGAAGTCGCCAAGGGAGGACTCCACATCGTTGTCCTTGCCTATCCACGACCACCTCTGGGGGTTTGCCGGCGATTGTGTCTGCAAAGGCCGTCCAAAGGGCTCGTAGTCCGTTCGAGAAAGGATGGGAACAACGTCGGGGCTTAGTCATGTTTCAGGCGAACCGGTCGAGTTCTCTTTTTGATAACGTATGCTCCGTCGATTACTTCGACAGGCAAGAGCGTCAATCGTTCACCCTGGTGATTGATAGCAAACAGCGTTGATTGTGTTCCGGGAAAGGCGCTTTCGAACTCTACAATATCATACCCAATGTCGTTCCGCTCCGGCCTTATTACGTACGAAATAATCGTATGGTCGATTAATAATAATCTATTAGACCCGAAGCTAACGATTCCCAGCCGGCCACAACGATACGTTCCCTGTAAAATAGTTTTGTTGATCCAGCTTTCGAAAAGCGAACGACTCTTAGCCACGAGTTCGTATTTCAATACATTAGAGTTCCCGTTTAGAGTTACGTTTACACCCTCGGGATACGTGGGACCCTTGGTGAGTCGTAATACTCTGCACTCATTGAACTTAATCGTGGTAGAATCTTCATCTGTTTTGTGAATCGACCCGTAGCATTCTACGCCGTCAGTAAATCGGTCAACGACAGTTAATTTACAGTCGGAATCTGTTGATAAAGACAGGACGAGCAATGATGATTCCTGCGTACTTTTAGGTCGCGAAAGACGCAATGCTCTATTAAAACTACGAACTTTGACAATCGCACTCTTCAGGTTCAGGCAGAAAGTATTTGCACGACAAGGAATCAGGAGCAGATATCAAATCCTCTGCCCATATTAGATTGGATACAGCCAATAAACAACTGATCACCACAATCTGACATCTCGGGTTGATTATTTTCATCGAGGGTCCTTCTTGTTCTTGATATTGTCTTTACGCTTGTCGTCAACAGTTCCTGAGGTATCTCCTGTAGCCCCGGCAGCGTCATTTTTGGCAGGCGCATCCGGCTTTTTATCCCATTTCAGAACGGCCTCAACACGGATTCGAGGGCCGAGTGCGTTTGGTGAGTTCGGTTTGATAATGGAAATAGTAGGGCCCTTTGCGCACGAACTCGAATGAACGACCTGGTACGACTCAACCTTACCATTGGCATTGTGGTTCACAGCAGTTATTATGCCGGTATGATATTGGTAAGCACCAGGTTTTTCATTGCGAAATGTTACAATATTACTGGCCTGCGCGTCCTGTATGCTCTGCCTTGTTGTGTTCGATTCAATGTTTAATACTCCACTACTCATTTGGCCATGGTTAGGATCGCTCTCTCCGCCGGCAACAACACAACGAGAAACTAAACCTGAGCAGTCAACCGGCTCGCCAGGATCTCCCTTTTGACCCATGATGTATCTGGACCCACTTCCGACGTATTGTTGCGCTTTTTCAACAGCAGCCGATTGTTGGAAGGCATCAATAGCTATTTCCCCGGTCGGATCTTTTTTCGTGATCGGATTGTTTTCTGAATATGTGAAAGGACTAAGCGCTCTAAGTTTTTCATCCTCCCACAACGGATCCACGCGGGTAAACCTTCCTAGCTCGGATTGTACTTGCGGGCTCCGAAGTTGCCAAGGCAGGCCACCACATCGTTTTCCTTGCCTATCCACGACAACCTTTGGGGGTTTGCAGGCGATTGTATTTGTGTTTACCCTACTACACAACAGGACGAAAGGTCGCACATCGTGCCAAGTCACACAAACAATCGCGTAGCAGATCAAACGGAAAACTAACCAAGGTGGAAGTGACTGCAGCAGGTCTCTTCCGATGTTTTCAATAACCGGTCCGGCTGTATCTTATCGTGTCTAAGTCTTCGATGCATTCGCGAAGCATCAATTCTTATCATTGTCAGGAATCAAGCTTTTTATCTCAGAAGTAATCATCTTCTCATAGTCGGGACCCTTTTTGGTCCATGCTTGAAAGTCGCTATTCAGGTTTCTTAGTAGGTCTGTTGCGGTGCCAATCAGTATATAATTACGACTCTTTGTCACCATTGTATAGTACGACAACAAGCCGCTCCGGATTTCAACGATGTCACTCTTAGAGAGTGGCAGCCTTCTGAACAGAGCATCCTCGATGAATAATCCGCGATCGTCTACTACTATTTGGCGAACCCGCATCAGAAGGCGGAACAATGCACCAAAAATTAGTAATTGCGATATCAGAACAACGACGTCCGTCTCCTTCAACTGATAAGCGCTACTCGAAAGACCATATATTTCTAAAACAACAATCCCGCAAATTCCGGGAGTCGCAATACACAAAATAAGTCCGGGGTGTTGGAAGTATCTTTTATTCATTTCAGCGAAGAGATGTTTACTTGTGCGGATAGTATGAGGCTCTTGATGTAAAGTTTGCTTCTATCTCGATATTTCCCTGTATTCCTAGGCCAAGACCGATTCCTCCGCCGATCGTTATTCCGATAGGATTTTCCTTCCGACAATAGAATGTCTTCCCTTGAAATTTAACTAGAATCGAGGCATGAAAAGTCTCGAAATCTTCACGAGAAGCATGGAACTGTCTTCACCGAGACACGTTTCTGATATTGCTCTGAACATGGCAGGCAAAAAGTAACAATCACAATTTAATGAGAACCCAATGCGGTAAATATTTGTCCTAAATGCCTCAAGAAGGTCACACGGCACGTCAGCAGTACTCGTATGAGGCGATACTTGGATACTATGCAGCTTGCAATCTTTGTAAAAGCTGGCGGTCATGGCCTTGAGTGTGCCGAACGTGGTGTGCTTGAAGTGTCGGTTCCATGAGTTGAAGTACGCTCAAGGCATACAACCATGTTCGAAGCTCTAGTAATCGAATGGATACTTGAGGCATCTGCGTCTGCTGTCGCTCGCAATCTGAACGTCAGTTGGGGTGAATCTGACGGAATGCGTAAACGCGCCGTTGAACGTGTCATTGCTCGCCGCGAGATTACTGAACTGAAGAACCTTTGTGTCGATGATACCTCATACAAGCGTGGACATCCCTATTTAGCAAACATCGCTGACCAACACACCGAAATAGTTCTTGATGTCAAAGAAGATCGTGTGAAGGAAATTCTATCATCCTTTCTCGAGAGCCTTACAATCGAGGCGAGAGCAGCCATTGAGAGCGTTTTAATGGATATGTTTCGGCATACTTTAGTGCAGTAAGATATTGGATCCCTGAAGCTGACTCCATAGTTTACTTTGATGGATTCAACGTAGGTCAGTTTCTGTCTACAACCGTTGACTTGATGCGTCGAGCAGAACACGAGGTATTGCTCAAGCCGGGATGAAAGTATGAGAAATACTCGATACGATTGGCTGCGTGATCCTACGAAGATGAGCAGGACATCCTGCTTATGCATTACAGAACCTGAAGAAAGCTCGCTGAAGACTGTTCGCGGACGGCATATCAATGAACCCGCCAAGCATCTGAGGAATTGCCTGACAGGCACATGGGCGACCATAAAAAAGCAAAAGCGGAAAGAAACAACTCAATGACCCGGATATCTAAAATGTAACAGAGCTTCCACTCCGCGGAACGGTTTAGACCCTCTATACTTTTTCAGTGCGGCGGATTGAATATGAACCCAAGAAGGTGACACTTTTACAGCACTTGATTTCGTGAAGACCCATAAAATAAGCACGGCACATAATGAGATTTTGCATTAGTGGTCAAATCCTGAACTGTACCACTGATACAAATGTTGAATTACGCTTATAATCGCTATAGACTCAAGCATTAGTAACACATATTGCACATTTGTACTTCGTTTTCTTATGTATACTACATTCAGAAGGATGTAAATGCTAGACACAACTGCCTGTGTTAGATTCCACAATTTATAATTCTCAATGCTTTGATACTTCCAGTATTCTGAATTTTCGGCAAAATGATAGACCATTTGGTATTCGGCTGAATATTCAACCACTGACAGAAATTCAGAAAGACACACTATACTAAATAGTAAAGCCACAATAATGCCGACAAAAGCTTTTATTTTGAATGCCATATTATTTATATCTGATTTGTAAATGGATGCGTTGCAAATAGCTCTAGTCTGCAGGGCTCTGAAAAAGTATAATTCCCGTCCGTATAAATCAATGCAGCCTGCGCTGTCCGGTTCAAGTCCACCATGTATTGAAAACCCGCTTCTACCATGAACATTTGCACCGTCTGGAGTGATCTAAGTTCTTGCTTCACCCCAAGTAATTAGTCCACCCGGCCAATTTCCCCAATGAAAAATGGCTTTTGTTCTTTGCTTAATACTTTAGCTTGTTCACCACTGTTTTGCATTTGGATTAATATAATACTTAACAGCAGGAATACGACCCGTGACACCTATTTTTTGTGGTTCAATAGAATAGTCGAAAGAACCGTCTGCCAATGGTCTGCCTGATACAGCAGGAGCAGAGAACATGGTATTACCATTACCCATTAATGAAAGTGTTGAGCCATTGAACAATAATGAAACACCCGCCCCTGCCTGATCCGCCGCATCTCTATCCCTCATCTGCAGATTCCATGCGATTTTGTTCGTGCGGATAGTCTCCTTTTTCGCGCTCTCGCTGTATTCGGATCCGGCTTTGAGTGGACTGGCCTCTTCTTTTTCCACTCCGCTGTTGTGCCATTCCACATCCGTCAACTGATTCTTGAACGCATCCGGCTCCAATCCAAACGGATCGCGCATCATTAGGGGATTGTTGAAGCAGTAGTGGAAGGGGCTTGAGCCGGGCATTTCCTCCCACAACGGATCCACACTGGTAAACCTTCCAAGGACCGTACGTTACACAAAGCACCTGCAACAGAATACTCACAGAACCTCAAGAAGCATACACTATCGCCATTATCGGATTCGTGCGCGTGCAGAACATTGCTTTGGAGTCATGATGAACCTCATCGGCTTACGGAAACTAAGTTATCGAGGACTCGAAAGGAATAGGAACCGAGTAGTAATGACCTGCACTTTGATGAAGTCTGTATGGCTCCCATGGTGCATGCGTAGAACGATTGTACATATCATCGACGGTAATGGACTCAATCGATCCGCAGATCTTACCTGCGGGAGCAATATTCCAGTCTAACCAGGCGTAGCAACCAATTACTATCGTATCTCGTCTGTTTCAGTTACTTGCTGATACTTTCCCTAAGGCAAAAACCTAAAGCTATAAAGCCAGAGGATATAAGAGCCGGCTATAAAAGCAAAAGTTAATAATCCATATTTCCACTGTGCCGTCTTTGACCACTTATCAAATTGTCGGAAGTACAATAAATATTTATCTCCCTTAAATACGGTAAAATGACAGGTTGTATAAGACGCCAAGGCATATGCTATTACATGAACCGGTTTGACATAGAAATAGAAATCAAACAAGCTTGACAAAGTAGCAGTAGCTCCCCAAATCAAAAAGCTTACACTAGCTACCAATCCACCACCTGATATCATTATTGAAAAACCATATCTCTCGTCGCCCCATATCTTGTTCACTACTTCTGTAAGTGTAGTTCCCTGTTCTTGAAATTTCCGTTTCGATGCAGGTATTCTTCCTAAGAGGATAAATGGATTTAGTTTGTTTGCAAGCAAATGCATCTTGTAATGTGTTTTATACAAACAATAGTGTATGATGTTAAAAAACTTTTCCATATAAAATGCGATTTAGCGTCCATCAAAATATTTTACTACACTTTCGCCAAGTTGACCACCATAGTACCCGCCAGCCATACCAAACCCAAAGCCACCTATAACACCTCCTATTACTGCTCCTGGAATTGCTCCAACTCCACCAAAGCAGACTCCAATCTCAGCTCCTATTAAAGCTCCCGCCTCTGCACCTGCCCAACCTCCTGCAACGCTTCCTGCACTGCTTACTGCCGCCATTTGTGCATTGTATCCGAATTGGCGTCCGTCTGCTACATACCCTTCTAAAGATTTATATCCACCGAGAACTACCGAGCCCATTAAGGTAGCCTTACCGGCCAATTTATAATTACTCGCCGCTTTAAACGCTCCAAAACGGCCGCCTGTGTATTGGTTTCCTCCCCAGGAATTGCTATAGTATTTCCCATTTTTACCTAACCAGTAACCTTGTGAAGATGTCAATCCTTGTAACCCACCATAAATGCCGCCAGCGATGTCTAACGTTAAACTTGAGTTACTAATATCCGCCGCATCTCTATCCCTCATCTGCAGATTCCATGCGATTTTGTTCGCGCGAATGATCTCCTTTTTCACGCTCTCGCTGTATTCGGACCCTTTTTTGAGTGGGCTGGCCTCTTCTTTTTCCACTCCGCTGTTGTGCCATTCCAAATCCGTCAACTGATTCTTGAACCCATCCGGCTCCAATCCAAACGGATCGCGCATCATTATGGGGTTGTTGAAGCAGTAGTGGAAGGGGCTGGAGCCGGGCATTTCCTCCCACAAGGGATCCACGCTGGTAAACCTTCCTAGCTCGGGGTCGTACTTGCGGGCGCCGAAGTCGCCAAGGGAGGACTCCACATCGTTTTCCTTGCCTATCCATAACAACCTCTGGGGGTTTGCCGGCGACTGTGTCTGCAAAGGCCGTCCAAAGGGCTCGTAGTCCATTCGAGAAAGGATGGGAACAACGTCGGGGCTTAGCACAATGCGGGTGGAGCCAAGATGATCGCCTATAGGATACTCTTTTCTCCAACCTGCGGCCGTACTTGTGTATCGCACCGATGGTGCGGCACCGGTATACGAGTTGTACTCACCCGCCCAAAAATACACGCTGCGGTTCGGGTTTTGAACGGTAGTGGTCGGCATAAAGTAATCCTTCGCGGTCGCATCGGCTGTTTGCATACCAACGTAGGTTGCAAGCTGTCGACCTTCCTCGTCCAGAACGTAGTACATCCATGGGTGGGAACTGCCGCATTAGCCTGAAGTAGTGACAAGCGTGTCTCGGATATGCACAGCTCGTACACCACGTGGTTCTCAATAAGTAAAACCGAAACATCATAGACCTCAAGAGTCCTGCGCCACTGAGCATAAACTGTACAGTTTATCTCGTCCTCAAAACGCGAACCCACACGGCTCAATGAGGATATTTAACGAATCATCGACGTACACTCTAGCAGATATTGTCTGTGCTCTAGAACCATTCGGTTCACTTGGAGTCTCAGCTATCGGCTCAAAGAAATCCACGGTGGTATAATTTCCCTTCTTCTCAGCAACATTATAATATCCTCGTTGCAAGAGTATCAGCAATTTGTCAGGTTTGATAATGTACTTGAACGAGATGTGACTTTCGTCTTGCTGTCGGCTAAGTGTATACACTGATGAGTCGGTGGCTCGTTGTTTATTAGATTCAGGCAAAAGGTCACTAAATCTACTTTCACCAACTGGATTATAAACGTAGTTCCATTTACTGTTCGCCCATACGGCCGGAGGATTTTTCCGCCTCACGAGTCCGCCTAATTCGTTCAAGACATTTTTGTAAACGGAAGCAGAGATAGTCGCAGTATCTCCCCAATCCAAGACCTTAAACCAAGTATACTCAATTCTGTCTTCGACATCGTTCAGTATTGGTCCATGTATTCCTTTGTACAAAATGTCGCCATTTGCCGCAAACAACTGGAGAGGACCCGGTTCCCGCAGCATCTCACTTGCGATTTGTTCCATGGAACCGGCAGTACGTACGGGTTTCATTACCGCAATAACATATATCGCAATTATTGTGAAATACAGTAGTATAAAAATACCTCTTTGGTTGTGTATCATGGTTTGATAGTAACAGTGCCGTGTAAATAGATTGGATAACCCTTGCCTCCGATGTATATAAAAGAACCACCAAAAGGGAGCATCCCGTTGATAATTTCGCCGGCTATTGTAGCAGGATTTCGGAATAACCAAGACTTGGGGTCACTCCATTTTACATCGAAATTGTAGTAATCGCCGCATCCATTAATCTCTTTAACGTAGGCTGCTCTAAAAACATTTCCCCTCACTTGACATAGGTAGAGTGTGCCATAAACCAAAGCATCGTTTAGGTTTCGCATATGTGTGAAAGGATTATCAAGATCGACCTTAATAAGACTTCCCTTCATTTCTCTCATTGAGACATTGCTGAAATCAATGGTGTTTAAATTTACGTTCAATGGTGTACCTGAGCCGAACTGGTACCAAAATTTAGCTTGTTCAAATGTAAGTCCCGCCCCCGCCTTATCCGCCGCCGCCCTATCCCTCATCTGCAGATTCCATGCGATTTTGTTCGCGCGGATAGTCTCCTTTTTCACGCGTTCGCTGTATTCGGACTCGGCGTTGAGTGGACTGGCCTCTTCTTTTTCCACTCCGCTGTTGTGCCATTCCAAATCCGTCAACTGATTCTTGAACCCATCCGGCTCTAACCCAAACGGATCGCGCATCATTATGGGGTTGTTGAAGCAGTAGTGGAAGGGGCCGGAGCCGGGCATTTCCTCCCACAAGGGATCCACACTTGTAAACCTTCCTAGCTCGGGGTCGTACTTGCGGGCTCCGAAGTCGCCAAGGGAAGACTCCACATCGTTTTCCTTGCCTATCCATAACAACCTCTGGGGGTTTGCCGGCGACTGTGTCTGCAAAGGCCGTCCAAAGGGCTCGTAGTCCATTCGAGAAAGGATGGGAACAACGTCGGGGCTTAGC
>JBKCNS010000047.1:0-13132 GCA_046297095.1 Kapaibacterium sp. (SeqCode) | reverse complement strand
TGCATGCAAACCAAAGCCCTGCCGAGCGTCACAACCACCTACACTGCCGTGATCACGGATACTGCGGGATGTGTGCGCACCGATTCACTCCGCATTCAGATTGGTTCGGGGTCGAAGATTATGTTGGCGGGCGGACCGCAATTCATCTGTTTCAAAAACGATTCCGCGCGAATACTTGTAGCCGGAAAGGTGCGATCGGTGGTGTGGACTCCGTCTGCGCTCGTAACCTGCGATACGTGTATTTCCATGTTCGTCAAACCGGCAAAGACCACCACGTACCGCTTCTCTGCGGTAGACGTGAACGGCTGCACGCTGGACGATTCCGTAACAGTCACGGTATTGCCCAAGGCTACCGTGGATATAGATCCCGACACCACTCTCTGTGCATCAACACCCATGCGGGTGTCGGTGTACGGAACGTATGAGCGTGTGGATTGGTGGCCGGTGTCGGGCGTGATTTGTCCCACCTGCCCTACGGCATTGCTGCTGCCTGTTCCCGGACAAACCGTCACCTATTACGTGCGCGGTCGCAATGGAAACAGTGCGGATTGCGATGCAGTAGATTCGGTGCGCTTTCGTTTTGCGCCGGGTATTGAGGGTCAGCTTTCCGATAAGCAAATGTGTGTTGGTGATAGTGTAGTGGTTTCTCTGCGCCGCTTCGGTGGGAAGCTCTCGTGGACTCCCGCGTTGAAGCCCACCTGCGACACCTGCACTACCTACGTATTGAAGCCAACAAAAACCACACGCTATGTGCTCACGGGCGATTCGCTGGGATGTGTGTCCCGCGATACTATGGACGTAGTGATTTCGCCTACCACACTGCGTGTGCCGGCCACACTTAATGTATGCGAAGGCAAGCGCGTTTCGATTGGAGCAGTCACCAATGCCGATGCCATTCAATGGTGGCCGGCTGTGGGATTGTCGTGCACGAATTGCGCAAGCCCCGTGCTTACTGCCACGCAATCTCGAACCTACTACGTTACCGCCGGCCGAGGATCGTGCGTGGTGCGTGATAGCGTTCGAGTAGTAGTGCTTCCGACTCCGGTGTTTAGCGTGAGCCCCATAGACACTACTGTTTGCTCCGCGCAGTCGGTAACTGTGGTAGTGCGTTCCCAGGTGCCCGGCACCACTGTGGTGTGGAATACCAACAGCGATTTGAGTTGCTTTGAATGCGACAGCGTGCGCATACGTCCCGGTAGTAACGACTCCTGGTACACAGCGCGAATCAGCACACCCGGTGGTTGCGATAGTCTGGTGAACGTGCGCATTCGAACTGTTGCCCCGCCGGTGTTTAAAGCTCAAGCATCGGCTGTGCGTATTTGCGCGGGAGATATAGTGCGGCTGAGCATCAGCGGTGATACTACCGCGAGATACACATGGAGTGCGCCGGCGTCGAGCTTGCCCGGTATTGCCTGTGATACCTGTGCCCGAACCGGCGCACAACCCCAACGCACAACTACCTTTATCGTTCGCGGCCAAACGGCAGCGGGTTGCATGAGAATGGATAGCGTGCGGGTGATTGTGGATAGCATGCCGCGAGTAGTGCTAACGCCCGACACATCGGTGTGTGTAGGGGAGCGCGTAGTGCTTCGAGTGAGTGGGGGCGATGTGGTTCAATGGCAGGCAAACTCCGTGTTGAGTTGCACGGATTGCTATCAACCGATAGCGACCATCGGTTCTACATCTGTGTTCCGTGTACGCGTGTCGTCCAAGTCAGGTTCAGTATGCGTGCTTGATACATCCGTTACCGTTACGGCGTTGCCCTGCGTTCGCGAAGTGCAGCTTACAAGTACATCGGTGGGAGTAATCAGTGCGTGCGACAGCGCTTTATCACAGTGCACCCTTCGCAATAGCGGCAACACAGCCGTGATACTGGACAGCATTACCGTTGCTAGCGCCAATGGAGCATATCTACGGGCCGCTGAACTAGCCGGCGTAAACTCCACACTACCGAAGCAACTCATCAACAATGGCGACAGCCTGAGCTTTGCCGTTCACATACTACCCACCGGTGCAGGAGACGTGTGGGTGGACCTGCGCTTGCACTTCAGGGATAGTGTCCGCACCCTGCGTGTGGGAGTGATGAGCACGGTAGATCGCGTAGTGGTGCAAGTGCCATCCCTTGCGGGAGTACGCCCGGACACACTGATCACCCTGAGCTGCGCGGTAAGCAGTACTTCGTGGCAAACCTTGATGATAAAGGATAGCGTGTTGATGCACGTGTTCATAGACTCCACAGCAATGATCTACGATTCGTATGTGCCGGGTGCGGATCTACCCCCGGACTGGACTGCACGCTATGCGGCATCGCGCAGCACACCTTCGCATGCGGTATTCGAACTTCGTGGACCTTCGATGCTAACAAACAACGGCGTGTGGCTGCTTCCCGTGTTCAGAACCTTAGTGCCGCGCTCATCATCAAGCAGCGCTTCTGCCCGCCTGCAGCTTGTTACCGTGAGCGGACCGTGTGTTGAGTTTGGCACAACGCCGGCAGTAATTTCATTCACATCCTGCGTGCTGGATTTGCGTCAGGTGGATTTCAGCTCCGTGACGAGTGGATTGTATGCCGTGCGCCCAAATCCTGCGCAAGGATCCGGCATCACGGTGAGCTATGGATTGTCGTTCAAGGACGAAGTGCGTATAACCTTGTTCGCAGCCGATGGGCGAGAGATAGCAAAGCCGGTAGATGGTGTGCAATCCGCGGGTGTGTACGAGCTTGAACTCTCCACGCGCGGCCTGGTGCCGGGCACCTATGTGCTTCAACTTCGGGCACAGGGCAACATTTCCACGCTTCCCTTTGTGGTAGTGCCGTAGCACATCCGGAAATCAGCATCTGCATAATGGCTGCGCAAATACTCGTGCCTATAGCCGTGTTCATAGCCATGCCCGACTATACTCGGAAACCGCAGCCCCAAACACGGGCTTTTTGGCACTATCCTTGCTTGTTTATACCTAAGCGAAATCCACAAAAGCCGGTAGCCAATGGCAAAAGAAACACCGGATGGTCAACAAAAAACCGAAGAAGCCTCCGGTAAAAGACTATCCGACGCGCGAAACAGAGGCCAGGTAGCAAAAAGCATGGATGCGGTGAACGCATCGCTACTGCTTTTTGGTGGCTGGGTTGTGTTTGCTTTTGGCGCAGGTATTACCGAAAAAGTTGGAGGCCTTACCACCTATCTGCTTCGCCAAGCACCGTTCATCTCTATCTCGGACGCTACCGTGCCGGGATACTACACTGCCCTTGTGGTGTTTGTGGCATCGGTACTTCTTCCCGTAACCGTGGTGATTATGATAATCGGCACCGGGACGGAAATCGCGCAAGTGGGATTTCACTTTGCAACAGAGAAGTTCACGAAGGGGCTAAACCTGCAGTCGGTGTTCAATCCCGTGGGTGGATTGAAACGAATTTTCTTCTCTAAGTCGGCGTATTTCGAGCTTCTCAAGAACATTGTGAAGCTGGTGATTTTTGCAGCTATTGTGTATCAAGTGCTTGCATCCAAAACAGACACACTCTTCAGTTTGTTGCAAATGCCGTTTACCTCGATGACCGCATTCATGGCGGCTACCGGCTTTGAACTGGTGATGAAGGTGGGAGTGGTGTACGCGTTGGTAGGTGCTGCCGATGTGATCTTTCAGCGACGCCGCTTCAAAGAAGATATGAAGATGAGTAAGCAAGAGGTGAAGGACGAGAGCAAGCAGTCGGAGGGTGATGTGGCCGTAAAGCAGCGCATTCGTGCGCTGGCTCGCCAGCGCTTGCGCAAGATGATGCTGAAGAATGTTAAAAGTGCCGATGTGATCATCACAAACCCAACCCACTATGCAATAGCTGTTTCCTACACACAGGGATCCATGCAGGCCCCGAAAGTTGTGGCCAAAGGTTTAGACTTCTTAGCGTTGAAGATCCGAGAGATCGCAACCGAATCCAATATTCCCATTGTAGAAAATCCGCCTCTGGCCCGCGCGCTCTATGCCGCCTGCGATATCGATCAGGAAATCCCGGAGAATCTGTTCAAGGCAGTAGCTCAAGTGCTGGCGTTCGTCTACAAATTGCGTCGATCCAAGGCGGCATAAGGGCCGTAACGCACCCCGACCTATCCTAAAAAACCACGAATGGCCGTTCCCGCGGGTTGCGTAAATTCGCCCCACTCACGGACCACGTTTATTACTTGTCATGGCAATTTCCCTCGATACCATACTCGATGTTCTTCGCCCCGTCATTGGCGAAGCGCAAACCACTACACACCACGGGCAGCACACGATTACCGTGAACAGTTCGGACCTGGTGGACGTTCTGCGCGAGTTGCGCGATCATCCCCGCACATCGTTTGAACAGCTTGTGGATGTTACTGCAATCGACTGGTTCGATAAGCGTACACCGCGCTACGAAGTAGTGTATTTCTTGTATTCTATTTCAAACAAGGATCGTATTCGTATCAAGACCGGTGTTCCGGAATCGAATATGCACGTGCCGTCGGTAGTGTCGTTGTGGGAGAGTGCCAATTGGTATGAGCGCGAGACCTACGATATGTATGGCGTTATCTTCGACGGCCATCCTGACCTTCGTCGCTTCTACATGCCTGAGGATTACGTAGATCCCGTATCCGGCGAAGCGTTGTATCCTTTGCGCAAGGATTATCCTTTGATGGGTATTCCGGGCGCCGCGCCTATTCCGGAGTTTCCCGAGCGCGATCGCTGGAAACGCGAGAAAGAGGAATACCTTAAGCAGTATCCGGCTAATCCTTTGGATACCAGCTACAACGTGTAACGGGCACTACAGATCATCGAGTGAATTCCCGCACTGATTGATCAAACACTACCTGTAGCCGGCAGCAGTTGTTCTTGCTCCAAACGCAAGCGTAGCGCTTGCACCCTATCGTTCCAATCAACCAGTGGCGACATCGTATCACGGTGCATGTGCGTGGCCAGTCCCGGCATGGGTGATACCGCCAGAACTTTTCCGAAAAAACTCAAGCGGCCATAGAGCTTTTTGCTGAGCAAGCGGTCGTTCGCGCCTTTGGCCGATCGCATCAACAGCGGCATTTGCTTGCGCAGCGTGGAGCCCTTGAGCAAAAAGGTAAAGGTGGTATCGGTGATTTGCCGCCAATGGCAATCGTTGCTGTGAAAGATCAGCGAGAAGCGCCGGTACTTGCCATTATAGCGGTCCGGATAATCGGTGGGATGCACCACCAGATCTCGTTTGCGCAGGTCGATAAACGAGCTCCATGTGTACAGGCGTTTGGTGTGATCCATCCACTGCTCCGGCGTACTGATGAATCGATGAATGTACTGCAGAGCGTGCGGAACATGAATGTAATCGTCTTCGCAGAAATACACCCAGTCGTTGTCCGCAATGCCCGCACCCATGCGCAATGCCTGCCGTATAGATTCTTCGTTACCAAAGTTCCCATTGGTAACGGATACTCCGCGAACACGGAAATAATGCTGCAGATGCGCGCTTAGTTTATCTCCCAGAACATGAATAGTATGCGGCACATCGCGCAGCGCATCGAGCAAACTCTCGAAGCTCAACTGCACAAGAGTGGTTTTATCCAGCATGAACGGCCGCGGATTGTTATTCACTGCATTCACCACATCGCAGGCGCGAAAGATTACATGAATGGTTGGTTGCTCGTGCCTGTTCATGCTCGTTCCAAAATATTCAACAACTTTTCCTTCATTCTCTGCGGAGTATATTCCTGCAGTTGCTCCCAGGCGTAGTCTGCAGCTTGTGCTGCAAAAGCATCGTCTGTCAGTACGCGCCGTGCCATGCTTTCTGCCTCGGTAACATCAAAGGGCGACTGCACTGTAAGCTCAGGAAAAAACCGCGCTGAATGCCCCGTACTGATAGTGCTCACCAGAGGCACGCCCAAAGCAGCGGCATCCAGAACAAATCGGCCCCAGGTGTAGCGATCATCCAGATTCAGCCAAAGCGCAGACGAGCTTGCAAAGCGATAATAGTCTTCGAACCACATCTCGTACTGCACATCCACTGCAGGTGTATGATAGATGCTATCGGCAAACTGCTTGTTGATATCGCGATTGACAAAACTCCCGGTGCTTTGATAGTTCCGCACCAACGTGTTCAGCTTGCGTGATAAACGCCGCTCGTAGCCGGTGATAGGAAGGCTGAGGTTCTTTGCTACTGCATACTCGCTCCACCGGGTTTTAAGGAAGGGGCAAATGTGCACGCTGCGTTTGCGCTGTGGCCACGGTGTTGCACAGGCGCGCACGCCGTGCGCAGGATAGGGTATGCCCAGGGTGTGCACCGGCGATGCAGTGAGCGATTGAATGAATGGGTGCGCATGAACATTGATGCAATTCACAAAGGTGCCTGCATCAAACAACTCCCGCAGATGCGGCAGTGGACGAAGATACCAGCGCATATCGCCCTCCAGCAGGTTCACCCATTGCACATGCGCCGGACGATTTTCCGCAAGCGCACGAACAGAAGCCAAACGCTGCGGCTCGGTAATGGCATTCAAGTTCATGATGACAACATCATGTTCGGCAATCATTGCGGGTGTGAGCTCGCGTCCACACACATAGTTGCCTCCTGTGGCAAATACCCACGCTTCCACACCGCTTACAAGCCCGGCTTCATGCGCGCGCTCGGCGGCAGTCCACCTGCCCTTATTGCCGCCCACCACAAGCACACGCGGCAAGGATGCATGTGCGGAAGTGTGTGAAGAGTTGCTCGAGGAGTTTGCAGTAGTGTTCATGTATCTATTCGCCAACGAGTATGCAGTGGTGGTATGATGCGCTTAGCGTGAGGTCTGTTGCGGCTTTAGCACTACTACGCGCGCGCTCAACGGCTCCAGCGACAATACTTCCGGTAGGGTCAACTCTACCGACCTAAGTACATCTCTGCATGCTCGATTTCCCTGAAGTATATCATCGAAGCGTTTCATGGCCACCGTTCGCGGAACGGTATCGGCATTGATAACAGTGAGCACCATTTGGTCTGCCGTGTATCGCACATATCCGTACACACCATTCTCCGGAGCAATGTGCATGGTGTTGCCTTTGGTAAGCGCTGAGCTGGTGCGGCGGAAGTTGGCCAAGGGTGCAAGAGCGGCGATGCACGCTTTTTCTTTGTCGCTGCGCTGGCTTGCGTTGAAGATACTCCGTGTATCCGCAGGCCAACCGCCGGGCATGTCTTCGCGAATAGTACCGTGTTCTTTTACATCGCTGAAGCCTGCTTCTGTTCCGTAGGTAATGCAGGGAATTCCGCGAAGCGTAAGCAAGAGTGTTAAGCCCAATCGTAAACGCTGAAGGCTACCATCCAACACACCAAGAATGCGAGGTGTGTCGTGATTGTCGAGGAAGATTACTTCTTTCATTGGATCGGGATACAGGTAGTCGGCCGCGAGTACGCGGTAGAGTCGGCCCACGCCGGAGTCCCACCCGGATGTTTTGGTGAGCACATCGAGCAAGGCAAAGTGAACCTGGAAGTCTGTCGATCCGGGAAGGTGTGTGTTGCGGTTGTATTTGTAATTCTCCAAGTAGTACGCTTGGGATGCATGAGAGTCTACCCAGGTTTCGCCAAACAAAAAGATACCCGGGAAGCTTTGACGCACGCGTGCATTAAGCGCAGACATGAAGTCTTGATCGGGATACGTGTAGGTATCAATGCGTAGGGCATCAATATCGGCTTCCTCTATCCACCATAACGTGTTTTGCTCCAGGTAGCGCGCGCAATGCGGGTTGCGAGCATTTACATCCGGCATGTGTTTGTCGAACCAGCCATTGCTAAATCGCAGCTTGTCCTGCGGCGCTGCATAAGGATCGTACAGTGACACCTCACGTCCGTTGGTTTGGGTGTATTCCGACCATTGGTTAAACCACGAACTGTCCGGCGGAGAAACTGCCAAACGATGCATGCTTCCTGTGTGATTATACACCACATCGGCCACTACTCTCATGTTGCGCGCGTGAGCTTCTTGTACAAGCGCGCAGTAATCACTGTTCGTGCCGTAGCGAGGATCAATACTATAGTGATCCGTTATGGCATAGCCGTGATAGCTGGCTTCGGGCTGATCGTTTTCCAGAAGAGGGCACATCCACAAAGCAGTGACGCCAAGCGAAGCAATGTGATCCAGATGTTTACGAATACCGGCAATGTCTCCGCCATGGCGTCCGTAGGGCTTCGCACGATTCGCCACTGGCTCGTGCATAGCGGGGAAAGCATCGTTTGTTGTGTCGCCGTTGGCAAAGCGATCGGCCATGATCAAGTATACAAGGTCGGCGGAGTTCAGGCCTATAGAGCGGTGTTTGTTTGTATCTCGTGCGCGCAGCTCGTAGCTAAACTCTGCAGAGCCGGTTGGTGCTTGAGCCAGCAGCTGAATGCTCTGTGGCGGCGCATTTGCCGCGACGAGAAGTTGCACATAATGATAGCGCGCATTCGAACAGCGCGTATCGCTTAGTAATGTTACGCCCTTACCGCGAACGCTTATGGTAGACTGTGCAAGCTGTTCACCCTCTACGAGCAGCTCCAAAGTATCGCTGCCCAAACCCGGCCACCAATGCGGCGGGTCTACACGGGTGATACGCGGCTGCGCAAGTACTGTGACGGCAACACAGCTAATGATGATGGCAAGGCAAACTCTTCGCATACAACACTGGTTGGTGAAAAGACTACTACGGAAGTTGCAGAAGCAGCAGGCAACCGAGCCGGTAATCGAGCAGATAACTGAGCAGACAACCGAGCCGGCGGCTTGAAATGCTTGTAAAGATAAAACCCGCCGGGAACTCGGAGGAAGCGGTTCACGCAACGCTTTACCACGGCTTGCTTATGTCCATCGCCAGTTTGATCATCAGGCGGAAGGCCGCATCCGGGTGCGCCACCTGATTCACCGTGCCGGTGATAAAGAGATTTTTGCTTGGCGCAAAGAAGGCCACCGTGCCGGATAGTCCGGAATGCCCCACAAACTCCGGTATGGAACCGAAGGGATTCATATACCACGGAAGGGCAAAGCGATGAATGCCGATGCCGGCTTGCAGCGGCGAGAAAATATCATTCCACACATACATCTGTGTGAGGTAGGTAACAGGGAAGAACTTGCCGTTGAAGAATGCGCGCAGGAAGGTCATGAGATCACTGGCGGTGGATACCATGCCGCCATCGGCAGTGAACGAGGCCATGGCATGCGGTATGTGAAGAGCTTGCTCCCGGTATCTCATCACCTGCGGGCGCTCGTCCGTGGGATCGGCATACATGTAGGTGTTCTCCAGATGCAGCGGATCCAGAATGCGCTCTTGAAGTACCTGTGCCAGTGGCTGCTTGGTGATGCGCTCAATGATCAGGCCAAGCAGTTGATAGTTCGTGTCCGAATAAAAAGCTCGCTTCGGTGTGTTGGGAGCAAAGGGTGCATCGAGCGCGCGCGTTTTTTTGATAATGGTTTCTATACTCCACGATTGATCGATGCCGCGCTGTAACGCATCCTGCAAGCTTGTACCGTCGGCGCCCTTCTGCCCGAAGTAATCGGGAATTCCCGATGTATGTGCCAGGAGATTTTTGATGCTCACAGAGTTGTAGTAATCCGTGCCGCCCACCACCACTAGGCCGCGCAGAATCTCAGGTTCCAGGTAGGTGGCAGCTCTATCGTCCAGCCGCAATTTGTTCTGTGAGCGAAGCTGATGAATCACTGCAGACACAAAAAGCTTTGTGGTGCTGGCAATAAAGAACTGCGAGTGGGTTTTCATGTCGCCGCCGGCTCCCGCCCATAGGTCCTGCGATGTTTGCACACAGAAGGATGCTCCGAAGATCTTTGTTCGATCAACGGCGCGATCTAAAATTGATTGCAATCTGGAGGGCTTTAGCATAAGCACCTGATTGTTGTGAGACTATGTACTCATTCCCCTGCGTCAATACTATGAAGTCTCTTCCCCGTATAGCCACCCAAACAAAGCGTTCCCGAATTGGGTGTTCATTCTTGCGCACGATGTTAACAAACAACCATCACATAACAATCGTTAAGTCTATAAAACATTGTTACATATGCGATTTTTAACCCCACTCGCATAGTGCTTCTTAAGCATCGCATTCAGGCGCCGAGATAAGCTTCCGGCTCCATTGCTTCGGCCTGTGTATTCACCTTAAACCCATAGCTTGCACTAGCAGTCTGTATGCAATCTGTATGATGTCTGCATGAAGCTGTGCTGAGGCTTATTTATACTGAGTTTTTTAGAACATGAAATGATGAACATCATTGAGCACTTGCAGCTGCTGCCTCATCCCGAGGGCGGATTCTATCGTGAGTATTACCGCGGAGACCTGAATATATCTACACCTCAGGGTGATAGATCTACGGCTACTGCTATCTATTTCTATTTGCCGCCACACTCGCGCTCGCATTTTCACCGATTGCGCAATGATGAGTTGTGGTTTTGGCAACATGGTGGCACCGCAACCGCATATCTACTGCACAACGATGGCACACTTGATACACACCAAGTGGCGTCGCCTGCAAGTGCACACCGGGGCTTCATTCTTTTTCCTCGAGATACGTGGTTTGCAGCCGAGACCCAAAGCGAAGGCGTGCTGGTATCATGTGTGGTGGCGCCGGGTTTCAGCTTTGCAGACTTTGAACTTGCCGGCCGAACAGAATTACTTGAAGCATATCCAGCGCATGCCGAAGTGATTGCGCGATGCACGCGCGAGGAAAGTTTGTAGCAATTGGCGAACGAATTGAATTGAAGCGAAACAAACCGAACCAAACCGAACCGAACCAAACCGAATGCACACACATGCACATACTCGCATAGCCGGCTTCAAGAAGCACGCGCTGCCGGCGGATATGCACTCCGTGGGTGCAGTGCTTGCGGTGCTTATTGCCATGTTCTGTAGTCCGCAATCCATAGCCCAACAGCATGATGTGTTCTTTCCCGCTCCACTAAACTCTTTAGAAACACAAGCATGTGCAGGGGCCTCGATCACATTCATTCCGCGGCCCATCGCCGAAGAAGAGATTCGGCAAATACCGCTTGCAGAGATGCGCGCCCGATTGGGCTTGCCCATGGGCTTTGCGGCCACGGGCAGGTTGGCCACCAATGTGATCACTACACTTGCCACTCTTGGGGCACAGTGGAGCAGAGAAACACCCTATGGCGCGTTTGGCCTGGGGCTTGAGGAAACCTTTGTGTACGGTTTTGCCACTATGGACGGCTTCGATGTGGATTACCGCGGCTGGCTAACCACTCCATACATCACTATGGGTTGGAGCGTGGGTGATATCAACGTGAGTGTGCGAGCAGAAACCACCATCATTACCGAACGCACAACTCGCGTGGGCGAAGTAATTAGTGCTAACGAAAAGAACGCCCGCGCCGGCAATGCAATCAGTGTGGCTGTAGAACAACCGTTTACCAAATCCACGCGTGTGCTCTTGGGTTTAAAAGTGAACAATCTGCGCTCGGCCTATCAATCCTGGCTTGCCTTCTCTACCTTCAACGATCCCTTACTCTATCCCGAGTTTTTTGTGGGAGTGCGTCTATGAAGCAATTCTCTCCCGCTCTACTGCTGACGTTCACAGCGCTGAGTATTCTGCTGAGCGCATGCGATAGTGAGCTTCGTGTAGTGGAGCCGGATACGAGTGTGCTCCGTGAGCTCGATGGCACGCGTCCGCTCACTCGTCGCGCCGGTGCGTGCGTGGAAGGTGTATACCGGGTGCTTCGCGGCAACGATCGCGTTGGCGACACGGTAGTAATCAAAAGCTCTACTGCAACATTGAGTATGTTCTGCGCGAAGAACTTCATGTACGCAATTCTTGATTGTGGCTTGGGCGATTCTACGCTTAGTGCCGCCGGCTACTGGCGCAATGCCCATTCGCCGCAAACGGGATTGTGCGTGATGCGCATGGCAGCACACGAAGGCGGAATAGCAGTTGCTAGCGAGCAACGCCCCGGCGCTATTACTCTGCGCGGTAGCTTAGGTACGGATACCGACCCGCGTGGCGACTCCCTGGTGCTTGAATATATGCGCCCGTTGCATCAAGGGCAGACGGACTTTGCCATTCTGGCGCATCGCGGCGGTGGACGCAACAGCGATCGCCTACCGCATTCGGAAAACTCCGTAGAGCTGATACGTGTGGCAGAAAAGTATGGCGCAACCGGTGTGGAGATTGATGTGCGCCTTACCAAAGACGGTGTGCCGGTGTTGTATCACGATGAAAACTTCAACACCCGCTTGGTGAATGGTGAATACATGGTGGGGCCCATAGGGAATTATACCTATGCACAGATCCAAACGTTCTGCCGCCTTGTGAACGGCGAGCGCCTGCCAACCTTGCAGGAAGCGTTGCGTGTGATTGCAGACTCAACACAGCTGCGCACGGTGTGGCTGGATGTAAAAGAGGCCGCTTCGGTGGAGCAGATTATTGCCCTTCAGCAAGACGCACTTGCTCGCGCTCGTGCGCTCAATGCCAAAGGCCTTCGAGACACACTGGAAGTACTGTTCGGACTTGCAAGCACCGATGTTTACAACCGCTTTGTTGCCCAACCGAATTTCTCTAGTGTACCCTCGGTGTGCGAGCTCGGAGTGGATCAAACACACACTGCGGCATCGCGCGTCTATGGCTCCAGATGGACCCTTGGCACCATGAGAGAAACCGTGCAATCCCTGCATGCGCGCGGCACTCGCGCCTTTGTATGGACGCTGGATGCCGACGAGTTCATCACTAGATTTCTTAGCGAAGGTTCTTTTGATGGTATGCTCACGAACTATCCCACGCTCGTAGCGTATTACTACTATACCCAACCATGATATGAAGTTCGCTCGTTGTATTGCACTTGCTGTAACGCTCTGCCTCGCTGCCGGCGTCGGTACATCTGTGGCCTGCCGCGCAGACGAGCCGCAGCCCTCGCGCATTGTTGTGCAGGGTGCAGGCGGAGTGAGTATGTCGTCGGTAGTGCGTAGTGTGGATGTAAGCAAGGCGGAGTACTCGCGCACCGGTGTGGCGGGCAATCTGCGTGTGCTGTGGCGGCCGGGTTATCGTTTAGCAATAGGCGCTGAAGTGGGTTCGGTAGGAATATCATCGCTCACCGTCAAATCCGATTCGTTGTTCAGCACCGGCAGCAGCATGAATCTTACGGCCATTCCCATGATGGCGGTATTTGCCATGGAATGGTACGGAGT
>JBKCNS010000046.1:0-9427 GCA_046297095.1 Kapaibacterium sp. (SeqCode) | reverse complement strand
ACTGCGTGTGGCACCATTCAAGTATCAGGATGCTTTGGACAACTTCAACTTTGTTCGGGATTCTCGATTCCTTCCCAATGCACCGGACATTACCCTGGACAGCATCTACGTGGAAAGAGACAAAGAGTTGAACTGTACAGGTAACAGACTTTTGGATCAACGTCGCTTCAAGCGTTGGCACTTGCCGGCGGGTACGTGGCAATACTTGCCCATTACTGTAAGCGAGCGATCACGAAATCCAAACCTGAAGTAACGTACAAGCAAGAATGTAAGCGCCTCCTCGGAGGCGCTTTTTTTTTGCCCGCAGCTCTGCGATTGCTTTTGCGATAGTTTCTTTGACGAATTCGCGCTGGCCATGCACACGTATCATGGAATCAAGACGTTTACTTGGTCACCGCCCTTTTCCAAGAACAAAATCACTGCTGTGCATTCTTGTAGTGATCATGCATAGTATTTTGAAACGATGAGCAGCACATCAGAACATACAGATTCGGTTCCGCTTTCGGACATTCACTTTGTTGTGATCGATGTGGAGACCACCGGCATGAGCGCCTCGCAAGGGCGCATGACGGAGATCGCCTGTGTGGTGGTGCGCGATGGCGAGGTGCGCCACTCGTTCAGTTCGCTGATGAATCCTCGGCAGTTTATTCCTTCCTTTATCGAGAACCTTACCGGCATTACTAATGCCATGGTGGTTAATGCGCCGGAGGAGCGCGATGTATTGCACGAAGTGCATAAGCTGCTGCAACTTCCTAATGCAGTATTCGTGGCGCATAATGCGGCCTTTGATGTATCCTTTGTCCGCGAGGGGCTGTTGCGCCACGGGATGGATCTTCCCACGGAGTATGTGCTGTGTACCTGTAAGCTGGCTAATCGGCTGCTGCCAAAGAACAAAAAGAAAAATCTGGGAGCTGTGGCCGCGCACTTCAATGTACGTAACGATGCCCGCCACCGTGCCTTCGGCGATGCGCAGGCAACAGCGCATGTGCTCATTCAATTTTTGGAGCAGCTGGAAGAAGAGCACGATGCGGAAACGCTGCTTGATGTGGTGTCGTTTCAGAATAAGAGACTGAAGAACTTCCACACGCCGCCGCGCGTAGTGAAAAAAGTGCAGCCCTTTTTGGATGCTCTGCCCGAGGCGCCGGGTGTGTATTACATGCACGATTCCGATGGCAATGTGCTGTATGTTGGCAAAGCGAAATCCCTTGCAGACCGCGTCAGATCGTACTTCCAGATGAGCGCGCATCATCCCGAAAAGATAGCGCGCATGGTACGCAGTGTGCATAGCATTCGCTGGGAAGAAACCGGCAGCGAGCTGGCGGCGTTGCTGTTAGAGTCCAAGGAAATCAAACGATTAAAGCCACCGGCAAACACCATGAGCAAGAGGTTGCGCCGCTATCCATTCTTGCGCATTACGACCAATACCGATTTTCCCGTCGTGGAATTGTGCGACCGCATAGCCCACGACGGCGCCGAGTATTATGGCCCTTTTCTGTACAGGGGAATGGTGTACGATGTGATCCAAACCATCGAAAAGAACTTTCGTCTGCGCGTGTGCCGCGAGGAACTGAGCCCGTCGGAAACGGTGGCCCCATGTTTGTATTATCACATTCACAAGTGCGGTGCTCCTTGTGCCATGCGGCAGAGTAAAGAGGAATATGCCGCGGAAGTACAGCGGGTACGAACATTTCTGAGTAGTTATTCCGAAGGCGTGCTTGCTATGGTAGAGCATGAGATGCATGCGTGCGCTGAGCGTTTGGAGTTCGAGAATGCAGCGGTGTTGCGCAATCGATTAAAAGAGCTTCGCAAGGTATTCAGCGACAAGTCTGCATCGGATGCTTCGCTGAACAGCACCAATGTTGTGCTGGTGATTCCTGCCTCTGAACGAGAGAAAAGCGTGGAGGTGTTCGCGCTACGATCCGGCTTCCTGAAAAAGCAAGTGATTGTAGGCCGCAAGGCCTCGCTGGATGGATTGCGTGCCGAGCTTGCACGGCTCTATGCGCCGGTGACTTCCGCAGGCGATCAGGAAACTGCACCGCAACTCACTCCCACACTGCACGAAATCGATGAGCTGAGAATCTTAGCACAATGGATGTACCGTCGCCGCACGGATGCCACGATTATTCATATCGACGATGAAGAACGAACATCCGGTTTTGTGCGCTTGCAACAAACAGTGCGCAGTGCGTGGAGTGCCTCGGACGAACAGCAAGACTCTACTGCCCAAGGCTCTGTTCGCAGCGACGCACGGCGCTTCGATGGTGAACATCAGGGCGGCAGCATAGCAGAGCCTGCCGAGACATTCTACATTTCCGATTAACAAACGTCACCTAAATCTCATGACCATACTTCAAGCGATAATTATAGGATGTGTGCAGGGGCTCACCGAGTTTATACCCGTGAGCAGCACCGCCCACATGACCCTCAGTGCTTCGCTCATGAACCTTCACGATCCCGCGCACCCCGAGAGGTGGACGGCCTTCATGGCTATTGTGCAGCTGGGAACTCTTGCTGCGGTGCTGCTGTACTTTGCGCGAGACATTCGCACTATAGTTGAGCAATTCCTTACGCAAAACCTGCAGCGCGTTCCATTCACGCAGCAGTCGGACGACGCACGTATGGGAGGGTTCGTGATCATTGGCACTATTCCGCTGTTTGCGGTGGGGTATGCAGTGAAGAAACTTATAGAGGGTGGAATTACCAAAGATCCGCATCTCATCGCCGTGGCTTTGATTGCGGTGTCGGGAGTACTCTTTGCAGCCGATCGCATGGCCAACCTTCGTCGTAATCTGGCAGACCTTAGTCTTCGCGACGGCATACTCATTGGCATTGCGCAGTGCTTTGCTCTTATTCCCGGTACATCACGTTCGGGCGCAACCATATCAGCCGGATTGTTTTTGGGATTTACCCGCGAGGCCGCTGCCCGCTATTCGTTTCTGCTAAGTATTCCGGCTGTTGCCGTGAGTGGTGTGTACGAGTTTGTGAAGAGCGCACCGCTACTTGATACCTCGGATTTAACAGCTGTTGTTGTGGCATCGATCGTGGCAGCAGTTACAGGTTACGCAAGCATTTCCTTCTTCCTGCGATTTCTTCGCTCCAACACGCTCACGCCATTCATCGTGTATAGAATTGCGCTTGGTCTTGTAGTGTTGTGGGCGATGTAGGCGATGTATGTAGCATCTAATGCAGGCATGTGATTACACATCACGTTTCATGAACATCAACAGACACCCATGGACATTATCATCATTGTAGCTAAAGACAAAAAGGGCGGTATAGGCGTAAACAACACATTGCCGTGGAAGTTGTCCGACGACCTCAAAGCATTTCGAGCTCGTACTATGGGTCATCACATTGTGATGGGAAGGAAAACGTACATGAGTATTGGCCGTCCCTTGCCGGGCCGCACAACGATTGTTGTGTCGCGCCGGCCACACTTGGATATTGATGGCTGCGATGTGGTAAGCTCGCCGGAAGATGCCTACGCGTTGGCGCGCAGCCGTGGAGAGAAGCAGTGCTTTGTGATTGGCGGCGGAGAATTATATGCGCAGTGCATCAAGGATGCAGATGCGCTTGTGGTTACCGAAGTGGAGGCCGATGTTCAGGCAGATACGTTTTTCCCGGTGATGAATACCACGGAATGGCGCGAAGAATCACGCCAAGTAATTACGCAGAGCGACAAGAACGAATACAACGCTGTGATACGCGAGCTTGTTCGGGTGTAAAGCACATACACGAAGAGTTCAGCGCGCTTGCATGAGCTACGCTTTAGTGGCCCCTTCGTTCTTCCTGGCTTGCTCGCGCTCTATTTCTTGAAACACTTTAGTCATAAGCTGCTCTACCGCTGCTTTGAGTTCGCGTACTTCGTCGCAGGCGGGCGAGAACTCCGACAAAAACTTCTCCAGCGAACGCTGATTCTGTGCCACGGTTTTGTCCAGCCCTCCGAAGGTATCCTTGAACCAGTCGAAGAAACTTCTGCGCGATGCCGTCTGCGTGAGTTCTCCCAGCGAGAGATTGATCAGCTCGTGATCCTCGCGAATGTGCATGAGTAATGTCTCGAACGCAAGCAGCGTAGAAATTTGCTCAAAGCCGTGGGCGGAGAGAAGCGAATTCCGCACAGCACTAAATGCCTTTTTGTACAGTGCTACATCTTCCGGTACGCCTACCGTGGAGAATACGAAATACAACTTGCTAATATCCTCGTGCGTTACCGATGTGCGCGCGCGGAGCAGAGCCAACGCTCGAAGCAGGTCTATGGACTTTGCCTGCGTGCGGGGCGAAATGTAAAAATCGTTGTAGTGAGACGATGCCTGCCCTTTGTGCGACTCCCGTAGCGCGCGGTTCTTGAGGAACTCGTAGTGGCGCACTACCAGGTTCATGAAGTACAGATCTTCAGGACGAATTGAGATGCGATATTGGTCGTTCTTGCCGGTGATGATATCGTGCATGGAACGCAGCTCGGAGAAAGGAATCTTTGCCGGTGGCGCTGTGGTACGCCCGCCATGCTGCAAGTATTTCTGCGCAATCTTGAACTGGTTGTAAGGCTCTTTGTCCGGCAGAATAAGTGCCTTAAACATGAAGCGGTCCAGCAGAGCTTCCGTTACTTCTGTTACGCGCATGTAGTTCGTAGATGCCAGCACTGTGTGAATCAACGCCGGCTGGTTCTGAACTCCGCGCAGCAGGCGGCGCTCGTTCAGCAGCGAGAGCAGTGCGCGAAGAGTAAAGTCGTTGGCATCGAAAATCTCATCGATAAATCCGAACTCACACTCTACCAACGATCCCTTGGTGTTGTGCCTAATGATACCGGTCTTGAGTTCTTCAATGTCCAGTCCGCCGAAATAGGTATCGGGTTGTTGTTCCTTGCTCGCTTGCACGCGGAAGATGTTTGCACCGTCGAACATGCCGAAGAGTTGTTCGGCAAGCAACGTTTTACCAACACCTGTTCTACTTTGCAGCAACATATGCTCGCCCGTGAGCAGCGCGCAAAACGCTTGCTCTATCACTTCTTCGCGATTCACCACACGCTGACCTATGAACTGTGCGGCCGACTTCAACTTGAGCGCGATTTCTTCAATAGACAGATTCATCGATTGTCCCCTTGCATGGTTGGTACTAACGAACCACTCTTACCAGTCATATCGTGTCCCGATGCAAACCGATGTGTTCGCCATCACCGGTTGTGCGAGATATCTCGCTTCATCGAATGGCTGAATATACGCGGAGCGCGAAAATCAACGACGCGCATCTGTGGAGCAACGGGTTTTTACCAAGCCCCTTTTTCTGCCCCGGATTGTGCTGCTTTTCTGCCATAGCAACCGGCGAACACGGCGATTTTTCCGTCCATCCGGCATTTGTACGGCCTAAAAAGGCTCAAAACGACGAAAAGCAATGAAAAGCGCAACACCAAAACAAAAACCACTTTGCTAATTCGGCTTTCTCCGCTATGTTTGCAGTCCTATGAATTCACCGCAAGGCAGGTAGTACTATGAATGCAATTGTAGAAATCGCCGGTAAACAATTCAACGTCAAAGAAGCGGACACCATCGTTGTACCGTTCTTGAGCGGCAATCCTAATGACACCGTAGAGTTTACCTCGATTCTTGCGGCAACAGACGGTTCATCAACTCGCGTTGGAACGCCGTTGTTGAGCGGTTCGGTAAAAGCAAAGATTGTAGAGCACGGTCGCGGAGACAAGATTCTTGTATTCAAGAAGCGTCGTCGCAAAGGCTATCAGAAAATGAATGGCCATCGTCAGGATTTCACGAAGATTCACATCACACACGTAAGTGTAGCGTAAGGAGACTTTAACCATGGCACATAAAAAAGGGGCCGGTTCAACGAAGAACGGCCGTGATTCAAATGCACAGAGATTAGGTATCAAGCGTTTCGGCGGACAGCAGGTTATCGCCGGAAATATCATTGCGCGTCAGAACGGCACGCACTGGCATCCGGGTAACAATGTTGGTCTGGGTAAGGATTACACCATCTTCGCTCTTATCGACGGGGTAGTAACTTTTGAACGCAAGGATCGCAAACGTTTGAAGATCTCTGTTTATCCGCAAACAGCATAAGATCGCATTCATTGAAAGTTGAATACCCTGTTCAGGCCATCTGAAGAGGGTATTTTTTTTTCGCCAAGGCTGATAGAAGAACTCCTTCCTTCAACCTCGCAACAACCGAACATACATTCATCACTTTACTTACGAGGGTACTATGAAGATAACCGTTATCGGTGCCGGCAACGTGGGAGCAACCGCTGCCCAACATCTTGCCTATTACGAAATGGCTGAAGAGGTAGTAATTGTTGACATTGCCGAAGGCATTCCCCAGGGCAAAGGATTAGACATGTACGAGGCAATGCCCGTGCTTGCTTCCGACACCCGCGTTGTGGGAACCAACGGCTACGAAGAAACAGCAGGATCGGACTTCGTGATCATGACTGCCGGCTTGGCGCGCAAGCCCGGTATGAGCCGCGACGACTTGCTCGCTGCCAACGCCAAGATCGTTTCCTCCTGCGTTGAGCAGGCATATGCTCATTCGCCGAACGCGTTCTTCATCATTGTGTCCAATCCCTTGGACGTCATGACCTACTTGGCATTGAAGCGCACCGGTGCTCCGAAGAACAAAGTGATTGGTATGGCCGGAGTGTTGGACACCGCGCGCTATCGCACGTTCATTGCCATGGAGCTCAACTGTTCCGTGGAAGATGTGCAAGCTCTGCTGATGGGTGGCCACGGCGATTCCATGGTTCCGCTGCCCAGCTACACCACCGTAGCAGGTATTCCGCTGCGTCAGCTGATGTCTGAAGAGCGCATCAATGCTATCGTGGAGCGGGCAAAGGCCGGCGGTATCGAGATTGTAAACCACCTGAAGACCGGCTCTGCATACTATGCACCTTCGGCATCGGCAGTGCAAATGGTAGAGAGCATCGCCAAGAACAAGCGCCGCATTCTTCCCTGCGCTGTACTGCTGGAAGGCGAGTACGGATTGAATGATGTTTGCGTTGGTGTTCCCGTAAAGCTTGGCAAGAATGGCGTTGAGCAGATTCTCGAGATCGAGCTTTCGGACTCCGAAAAAGAGTTGCTGAAGAAGTCGGCCGACGATGTTCAAGCGAACGTCGCAAAGCTGCGCGAGCTTGGATTCTAAGCACACACTGATTTTTTTTACAACGGCGATCTCCCTTGCGGGACGATCGCCGTTGTTGTTTTTATCAAGACCGAAGGAGTATTGACTATGCCGGGAGCTCATGCTATGAGCTCACTCCATGAGCTCACTCCATGAGCTATAATCTCAGCAATACTCTAGTGCTTTGAGTGGCTGCGTAGTAGTTCCAATGCGGCTTCCACCGAATGCACGGGCGCCATGCACGCGTGACGATCACAGATGATAATGCTTAGTGCGTCGGCGTGGTTTGCGCCAACGGCGGCTTCGGGAATGCGTTGCACAAACACGTTTGGAAGATACTCGCGATACAGCTGCTCCGCCACCGTGTCTGCTCCTGCTCCGCTAACCTTTACATGCAGAGAGTTTGTTGTGGCATCCAGCAGCAACGATCCCCAATGAGCAAACGACGAGGGATACTTGCAGGTGTTTTCAACCACAGCCCGCAGCATTCGCAGAGATTGGTCCACAAGTTCCTCAGTGTCGCTGAGAATGCCAATCTTGTACAGAGCTGTAGCAAGTACGGAATTCGAAGAGGGGATCACATTGTCATACACTTCTACTGTGTTGATCACCAGCTGCGATGCACTCTTGGGAGTAAATACCCGCAGCGCAGAATTCTCTGAAGCAAACTCTCGCTCTATCGCTGCAATGAAGCTACGCGCAATACTCAGTACTTGTTCGTCTGATGTTGCCTCGTAAAGATCGGCGGCAGCTTGCAGCATGCAGGCATAGTCTTCCAGAAAGCCGGGCACAACAGTGGTGCGCGAGCAAATGTGATTCAGTCGTAGTTCTGTTTGATGGTCCTGCGAAGATATATGCGAAGATCCATGCTGCATCAGAGCATGGAACAGTGACATTGCTTTTTGCAAATAGTCCGGATTGCCGAAGGCACGAAAGGCCCGCACGTAGGCAGATACCATGAGTGCATTCCACGATACCACCACATTCTCGTCCCTCTGCGGCGGCACTCTACCTGCTTGAATTCCGCGCAACACACCATGACATCTCTGCAGAACTGTTCGCAGCTGCTCCACACTCATACCTAGATCTGCTGCCGCTTCTGCGTCGGTGCGAGAACGATGCAGTACATACCAATCGTGCTCGAAGATCTCTTCGCTTCGAATGTTGTACACTTGGGTAAACACATCGGCGTCGGCTCCCAGCGCAGTGGCAATCTGCTCTGCGCTCCACACAAAGTACGCGCCCTCCTTGCCTTCGGAGTCGGCATCCATCGCCGCGGCGAACAAGCCATGTTCGGCCGCAAGAGTATTCTCTACAAAGTGAATCGTTTGTTCGGCCACCTCCTTGTAGTGGTTGTCTGCACACCAACGAAACGCATCTGCATATAATGCTATAAGCTGTGAGTTGTCGTAGAGCATTTTTTCAAAGTGCGGCACCTTCCAGCGAACATCGGTGGAGTACCGAGCAAACGCACCGTTCAGGTGATCGTAGATACCGCCCAGAGCCATCGTGGTGAGGGTTCTACGAACATGGGCTGATAGCATCCCTGCATCAATACTCGCGGCAGATGCGAATGCCTCCGAGCAGCGCATCAAGAACGCGATGCTGCTTGGCATAGGGAACTTGGGCGCCCGTTGTTCGCCGCCGTACACAGTATCAAAAGTCCGCATCCACGTGCTTAACGCCGGGAGTAAGTCTGTACTGCGCGGCTCCGACGCAGTGCCTGCATGCGGCTGTGAGCGCTGCTGTAAAATGATCATTGCCTCTGCCGCCGAAGTCTCTACTCGCGTGGGGTCGCTTGCATACACATCAGCCAAGGCGCGCAGTACCTGCATCCACCGATCCCGAGGAAAATAGGTGCCGCCATACACGGGGCGGCCATCAGGAAGGCAAAAGCAATTCAGTGGCCATCCGCCGTGGCCCGTCATCATAGTAACGGCATCCATGTACACGTGGTCCACATCCGGGCGTTCCTCGCGGTCTACCTTAATGCACACAAAGTGTTCGTTCATGAGCGCGGCCACTTCCGCATTCTCGAAACTCTCGTGCTCCATCACATGGCACCAGTGGCAAGAGGCATATCCTATACTCACACACACCAGTTTGTTATTCGTGCGTGCCAGCTCCCATGCATCTTCGCTCCAGGGCTGCCAGTGCACAGGGTTTGCGGCATGTTGTAATAGATACGTGCTGGACGACGAGCCCAGCAGATTGCGCACGGGTGTGCTCATAATGGTTGGTACAATGGAGAGATGAATGCAAAACAACTCTGCCGCCTACCGATGACGGCGCAGCAATGATG
>JBKCNS010000045.1:0-15236 GCA_046297095.1 Kapaibacterium sp. (SeqCode) | reverse complement strand
TAGTTGGCTGACCATACCTCAGGTATCTCATACCACACCTTCAACGACGGAATCTTTGATGTATCCTGAGCGCGGAGCGTGTATGCGCTTATCAGGCAACAAAGCAGTAGCAGAAAATGGTATGGGGTGGGTTTCATGGGGGAATAAATTAAACGCGGAGCCGGAGAATCGCTTACGGTGTGTGTGTCAGTAATTATGTACCCGTTCAACATACTGATTTCGTGCTTGTAGGCAAGGGGGGGGGCTTTGGTTGGGTTTCCAGACCTCGTGTCCCGCTTGCTTCTCGACTTCGCTCGAAGACCTCGCGGGGCGGGGCGTCGTGCAATGACGACGTTCTAGTTTTGAGTTTCCAACCCTCGTCACCCGCTTGCTTTCCCTCGGCTCCGCTCGGGACGGCGCTCGATCTTCGCTCGAAGACCTCGCGGGGGCGGGCCTCGCTATAGAGAGTCACGCGCAAAGCGCAGCGTGCGCGGGTTGAGTTTCCAAACGCGCAGCGCCCTCGGCCCTTCGGCTCCGTGGTTCCCGAGCGGAGACGAGGGACTCAGGGACCTCGGGGGAAAGAGCCTCGCGCAACGATGACGCTCGAGTTTTTAGTTTCCAGGCGTCGCTTCTATGTTCAGCTGTCGCGGCCAGTGGAATAGATCAGCAAATCACTTCTCAATACCCTCGAGGATCGGCGAAGCGGCGATCGCGGACGAAGGATGTGTCGGTGAGGGTTCCCAGGAAGGCGATAATATCCTGCGCTTCGCGCTCGCTAAGTGCGCGTGCGGAGCGCAGTGCCGGGTCGTGCGGCAATGATGTTGTTGTACGATAAAAATCCAATACCGCATTAAGGCTGCGGAAGCGGCCGTCGTGCATATATGGAAAAGTGCGGGCTACGTTTCGCAAGGATGGCACTTTAAAAGCAAACACATCGTCTGCCAAGCCTGTTACTCGCGCTCTGCCGCTGTCTCGCAGGGCGGTATCGGCGGGCAAACCTATTACTCGGTAGGAGTTATCACTGAACAACGGTTCGCTGTGGCAGGAACTACAGTGCTCTTGAAACAATCTATACCCTTGCTCCTCTTGAGCGCTGAACGTTACTTCTTTTCGAAGCATTTTATCATAGCGGGAATTAGCACTCACCATAAGCACCATGAATTGCGTTAATGCCCGGAGAAATCTTTTGGACGTAATGGCTGTGTCTCCGTACGCCCTGCGAAACATTTCTCTGTACGAACTATCAGCGCGCAATTTCTCCAGCACATGCGGCAATGTTTCGTTTAATTCAATGGGATTAGTGAGTGGGGCTAATGGCTGAACTTCCAGGTGATTTATTGCCCCATCCCACATAAATGCGTCTTTCCAGATAAGGTTCTGTAGAGCCGACACATTCCTGAATCCCGTAGATCCTATCACGGCGTGGCTCAAGGCGTGGTCTACGTGTGCGAAGGCCGAGAACTGCTGGTGGCACGAGGCGCAGCTTGTGAAATAATCGCCGGATAAAATCGGGTCGTAAAACAACGAACGTCCTAACACGAAACCTGCCGGCGTAGGGCGCAACTCATTTACATCGTAGAGCGGAGCGGGAAAACCCTCGGGATATTTCAGTGCGACGTCTGCGGAGTCGATTCGAAAAAACCGCTCGCGGGCAGCAGCAGCCTCGTCCTCATCTCCGTTTGGTTCGGCATTAAGAAAATACGTACGCACCCCGCCGAATACCACACAGGCCACAAGCACTGCGCGCATCACAAATACGGAATATGTATGCCGCGATGTATTCATTTCTCGGATTTATTTCTGCTCAACGGGGAAGAGGTATATTTTTTATGGCAAGGATGCGAAACATGTCTTGATAATTATCAGCCATTTCCTGCGCATATCGAAAATCCGTTACCACAGGTCGCTCCTGAAAATTGATGTTGTGAGGTTGTGTGAGAATCTGTGCTACATCCACTGCAATATCGATTTGCACCGTGGAGTGGTCTGCCACACTAATAGTTTGGAAGGGCAATGTTACCGAGCGCGTACAGATAGCCGGCGGACGATATCCGCCAATATGATACTCCAGTTTCTTGCCCTGTGCAGACGATGCGGGAGCGTAGCCCTCGAGCTTAACGAAAATATATCCGGAATTCCACGACCAAAACATACCATTGATGGGATCCAGAGCGCCTTCCTGCGCGCCCGTGCAATTACGCAATGAGTCCACGCCTATCACGAAACTCACACCTGAATACCCTTGCGACACAGGCACTGTTGCGGACACACGAAGCGATGCCGAATCCTCTGCGTCGCAAAGAATTACATCGGCAATTCGCTCTTGTGTACTCTCCCCCAGGATGCGCACATTAGTGCAATACCAGCGGAAACGCGTGACGGAATACAATTGCGCAAAGTGGTTTTGATACATCAGCGAGTCCAAGACGAGCGGACGCTTCTGCACCATGGGAACAAATCGAAGCAGGATGTTTTGAGCCGATATGCGTGCCGAGCCCATCAGTGCAATCACACTAATGACTATCATACATACAAGCCGCAACAACCGGAGCATGTGCGTCACCATCGTATGAAGGTGCAACCCATTGTTTTGTGGAACATAGTTGCGGGAATATACTAGACCGGCACTTCAGATAACCGGTGTTTTGGCAGAGTTGTTCCCAATCGTACTCACACGCCGGCGTGCCGGAACGAAGGCGCCGGACTCTGCGGGCTGTCCCGGCCGTCCGCACTCCGCGTGAAGGCAGTTACATTAGTTGCCGAGCATCTTAGGGTCGTACGGTAAGGTTGTAACCGAGCTTCCACTAAGAATAACGTGCTGGGTAAGACGTGGTAGCTTCCACTCATTGATCACATCCATGCGAAGCGGAACGTATTTATCATAAAGGTAGTTCCTTGAAACATAATCACGCAATTCGCGGTCGCGTCGGCATATATACAGGCATACGAGCAACGCACTACTCTCCTTCTTTTGTTGTTTGTACATGGGAATGGAGTAGAGATAACATTTTTCGCAGCTACTACCGAACACAATGGTAGCCACAATACGGGATGTATCGTGGTCGGGTAGGTTCAAACGTGAGAGAATGTCGTGCCGAACCCGGAGGCTATCAAACGCTTGTGCAGAGCATAGCGGACTTCCCGTCATTACGACGATGGCAACAGCGATACAAAGGCGAAGATATTTCTTCATCATAATCGAATTTCCTCCACAGTCCATGCTTCATTTCGAAGCGATATCAAATACAAGGTGTTTGTGTGGCGCGAAAAACCTCCGGACGTGTACTCGCACACAGACGATGATTCAAAACGCGATGTGCGGATTAACGTTCCTTGGCTACTATATCGGTGAACAATAATATCGCTCTTTGATTGAAGGGTATTGCTCGGCGTTTTGAACACCACAATTATCTGTCCGGAGGCCTCTTCAGCCATATCGACCACCGTGGATATTGGTCGTTTCTTCATTTCCAAGACGCTCGAATTAGTGAAGGTATCACCCTGGTTGTATTGGTAATACACCACACCTTGAGTGTCAAGAGGAAACATACGGCGCCCTAGTGCATTATACACCCAGGGGAAACCACTGATGGTGTATAAATACTCGTGTTGACGCGAAACACAAGGTACAACGGAAAGAAGCGCAATATTCACATCGTCCATAATAGGACTTTCCGGATATCGCAGGCCGGGACGCATCTCCAACGTGAGTGGATGCACTTCGTACGAAAGGTAGTGCGCGTTTTGTTGACGTTCCGATCGACGTTCATAGTTCGCAGATGACGCGCCAGGTACCAGGGCCATGCCACGTACTTCGTTAAAACAAATTCGCGTTCCGAGAACAGGCCATAGAGAAAACCGGTCGCTACTGCCGGCGGCACTATCCCGTTTCCGACTATAATCTTTGCGATCGATATCGAGAGGATAATATTCCGTCTTTGCGTTGGTGGACCCATAATTCATAGCGAACGGACGATCCGAGACGAGGAGCAGTCCGGGATTCCCTTCTTCGCGGGGACTTAGTGTGTCGTTTGCCACAGTACCCGTTGAACCGTAGAACCACACACCGGAAGAGTCGAAACACATGTCTGCGCATTGAGATTTTATCCAACTGGGCGACAATCTACTGCTATCGGAATACCATGTTGTACTAGGAACAAGGAAATAATAGTTTGTCCCCACGAACATGTTCGGGAAACGTTTGTCTTTCCGCTTCTTTTCGATCATTTTCTCTTCGTTAATGGACTTGCATGTGCACTTGAACGCCATACTGTCAGCAAGGTCGAACGATGGCCCGACTGCACGGACAATCTGTCCGTTTTGGGCGTCTATGAGCTTCGCTCCGGCCCCTCCGATAATTGATTCCACTATCCCCAAATAATGTCCGTCCCGGCTTGCAGAAATGAACAGTGGATCGCTTATGGAAACGGAGTCAGGCTCGTTGATGGTATAAACTCGCAGTACCGTTTGCGCTTGAAGAACCGCCGTGCTTGCATGTACGCACAAACATGTAATCACCACTATTACGTGGGCTCTCAAAAGAAATCCTGGTGTCCGGGAGAGTATCCGGAAGAGTGTCCGGGAGAGTATCCGAGCGGGTATAAGCGTTGTCGGCAACACTGAATAGATGGCGCTGCAGATGTTCTTTGTGGTTTTTGTTAGCATAATACTCTCGTTAAAAACAATGGGCTGACGCCAACAACATTCAGCCCTTTGCAGGTGGTTAGAATTCTATTTCGTTTCCTTTTTCTGAGCAGAGCGTCCTTCACTTGCAGCGTTGCTGTCTGCAGGTAAATAATCGGTTGTTGTAGGAGCATTTGGGTCATAGCTTCCTGGATCGGCCGGAGCACAGTAAAGGGTGTATCCATCCCAATAGTAGCACACACCAGTGGTCCCTTGACATGTAATTATTGTCCATGATCCCGACGTAGTAATGCTGATCAAAGTCCCGGATCTTTGAAAAGGAACGCCTGCTTTAAGTTGTTCAGCAAAAAGACTAGATGTACCGATCATTGCCGATACGACCATGAGAAAAAGATATTGGAATGCTTTCATTATTTCTCCAAGAACAGTTTATCAATATGTAACTTTTCACACGACACTCTCGTGCAGGAGCGAGTTTTGGGGTAGCGTGGCTATGTCATGTTTGCCTCCGTGCTTGGTGTCACGAACGCAAAAAACAAAAAAAATGATTTACCAGCCAAGGAATATTTTCAAAAAGTGGTGGCGGGAGGTAAAGCGAGAGAATGATTGTGTGAGAGGTCGCGACAAAAAAAGGGCACCGCACATGCGATGCCCTGAAATATACAATTCTCTCTGGGTGAAGATTTTACGCATGTATATCGCTCAATACGTTCGTATCTGCACTAAGTGCTTATCGCAAAACCATAAAATGAGCTGCCTCCGGCTGATGTGATTCCGGCAAAATGATATGGTACACTCCCTGACTTAAAGAACTGACATCAATACCTAAGATTTCATTGCCTATGATTGTTGTTGCCAGGGTAGTCACAACTCCATCCGTCGATACCACTAGTAGCGATGTTGGCGGCTCTTTCCAGTTTCGTCGTAGATACAGGTGCTCTGAGCTAGGATTCGGAAATAACGATGCATCCGTTGCAAATATCTCTTCTGCCTTCTCATCCACGGGACTAATGATAGCATTGCGATCAAAACGAAGAATATCGCCACGCCCTGTACCAACGAGCGCAATACTTGAATTGAGCCATCCTATTGCATCTACAGATTCGATTATACCATCAATATTAGATCGATCTTTGTTCCATATAAAACCGCCATTAGTTGTGCGCAGTATCTTACTACGTCCAATCGCTATGCCATTGTAACGATCATAGAACCGTATCTTATTCAAACCTTGAGCACCTATGTTCAACACCGTATCATTCATGAACGATAGCCATTGAATGGCCCACGTGTCACCGCCGTCGGTGGTGTAATATACCCCATCGTACTCCGCAGTTGCTGTGTTGGGAATGGCTTTGGAAAGTGTAGCCCAACCGTAGTCGTTATCTACGAAATACAGGTCGCTCATATACTCATGCGGGAATCGAGAGGCAGGCTTCCATGTACGACCGCCATCGGAACTACGACCGCAGCAAATAATATCGTTATCCCCCATAAACCACGCGCAGATATCATTAAGATTTTTGATCCACATTGCGTGTACATAAAGAGCACCCGGAATGGGGGGATTAAAGGGAATCTTCTCCCACGTTTTTCCGTCATCGCTTGTGTGATAAACCACGGTGTCGCGCATCACGAGACCACGTCCGGCGGCGTCGAAATAGATAGCATCGAAAAACATATCAGATTTTAGACTGCTGTCAACTGTACTAAAACGCCAGGTTGATCCTTTGTCTTCAGACACTCTGATGATTCCCTTTCCACAGGACAGATATATGCGAGATGTGTCGGGCATACTCACAAACCTATACGAAGCGATTTCCAAAAACTTAAATGGATCGATGCTATCAGGTCCGATAAAGAACAACGTATCCCAATTATTTCCGCTGTCTGTTGAGCGTAAAGCCATCGGATACGCGAAGCCTCCGAATGAATATATATGCGCAGAGTCAAGACACACGAACTCACGAATACTCGGTCCGGGAAAAGGGCGGTCAGACACTTTCCGTACGATTTGCCACGCCTGAGCTGTGCCCGTTACGTTGCACAGCAGCAAAAGCGTGATTGGAATAGCAATTGCTATAAATAGTCGTCGTGCTTTCATGTAAATAGTATTTTTCAGCAAGTATGGTTAGAGATATCAACAATTGGGTATGATTCCTACTATTTGGTAGAACCTCACTCTTATACTCAGAGCGAATGATACATAACGTTTTATCACCTACGGCTTAACGACGAAAGTGCCGGGCGCTATGCTCTCGAATCCTTCAACCGCGTAAGAGTACACACCGGACGGCAGATTCGAGTTGATTGAAACCTCGTCAAGCAACGAATTCAATTGCTTACCATCACACTGCAATATGCACACCACAGTACCTACCAGTGAACGTACTATGAGCCGTCCGCTTGGAATCGAACGGTACATGTTTCGTGACGATGACTCTTCGTCGTCGTCACTTGGCTTGATAATTGGTTGTTGAGTAAATCGCGTGTGAATAAGATAGTCACAATTGAAGTAACACCTACCGTCTGTGGGGATATTTTCCCCTTCAATCCAATTATCCAATGTGTCGCCCTTAGCGCGAGGACAACCCTCAGGTGCGTAACCTAGACTACTCGGATTCGCCTTTATGGATATCTCTCCCTGTCCATTCCTGCAAACTTCCAGTTTTTGGCTACAACAACCGCCACGCGCACACATTTCGAGAACAAGTTGAGCCGGTAGTGACGTGTCATCCTCATACTTCTCCAGCCCTGTGGTTGGGTCCACGCCAACAAATCTCCGGGCGTAACGATAGTATGAGCGCATGCACTGCGCATTCACAACCCGGTGCGTACTTGAACATCCGGGCCTACCATCTCTTGGTTTGAAATCCAATGGTTTATTTTTCTTTAGAATTGCAATGAGCGCCGCGGCTTGGAGATCATTTCTACCACAGGACTTTGTACAATTATTACTCGTGGAAATCTGTAGGATCTCGAGTTGCTGCTCTTCCCGGTCCGTGTTGCAATTGCAGCACCGATACGCATAAACCACCTCGAATTTGCAATCATCCCCACATGCTGAGAACGCAAACTCGTCTTTAACAATTTTCCAAGGCACCAACATTGGGTCGCAGCCGGGAGTTGACTCATCCAAATCGCACGGGATTGGCTGTGCGTTAGCACAAAACATGCTTTGAAATACCAAAAGCCAAACGAGTAACGTTCTCTTCTTCATAACTTCCCCTGATAAATATTTGGTAGGAAACACACCTTTCACACGACACTCTCGTGCAGGAGCGAGGGTTTGGGGTACCGTGGCTATGTCATGATTGCCTCCGTGCTTGGTGTCACGAACGCAAAAAAAAAAAAATGATTTACCAGCCAAGGAATATTTTCAAAAAGTAGTGGCGGGAGGTAAAGCGAGAGAATGATTGTCTGAGAGGGCGCGACAAAAAAAGGGCACCGCACAGGCGATGCCCTGAAATATTAAAAAAGGGATGCCTAATTAACGAGACTTATTACGAAGCGCCGGACGCTCTTTTCTGAACGAACCAGAGCTACATACACGCCGCTGTGAAGACCGGACAGCGAGATCGGTTCCTCGTCGGTGCAACGAGATCGGTGGATTACCGCCTGCCCGGATATGTCGAAGAGAGTTAATGAAAACTCTTCCAGAGGCAAACTCACTCGCAGTTCCTTATTCTGTACAATGTGGCATTGTATGGCAGGGTCTGCGGTGTAATGTTCATTAACCTCGCTAACTCTTCCCTGTTCCCAACGAGCTATTGATCCGTCATGGCGGCCAATGAGTGCTGTGGTAGGGCTAAGCAAGGTGTGAGCCCACATACCAATTGGATCCATCGTAAATCCGCTTTGCATGGGTCGCCACGTTTCCCCGCCATTGGTGGTAAGTAGGATCTGGAAATTTCCCGTCACCATGCCAAGGTTCCGATCATAAAACACTACGTGACTTAGACCGAAAGGGAATGTTCCTGTGGGGTAGTCAATCACCAACGAATCGAGGATCTTCTGCCATGTTCGGCCTCCATCTGTTGTTTTGTAGACTATGCTGAAGTCGCCACCAACAGTGGTATCGGCAGCATTAGATCGATAGCCAACGTAATAGGCTACCTCTTCATCAACTATGTATCCATCCTTAAACCACATGCTTGTGTCGCCCAAAGGATTGGTACGCCATGTCATTCCCATGTCCGTTGTTGCAGAAACAGACCACTGTTTTTTTTCTATGTTGTAGTTAACCGAATGAAAGGTACGCGAATCGAGAAATCTATAGAGCCACGGCCCACCGGTTTCATTCGCATCGGTTCTATTCAGGCTGCGGCGGGTCCACGTAGCTCCCGTATCAGTGCTGATCAGAACACTGCGATATCCTTCAAGCAACAATCCGGTGCGCATATCACGATCGAAGTGAAGAGCAGAGTACCCGTATTGCGAAATCGACGCCTTTGATGAATCGATCACCTGAAGAGTCATTGTTCTGCCACCATCCTTCGAGAACATAATTCTTCCGGCGTTGCCCGCTATGAACACGTGTTCCTTGTCCGGCATGGCAAACTGGCCGGCATCGTTCGGATCAACTACAAAGTCAAAGAATCCCGGTTTACCAAATCCTTTCTTGTGATAAACAGTATCATTCCAAGTTTTGCCACCATCGTGCGATGCTACGATAAACGGGATAGCTGAATGAAGATTTCCGTATGCCACCACATTCACCGTGTCGAAATGAGTGAACTTTAACACCCAATTACTTAGTCCTGAGTCCGGGCCTTTTACTTCGTACCATTCCTGCGCCGAGATGTTGATTGTCAAGACAAATAGTACCGCGATAAGCTGTTTCATGTTGGACTTCAGTTAGGTATTAAATATCCGCACACAATGATAGTTTGAATGTGCGCCACCGACAACTTGGGCTACTCAATATACATACGGCAGCGAATCACTCGCGAGCCGAAACGTGGAGTTCCGGCTTCGTGCCGGAACTCCGCATTCGCCGTCTTCTGCTTACTTTTCGAAATTTATTGGCATATGTAATATCCAGTTGCAGTTGAAATAACAGTTGCCGTCCGTTTTTGGTTTCACCAACTCATAACATACGATTTAACGGTCCTGAAACAAAAAAAAGGACACCGCACATGCGATGCCCTGAATATAGTGTCCATAAAGGCAGTCACTTCTAACATGAAGAGGACTCAGAGATACTCTTCTTGGTGCTGCTTTCAAGGGTATTTATATAACGTTTAAGGGTTGAATGCTCTAATTAGATTTTTTCAATGCCGACCACATCGTGATTTCTTATAATGATTCGCACAGAAGAGCCGGGAATGCTAAACGGGAATCTCTTGAATGTTTCAGATTGATCGTATATGACGTTTTTCCTGTCCGCTAGAAAACTAAAAACCTTAGGCCTCACATTACCGGAATAACAACAAATCACGTAAGAACATTGATGCTTGCCCCTATCAGCACGTGCTTGAGTTACGGCTGTAGACACACATCCCGGACATGCTTCAGCCTCTAGCACACACACGTTCCCGTCTTTAATGCTTTGTAGCGATACTCCATTTTTATGCAAATAACTCCGCAACATCTTCTTCGCGTTATCGCTTAGTCTGCCGGCTTTTACCGGAGTTAGCCCTGAAAAGAGCAACACTACAGTGATGATAGCACTCCGAATTTCCTTCCACCTCATTGCTTTACGACGGATAGTTTAGAAAATCTCATCTTACGGCTGAAAAGTTTCTCTCGAAGAGTGGGTATTCGTTGGAGCAACAAGCCATCGCTGGTTACCAGCATAACTCCACTTGTGTAACCCCTCCTCCCTTCAACGTATTCATACTGCACCACGCCATCTTCCCCTATCACAGCTATTGTATGGCCGGAATCAAATATATCGTTCCGCAGCCCATTTTCGTCCATTTCTGGTTGCGAATGTCGACATACTAGATAGTCTAGTTCGCGGCGTGTGTCTGCAGCGAGCCGAACAATTTCGCCGCTCGTGTCTTGGTACGTACGATAAAAGGACATACTTCTGACATCCGACGACCTGAAAGGAATGTTAGTGCGAGCGGTTCTCAATTGAAAATCCTTCTTGCTTATGAGCTTCTGATTTTCGTAGGTGTATCGCGTTAAGCACACCGGCCATAGAGCTTTGAAAGTGTTGTTGGCACTAGATGTTAGAAGTGGATTGTCGTACATGTAATCCATTTCTTTGTTACTGTATGCTCCTGGCTGCTCACCAAAGAAAGACACCTCCGTGATCGAAGTGTCCCCAAGCTTGACTTCTGCAAATGGCGGAAACTCATGATATCCTTGCTGTAATGACACTGACTCAGGGCCGCAAGAGAGAACAGCGGCGTTTTTCAAAAAGAGCATTCCATTTACAAAAAACTGGTGACCATTTTTCACTAGTAGATTACTGAGCGGATACCTCATGTATGTATTGGTTGGGCCCGCCAATGTTACGATTGTATTTGTATAGTCATAATACACAACAGCGGAGTCTTTACCTCGCATGGCGACCAGCTTCGGTTGACCGCCAATGCTCGGAAGGGATAAAGCACCTATTGTATCTCCACCTTCCACGCTGAATAGTAATATTCTCATTCCAGGTTTGTCGAGGAGGGCCAAGTATTCTTTGCCATCGCGGTCATCAAGAAAGGAATACATGGCGACTGTAGTGATATCCACGCTGTCCGGAAGCACCAGGACTACCTCTGTTTCCGTGGGAATAATCTTGTATCTCTGTTTGGCACATCCAATTCCGAGTGAACATATGATCAAAACAATAAGTACTATTTTCATATGATGCATTTTACCAAGAATATCAGTAATCAGATACAACAAATGGAGAGCACCGCGATCGATGCTCTCCCTTACAAACTTTATTCACCGTAACTGGGTACGTGGCTCATACCGTCTGGGTCGTCTGCAAAGACAACTCTGTACGTATATACACTTTTTGCATCATTCGTGTGGTAACGCAACGTAATTTTTGAGTTCTGAATATCACTTACAATTCCCGGGTCCAATGCCGGGAAGATCAAATCGTAGTTTCCAGGACTCGAAAAATGATTAGGCAGAGTATTCTGTGCGATTGCATCGTTCAGTTTTCGGAGTTGGTCGGTCATAGGCGGAGTGACAGTAATATCCGGAAAGCAGTCTCGAGCTGGAAACTCGCAGCTCTTTGTAGTGGGTTTATAGGTACGATTTGGCTTCGCCATTCCCAAAACAACAACATTTCCTTTAAACGTTCCACTCTTTGTGGTTAAGGCCATCCGTTCAACTACGGGTTCTTTCGCACCCTGTACACCAGTATCGTAGCTACAACTATACACGCCTAAAAGCGCGCTGAATGCGCATACCGACAATGCGCGCAAAACTATGTTCTTCATGGTTTCTCCAAGAATTGTTAGAAAACCGACACATTTTTCACACGACACTCTCGTTCAGGAGCGAGGGTTTGGGGTAGCGTGGCTATGTCATTTTGCCTCCGTGCTTGGTGTCACGAACGCAAAAAAAAAAAATGATTTACCAGCCAAGGAATATTTTCAAAAAGTGGTGGCGGGAGGTAAAGCGAGAGAATGATTGTGTGAGAGGGCGCGACAAAAAAAAGGGCACCGCACATGCGATGCCCTGAATATTTATCTCCATCAGTTTCAGCAACAGCTCTTACTGCTGAACGCATCGCAGCACCATGCTGCGCGTGCCGTTGGCAATGCGGAGCAGATATATTCCTTCTGAAGAAGTTTGCGGTAGCAGTATGCTATGAGGAACGCCGGCAGCGAGTTCAATTCTCGGTTAGTGCCTTATGTTCTTTTTTTCGATAGTCGACAATTATGGCGGTGTAAGCTGATTGAAGTAATATTTACTGAGAGTAGCTACGCCATCTCGAGAGGAAACACAGTGAATTACTCCATTATGTATTGCTATGGGTTTGTCATACTGCGGCATCTCCCAATGGGACCCCGCCACTGAGCTAAGGTGAACGACGAATTTTGGCCTCTTTAACCCGTCATCGCCAATAGTGTTGTGTTCGTACACAACATATAGTTTCTTCTCTATAGAGTCAAAAAGCAGTCCTTGAGTCTCGGCCACACGTGTTACACTGTCGGACAGTTGTTTGTATAGTTCTATCGGCCCACCATTGATAGCTCGTATCGACTCAAGCTGCCTGTAGTTCCATGTTGAACTGTCGAACAGACATTCTATCACACCAAGGTGTGTAAAGGCAGGGCTGTAAAGGTGAATTCTGGACGACATACTCTCGGCAACGGCGATTGTATCATTCGATACTTGCGCGATTGCCTGATGAAAGAAACGCCGAACGGGATTGTTCCTTGTCGCTTCGTCGTAGCCCGCTACCTCTCTCTTGCCGGTCATGGTTTGGTCCCACAACCAAAGACTTGGGAACGCTGCGTTCTGAGTTAGCGAATCCTCGTATGAATAACGTAGTCCTTGAGCAATTGATCTATTGTTCAAGCGATACAGTAGATACGAAGGATAATGCGTTTCCGTGGGTTCGATTGCACGCAGTCGCAAAAGCAGGTCTGAGCCCATGTTGTACGCGAATACGTCTAAACCGTCTTGATGCATGTTAATCACGATCATGGAATCGGGATTTACGTTTCCGAATTCAAACAGCGGGATACCGAAATTCCTGCGGCTAAAGTCGGCACTTTTCACAATGCTTCCTTGTTCGTCCAGAAGGAAAAGTGCACAGTGGTTTTTACCCCAATACAGATATTGCTTCCTCTCGGGCAGATACAAGCATGAACATATTTTATCACCGGGAAGAGAAGAGTCTTGAGAAACGCGGATAGCGAATCGTTCATATGGTTTCGTCATGTCGGTTCTCTCTGCCGGCTTGCCCACCCGTAACAGCGCGGACAATGCTTCCGTATACTCTTTAACGTTGAATACCGTAGTACCGGGAACACCGTGAAAGCGCAAAGTGCCGTTGTCATCGAGCAACATCATGTACGGGTCGTGCAGAACATTGAAAGCCCTATGATACGCGGACACCGGATCAGCTTCAATTCCGAATGCGAATTTGTATTTCTCCCGCAGTTTCGTAATGAATGCCGGTGTCTTTGTCCTAACAAAAAGAAAAAACTCGACTGAACTTGTATCTTCGATGGCGGCATACATGTTTTTGATGCTACCGAGGCAGGTAAAACAGGTGCTTTCATCTGCAAACAGGTACACCGACGCCTTGTGCTTCTTTTCGCTGAGGAGCGGAAAGCTCATCCCTGTTTTGTTCGAGGAATAGTATTGCAGAGGCTCATCAGCAAGCGCGGGTGAGACGGAGAACCAGGAAAGGTACAATCCGATGACAAATAGTCTGCGCAACAATGCGATCATTATTCATTCCTCCTAAAGATGACTCTAAAACACAATGCAACGCAGGGTTTGTTTCCAACCCTGCGTTACATCCTAACGACTCATGGTACTACGGAATGTAAACCGTCATTTTCCCGTCATTACCCACCACCTGACCATTTAATGATACAGCGACACCTTTTAATGAAGGAAAGTCGGGACAGTCATCTATGACAACTCTTCCCATACCGGTTTCGAATTTGAAGCCCGACAGTGTGACTTCGGTTGTGCTCTTATCAGCGCCGTTGACCGCCTGACCTATGATTGACTCCATTGGAATAGTTAGCAGGTATCCAAGGCCTTTGGGCGAAGGTATTATCGTTCCTTGATTTGCGATAATAGACATTTTGATAATCTTGCAAGTTGTTCCGGGCCACCAACATGAGTATGCAGTGTTGTCAGGATTCCAGGATTTGGTGCCACCGGACTCAACCTCAATATGAACTGTTGCGGTAACTGCATATGTGCTTGCTGTTGTTGCAAGAATCAAAGCGGTAATGATGCCAAGCAGACGATAACTCATAACATTTGCTCCTTTTTGTAGTACTATTTTGTTTTGGGAATATATAAATGAACCAGACCGTTTTCGTCAACAGTTTGGTCTCTCAATGAGACTGTTACCCCTTCAAGCTGCGGGTATTCATCCGAGGACTCAATTCTCGCTGTAGCCGTGGAACTAAACTTGAATCCTGCCGATGACCTGATTCGACTTTCATACGGCCACACCTTATGTTGAAACTGTAGATCGCCTACGTTTAGTTCTACATTGTATCCGCCTAAAGGACTGACAGATATCTTATTCGGCTTCGCGCCGAGCACAAGAATGATGCAATCGCCACATTTCCCAGGCGGACAACTTGCAACATCATTCATTATGTAGTCATAAGGGCTTCCGTCTCCCCAGTTTATAAAAACGCGCACTTCTCCAGCTTCGGCGGTCAGGCATGCAAGAAGAAACGTGAACAAGACTAGTAAGGCTTTCATTTTTTTCTCCCGAAAATATTGTACAAAACACATTTTTCACACGACACTCTCGTGCAGGAGCGAGGGTTTGGGGTAGCGTGGCTATGTCATGATTGCCTCCGTGCTTGGTGTCACGAACGCAAAAAAAAAAAATGATTTACCAGCCAAGGAATATTTTCAAAAAGTAGTGGCGGGAGGTAAAGCGAGAGAATGATTGTCTGAGAGGGCGCGACAAAAAAAGGGCACCGCACAGGCGATGCCCTGAA
>JBKCNS010000044.1:0-16497 GCA_046297095.1 Kapaibacterium sp. (SeqCode) | reverse complement strand
GCTCAAAGCCGATGGCTCGGCGTTCATCGGATTTGCCACGGCGTCGTTTGAACAAACGTTGTCGTTTCAGGGCACAGTGCTGAACGGCAATCTTGTGGGCTTCATCATCATGCAAATGCTCATTATCCATGTGCCGCTGCTTGTAGCGCTGGTAACGGGCGATGTTGTGTCCGGCGAGGCCGCAGCAGGCACCCTTCGCATGATTGCCACCAAGCCAATTTCTCGCGTGCAACTGTTGCTCTCGAAGTTCATCGCCGGCGGCATCTATACCTTCGTGATGGTCTCGTGGTTTGCCTTTTTGGCCATCGTGATGGCACGCTGGCTGTTCGGCGACGGCGACATGGTGGTGCTAAACAGCGACGGCTTGGTGATTCTCTCGCACACGGATATTGTGTGGCGATACGCGGGTGCTTTTGTGGTGGCCTTTCTTGCTCTGCTTACGGTATCAACACTCTCTATCTGTTTGTCGGTGTTTACCGATAATTCCATCGGGCCTATAGTGGCAACAATGGCTGTAGTGATTCTCTTTACCATCATCGGCACATTAGACGTTCGGGTGTTCGACAACATTCGTCCCCTTTTGTTCACCACGCACATGGCTGCGTGGCGCAGTTTCTTCGATCAACCCGTGCAGCTTGCCGATATACGGGAGTCTGTGGCAATTCTAGGTGCGCAAAACATCATCGTGATAGGTGTGGCGCTGTTTGCTTTTCACCGAAAGGATATTACTACATGATGAAGGATATGATGAAGAACATGATGAAGAACATGATGACGACTGTTACAACGACGACGATGAATAACACAACAACATTCAAAAGCAACAAATACTTCGTGCAGTTGTTTGTGGTGCTGAGTTGCGCCGTGGCTATGGCGCCCGCATTGCACGCCCAAGATGCACAGGCGCTAGTGCAAAGGGTAAAGAGCGTGCTTACGAAGGCAAAGGACTATCGCGTAGAAACCACCATCACGCCGAAGATCCCTATGATCAATGTGCAGCCCATACAGGCCACGCTGTACTTCAAGCAAAAGGACAAGTTTCGTTTTGTAACTCCGGGTATAGCTGTGCTACCCAAACAAGGTTTTAGCGACGTCTCCAGATTGCTCATGAACACAGACGCATTCTCGGCAATCACCACAGGTAAAGAAAAATTGAAGGCGGGCGAGTGTGTTGTTGTAACTCTGCTTCCGAACGAAGACACTATGGATGTGGTGGTAGCCAAGATATGGGTAGATCCCGGCAGCGCTGTGGTACACCGTGCACGCATCACCACCAAGAGCAGTGGAACGGTGGGTATCGATTATTCCTATGGCGATCAAATTGCCTACGGCCTGCCTAAGCAAGTTGTGTTCACGGTCGACATGAAGAAATTCAAAATCCCGAAGGGAGTCGCTACCGATCTGAATCGAAAGAACAAAGACGCCAAAGACAAGGACGACAAAAAGCCCATAGCCTCCGGAACCATCACGGTAGACTTCAAAGACTACCGAGTGAACAAAGGCGTAGACGACGCCGTATTTAGTAAGTAGCACGGCCGTGTTGTGTCAATTACCCGTGGCTTAATCGTGATGATACTTCTCTCCGGCCAGTATGGTAAAGGCGCGGTAGAGCTGCTCCACAAAGAGCAATCGCACCATGTCGTGCGTGAGAGTCATGGCGCTTAGGCGCAACGATGATGATGCCCGCGCGTGAACGTCGTTGCTTAGGCCATACACACCTCCCACGATAAACACCACGCGCTTGCGGCCTGCATTCATCTCGGTTTGAAGATATTTCGACAACCCGCGGGATGTTCGCTCCGTACCGCGTTCGTCCAGCACCACAACAGCATCGCCCGGTTGTATGGCCTCCAAGAACCGCGCGCCCTCCCTCTGCTTGAGCTCTGCCTCGGTAAGCGATTGTGCGTTTCGAATGGGTGGTAATACTTGCACACTGAACGCGGTGTAGCGCTCCAGCCGTTTGCTGTATTCCTTAATTCCTTCGTCAAGGAATCCTTTGGCGGTAGCGCCTATGCATAGAAGAATGATGTGCATAGGGAAAACTACAACGGGTAACGGAAATAACGTGCAGGCCGCACCGGTACTCATGTTCCGGGTAGGTGGCGCTGATGATTTCAGCTTCCGTTTTTTCCACAGTACATCGAGTTCAGCATCACTCCCGTACTTTTGCACTGCCAAACACCCCCGGCACCTTAGCATAACACACATCCACCACGATGAGCAGCGCGGAAAACGAGAGAACCATACTTATAATCAGTTACGATTTTCCCCCACGGGCCGTGCGCTCGGGAACAAGGGCGGCGCATCTGGCTGTATCGCTTGCGCGCAATGGTTGGCGTACTATAGTGGTGGCGTGTTCGCCCGACAATTTTGTGAACCGGGACGACGTATGGCTGCAGTCTCTTGCAGACCAAGGTGTAGAGGTACACCTTACTGCTGCTTTGCGTCGCAGCGACGCTCCAGCCGGAGCCCGCATTGCCACACCATCGCCGCTGATACGCCGTTGGAGCACGTGGCTGCGTCAGTGGCGCTTGCAGCCCGATGAAACGGCCGCGTGGCGCCGCCCTGCACTACCGGTGATCGAGCAGATACTCGCAAACAACACTGTGAATATGATACTGGCTGCTGCCCCGCCATTCAGCGATTTCACCTTGGCGCAAGAAGTGGCAGAAAAGCACAGCATTCCTTTTGCTCTCGACTACGGCGAAACATGGTTTGAGTCTCCGTTGCATATCACGCCAACGCCCATGCACCGCACTTCCTCGCTGAAGTTGGAAGAAGCTGCTTTGCGCAAAGCGGGATTGATATTCACCACGACGCGCCGCACCAAAGAAGATCTGCTCCGAAGATTTAGATATCTCACCCACGAAGACATTCTGATTGTTCCTCACGGATTTGACGAGCGTGAGTGGTCGGGCCCGGAAGACGAGCGTGTGCGCGACTATTGCGCCGACCTCCCTGCTGTGCCGAAGGGCGCCTGCCTTATCACGTCCTATCAGGATTTTCATGAGGACAATACCATTCGCCTGATGCTCAAGGCCATTCGCCAGATGTGTGCAAAGAAGCCGGAGCTGCGCTCGCAGCTTCGTGTGCGTATCATCGGACTTGTACGGCCAAAGCACCGCCATCTGGTTCGAAAGTGGAAGCTGGGTGATGTGGTGGACATTCGTACCATGGCTCACCGGCCCGAAGCATGTGCTCTTGTAGCACGCACAGATATAGCGTGGTATGTGTCTCGTCACGACCGCGATGCCGGCTCGGCAATTATTGGTGACTACTGCGGCGCGCAGAAACCGGTGCTGCTGAATTGCCCCGCAGGTCCCTTTGTATCTGCTACGCAAGAGCTGCTGCCCTGTGTGCACGCTCAAGCACAATCGGCGAAGCAAATTCGCCAGGGTATTGAAGCAGCGCTGGAAGCGTGGTTTGCCGGCACTCTTGCGGTGAATGCTTCCGCAAAGCGCGACGCCTGCTCGTACGCCGTGAGCACCAAGGAGATGTCCAGATTGCTGGGTATAGGAATGAAGATGTAGGCCTAAGAGTACCTACCGAATAAAGGGAAAGCGCGGAGTGCCAAACATATTTCTTTCTTGCCACGACTCTTCGCCCGACGTTCCGCTCATGTTTTGTTTATCCCACCATTTCCATGCAAGGTTTCGCACGATGTCGGTAGCGCGTATTGCAGTGTGCGCCGAAGTTTGAATCACAATGCCGTCGGTAGCAGGACGATCGCTGATTCCCCGAGCAAGTTCCGTGCATCCTTTCATGATGTACCATTCTTTGGAGAAGTTTACAAGCAAAAGACGTTCGGGCTTTCCTTGCCATGATACACCTGTGGCCACGTAGCGCTTCGAGCCATCCAGTACGATCATGCTGTCGTTGCGAAACGCAACTTCTATTCCCTTGTCACCATGTCGGGAAAAGTCCGTGCGCGTGGTTCTGAAAAAAATAGTGAAGTCCGGCGAGCCTGATATCACCGGTGTGAACTCAAAGAAATACTGCGTGCATTCGGGCGAGGAGAACACAGTGGTTGTGGAGCTATCCATGAATACCGCGGCATCGTTCATACGCTCTACCACGCGCGGATACTTGGCATTCCATACCTCGTCGGGAACGTAGGTAGAAGAGTTCAGCGTAAACTCATCGGGAGCAGACGACTGCGCCAAATACATGGCTGTGGGCGTACCCACAAGCGCGATGAGGAAATACAGCAGTACACTCATTATCGTTCTCCGGCACGGTTGTACCGTAGTTGCTCTTCGAAGAAAATGCGATCGAGAAGATTGACGGAGATACCTGCGTAGGCGGTAGAGAACGCTCCCAGTCCCGTTCCGAAGGCCTGCTTGAAAAACTCTCCGGAGGTATCGAATCCGCTGGAGCTCATGTAGCCGCCGGTGAGAGCGATATTCAGCGTAGAGGTAACGAACAAGTTCAACCTGGCGCCAATCTGAGTAGTAACCGTGGGGTAGTACGAATACTCCACAAAGGGTTCAAACGTCAGTTCATCGCGAAGCACGGGCTGCCAGTAACCGATGCGCAATGGCAGTATGCCCAGGCCAATTGCCACGGAGGGAACGTTTCTGCCGTTGATGCGCTGCGTGGTTGATCCGGCAAGTATCAGCGAGAACAAGTTGGTACCGGCATACAGCCTGTGGTTGAGCACGGGAAGAGCCACAGACACCGGCAGTGCCTGCAATTGAAATCCTTTCACGGGAAATGCTCCGCCGAAGTACGAACTATCCGTGTTCGACGTAAAGAAACTCATGTTCATGACGCCTATATGCCAGCCCGAATGCGGTTGGTCTTTCCACTCGGTTTCGGTGTCGTGAACACTGTTCAAAAAGTCCATCAACGATATGCCGAAGCCCGCATAGGGAGCGCTGACGGAAGTGGTCGTGGTTGTGTTACGACGCCTGTTGATGTCTACATTAACGCCGGTAACGTATCCCAGATATGTGCGGAAATTCAATCCCGCTATGGAGCCCACATCCAGCGATGCTCCCAGGTTCACATACTGCGAGGGAAACACGCCAATGCCCAGTGTGGGAGTAACACACACGTAGGGAATGTCGTCTCGGAGAAAGTAGCGCTTACGCAAATACAGCGGCAGAAACGAGTTCAAAACTTTATCGCTGTTTGCCTCGGGAATAATCGTCTCGAACAAGCTCGTACCTACTGTCCAGTTAGCCGCATCTTTGAACCATCGTAAGCGATATTCCAGAATACCTACTCTGTAGATAGCACCGCTGAAGGTGGCATCGGGTGCATTGCTCAAAACAGAGGAAAGCAAATCGGCCGGATTGTAATACACACCGAACACACCGGCACCGATGCCGTTACCGGACGATGCGCTGCCGAGCAATCCAACGCTTTCGAAAACGCCGGCGCGTATAAACGCGGGAAACTCCTTGCGGATGGTGCTGTCGTATTGTGTGACGTTTCTATGTTTTTCTGTGGTGCGCGGCGCGGGATACACAGTGCCATTGGTGGGGCTACCGGGCTCGTGCCTGGCGGTGGTCACATACACGGTGTCTTCCGTAGTTATCGTATAGGTGTCCTGCACGGTGCGCGTAAGCGGCAACACACATCCCACAAGAGTTGTAAGCAAGGCACAGGCAGCACCAAGAAGAAGTATACGAACGCGCATGATAGAACTTCGTAACGGTAAACGAACGAAAGCAAAGACAGCTTTCGTTCAAAACTCAGCTTCAGAGTCTAGCTACAGAGCTTAGCTCAGCACTCACTTTCCATACTTACTTCAGATGCAAGCCTGCATCCAGCAGTTCATTAACGATATTCAACGACGAAGCTTCAGAGTAGAAGCGCACGAGCGGCTCGGTGCCCGACGCACGAATCAGCAACCACGCTCCGCCCTCGATAAAGAACTTGTAGCCGTCTTTGGTGAGAACGGATGTAACGTCGTGTTTGCCCAGCTTCTTGGGGCCCTTGGCACAGGCTGCCAAAATCTGTTTCTTTTGTTGCTCCGTCATGCGCACATCGCGTCGGCGATAGCGGTGCGGGCCGAACTCGTCGTCCAGTTCCTTCACCATTTGCGCTAACGACTTTCCGCGCTTTGCCATCATTTCGAGCAGAAGCAAACCATTGAATACACCATCGCGCTCGGGTATGTGCAGCGAAGTTCCCAATCCACCCGATTCCTCGCCGCCAATGATCACATTGATTTCCGTCATCAGCTTGGCGGTGTATTTGAATCCCACCGGTGTTTCGTGCAGCTCGATATTGTGCTTCGCACAATAGGCATTTACCATCGAGGTCAGCGATACGGTTTTTACTACCGCGCCTTTTTTGCGCTTGTCTTCTACCAGATACTTCAGCAACAACATGAAGATGCGGTGCGAGTCCACGAAGTTGCCTTTGTTGTCTATAGCGCCCACGCGGTCTGCGTCGCCGTCGGTGGCAATGCAGATGTCGAACTTGCCTGACTTCATTTTCGCCATTGCCGGCTCTAAGCACTCGGCAATAGGCTCGGGATGATCTACCTCGCCGAACGAGGGATTGTATTCGTCGTGAATGCTCTTCACGTTGCTCAGCACCGAGGGGAGAATTCCAATACCTGCTCCATGCATGGGGTCGAACAGCACGCGTACGCCGGACTCGTTGATAGCATCGCAATCGATTTTCTTTCGAAGATGGCGGATGTACGCGCTCTTGGCATCGAAGGGTTTAATCATGCGGAGCTCTGATACGTACTCGTCGTAGGTTTTCATCTTCACTACCGGCGGATTAGCTTCCACCACGCGTAATTCTTTTTCAACCTCGGCTACGATCTCCGGTGTGGCCGGGCCGCCATAGGTACCCTTCAATTTAAATCCGCTGTACTCGGGCGGGTTGTGCGAGGCAGTGATAACAATTCCTAATGTAGAGCTGCGCTGCTTGGTGTGAAACGATACTTGCGGCGTGGACGATATTCCATCGCTCAAATGCACCACAATTCCCTTCGAAGCCAGTACACATGCGGCTTCGCGGGCAAACTCCGCAGACATAAAGCGGGTGTCGTATCCTATTACAACTGTAGGAGATTTCTTCTCCACGCGTTGCACATACCGCGCCACCGCCAGTGCCACCAAACGCAGATTGTCGAAGGTGAAATCTCGTGCTATTACTCCACGCCAACCGTCGGTTCCGAATACTATCATACACGCTCTCCGTAATGGTTTCGCTGTTCGCCTGTCCTTATTCTCTGCGTACGCCGTTAGAATGCTGTGATGTGCGCGCTCGCAGGACGGGAAACATAGCACAAAAAAGTAATGTGTGCCAAACTCCATCTGCTAAACTCTCTGCGCTATAGCCATAGCGAAGTCAGGTTTCGTTCAGCGCCGGGCCTTGTGTCTATTTTTGGAGCGGCATCTGCCTATCACCTTATGAATGAACTTCACTTCTACGCTTTCTTGAGTGCCTTTGCCTGCGCATGTGTGGCTTGGTGGCGCTTCTCAATCGCCCTGTGTGTGGCAGGTTGGATGGCGGGTTCGGTGTACATACTCTCTCTGCCCGATACAGCGCTGACTGTTGTGCCGCTGGTATTGATTGTGGCAGAGTGGCTCGTGCCGCAGTATGTTTTGCCGCAGTATGTTTTGCCGTTGATCGTTGCAAAGCACAGCAATCAAGATCACATTCATACTCGTATTCGTACTATACAGGACGCGTGTTCGGCTGTAGCGAGTACTGTGTGCGCGTGGCTGCTCTTGCCCACCTACGATTGGTGGTTGCTTGTGCCGACCGTACTGATTATAGCTTTTACGGCGCGGCAGCTTGCGCTAAACAGTAGGATGCAATTACAGCGAGTGTTTACCGCGGCACTGCCGAATTCTCACGAACATTGGTGGGAAACGGCGCGTACGGCCGCTGCAGCGGTATTGGCGGCAATGGTAATACTGTTTCCATTACTCAGTGTGCTTGCTTTGGTGGCGGTAGCCACAGGCTTGAGTGTGCGTGAATCGAAGCAGATGTGAGTCGGAGCGTATCTGAGTTCATGCATACCTGAGTTCATGCATAACCACTGCCAAAGGAAGTAAGCTGCGACGAGTTCAATGAGCAGTGAATCACAACTGCTAATTATTGTTTGCCCCCTCGCGCACCCACGTAGCCATTCCCTTTTTATGATTGGCATTGATGCTCTGCAACGGAAAGGTGTGCGGAAGTATTCCCTGTATCACTTGCACCAACACGCTGCTTTCCGGTTTGCCCGGTATGACCAGTCCCGGAGTTTGATACAAAGAGAAATAGGAATCAAGAGGAATGCGGCTTCCATAGGCATGGCAACCGTTGAAGGCGCAGCCCAGTTGCAACAGGGGGAGCACGTGCTGCTGAAAGCGTACGTTCGAATCGGGAAACACAACGTCTTGAGGCTGGGTAATTCCCGTGCTGCTTGTGCATCCGCTCAACACACCTTGAAGCGTAAACAACAGGATGAGCACGGCAGATATGCAAACACCGCTGCGCACCGCATGAACACCGGAGTTCAGGGTTTGGCACCTTTGAACGAACGCAGTAATAATGTGAAGTGCGCGTGTCACGAATAACTCTCTGAACTGTTGGGGAACGATGCATTGCGAACATCCTCGCAGTAGGAATGAACTGCATCGTTGATGGTTTGTTGCAGATTGGCATAGTGACGCACAAATCGCGGATGGAAATCTACCGTAAGCCCCAGCATATCCGTTACCACGAGTATCTGACCGTCGCAATGCGGACCCGCGCCAATGCCAATGGTGGGCACTCGCACGGAGTTGGTGATGCGCTCGGCCACAGCCGATGGTACCTTCTCTACCACAATGGCAAACGCTCCCGCCTGTTCCAGGGCGATGGCATCATCCACAATGCTCTGCGCTTCTTCTTCATCGCGCCCGCGGGGGCGATAGGTGCCGAATTGATTGATGCTTTGCGGCGTGAGCCCCACGTGCCCCATCACGGGAATGCCGGATTCGGTCATACGCGATACCGATTCGGCAATGCGCCGTCCACCCTCCAGCTTCACAGCTCCTGCACCGGCTTCTTTCATCAAGCGGCCAGCGTTTCTGAATGCCTCGTCGGCCCGCACCTGATAACTCATAAAGGGCATGTCGGCCACAACAAGTGCGCGTTGCGCGCCGCGTTTCACCGCACGCGTGTGATAGATGATGTCTTCGAGCGTTACGGGAATGGTAGTCTCGTGACCTTGCACCACATTTCCCAGCGAGTCTCCAACCAGCAGAACATCGATACCGGCTTCGTCCAATACTCTGGCCATCAGGGCATCGTACGCAGTAAGGCAGGCAATCTTCTGCCCCATAGTTTTCATTTCTACCAGACGTAGTGTGGTAACCGCTCGATTGGCTTCACCGGCTGACTTTTGGGGTGTATGCGACACAACAAATCCTTATCGATAGTTTATGTATTGCCCACTATGGGGCAGCTGCGCTCACGAAAATACACGGGCATGGAATAGATTTGTTGGGTTAATTGCAGTTCCTATCGCCAGGCTTTTACAGTTGCTTTGATTGCGCTGTTGCAGTGCTTGGCAATGTTCACACAGTTTCTTTGATGCATACGGGTTTATCCTTGTTTAGCGCTCGTCATATACCGGCCGGCTTTGTTCGCGGCACAATGGCCCTGTCTCCGGGCGTGATTCGGGCGGCGGCCGGCACCATAGCCCAATTGCTGATGCATCCCCGGCGCGCCGGCACGCTTGCCGGTGGTGGGAGTGAATCGATGCCGAGTGGGGTGTCGCCGAATGGGGTGTCGCCGAGTGGAGTATGGCCGCATAGCTCAGGGGCTGTTTCTCCCTATTCCCTGCTCGTGTTGAGTTTCCTTGCCTCGCTTGTTCGCATATCCAGGGACCCCGGTGTGGCAGTAACGGCGGGCTTTCTGGGTTTGGGAGCGGAGTGGATTGCACTTATCATTCCCCTTACTGCCGCCGGAGCGGTGGTGGGGTCGATATTCATGCCGGCGTTCTGGTATAGAGTACTTGGTCTGCGATCGGAGCGCAACACCTTTATCGGCGCTATGGTGCTCATGTATGCTTCGGTGGTGATCCCGTGGGATATCTCCAGCACACTATGGATACCGTTGGTTCGTGAATTCAATGTGCCGATTTGGCTTCCCGAATTGATCAAAACGGGCATTATTACCGCGTACTGCAGCATTGCGGGATCCGCAATACCGGCAAAGGATCCACACCCCGGCACCGAATAGGACCAACTACTGCCAAAAGCGGGAAAATGCCGTTTCCGCAGCTGATGCTCTTCGCGATTGCCGTTTGTGCCGTGCATACTAACTTGCGGCGTCGCATTTGGGCACGTGGTGAAAAACTCCATGATGAAATGTGGAAAACGTGCCGATAACGTAGCGAAGGAATCAAGCCTATGATGGAGAATTACATACCGGTCGTTGTCATGATTGGCGTCGGACTGGGCTTTGGATTGCTGAATATTCTCATTGCCGAGTATATCGGGCCCCGCCGCCCGAATAAAGAAAAGAACTCCACGTACGAATCCGGTTTGGAACCGGTGAAGAGTGCTCGTGAGCGCTTTAGCGTGAAGTTCTACATGGTAGCCATGATCTTTATTCTGTTCGATATCGAGATTGTGTTTATGTATCCCTGGGCTGTGCAATTCCGCACCTTGGGGCTGGTTGGTTATGTAGCCATGGTATTGTTCATGGTACTCTTATTTGCCGGTTATATCTACGTGGTCAAAAAAGGAGCATTGAAATGGGATTAAACGATCAACTAGCGCGCGATGGATATGTAACAACGCGCGTAGACAGTGTACTCGATTGGCTCAGTAAGAATACTATTGGTTGGGGTCAGAAAAATTCCATGTGGCCTATGCCGCTTGGTATTTCTTGCTGTGGTATCGAGATGATGGCTTTTGCAAGCTCGCGCTTCGACTCGGCTCGCTTCGGCTCCGAGAAGATGGGCTTTACGCCGCGCCAGTCTGACCTTCTTATTGTGGCCGGCACGGTAACAAATAAGATGTCGTGGGTTGTGCGGAAGATCTACGATCAGATGCCCGATCCCAAGTGGGTTATTTCCATGGGTGTATGCGCCTCTACAGGCGGTATGTTTCGCAGCTATTCCGTGGTTCAGGGAATCGATCAGTTTATTCCCGTGGACGTGTACGTGTCCGGCTGCCCTCCGCGCCCCGAAGCATTGCTCAAAGCCCTGATTACTATTCAGGAAAAAACAGGACGCACCGTGCCTACGTTGCTCGATTTCAATAAAGAAGAAGTGGCAGCGTAAGTGTGATGTGCCGTTGACAACGATAAAAACCACCTCCGCGATGTTTGTCCGGCGGTGGTTTTTTTTACCGGCCGCATAGTGCCTGTGTTTATACTCCCGGTGTTTATTACAATCTGATACATCATAGTCCGGTACACTACAATGGTTACACGCGAAACAGTACTCAAGGTGGCAGAGCTTTCGAAGCTTCGTTTGGACGAATCAAAGATTGATGCGTTTACCGAACAGTTCTCGCAACTACTGGCATACATTGGAGAGATCGACACCATGAATCTGGATGGCGTGGAGCCGCTCGTACACATCACGGAAAGTACCAATGTGTTCAGAGAGGATGTTCCCCACACATCGCTCTCTCGCGACGAAGCTTTGAGTAACGCACCAAAGCGCAACGAGGGATTCTTTAAAGTGCCCAAGGTGTTGGGCTAATACGTTCCCGCCGGGTGTGTACACCTTTTATGGTTTGGCTTCATCCTATAACCTTTAGCTGCCGGTTATTGCACCACTATGATTCCATTTCCTTCCATGCACACCAATAGCATCAAGGCACTTGCTACCTTCGTGGCCACCGCTGCACTGCTTTTGCTTAGCGGATGCGGCTCGGCGAAGAGGCCGGGAGTAGACGCGCAGTTTGCTCTCCGAGACACGGAAGGTAACGGCGTGAAGCAGCAGTTCTTTCTTACAGACTCCAAGCCCTATACGGAAGTGAAGCCCGGCGACAGTCTGATCCATGATATATGGAAAATCGAAAGCGAAGATTATCCCAAGCAAATACGCCTGTATGCGCGCGTGTTCGATTCCACCGGAAACTTTATCACTCACCTGGCGCCACCTGTAGCGGAGAACCAGGACTACTGGACAGGCTTGGAAGAAAAACTTGGCCGCCGCATTGTACCGGTTCGCCCTTTTACGGTGCGTGAGTACGGGGAGAACGACTCCATACCCTATGCGGTAAATATGCTCATAGACTACAGCGGATCCATGAATGATGTAATGGACGCCCTGGCTACGGGCACGGAGATGTTTATCGATTTGAAGTTGCCGCAGGATTATATCGCCATCTCGGGATTTAATAAAGACTTTCAAATCAAGGTGCCGTTTGCTACGGGCAAAGAGGAGCTTCTCTCTGCCTACAGAGCGCATAAAAACAAGGGTTTCGGCAGATACAGCGCTTTTTACGATGGCCTGGTAAAAAGCATTCGCATGTTCGATACTCTGCCCGCAGATATTCCCCGCATACTTATTGCATTTACCGATGGTGACGATAATTATTCGCAGGGTAGTATGAGGGATGTGTTCCGTGAAGCCCGGGAACGAAATGTTCGCGTATTTACCGTGGGCTTTGGGTACACCCAGGATGAACTGCTTAATTATGTATCGGAGAATACCGGTGGTAAATATTATCAGATTACCTCGAAGGCCGAACTCATTAAAGTATTTAAAGAGATTTATCGCTCGCTGCGCAATTACTATTTAGTAACCTACACGCCGCCTGTGTTCGCCGGCAAGCATTTTGTTTCTCTTAGTCTAACTCTTCCCGGCCGGGACACATTGGTAGCTCGCGGCTCGTACGACAAAAGCGATATCAATCCGTTTCGCGATCCGGACAATCCTATTTACAAGAAAATCCCCTTCGACTTCAACAAATCCACATTGAAGCCGGAGGCCCAGGGTATCATCGAGGAGCTTGTTGATCAGCTTGAACGCTATGAGCGCGTGTGGCTGGAGGTACAGGGCCATACCGATAATATCGGCGGGGAGGAGTTTAATCTTCGCCTTTCCGAAGCTCGCGCGCGAGCGGTGGTAGATGCGCTGGTATCCAAAGGTATAGAGGCAAAGCGCCTAAAGCCGCGAGGAATGGGTATGCTTTATCCTCTCGTTCCCAACGATTCCGAAGATAACCGTGCCACTAACCGACGCACGGAGTTTAGAATTCTCAAGAGGTGATGAACGGGCCACGGCCGGCGCCACCCGTGCGCTGCTTCTGTAGCTTAGTTCCGCACTGAACTATTTGTATTAATTCATAGACTATGAAACTTCCCGGTTTGTTGATTGCTACCGTCTGCGCGTGTGTTGTTCTGAGCTGCTTCTGGATGATGTCCTGCTCTTCGTCCACACGGCCCGACTACGATTATCAAAGTTCGGCCCACATAGAGCCGGATGTTGAATACACCGCCACGCCCGATCACGTTTTGAAGGTTGGTCTAAAAATTCAAACACCTGCACGATCTTGCTGGAGCTTCGACTACGCTGTGCACAGCGCGGAGTACGACAGTGTCCAGAAAAAGAAATTCACCTACGTGTCTGCCAGTATCAAGAAACTCGCCTCTGCTGTTTGCCAGCCCGGCCTGGACACCGTAACCACTATCCTGTCCATTCCCTTTGATACCACAGGAGTGTACGAGGTTCGCTATCCGCAGGTGTCTCCACGAGGCTTACTTGTTATCAAGTCTGTAACCTACAACGTTCCCTAATGACACCGGAAACCGCACGGCGCATCTGCCTATCTCTTGATGGCAGTTCAGAAGACATGCCCTTTGGGCCCGACACACTTGTGTTTAGAGTGGCCACGAAGATCTTTGCGTTGCTTCCTCTCGAAGCAGATCCCGCAACCATGAACCTGAAATGCGATCCCGATCGCGCCCTTCAATTACGCGAGCGGTACTCAGGAATCACGCCCGGATATCACATGAATAAACGCCATTGGAATACGCTGGAGCTTAGCGGCGATGTGCCGGATACAGTGATCGAGGAGTTGATCGTGCATTCGTATGGGCTGGTGAGTCATTCCCTGCCGCGCGCGGCGCGCGAAGCACTCAAGGTGGCAGATGTAAAAGGGTCAACTACCGGTGCAGCTACTTGAGCTGATAGTATAGTAGCCGGAATCGCTCTCTAAGCGCGCAAATAGGCAGAGCAGAGAATTGAAGTTAGAGAACTCAGGTCGGAGTCTTGAGATAAGCATGTACCAACTTCCCTCATCCTCAAAAAAAAAGGACTGTCATCAGACAGTCCTTTGGGGGCGAACGACGGGGATTGAACCCGCGACAACCGGAACCACAAACCGGGGCTCTACCAACTGAGCTACATTCGCCATCACTGCGCGGCAAAAAACTCTGCCGTCGCGAAATTAGTCCATGTTGCATCGGCAGTGCCTAATGTGCAATGCCTTCCGCAACCGGGCTGCAAAACTACGCTATGCCGTGCTTTGTGCCAAGACGTTCCTAAAAAAGCCTTGGTGTTTGCTGAACCGAGATTTCTGTTGTAGTTGGATTAGACCCTATAGCGGCGCCCGTATCAGAGGCACATCGCCCGTTGCTTAGTGCACTGTTTGGCGCACGACCTAGCGCACTACCTAGCGCACGACGTAGCGCACTACCAGAACCGGTATAGACAATGCATGACGCACCGGCGAAACTGTGGAGCCGAACAGCAGATCCTTCCAGCCGCGATGCCCGTGGCCGCCCATTACGAGAGCATCCGCAGCGCACTGCCGCGATAGGCGTATCAATTCCTTAGGAACATTTCCGTAGCCCAGCAATGCCGTGCAATCAATTCCCTGTTCCTGCACTCGAGCGCATAAGTGGTTCATGAGCTGTTCGTCGTGCCTGGTTTCCGCGTCGAAGGTGTTATTTCCGAACACACTGCCCACGGCTCCCTCAACCACATGCAGAAGCACCATCTGCGCCGAGTGTGCCTTGCAAAGAGTGATGGCATGGCGCAGCACACCTTCGTCTGCGGCATCGTGGGTTACCGCCACGGCAATAAGGCGGTAGTGCATTTTCTCTCCCAACATATCCATGGGCGCGGGGGTGAATGCGTCCGCAGATGCAAAGGCGCTATGCCCGCTTCGGTTCTCGTGCCCTAATCCCATGCGCTGCTGCTGACGCGAACGCAAAAGCGGCTGAACAATCACATAGCCAAGCAGAAACAGCACTACGGCTACTGCTGGTATGATCAAGGCCGCTGTGACTACAGGATGTGCAGACTCTGCTATCCATGCGGTGATGGAAGTGTGCGCCAGACGCATGTTCAGTGCTATAATCACGGCCGCAGTGACCCATGCGGCCACTGTTACCCACCGCGGACTAGTAAGCACGCCCATGATAGAGCGATTGCTCGTGAAGTGAATCAATGGCACAATAGCAAAGGGTAATTGCAAGCTGAGTATTACCTGAGAAAGCAACAACAAGGAGTACGTACCGCTTTCCCCTTGGGTGGTGAGCAGAATTATTGCGGGCACAATAGCCACAGTTCGTGTAAGCAACCTGCGAAGCACCGGACGCATTTTGAAACGGAGGAATCCCTCCATTACAATCTGCCCTGCCAGAGTTCCCGTAAGTGTGGAGGATTGTCCGGCCGCAATAAGCGCAATGGCAAATGCTGTTGCCGCGGCCGACGTTCCCAGAAGCGGAGCAAGTAGTTGATGCGCCTGCGCCAAATCCGTTACCGCTATGCCCCTGGCATGGAAGGCAGATGCCGCCAGCACCAGGAGCGCGCCGTTCACAAGCAAAGCTGCATTCAATGCCACAGTGGTATCGATAATATTATATCGTGCGGCGGATTTTTTTCCTTCGTCGGTGGTTGCGAACGAACGCGTTTGCACAAGTGCGGAATGCAGATAAAGATTGTGTGGCATCACGGTTGCACCAATAATTCCGAGCGCAACAAACACTGCATCTGCCGGTAGCGAGGGTACACAACCCGAAATAATACCGGCCATAGAGGGCTGGGAGAGCGCCAGTTGATACACAAAGCACAATCCCACCAGCAGTACCATAGAGAGTATAAAAGCCTCGAACTTTCGTACGCCCAAGTTTTGAATGGCAAGGAAGAAAAGCGAGTCTACAGCTGTAATCAACACTCCCGCTATCAGCGGCAATCCAAATAATAATTGTAATCCGATTGCCGTGCCCAGCACTTCGGCCAGGTCGCAGGCAGCAATGGCGAGTTCGCACAGCAGCCATAAGCTTAAAGCAACAGGGCGCGGATAATTATCTCTGCATGCTTGGGCAAGATCGCGGCCGGAAGCAATGCCAAGTCTGGCCGATAGTGTTTGCAGAAGCACCGCCATCAAGTTCGATGCAAGCAACACCCATACGAGTGTATAGCCGAAGCGTGAACCGCCCTCGATATCTGTAGCCCAATTGCCCGGATCCATGTAGCCCACGCTGATCAGATACGCCGGACCAAAGAAGGCAAGGAGTTTCTTCCACCGCGTATCCTTCGCAGGCACTGCTACCGAGCGATGGATTTCGGAGAGGGAA
>JBKCNS010000043.1:0-22326 GCA_046297095.1 Kapaibacterium sp. (SeqCode) | reverse complement strand
TATGCTATTCGCAACATCTCCATGAAGTTCCAGGACAATCGTGCTACGGCTATTATCGGACCCTCGGGATGCGGTAAGTCCACGCTGCTGCGTGCGCTGAACAGAATGCACGACATCGTTCCCGGCGCAAAGGTGGTGGGCGATATCGAGCTGGATGGCGAGAACATTATGAAGATCGACGCTGTGGCCGTGCGCAGACGTATCGGTATGGTGTTTCAAAAGCCGAACCCGTTTCCTACCATGAGCATTTTCGAAAATGCTGTATCGGGTTTGCGATTCAACGGCGTGTCTAAGCGTTCGCTCCTCAAAGATGTAGCCGAAGATGTTTTGAAGAAAGCTGCGTTGTGGGACGAAGTAAAAGACCGCTTGAAAGAACCCGCGATGTCACTCTCCGGCGGTCAGCAGCAGCGCTTGTGTATAGCCCGAGCCATGGCCGTTGAGCCCGAGATATTGCTCATGGACGAACCTACCAGTGCTCTTGATCCCATTGCAACAGCAAAGATCGAGGAGTTGATTTTCGATTTGAAAAATTCGTACACCATCGTAATCGTAACGCACAATATGCAGCAGGCTGCGCGCGTCAGCGATTATACCGCGTTCATGTACATGGGCGAGCTTGTTGAAGCCGCGCGTACACGAACGATATTCACCAATCCGGAAAAGAAACAAACCGAAGACTATATCACCGGTCGTTTCGGATAAACCGTAGAGTGTTGATTGCTCACCTATCGGTGGGCCAGTTGATTCACCACAGATTACACAGGCGTGTGTAGTACTATTCTGAGGACACTATAATGCACAGACATTTCGAAGATGATTTTGACAAGCTTCGCACCCGACTCATCCGCATGGGCAGTTTGGTAGAGGAGCAAGTGGAGTTTGCGTTTCGCGCGTTGCTGACGAACAACGAAACGCTGGCGAACGTTGTAATTGAGCGCGACGATACCGTGGACAAGTTGGATTTGAAAATCGATCGTCAGGTACAGCGACTCTTTGCATTGCAGCAGCCGGTAGCCAGCGATTTGCGCTTGTTGCTCGCAGCCATTCATATCAACAACGAACTTGAACGCATTGGCGATGCATCGCTTGTGATTGCTCGCTTAACCTTCGAGCCCGGCGTGCATCACATTGCCACGGAAACAGGGCTAGAGCGCATCACCTCGAACACCTACAAAATGGTGAAGGCAAGTCTCGATGCATTTATCAACAACGATGCGACGCTTGCTAAACATGTGTTGTCCACGGACGACCGCGTGGATAATCTGGAGCGCGAATTAGCCGCAGATATTATTCGCATGATGGAGGAATCGTCGTCGTTGATTTCCAGCGGCACTAAGTTGATCCTGGGCTTGCACAATATTGAGCGCATTGCCGACCGCGCCACGAACATAGCCGAGAATGTGATTTTCTTGGAAGAAGCAAAGGTGGTGCGACACCGCCAGCTTACTGGCGAAGACATGGGCGACATCTTCGATGCCAAACCCGAAAACGAAACCGACGGCTTGTAGACTGCTAGGTAGCCGTGGTGGGGCACGGTGTTGCGTGCTTCTCCGAGCTACTTCACGGAAAGACTTACTTCGTGTGTACCAATGGCAGCTGAACCGTGATTTCGGTTCCTTGTCCCTCGACGCTTTTTACTTTAAGCTCGCCGCCATGATATTCCACCAGGCGCTTGGCAATTACAAAGCCCAAGCCAATGCCCTGCTGCTCGTGGAACACGCGGTTGAATTGTTGGTATGCGCCAAGCTCAGCAATCTCGGCAGCACTCATGCCACGGCCTTTATCCTCGATTCGCACCGTAAAGTGTTTCGGTGTTTGCTTTGAGCTTATCACTACGGGTTTTCCCGGCTCCGAGAACTTCAGCGCGTTGTCCGTAAGCTCTTGGAAAATCTTTGCAAGGTTCTCGCCCGAGATTCCCAGGGTAACGCCTTCGTCATCCAAACTCAGGTGTAGATCTTTAGATCGTTCATGTTCCATTGCTTTACCGGACACAATATCCATGACGGTCGCAGCAGCTTCGTGGGATCGGGCTCCGCGCAGCTCTTCCTTAGCGGAATTGTTTGCACCCATCGCCTCCAGCTGAGCATACACCAGGAAGTTCTCCGATATAAGCAGCAAGCGTTTCGCGCTGGCAATGATGTCGTTTGCTATCTCGGGAACGATGTCGGTATCAATACTGCTTTTATTGCTATCCAAGAATCGCGCACTGCCGATAATCTGATTCAATGCTGTGCGAAACTCGTGCGGCAAGGCGTAGCTGATGTGCGATTTTATCTGATTGTATTTGCGCTCGATGTTCTCCGTTTTCTTCCATTGCGCATTCAGCGCCGCCAGAAGTTCTTCTACCGTGAACGGCTTCAGCAGGTAGTCGTCTGCCCCGCGAGCCATACCCATGCGCATGTCTTCTTTGTCTGCTCGAGCAGTAAGAAAGATAAAACGAATATCATCGGTTTCTTTGTCGCTGCGAAGTCTGCGAAGTACCTCGAAGCCATCCATCTCGGGCATGGACACATCACAGATAATCAAATCGGGAAAAAAGGATTGAGCGAGCTCGATTCCCTGCGCTCCGGAGGATGCAGTGCGCACATCGTAGCCTTCGAAGCGCAACACTGTTGCCGTGCCTTCGATGATATACTCGGAATCGTCGATGAGAAGAATTTTTTTCATGGTGTTCACACATCCTTGTGATCAATCCAAAACGCGGCGTACTGCAGTGCGTCCTTGCCTTTGCACTGCGATATTACGGCGTTCGCGTCAGATATCGCCGGCACATTGTTTTTCCTATTCGAATTGACCATTTGCGCATGCTTGATTTCAGGAGCTGCGCTCCTTTTGCTCTGTAGTTATCGGCAGCTGCAAGAGATTCTTCGCTGTGCAGGGCAAAAAAACGTAGGCGGCTCAGGGGGATGCTGAGAATGATAGAGAAGGCTCGGCAGCACTGCCCCCGAGAGCTTTACACTGAAGCTCACGTGTTTTTGTTTTGTGCAAGGATAGCAGGCCGTGTATTTTGGAGCAATTCCATTACACAAACAACGATGGGTCTTGTAAACATCGACGCAGGCATAGGTTAATGATTCTACTGGACCATATCGCACTGGACGAAGAGATACTTACACAGCCCTTTGCTTGTGATCTCAACGCTTGTAAAGGCGCGTGTTGCACCATGGAAGGCGGCACCGGAGCACCACTGCGCGAAAACGAAATCGAGCAGGTGGAAGGAGCTTTGGAAGCGGCTATGAAGTATCTCACGCCCGAGTCGCGCGAGTATATCGCCAAGAACGGGTGGCTGGCAGGAACGGAAGGCGACCGCACCGTGAACTGCATCAACGACGCGCAGTGCGTGTTTGTGTACTTTGATAATTCTGTAGCGAAATGTGCAATAGAACGTGCGTACTTCCAAAACGAGTGTACGTTCCGTAAACCCATTTCGTGCCATTTGTTTCCCATACGTGTGGCGAACTTTGGCGGACCCTATCTGTATTACGATCGGTTCCCCGAGTGTGCTCCCGCGCGTATAAACGGAGAGGTTACACATCAGCGCATTGTCGACACCTGTCACGATGCACTGGTGCGAGAGTACGGAGAGGATTGGACCAACGCCCTGCAAATGTTGGACGATACTTCTTCACCTTCGGTGTAGCGGGAGCAGCATACCCGGTGCACCATAACAACCGATTGGACGGCAAAGCCTCCCTGAATGGAGGGCATCGCCGTGCGTTCGCGTGTCTTCATCATCTTATAGCAGAGTAGAGCTATGAAACTGGGTCTACAACTCAATGTTGGGTTACAACAAACCCTAACTCCACAGCAGATTCAATACCTGAAATTGCTGCAGCTTCCTTCGCTGCAAATGGAGCACTATATACGCCAAGAGATAGAGCAAAATCCTATGGTGGAAGAAGTGGCCGAAGACGGCTCTTCCGTCAACGAGGATCTTAGCTTTGATGTTACCACGGTAGTTACCGAAGCGGCAGACATTGCCACATCTGCTCAACAAACAATGAGCGATGCATCCGGCGACCTGGGCGCGGATACATCGGCATACAGCGATCGTGTGGATCCTGGTGACGGGGGCGACCACGGCGACAACAGCGATAACGTTCTTGGCGGTATTCCTACCGGTGGCAACGAGCCGGAGCTTGTGGGATATGATTCCGCCGATGCACCGGATCTTCAATACGACAGCGATCTTCCCGACGACGTGGAGTCCTTGGACTTTCAGAAAATGCTGTGGGACGAAGGCGGACCCAAAGGCAACACGGAGAGTTCTCCCACCGACGACGACAGCGACTTCGAACCCTTTCAGATAAAAGATGTGCAGTCGTTCGAAGATGATTTGCTGGAACAATTGCACTTCGCGCCGCTTAGCGAAGAAGAGATGATACTGGGTGAACAAATCATCGGTAATCTGGACGACGACGGCTACCTTCGGCGCGACCTTGGTGATGTACTCGACGACACAAACGCCATCATCGAGGAGACCAATCACGAGCGCAGAATGCACGGCGCTACCGAAGCGGCATCCAGCAACGACGGCAGTGTATCGTATTCGTCGTCAGCTGTTTCGCTGCTGAATCGCTGCACCATGCAGCAAGCCGAACGTACCCTGCATGCCATTCAGGAATTCGAGCCCATAGGTTGCGCGGCGCGCACTGTTCAGGAGTGTTTGATTGCGCAGCTTCGCGCACTGCCCAAGCTCAACGCCGCACAGAAACTGGCCTACGAGGTACTTACCAAAACCTATCCTCAGTTTACCATGAAGCACTACGCGCAAATAGCGCAGGTGCTGGAAGTAACCGACGAGTACCTTCGCGAGGCACTGGATGTGATTCGTAAACTGAATCCTAAGCCGGGTTACGGATCGTCCACGCAGGCCATCACGACGATCATCCCCGATTTTACTGTTGAAGCAACGGAAGATCACGGAGACTTTATCGTGTCGCTGAACGATACTACTATGCCCCAGCTTCGTGTTAGCAAAGCATACGAGAATCTCAAGCGCGAAGCGCGGTACAAGCAATTCAACAAAGACACCCGCGAGTGGTTGCGCAAAAAGCACGAAGACGCAAAGTTCTTGATGAGCGCAATACGCCAGCGCAAAACCACCTTGCTGAAAGTGATGACCACCATAGTGGAGCTTCAAAAGAGTTTCTTTGCGGAAGGTCCGAGCGGGCTGCGTCCCTTGATTTACAAAGACGTTGCCGAAGATGCCGCCATGGATATCTCTACCGTATGCCGCGTGGTGAACAACAAATACGTGCAAACGGAGTTCGGAATTTTTGAACTGCGCTTCTTTTTCAGTGAGTCGCTTACCAACGACGAAGGCGATGAAGTATCAACACGTGTGATCAAAGAAAAAATCCGCGATATCATCAGCAAGGAATCGAAGAACAAACCGTGGAGCGACGACAAGCTTACCAAGGAACTGAAAAAGGAAGGCTACAACATTGCGCGCCGCACCGTTGCAAAGTATCGTGAGCAACTGAAGATTCCTGTGGCTCGTTTGCGTAAGGAGCTGTAGAGTAAAGAAGGATAAAGGAATAAGCAAACAGTATCACTCGAGGAGCAAGAACGACATGAAGAAGCACATGAGCACACTCAATGCCGCAAGCACCAACTGCACACTTCGTATCAACAGCTTCATTGCTATGGCAGCGGCATTGGTGGCAGTGCTGTTTGTGGCCGCCTGCGGAAGTTCCTCGAAGGTGAAATCCATTAGCGATATACCGGGAAAACCCGAAGTGTATTTTGATCGCAGTGCCTGTTTTGGAGCTTGCCCGGCATACACTCTGATCATGCGCGGAGATGGCACAGCGCGCTACACCGGAAAGTCCAACGTGGAGATGTTGGGAATTTTCGAAGCTGTGATTGATGCAGACCGCATGCAGTCGCTTCTAAGCGCCTTCGAGGAAACAAAGTTCTCCGCCATGGATGATATCTACGACGACAACGTAACCGACGTGGCCACTCGCACCGTTCGACTGCGACGATTCGACTCTTCGAAAACCGTTACCGACCGCTTTAACACACCGGCGGAGCTTCGCCGCCTGGAGAATGCCATCGACTCTATAGCCGGCACCCTGTCGTGGAAAAAAGTTGCTGATTTGCCCAAGGAGTAAACTCCCGACCATGGCCTGAACTTCGCGCTCTCAGCGTGAGGGCGATACCACGGCTTCCCACTATCTTTGCCCTACAATGTACCGCGGGCTCCGTATCGCCGATATGGGCAGCGTGCTGCACAGACGCCGTACACATGATTCAACCATGTGTTACTCTTTACGTGTTTTCTCTATAAGGTATGAAGCTCTTTTTTGCACTTCTCGTTTGTTCTATTTCTATCGCTGCACAAACGCGCGTAGACATTTCCGTAGACCTTATCAACGTGGCGGACGATATGGTAAAAGTTCGCGTTACGCCCCAAGGTATAAGCACTGCGCCATTCACCTATGTGATGCCTCGCTCGGTGCCCGGCACCTACTCACGCGACGACTACGGACGCTTTATCATGGATGCCAAAGCATTCGCGGCCGACGGCACGGAGCTGGCGGTAGCACGGAAGGACAACGACATTCACGTGTCTCAAACTCCGGCGTATTTGGAATACCGTGTACGCGACACATGGGACGACAAAGAATTCAAAGCTGTGTTTCATCCTTCGGGAACCAACATCGAGAAAGATTCGAACTTTGTTATCAATACCCATGCATTCTTCGGATACGTGGAAGGATACAAGAATGTACCCTACGAGATCACCGTGCTCAAGCCGCGGGGATTTTTCGGCGCTACCTCGCTGGATCGCCGCGAGCTCAACGACACTACCGATGTGCTTTCTGCAAACACCTATCCGTACCTGGTAGATAATCCCGTGATGTACTGTATACCGGACACGGTATCGTTCATGCAGAACAACATGAAAGTGCTTATTGCCGTGTACTCGCCGAACAAGATCATCACGGCTCAATACATAGCCGATGATCTTCGCAAGCTGGCATCAGCTCTGGGAAAATTCTTTGGTGTAATGCCGGTATCGCACTACACGTTTATTTTTTACTTCGATCAACCCGGCAGAATTGGCGGCGCACGTATGGCATTGGGAGCACTGGAGCATTCACACTCCAGCTTCTATTATTTGCTTGAAGGTCGCGGAGCGATGATTCACGAAGGCATCAGCGGAACGGCCGGCCATGAGTTCCTGCATATTCTGGTGCCGCTGAATATTCACAGTAAGGAAGTTCACGAATTCGATTTTGCCGATCCGAAAATGTCTGAGCACTTGTGGATGTACGAGGGCTGCACCGAGTATTTCTCCCACTTGTCCAGAGCGCAGGATACGCTGCAAACCGAGGAAGAATTTATGCGCGAAATGATGCAGAAGATTCGCGGCGGGAAGCGCATGCTCGGCACAAAGACGATGTCGTGGACAGAGTTTGGCAAGAATGTACTGACGGAAGACAATCAGAAGCTGTATCCTATTGTATACGAGACGGGCGCTGTACTTGCGTTCTGCTTAGACCTTCGCATCAGAGAGCTAACGCAGTCCAAGAAGAATCTGCTGTCGGTGTTGCTCGAGCTCAAGGACATCTACGGACCTCAACGTCCTTTCGACGATGCCGACCTGATCAACGACTTTGTGCGCCTTGTGCATCCGGACCTACGTGCGTTCTTCGAAGATCATGTGGTGGGAAATACGCCGCCGCCGTATGCTCAATACCTGAGCAGTATTGGTTACAATTATCAAGACTCCGTAGAGGAAAACAGCATACAGTTCTCATCGACGCGCTTCTTCTTTAAGCGTGGTGCCAAAGATGCAGTGGTGCTGACGGCGCGCAGCGAGAACGACTTTACCGTTATGGACGGCGACACCCTGCTGAAGATCAACAACATTCAAGTAACGCCGGAGAATAAGGAAAGCGTGATGGCTATGTATGTATGGTCTCCGAAGAGTTTATCGCCGGTAGAGCTTACGGTGCGCCGCAACGGAACCGAGATGGTACTCTCGGCAACTCCCAAAGAAAAACCCGTAACACGCTATCATGTAGCCCGGCCCATGGAGAACCCCAGTCCGGAACAACTTGCAATGAGAAAACTTCTGCTGAAGAAGTAGAACGAGATGTAATGCCCTCGCTCTACTTCAACGAGTATCTCGCTATCGCACGATCACCATTCTCTTGGTGTCGCTGAATATGCCTGCAGACAGCACGTATGAGTACACGCCCGGCGGCAGATCTGATAGGTCTACCTCTACACTATGCTGACCCGGCATGAACTTCTTTTTGCCGTCCAGCGGTGTGGCAACGATCTCTCCGGTGGTGTTAACCACATACAACCACACCGGCACCCACTCTTGAATATCAAAGCGCAGTGTTACTCTGTCTCGGGCCGGATTGGGCTGAGCGCTATAGAGCATCGGTACTGCCACGCTCGATTTTGCCGTCGTGGTGTTGCACTTGGCGCCTGTCTGAACCTGCGTTACCGAACCTGAAGGGATGAGGTTTATAAACAACAGAGAGTCTGTAGTAAACACCGAGTCGGGCCTGATGATCACATCATCTTCGGCAGTGTCCGGCACCATGATAAGGAAGCGAAGGGCGGCAATCTTTCCTGCACGTACAGTGTCCACACCGTTGAAGGAAATGGTCAGAGAGTCGAAGCGCTGCTGCGTTACGGAACACTTAGTGCCAAACACCGACGAGTGATCCAGATACTTCAGCATGTACTTGTTCCACGATGCGCCGATGTTGAAGGAAAGATCGTTCAGCCAATAGGTTTTGTTGCGATAGGTAATGCTCAAGTTGGTGTCTAGATACACCGGCACCACAATGGTATCACCGATGATGCCTCCCAGCGGAGTCGGCTTCGTGAAGTTTGCATTGTCGGTAGCAAAACGTACGGGAAGGTCCGGCACAAATCCTTTGCCCTTGAGCCGCAGTGAGTCGCCCACCAAACATGGTGAGGTGGCAAACACATACATGACCGAGTCGAACGAGGATTTATCACGCGGGCAGTACTCCACAGTAACCACCGAGCTGGCTCCGGGCGCAAGCAGAGCCGCGCGCGGCGGCACCGAGCTTAGGTACCGCACAAGCGGCGGGAGTATCAACAGAGAATCCACCGACGTTGGCACATCACCGGTGTTCGTTACCAAAATTGTGTCACTGGCACAATCAAGCACGCGAACGCTGTCGAAGTCTACGAGCGGCCGTTGAGAGCGAACCTCCACTTGATCAACCAGAACATCGCCTTGGTCCCCACCGGCACTGATATAGTAATTCAGAATTTCCTGCGTGTCGAAGAAAACGGAGTCGATGGCAATAGACGACGCGCTACGAACATTTGCCTTCGGTACCAGAAGCATGGTGATAAAGGACTGCAGCGAGTCTAAGTTCTTGCAATCCTTCACTGAGAACTGAGCACCGCCGCGCGCCAGAGGTTTGAACGTCGGATTCTTGAACGAGGATACAGCACCCACGGCTACAAGTTTGGTAGTGTCGAAGAGCGCATCAAATTGTACGTCCACTGTTGGTGCGGGAATGTCGCGCGAACAATACACCGGCACGCGCAGAGTATCGCAACTGATAATGCGGAAAGTGTCGGTTTCAACGCGTTTGTTGTCGAAGGTCATTTGCAAACCAAAAGCCGGCGCCAGTCCCTCGCCCGTCAGAAGAATTGTCGTGTCCACATCATTGCATGGCTTTGAGTAATGGATCACTGCGCGAGCAGAGTATCGCTTGCTTCCTTGGCGCGGAGCTCTTGGCCTGAAGTAGAAGGTAAATGGATATGCCTTGGTTCCGGGCTGCAATACAACCGGGAAATTGATGGGTTGATTCAACGTATCGCGGTGAATAAACACACGCTCGTCCGGCAAATAGGTGATGGAATCGATTTGCACGGTTTCCTGACCGGGATTGTCCACCACGGTGGGAATGGCAATGGTATCGCGGCGCACAATGGACAAGGTATCAACGCGAGTCCCCGGAAAACCTATAGCCGTGATAAGCGGACGGAAAATCAAACTGCGTTTTCCTGCAAGGAAACACGTGTATTTATCCGGACCCCAGCCCGCACCGCGCGCTGTTACGTTAAAGCGGGCCACGCACGTTACACGGTTTGTTACCGCCGGAGTGCGCGGGCAGAATACCAAGTTCACGGTGTCGGTGGAGCGCGGTGGAATGCTGAACGGCAATACTCTGCCGGCTTTTTCATAATAGTAGGACGTCCACGTAAACAGGTTCGGCGTACCGTTGGCAATACCGGTAGAGTCGATCCACATGGAATCCACCGTGATGTTGTTCACAAACGAATTGTTCGTGAGCGGAATTTGCCGCGTGATGCAATCGCAAGGACGCACGTACGAGAAATTCTGAATGGATAAGCTGGCCTCGAGCTTTACTATCTGTGTTTTTCCTTCCAGCGATCCCTTGCTGATAATTTGAGGGCAGGGGTTTTCTCCCTTGGCTACAATGGAATCGTTGTACACACCGGCCGTAACGGGAGCAAACTCAATGATTGCTTTCACCGAGTCGCGCGGTGCCATCCACCGAGGCAGTGTTTTGTTCAGCGAGATAAGCTTGTACCCATTGGGCACCGAGATGGAATCCACATACACCGGCAGCGGAGAGGTGTTCTCCAAGGTCACGGAATCGCGGCGCGTGTCGCCCACTTCCAACGTGCCGAACAGCGTGCGCGGAGTGATGTAGATGCGCGGAATAACCGACGATCCGAAGAGCTTTACCATCCACTTATCACCGGTGAGCGAAGTAGTGTAATTCAAGTACGCTACAATTGCAACATCAGAAAGAAATGTGTTCGGAGAAAAGCGGAAGTAGAATCGTCTGCTCTCGCCCGGGTTCAGCGAGATACTCACGCTGCTGAGATTAATCGGAGCACCGCTTTGATCTACAGGCGTGAATTGTGTGCCGGGTTGCGTAAGGGTAAAGTTGCGCAATGTCTGCGCTACCGATGATTCGTTCACTATGTCCACAAACGAGATACTGTCTCTGCAGCCGATCACATTCTCGATGTTCATCACCGGCGGATTAAAACGGAATCGTTCGATAATACCTCTGCCACGAACGGGAATGCACTGCGTGGTGTAGCATCGGGATTCAAACAAGCACAGCTCGTCGGTATACAGCTGCGCCAAGGTGGGCCTAAACGTGATCGTCAGATTTTGCGATCTACCCGGAGCAAGCGAGGCCGTCTTCGCACCCGTGAATACAAAGGCATCACCGGTTTTTAGGTAGAGCGCGATGTTCATCACGTCGGTTGTGCTCTTATTGGTAATCGTCACCGTCATCGTGCTATCCTTACCAACGATCACATTGCCAAAGTCTACACCCGGAGTAGAGAAGATCACATCATTGTCTCTGCCGTAGCCGGACCAGCGCAAGGTGTCGATGAATTGGCAGCCTATGCCTTTGAGCGTTGCAAAGAAGATGATAGGATCGTTGTTCACCAATCCCGGCGCTAAAGGCCTGAATCGGAAATACTTTTGGAACTCTCCGTTAGTGGCAGACGGCCGCAGCGTGTACACCGGTGGTACACGAGGCATACCAACAGTTACCAGACTCTTTGGAATGTAGATGCTGTCGATAGTGATATCGCGCCGTGTAAGGTTGTACCAATTCCAACCAACAGAGTTACTGATATCTCCGGGGCAGGTGCTTTGGAAGCTGATACTCTTCAGTCTGGTTTTTCCATCAGGTTGGCGAATAGAAAACACTTCCTGCACCACGCCGCTTACAGCCATGATGCCTGTGCCCGGGCAGTTATCGTCGCTTTGCAGAGTGAGCGTGTCCACATACGCAAAGGTGGTATCAACGGTGGGGTAAAATCGAATGCGAAGAGTATCGCACTGACCCGGCCCCAAAGAGAAAGGAAAGCTCTTGTTTCGCGGAGGCAGCACGCTGAACACACCGGGAAAGCGAGCGAAGCTTCCACCGCGAATCACAATGCTGCGATTGGTATTGGTACCGGCTGGTAAAGTGTTGTTGCACACCACCACCAGACTATCGTGATAGGGTGCGTTGCGGCACTTGGCAAAAACCGTATCAAAAACAATGCTGCGCTTTTTCAATTCCACTTCGGTGGAGCGATTCAAGTTGAAGTCTACCTTCTGCGCGGCAATACAACGATTGTTTCCGGTAATGTTGAGCTGCGCTTGAATAGCTCCGGTTATAGATCCCGTAAATGTCACCGTCAGTCCCACCGGTGTGTTTGGCTGCATCACCGAGCTTGTGGGAGTGACGCGGAAGAAGCGAGCATCACGGCCGGCCATGGCGAATGAATACGAGCGGCCGCACGACAGATACGAAGTATCCGTGATCGTGATCTGCCACGATTTCTGTGTTACGCATTTTACTTCGTCGGTGATGGCTGTGGTGCTCACCACAAGTTTCTGCTGCACAGTGCGTGTGCTTGCCTGGCAGGTGATCATATTCACCATGCGGCCTAAGCTTCCCTTGCCTGTGGCATCGCAGAGCAGTCCGGCAAGAGTTCCGGAGTTGTTGTCGTTGCATCGATAGTACAACACGATTCCCGTTTCGTTGCCCGCCAAGGAACGCTCCATGTTGCAATAAATCTCTGTTGGCGTGAGCACACGTTTCCACATGCGAATCTCGTCGAGCTGACCAATGAAATTCCTGTAGGAAGTGGATCGCGCTATATCGTTTGTGCTACCGAAAAGTATTTTCAGCGAAGGATCGGCAGGTCGACGCAGGGAAGTGATGGGATAGGATGCGTTACGGTTACGCGCTACTTCTCGGCCATTCAGATAAATGATAGCGGAGTTCGACGCTCCGTCGAACACTGCACACACGTGTGTCCATGCGGCATACAGCGGGGAGGCATCGGTGGTGGCCAATGTATTGTCCGTAGCACCAAGGTTGTTGCCGCTGCCGTTCAGTTCAAATGCCAGTTGATCGGTGGGCGTGATATACAGTGCCCAGGAGTCGTTGTTATCGTTGTTTGTGTACGGACCCCACTTACCGCCCAAGTACACTCGTGCACCGGGTTGTCTTGTAGCTTTTATCCAAAACTCAACAGACATTGCTGTAGTCAGAGAGTCCTGAACGGCTGCTGATTGAACTTCGATGTAGTGCGAACCTTTGCCGGTGCTTACCGTGGGTGTGTAGGCAAGCCCCACGCAGGATTTATCTACATCGCAGCTCGCAGGAAACTGCGCCAACGACGTAGTGGATCCGCCCACAAACAGTACGAGCGCAACAGCTACTCGAAAAAACATGGAATACACGATATTCTTCATAAGGCCCCTATCAATCAACTGCATGAAAATCAAACACAGAGAATCATACTCCGAGAATCACAATCCGAGAATCATACTCAGATGTCCCTGCATCCCGGCACAAACACCACGAAAGCATGTAGATTTGCACTAACACAAACCACCGATCAAGAGAGCAAATAGTGTTCCGAAAAGCAGAGAACTCAACGAGTTGTATCCCGATGCTTCCCTGTGTGTTACACATATTGCTATTACGAGCGAAATCTACGATTCCCGGGCCTTGCGCCAAGCACAAAAGATGAACAAACCAGTACTTTTAGCCGCAGTTGTAGCAACCATTTTTGGTTTGTGTGTACCGAAGGTATCGGCACAAGAATCCTTAACTCCACAACTTTTGCTCTTGGGAAGAGCAGAGGCAGGCAGTTCATTGAAAGTTTCCGGCGCCAAGCTGGAGGCAGGTTGCGCACTTGCCCTGCACCTAACAGGTACATATGAGCTGTTTTCCTCGCGTGAAGCGGACTCCGTAGCTAAAATTTTGGTGCAATCGTCCGGCGGAAAGGATACTCTTACAAACATCTCAGCCAGGCGCATTGCACAGGCTGTTTCCGCTCGCGGAATTCTCTTCGTTCGTTTAGACCGCCTTGAAAATGTCATCCGTGCCGAAGTGCGCATCGCTTCCGATTCAACCTACTCCACCATTAGCACCGGTCGTGGTTTTGCACTTATTCGCTATCGCTCCGAAAAGATGAACGATGTGGTAAGCGATCCGGCTATTCTCAGCGCTATACAGCGTGCACTCTGCGTGGCACTAGGTGATTCGTCGTTGTATGCCGGTTGCGAAGGTGCGTATCGCGTGCAGCCCGCTCCCACAGTGGTTCCGGGCGGAATGGTGTTTTACAACACATCAGCCGCCCAGCCCTGGATTGTGTTCGACAAGCGCACGGTAGCTGCTTTCGATGCTGTGGTAAATGTGTTTGATACTTTGAAGAACTCCGCCCATGTAGTGTGTCTGGATGTGGATTCTCGCGATAGTATCTATGCCTTATTCAAACTCTATGTGCCGGAGAACGACGCCGCGCCCAGCTTTGCGGAGCTCGACGCTTTGCACAGGCTCGAGATAGAGTATTACATCACGGGAACCTGCACCAAAACCGATACGGGAGCCGACATCACACTTTCGCTTGCACGCATTAACAAGGGTGGCACCTACACGGTGGTTCGCTCGGTGCAATCGGTACTAACAGACGACAACATCGTTCAGTTTCGCGCTGTAGTGCGCGGCCTGGCAGGGCGCCTTGTGCATGAGCATTTTGGCGCAAAAAGTCGGTAGTGCTAAAAAGCACTCAACAGCACTGTTTCACTCGTGTAAGCGCTGAACAGATCTCAGTGAATTGCAAAGCTGTGGCGCATCGGGTGTACTATATTCGCGGCGGTATTTTTTGGTATCTATACACACACATCTTTGGGGATTGACATGAAGTTCACCATCCGACCGGTAAAATCTTCCTCCGATAAAATGACATTTATCAAGAGTCAATGGAACTTCTACAAGGGAGATCCGAACTTCGTTCCGCCTATTATCGAGGACAGAAAGAAGGTGCTCAACACGGAGAAGAATCCGTTTTACAAGCATTCCAAAATTCAGCTCTTTCTTGCCGAATCGAACAACGAGATTGTGGGCCGTATTGCCGCCATTATCAACGATAATCACAACATCGAGCACGACGATAAAGTGGGTTTCTTCGGTTTCTTCGAATGCGTGAACGACCAAGCCGTGGCCAATGCACTTCTGGATGCAGCCGGCGTGTGGCTTAAAGAGCATGGCATGGAGCAGATTCGCGGACCGGTTAATCCATCGATGAACGACGAAGCCGCGCTTCTTGTGGATGGCTTCGACTCACCTCCGCAGGTATTGATGACATACAACCCTACATACTACCAAGCATTGCTCGAGAACTACGGCATGCACAAGGTGATGGATTTGTTTGCGTACATCTTGCAAAACGCTACCTATCAGTCCGAGAAGATGAAGCGCATGGTGAATTTGCTTCGCGACCGAACCGGCATTACCATTCGCTCCATGGACTTCAAGAACAAAGCCAACTTCAAGAGAGACACCGCAATTCTCAAGACCATCTTCAATGCTGCATGGGAGAAAAACTGGGGCTTTGTGAAAATCACCGACGATGAATTTGATTTTCTTGTCAACGACCTTAAGCAAGTAGCAGAGCCAAGCTTGGTGCTTATCGCCGAACATCAGGGAAAGCCGGTAGGTTTTGCTATTACGCTTCCGAATATCAACGAAGTGCTTATCTACAACAAGAAGGGAAGTTTGCTTGGAGCGTTGTGGCACCTGGTAACAAAGAAAAAGAAAATCTCTTCCGTTCGCATCTTCGTGCTTGGCCTGCTGCCGGAGTTCAGGAACAAAGGCATCGATACTCTGATGTACGCAGAAACCGCCGACGCCGCTCATAAGCTGGGCTGCGACACCGGCGAAGCATCGTGGATCTTGGAGAGCAACGAAGCAATGAATAAGGCGCTCACACAAATCATGCAGGCAAGCAAGTACAAAACCTATCGTATCTACGAGCGCGATATCGTTGTGTAGTGTTCCGATATCAATCACGATATCAGTCATCACGATATCAATTACGATGCTATGACAGACCAATCAATGGATGTGCCCGATCGGGCGCGTTTTCCACACGCTCTTTTTGGCAGCTTAAGTACGGTGATTGTCGTTCTCGCTTTTTATTTGGTGGGAACAGCCGCGCAAAAACTTCTTGGCGACGGCGCCGATCATTCAGGCATCATTTTTCTGCAAGCCGCTGCCCAGCTGGTTGGCATGCTGCTGCCCGCAGCGTTGCTGATGCGCCGTTCGCCCTTGGGTGTGCGCGGACTGATGCGCCGCTCGGGATTGAGTTGGAATGTGCATCGCGTTATTCTGCTCGCCGGTATTGCGCTGCTTACCTTTCTCTGCGAGTCTGCCGTGTATGAGCTGCAGCTTGCAGTGCTGCCGCAAGGTGTGATCGAATGGATGAATCAAATGTCCGGCATGCATGATGAAACCATGAGGGCATTGCTTCGTGCGGACTATGTATGGTCCATACCGGCACAAGTTCTATGCCTGGCAGTGATACCCACCATTGCAGAAGAGATGTTGTTTCGCGGACTGCTTCAACGATCACTGGAAGAGGTGTGGCGCCCCTTGCCTGCTGCGCTTTGCACCACTGTAGTGTTTGCTTTGTTGCATTTTCAGCCGTCGATGTTTCTGCCCATGGTAGTGTTGAGTGCGGTGCTGAGTATGCTTGCACAACGCGCGCAATCTCTTGTACCGGGAATGGTACTGCATGCGGTATTCAATGCCTCAATGGTTGGGATGTATCACGCCGGTGTGGCGGAGTTTGCCGGCATCACGACGAATGTTCCCGCGTGGATCAGCCTAATAATGGCGCTGCTCAGCGCCGGGGTATTGCGGATCGCGCTTCAGCGAATTGCCACGGTGGGGGAATAAAAAAAATCTGCCGTCGAAGCCCACATCGTCCATGATGCATCGCCGCAACGGCAGATTATAACCACTTTCTTCCTGTACCTTGTGACCGTAGTCACGTTCGTTCTCTTGGTAATAGCCTCAATCCTGTTTCCAAACCTCCCTTGCTCCATGCTTGGGGTGTGCAATCATCCATGCTGCACGTTGCCGCAGCGGCCGAGCTACATCTGAACAATCGCGACGTCCGTGTCGAATGAGAGTCAGTGTGTGATGGAGAGCCCGGTGCTTAGTGAGCGAACACTTGCGACCTTATTATATCCGTATCTGATTGTTAAAGGATCCTTAGTTCATCCTGAACGGATCCTTGCCTATTGCTTAGTTCGTCAGTTTACTCTTATCGTTTTAACTGATTGATTTCTTGCAAGAACTGATCAGAGATTGTGATGGTCCGCGCAGCAGCTTCGAAGCCTCGCTGAGTGGAAATCAAATCCGTGAACTGTTCCGTAAGATCAACGTTCGAATCTTCGAGTGCGCCACCGATCATCTTTACCGAGGTAAAGATCTCGGCTGCTGTTCCGATGTTCGGCAAGCCGCTGTTTGCCGATACCGAGAACAGATTGTCACCTTGCTTCAGCAGACCGCTGGGATTGGTGAAACGCGCCACGGCGATCTGACCGAGAACCTCTGATTGACTATTGGTGAACGCGCCAAGAATTTTTCCCGTGGGATCAATTGTGAGTCCGGTAAGGTTACCGGCAGCGTATCCGTTTTGGCTTACCAAGTTCAGCGAATTCTGTCCTGCAAACTGTGTGATACCGTTCAGGATTCTATTAGGTTCTGCCAACACGATGTTCAAGTTCTTTGTGGTGTCGAACGAAGTAACACCTGCGCCCAGAGCCGTGTTCATGTCGGCTGCAGAGATGTCGAAGTTCAATGGAGTGTCGATAGTACCGTCGGTCTTGAAGGTAACGGTGCCGGCAGCTGCGGGTAGAGTGAGCGCCTTGCCGTCTATTGTTCCCGTCAGGCTGTACTCATTTGCATTTGCCGTGCGTGTGAACTTGAGTTCCAGCACGTGAGAGATACCAAGATTATCATACACCGGTATGGCAGACTGCACGCTCTCGCCGCTTTGCAACGATGCGCTAAGGTTGCCGGCCATCATGGCTTGTGTGCTTTGCTTGGGGCTGGACTTTACGTTCGGATCGATACGTAAGGAGGCAAGACTCTTGTCCAATATTGCTGTTCCGGTGCTGTCTTTAAGGATCCGTCCGTTTGCATCAAGCTTGTTATTGTAACCTTGAACAAAAGCGCCGGATACAGAGTCCACGAAGTTGCCGTCTTTATCAAGAGAAAAACTTCCGGCACGAGTGTACGATGCTGAACCATTCAAGCTAAGAGCAAAGAATGCATCACCATTGATAGCAACGTCGAGCGCACGATTCGTGGTGCGAATGTTACCCTGAGAGAAGTCTGAGCGAATTGCTCCAAGACGTACACCAAGACCGATTTGCTCGGGGTCTACACCGCCTATGCCACCCATAGCGATACTCGTGGGTGCGGAACCTAAACTCATCACTTGCGAGAGCTGATCAACAAACTGCGACTGGCTTGATTTGTAGCCCACAGTGTTGACGTTTGCAATGTTGTTGGAAATCACATCCAGGCGTTGCTGATGTGCACGTAGAGAGGTGGAGCCTGTGGTGAGTGATCGGATGAGTGCCATAACGGAGACCCTTTAATTGAATAAAACAAGTTTACATTCACATCATTGCCGCGTACTGCATTCGTGTGGGATACACTCCCACCCTTGCGTACACAGCTGAAGCTGTTTTGGCTTGCCGGTTCTTTCGTCAGTCAGTCGGAAAGAGTCCGTATTTCAGGGTCTCCTGCCGGCTGCTTCCGAGGAAGCAGCCGGACGAGGTCCAACCCAAGTGTTGCTAACCTGCCAAGGTGTTACGCAACTACTGCCGAGTCGATATTCGTAAACACATTGTTATGTGTTTGTTCGCCATTCAGAGCAGTGATCACCGTTCTGTTGCGAACACTAACGATAAACGCCATATCGCGAAGCATTACCAAGGAATCTTTGGCTCCCTTATCGCCTGCCTTTGCAACAGCACTCTCAAGACGCTTCATATCATCTTCGCTCAATCGTATATCACGACTGGAAAGACGAGCTTGGGCATGAGACGAGAACCGGAGGTTCTGCATCTCGGAATTGAGGATGTCGGCAAATGGTGTTCTCGGTGGTGTCGAGATTTGCGGCGTCGGTATTGTGGCGGTGCCACCGGTAACCGGTACAAAGGGGAGTTGTATGCCGTTGAGTTCCATAGGTCGTTCAATCCGTGAATCGCTTTGTGTCATCCTTGACATTTGCGGCGTTGTGTCGTCGTACTATCACTTCGACACTGGAGGTATCGGAGGGTGTAATAAAACCTTGAGGCCCTGGTACAAAGTTTTTTTCATTTCATCAATGTGCAGGCCTCGATTGCCCATTTTATCGCGTATTGAGGGTTTTGTGATGTTGGCGCCGGCTCAGTTTGCTACAAGTTCTTCGCGCCGAAGGTGGTATTTTACCGCACCTATGGAAGAAAAAGTCTATCACTCGAACTTCAATGTTGAAAGCACGTACTGGTGGTTCACCGCGCGCGCTCATATCATTCACACGCTTATAAATTCAGTGTGCGCTTTGCCAAAGGGTGCTACGGTGGTTGATGTGGGGTGTGGCACGGGAGGGTTTCTCTCGGAACTCGCTACGGAGTACACCGCTATAGGCACCGATACATCTGCTCTTGCTATTGAGTATTGCAAAAAGCGTGGCTTGGAACATCTACACCTGGGCACTCTTGATGATTTCTCGCAGAACTTTCCCGCCGATGCATGGACGGTAGATGCAGTAACGATGCTGGATGTGATTGAACATATCGAGGACGACAAAGCAGTGGTGAAGCAAGTGTACGACCTACTGCGCCCCGGTGGATTTTTCATTGCCACCGTGCCGGCAAATCCGTGGATGTGGAGTGCGCACGATATTATTCACATGCACTACCGCCGCTACACCAAAGCGCAGTTTGGTGCTTTGCTGAGCGGCGCAGGTTTCCAACAGAAAAAACTCTCGTACTTCAATACGTTGTTGTTTCCATTAGCAGCGCTGAAGCGACTCACACAAAAGAATCTTCGCCCCGAAGACATACACGCCGTGGTTGATCCCGTTCCCGCGGCGGTGAATTCTCTGTTTCATTCGGTGTTTGCCTCCGAAGCAGCATTGCTTAAAAATGCATCTCTGCCCTTTGGCGTAAGCTTGGTAGGAATATTTCAGAAGCCGCTCTAAGATTTGCCGAAGCCGATCCAGGAAGTTCCGCACTACCTCTATTTTCTGTTCAACAGCTCGGCTACAGCTGCGTGCATGGTGTTCATCAGTGCAATCTCTTCTTCGCGTGAATACGCGCGATCTTCGGGAACAATAGGCGTTCCCATGCGCACCACAATTTCACCCTTACGAAAGCGCAGTGTGTGTTTGGGCAATACATCGAAGCTGCCGCAAATGGCAACGGGCACCAGAGGTTTCCCGGACTGCAATGCCACGATAAAAGCGCCGCGTTTGAACTTTTGTACCGAGCCGTCCGGCGTGCGCGTGCCTTCGGGAAAAATCATCAGCGAGGAGGCGTCGTTGCGTATAACATCCACGGTGGCATTCACCGTGTTCATGGCGTCGCGTGCTTTTTCCCTAACGATAGGAATGAACGATGAGTAACGCAAGGCCCATCCCATAAACGGAATCTTCTGCAGCTCTTTCTTGTACATGATGCGCACGCTTCCGGGCAATGCCACTTGCAGCGCCGGTATATCGAACAGCGAGGCGTGATTGGCCACGTAGATATACGAGGCCCCCGGATCCAGATTCTCTGCGCCTTCTGCGCGCACCCGCACTCCCGATAGTGCCAGTACGTTGCGGCACCAGCTTTGCACATGCGGGTAGGTAATGGATGAAGTACCGCTTACCAAACGGTGCATAAGAAACACCACGCCGCGCACGCAGGTGCTTAGGGCAACAATCACCAACCGCAATGTGTATTCAAGTGTGGACATCGCTTCTTCCTTCATAGTGCTGTATGCATAGATGCCGGTGTGGCCTCGCCTAGGTAATTCGGCGCTGCACGTACGGCCGCAAAGATGCGGGAAATGTTGTTGCGAAAGACGCCCTACCGATGAACGTTGATAAACAAGAAGCGGCGCTTCGGAGCGTGCTATCCTCCAAACAAGATCAAAAAAACAGCACGACAGCATCAAAACAGTTCCAACACTGCTTCCAAACAGCTGATTTCATTTCTCGCCTTCGTTCATACCTTATTTGCGCGAGTTGTTCGTCCATGCTTTTTCTGCGGGCAAACACACCGCATATCCGCGTTTGCACCACCATGCTTTTGGGGTTCCATGGCTGATACTGTTATTGACGTTCGAAATCTGGCAAAGAGCTTCAAAGGCTTCAAGGCTGTTTCGGATGTGAGCTTTCATGTGAATAAGGGAGACGTGTTCGGATTTTTAGGTCCGAACGGCGCGGGCAAAAGCACCTCGCTGCGCTGCGTGCTGTCCTTGATTCGTCCGGATAGCGGCGTTATCGAACTGTTCGGAAAGCCCTTGCAATCGCATCGCGAGGAGATCCTGGCCCGCATCGGTTGCATTATTGAGCGACCTGATTTTTACCGTTACTTAAGCGCTCAGCGCAATCTGGAAATCTTTGGGCGCATAAGTGGCGCTCGCGTCACTAAGCGGGATATCGACCGCGTGCTGGACATCGTAGGTCTTAGCGGACGCGGCAAGCATGCAGTGCGGGGATACTCGCAGGGTATGAAGCAGCGATTGGGCATTGCGCTTACGTTACTGCACGATCCGGAACTGATTATTCTGGATGAGCCCACAAACGGTCTTGATCCCCAGGGAATAATCGACATACGAAATCTTATTCTGCGTTTGCGCCAGGAGGAAGGCAAAACCATACTGCTGTCTTCGCATCAACTTTCCGAAGTAGAGCTCATTGCCAGCAGAATGGTCATTATCAACAAAGGAACCACAGTAGTGGAAGGCGAAGTACGCGAACTACTGCGCGCGGATGACATCACGGCCTCCTTTGAAGTTGATGATGTGCAGCGCGCTTGTGCACTGATATCCGAGAATGCTACCGATGTAACTATCGTGCATCGCGATGCGCAGCACATGCAAGTGTCGTTGCTGAAAAATCGTGTTCCCGATGTAACCCTGATGCTGTTGACAAACGGTGTGCGAGTTACATCGGTGGATGCAAAACGTAAACTGGAAGAGTACTTTATTTCTTTGCTACAATCATGATGCTCATTCGCAGTATTTGGAACGAGTGCGTGAAGATTATCCTGAAGCCCAGAACTTATCTGGGTTTGGGAGCTCTGACGCTTCTTATCAGCGTGATTCTTTTTGCGCTCAAAGCCGATGGCTCGGCGTTCATCGGATTTGCCACGGCGTCGTTTGAACAAACGTTGTCGTTTCAGGGCACAGTGCTGAACGGCAATCTTGTGGGCTTCATCATCATGCAAATGCTCATTATCCATGTGCCGCTGCT